>NZ_CP138858.1:2755000-3412267 GCF_033878955.1 Coraliomargarita algicola
AACACCGCCTCACGCAACCCATGAACTAATAAAAGATCTTCCGCCTGGCGCGATGAAATCCCAACCCCCGTGTGTTGCACAAACTTTCGCACCCGATGGCATAGCTCTTGGTTCGTCCCATCAAAGTGCAACAGAAACAAATCATCTTCAACCTCTAACCCGGTCACACCCGCCCCCACACGATCCACTAAGTCCTGCATCGCCCGACGCCCGGGGACCAAAACTGCCCCCCTCGAATCCAAGCCAGCGCGCTCAAGATAAAACGCCACTAAGTCCACAATAAACTCGTGCTGCACAAAGCGCGGGTACCCCGACTTCAAAGCATTGATAACGCGCGGCTCACGCTCTTCGTAGCCGCGCACATCGGCCATCGTCGGCAGACTACTGACGACTGCATGGGGACTAGCTGGACATGTTTCACCCAGAGGATAGTGTCTAAGAGAGCTCATTGGTAGGAAATAAAACTAGCTACAAAAAAGGCTTAATGCCATTTGGCGAGCATGGACTCGATCACAATGATATCGAGAATAGATGAAAATCCACACAACAACACATCTGATCGAATAATTCACATCTGGCTCGATTCAGCCGATCAGAACATTCAAATCCCCAAAACGGAGCACACCACCCCAAGGTCCCTCCCTCCACTGATTAGCAACTTGCATTTGAATTGACCCCACAATTACCACTTAGCAGTATACGAAATTCGCAAGATTACAAATGGGCTCATCATACACCAACACCAAGCGTAAGGGCGGGAAGCCTACTCAAATCCAAAGGCTATCGAAACAAGCGCTCTATTTGGGTGCAATTTTGCTAGTCTGCGCGGCCATCTATACCGCAATCAAGTCAATCGGTAATTCAGATCAGTCCGACGCATCAACTCAATTCCCACACGGCACCATTCGAGAACTGACCTCACTCAGAGCATTCATGCCCGCCTACCTATCCGTTAACTGCAAAGAGCCACTACTGGAAAGTATCCGAACAATTCGAATCGCAGGCACAGTCGAAAGCGACGGTAACAGCGAGAATTTTGTCTTGGTAAAAATGCGCCCAGATCGAATGCTATTCAACCTCGACCGCGTCACACATGAAATCACCTACGGAATCATCGGCCCGGAAGTCTGGGAGCGGATTCGAATACCCAAAAAAGATGACATCCACACTATGATCGAAGGAGAAGCCGCCGAAGCTTGGCGCGCTCAATCCCATTTTTTCGACCGCATCATCGAAGCACACTTAGGCAAGGGAATCATTACCGGCATCGAAGCAGCCGACTGGAACGGAAATGACTGCCTCAAAGTCCACATAACCGATGCCAACGAAAAAAGGGTAGAAACATTCATCGACCCCTTCACGATGTATCCGATTGCAGAAAGACAAATCTTGAGCAATGGCAGTATTCAACAGAGCGAATTTTTCGATTATCATGATGTCGACGGCATTCCAATTCCCTTCCATATCATCGCCTCCGTGAATAACACAATCACCACCCGCACGCGAATCGAACGAGCAGCAATCAATACTGGAATCATGTCGAGACTCTTCGAGGTGCCAGATTCCCTACGGTAGATCGAGCCCTCTGACTTTACAGATGATGAATCATCTGTAATTTGGATACTAGTCAACGACCATTCACCGATATGCACCTCCCCCGCCGAGAGTTTTCCAAACGTGCCAGCCTAATCGTCCTAGGCAGCTTAACTGGACTCAAGCTTAGCAACGCTCATACGACATACACTGTTCGCAACGGCGATACCCTCGGACACATTGCACTCAAATACGGCGTCAGCACATCAGAACTCAGAAAACTAAATAAGCTCACAGGTGACCTAATTCGAGTTGGACAAACGTTAAGCATTCCAACACAAAGCGGACAGGCAGCCACCACGTCAGCAAGCAACACCTACACGGTCAAAAATGGAGATACACTCGGAGGCATCGCACTCACGCATGGCATCAGCATCAGCGACCTAAAACGTGCCAACAACCTTTCCGGCGACAGAATCTTAATTGGTCAGAAGCTGCAAGTGCCCGCAGCCAGCCCCATGGAAGACTTACTGGCTCAGGTGAAAGCCGAAACCGCCAAGATCCATGTCCGCACCCAGAACTGGAAACGAATCGTCGCCCATCACAGCGCGATTAAGTACGGCAACGCAGCCATCTACGACCGGGCCCACCGCAAGCGTGGCATGAAAAACGGACTCGCCTACCACTTTGTTATCGGAAATGGCATCGACTCCGGCGATGGTGAAATTGAAATCGGCCCTCGCTGGACCAAACAATTACTCGGCGGCCACGTAAAAAACTATCATATCAACCTAACCGCTATAGGCATTTGCCTGGTCGGCAACTTCGAGACCAGCCACCCCACCCATCGCCAGCTCGCCGCCTTCACGCAGCTGATGGATTGGCTGCGCGGCGAAGTCATCCCTGGCGCAAAACAATTTGCCGGACATCGCGACCTACGAGGCGAACAAACCATTTGCCCAGGTAAAAACTTCCCACTCGCTGCCATGCACGCACGCTATGACTGAGACAGTCCTGACCGTCACAATAAGTTTGCCCTAACAAGCGCTGAGGCCGATACTCTAACGAAAATATACAAAACATAGAAATGGGCTCCCCCTATACCAATACCAAGCAAGCGAGTGACCAGCCTAGTAAACTCCAAAGACTGTCAAAGCGCATCCTCTACATTACGACGTTTGCACTCACCTGTGCAGCAATCTATACCGCCATACAATCTACCCGCGCCCCCGACACGAGCACGGCCGAAACTCAATCGCCCCGCGGCAGCATTCAAAAATTGCTAAACCCAGAAACTTTTATGGCTGCCTATCTCGCAATAAATTGCAAGGCACCGCTCCTCCAAACCACACAAACCATACGTGTGACAGGAAAAATCGACGACGGCACAAAAAATGAAAACTTTGTGCTCATCAAAAAACAGCCGGATCTAATGCTATTCACAATCAGCCGTGAAGCACACCAAATAACTTTCGGCGTAAACGGCCAAACAGTTTGGCGACGCATCCGCACACCAAACCGAGAACCACATTCAACAACCATCGATGGCAGCGAAGCCCAAACATGGAAATCACAAGCTCGCTTCTACGACCGAATCATCGAAGCCCACTTAGGTAATGGCCACATCACAGCGATCGAATCCGCCGAATGGGAAGATAGCGAGTGTCTAAAAGTACACGTAACAGACGCCGAAGGGGAAAAAATTGAAACTTTTATCGATCCTCAAAGCATGCACCCGCTTGCTGAGACGCAAACGCTCCCCGATGGCACACTACAAAAAACCCTATATTCTGATTATCGCGATGTCGATGGCATGCCGATCCCCTTTTTCATGACAACTTACATCAATGATAAAGTCATGAATCGCATACAACTCAATAGCGCCTCACTCAATACTGGAATCATTTCTAAACTTTTTGAAATACCAGACAGCCTTGCAAAGTAGACACGCTCCCATCCCTGGGAACTTCAACCGAAAAGCTAGAGCTATAAGCAGTTACTGCTGGCAATCATAACACACAATTTAAACGAAGCAGTCGAGGCATTACTATTCAACTTCCAGATAGGACTGGACCTTCTGTATACGCCTGTTGAAACAAAGCTTAGCCGCACTAGCGCTCCAAGGTGCCGCGGGTCACGCCGAGTTGATTGATCAGTTTGAGTTCTTTCCAAAGATGCTCCGCGCTGATCTCTCCAGCGAGCAAATCGGCGTAATGCTGCATGGTGCGGCGCACTTCCTCACCGGTCTCATTGAGAAACTCGATACGATAGGCACCGGCGCCTTGGGCGGTCATTGACTCAATGTACTCGGCACCGGTTTGCGCCTTGGAATTAAACAATGTATTGCGGCAACCGGCATCGGCTTTGAGTGGGTGCAGGGCTCCCACGCGATCCTTGAGCTGCACTTGGTGACTGTCGCAGGGGCGTCCGCAATCGCGAAAATCCTTACCTTCGGAGAGAAAGGCACAAAAGACGCAGTGCTCCATGTGAAACATCGGCATGTGCTGGTGCAGGGTGATCTCGAAACTGCCGGCAGGTGAATGACTCAGAAGTGCATCCAACTGCGCGGTGTTGAGATCGTAGGATGCGGTCAAACGCTCCAATCCCCAGCGCTCGATAAAATAGGCGGCGCTCAGGTGATTGGCGACGTTCAAAGAGAAATCGCCGCGCATGCGATAATCGGCCAGCGCGGTGAGGTGCTCGTGGTTACGCGCGAGAAAACCGTCGGCGCCACAGTTGAGCAGTTGCTTGATTAGAAAGTCTTCGCCCGACTTAAACATGCGTGGCGGCGCCACCCAAATCTGGCGCGTGCGACCATCGGCCTCCTCGGCGCCTCGGGCTTGCGCCACGGCCGCGGCGTATTTGCGCGGATCTTCTAACTCGAGGTATATCTCGTCGTAGGGCAGTTCCAGAGCGACCGCGAATTGCTCGGCATTGCGCACGTAGGGAATCAAATAAGGGCTGCTTGCTTTGCCGACAGCTGCGGGTTCGCCGATAGTAATCTGCGGCGCTGGGTTCATTTGCCAGCGCAGCGGCTCAGCGCGGTGCGCCATCAGTAAGTCGACGGCATTACGGCGCAATTGATTCAAGGCAGACACGGGCAACATGCAGTCGCCCGCCAAATCGATGTCCAAATCGCCCAGGTAAAAAGCACTGCCGCCCAAGCGTCCGAGTTGCTTGCGCAGCATCGCCTCGTCGAGTGGTTTGTTGCGCGCTGCTTGCAGTTCGGGCTCTGACTGTGCTTGAGCGATGTGCCCTTCGTCATCGCGCAAGGTCAGGCTTAGCGGCGCGCCCACCCGCCCGCTCACACTGGCATGGATCGGACGCTTGTAGTTCGGCTGCTCGACCTCGAAGCTTTGACGCAAGCTCTTATCCAGCGCGGGGTCGGAGGTCTTGTAAACCACCTGCCCGGGCTCGACGCGCTTCCAGTTGATCGAGCCTTGGAAGAAGCGAATGAAGCTCTCGTCGACATTGGTATCCACAGATGTGATACGACCCCCTTCTTCGTGTTCATCAGGGCGACCGCGATCGATCACCACGCCATCGCCAGCTTTGAGCGGATGTTCCAGCCGCAGCCAAATGCCGTCGCGCTCAATGCGGTCGATCACCCCCAGTCGTAGGCCGCGCTTTTTTCCGAAGCGGGCATGCACTAGTTTTTGATTATCGATGCCGCCCAACCATCCGGTCGACAGGCCACGGGAGAAAGTCATTTCCAGCGCGTAGCGCCCCTCAGCCTGACGGTAGGGCGCGGGCGTATGCGCCGCTTCGCCATGCCGACGCGTCCAGGCATCATCCAATGCCTTACGATACACACTCGTGACAGCGGCCACATACTCCGGCGCCTTCAAGCGGCCCTCGATTTTCAGACTCGCCACCCCAGCATCGATGATCTCGTCCATGGCATCCAATCCAGCCAGGTCTTGCGGACTCAGTAAATAACGCCGATCTCCGAGATCGACGGGCTCGCCATCGCTATACAAGCCGTAGGGCAGACGGCAGGCCTGCGCGCACTCACCGCGGTTGGCCGAGCGGCCCCCCAGCGACTCACTGGTCAGGCATTGCCCCGAGTAAGCCACACAGAGCGCCCCGTGCACGAAAATTTCCAAGGGCATATCCAAGCCCTTGTTCAGAGTCTTTTCTTTGATAGCATGCACCTCCTTGAGCGAACACTCACGCGCCAGCACCACGACGCTGCTGCCCAGCTCTTCGGCAAAGTGCACGCCCGCCTCGCTGGTAACACTCATCTGGGTCGAAGCATGAATCGGGAAGTCGGACGAAATTTTACGAATCAACTGGCAGATGCCCACGTCTTGCACGATGGCAGCATCCACGCCGGAGCGGATGATCGAGCGCAGAAAGCTCTCCGCGTCTGCGAGCTCATTAGAGAAGACCAGCGTATTAAAGGTCACATAGCCCCGCACACCACGCCCGTGCAGATAGGCCATCAGATCCGGCAGGTCGGCCTCGGTGAAATTCTTGCCCCGCATGCGCGCATTAAAACGATCCAAGCCGAAGAAGATCGCATCGGCCCCATTTTCGACAGCCGCGCGGGCGCACTCCCAATCCCCCGCAGGCGCGAGAATTTCTGGCTTTTGTAAAACGGCGTGTGATCGATCCTGATCTGCGCCGAGGCGTTTTGGTATGAGTTTGGGCATGAGTGTCTGGCTACTTTTATTGAGCTAAACCCTCAAAAGTGAAGAGCGAAAACACGTCCCCGAGCGACAGCCCGCATTTTGTCGCTCACAATTGCGGCAAACGAATCACCGCTTCGGCGCCGGCCTGCTGCTGACGATTCCCCACCTGCAAGCTGCCTCGGTGCAGTTCGACAGCTTCGCGCGCAAAGCACAAGCCCAGCCCCGAGCTCCGGCGCTCACTGTGAGGCCGAGGCAAGGAATAGAAACGATCAAAGATGCGTTCGAGCGCAAATTCTGGAATCCCGGGCCCCTCATCGCAGATGGAAATCGCGACCTGACGCCCCTCCAGCCAGGCTCGGATTTCGATGCGCCCCTCCAGCGGTGAAAAATCGATGGCGTTTTGCAGCAGGTTATTGAGCGCAGTCTCCAACAGGAAGCGCTCCCCCTCGACCCTGCACTCGTCCGACAGCTGCAGCTCGAAGTGAATCTTTTTATTCAGTCGGCTGGACTCGTGATGATTCACGATACGCCGGATCAACGCACTCAGCTCGATCTCGACGGGATCGCCCAGTTCGGTGCGATTTTCCAGCGAGGCCAAGGCCAGCAGTTGATCCACCAGATTTTGCAAGCGAGCGGATTCTAATTCAATGTTCGCCAGAAATTGTGTGCGCTTCGCCGCGGGCAGGTCCTCCTGCAACAATTCCGCCGCCCCACGGATCCCGGCAATCGGCGACTTCATTTCATGCGTCAGCGACTGCACATAGGACTCCACATATTTGCGGTTTTCCAGAGCCTCGCGCATCGCCTCAGTGCTTTCCCCGAGAATGCGTAAATGCCGCCCTGGCATGACCGGCGCCGGCGGACGCTCTCCCCGCGAGACCGCGGCCGCATAGGCGGTCAATCGCCGCAGGGGCTGAGTCACCCATTTCGAAAGCAGCCATCCCAGCAAAAGCACCAAGCCCACCGCCAGCAGTCCTAGTCGAATCAAGCGCTGCTTGGTCTCGATGATAAAGAGCAACATGCTGCGCTGCGGCTTATAGACGGTGAGCACGCCGATGATTTCGCCGTCATTCACAATCGGTGCGCCCACATACATCACCGAAGAGGTCGGGTCGGCCTCATCCAAGCGAGAAGAGCGGGCGCCATACTCCCCGCGCAATGTGCGCGCCACATCCAGATAAATACTAAAATCCTCGCCCACCTGGCCCACCACTCCGGAATCGTAAATGAGCCGCCCCGCCGCATCGGTGATATAAAAGTCCATCAGCACTTTGTCCTTCATCAGATTATAAATCTTGGCATTCAGCGGCTTCGCTTTGACTGACTCCATACCAGAACGCCAAGCCTCCGGCGCAAGAATCGCATGCCCGCCCTGATGCGATAAGAGGGCCGCCAAGATCTCCGCCACATCCACCATCGGCTCTTCGGTCGCTTCCAAATACTGGCGCTCGACCCGATCCAAGATCGGATTCAGCAAGACCGCGAAACCAGCCAAAGCCATCAGCGCGAGGCTGATCAATATGCGATTGGTTAAACTCACCAATGCTCTCTCATCGAATATCCAATGCCACGGTGTGTGACAATCGGATCCACATCGGCCCGCAAAGCTTTCAGTTTGGCCCGCACGGATTTGATATGGGTATCGACCGTGCGCTCCATCGAGGCGTCCGGCTCCTCCCATGCGAGGTCCATCAACTGCGCACGCGAATACACACGGCCCGGCTTTTCGATCAGCGCGACCAAGAGGCGGAATTCATAACGCGACAAAGTTAGCAGCGAACTGTAGTAACAAATCTGCCAACGCTCATAATCAACCTCGAAGGGCAGCCCTGAACGCGCCCGCGGAGCCACCGCATTCGGCAGCGGCACAGGCGGCGCGTTCAACTGCGCGCGGCGGATGTTGGCCCGCACCCGCGCCGAAAGCTCACGTGGACTGAAAGGCTTGGTCACATAATCGTCCGCGCCCAATTCCAAGCCCACCACCCGATCCACCTCCGAGGCGCGCGCCGTCAAAAAGATCACCGGCACCTGACTGCGCAGCCGCAAGTCACGACACAGGTCGAAACCATTCATATCCGGCAGCCCCACATCCAAAACCACCAAGGCATACTGCGTCGCCTGCAGATGCGCCAAAGCCTCCCCGCCCGATGCCGTGTGATCGACCGCAAAGCCCTCCGACTCCAAAGCATACACAATGCTATCACGAATCGAAGGCTCGTCCTCGACGACCAGCACACGGGGCAGTTTATCAGAATGAGAAGTCATTTTATACCAAAACCTAACAAGCAAAGGAACCAATTGAAATGCAAAACGTAGGGGCTTCACTTGTGAAGACCGCAGTTGATGGAACACATCACCAAGCTTCTCTCCACTCTTCATCACGAGTCCGCGATATTCATCACCCCGAATTTCTACACACTCCCTACTTTCCACTCCCCACTCCCCACTCCCTACTCCCCACTCCCTACTGACAGCCCGCTGTCGCCACGCTTACGTGCCACAAACACCGTCGACCAGTCCATCTTGGCGGTCGCGCGCATCAAGACGGCCAGCGTCAACACGGCACCGATCGCGATGGTCAGCCCGCTCAAACCGTCGAAGAAGAAGCTGTAGCTAAACAATACCATGTAAGCGAACTGCGCAGGCAGCGCGATCCGTGTCAGCGCGCGACCACCAACGGCATGTAGATACCCACACACCAATAGCAACGAAACCGCAGCCGATAAAAAGAAGCACAGATGTATCGGCATCAGATCGACCGTGTAAGCGAAGAGTAGTTGAAATGCGAAACAGCCGGCCGCTAAGAAGAAGTAATTCATCGGGTGCAAATTGATCCCCGTCACTGCGCCAAAGATTAACAGGACCGCAAAAAAGAAAAGCAAGGAGACCGGCGCAAAGAAACTGATACGGCTCGCAATCGGCCCGGGGTTTAAGACTTTGGGCATGTCCATGCCGATCGACTGCGCGCCAATCACGTCGGGGTAGTCCCAGATCAAATCCCACCCGCCCGTGGCGATTTCCGAACGGTCGGTGGGCGATGCGGTGCCGCCGGGGAAATTGATCGATTCGAAATCGGTCTGCATGGCTAACTGGAAATTCTGCACACGACTCGCTCCGTTGAGATCATACTCCCAATGGTTTAGGCCGCGCGCATGATAGCTCACCCGCAAGGGCGCCGTGCTTAGGGGCGGTATCACCACCGCCTGGGTGATGGTGCCCTCGCGTAAGATGGGCTCGTCGACGCCTGCGCCCTCGAGCTCGAAGGTGAAATTGTTATAGCTCGCATCGGCGGAAGGCAGACTGAACGCTACATACACGGTTTGCGCGATCGGCGTCGGATTCGGGATTTCATAATTGGCAGCAAATTGCACCTGATAGGTGCGATACCAGAACAAGCCCTTGCGCTTTGGCTCATACTGCAGATCGACTTGCACCCGACTCATACTCGGGCTGACAGACGAACGTCCCGAAGCATTAGCAGGCGATTCATACCAAGCGATCGGGTGCGCCTGCCGCAACTGCGGCCCCCAAGTCGCCTGCACTTCATACATCAATGAGCCGGAGCGATCCATCGAACGATGCGTCAGCGCCCCGCCTAGAAGAAACCAGCCGACTGCGGTGCAGATGAAAATAAAACCCACCGCGAAGATGGAGCGAAATGTCAGTGTGTATTTGTGCATAATTTTGTAATTGTTACTTGAGGTCATCTCTCGCAGAGACCTCACTGGTGAAGACCGTCGTGTTTGCGTGCTTTGCTTCGGCGGGCGTCACAAGTGAAGCCCCTACAAATAAAGCTTCAGCGCTCCAGGTCTCGGCGTGTGTAATAAAGCGAAGCCACCGGTGCTTCGTCGTCATAGATCTGTTTACTCAGACGCACCGATCCGCCATGCGCATCTCCGGCGTCGATCACGACGTTCCCCTCCAGCGCGGTGGCCTGATATTCACTGGGCAACTGCAGCTGCCAGATCAAGCGGTGCACAAACAGGGGCGTGCGCGGCAGCTCCAGTGATACTCTGCCCTCAACGGGATTCATCTTTGGCCCTTTGCTGGTAAAGACATAGCCCACTGTGGTCTTGGAATGTGTCCCACTGCCTTTGGGCAAATTAAGGATCAGCCCGCCATCTTCCGCCAACAACGGATCCATCGAGCGACCGTTGATCGAACTAGACAGCAGTTTACCACCTGCCGGCAGCACGAAACGGTATTCAGCCGCGTCGGCGTGTTCGATCACAAGCTTGGCTCGGTGCAACCGACTCCCTTCGGCCACCAACTCGCTGACATACTCCGCCGTCTCCACCGTGGCCGAAGCGGTTTTCACCCGTGGCAGTGGCCGCGCAGATAGTTCTAAGGCCGCTGTATCCGAAAGCGTGAGATACCTCAGCTTCTCAATCCGCACGGACGCCCCCATCCAATCGGGCAAGCGCCCGAGCGGCATCCACGCCCCCGCAGCTGGCGTCACCTCGACCCCATCGAAGTCGGAAAGATAGCATGCGCTGTCGGTCTTCTTCGTGCCCTCCACCCTCACAAGCGGCACCGCGAACTGCTCCGCCACCAGATCGATCGGCACGGCATATTGAATCATCACTTCCCGTGTGGTCGCCTCGTCGTGTGGCCACTCCAAATGTAAAATCGGCCCTTGAGCGGTCATCTCTATCGAATCACGCACACCTCCACCGCGGCCGAAGTCCGCCACAGTATTCACACTGGCAGGACTCGCCAAGCGTACTTGCGCCCTGGACGTGAGGCCACCGTCAGTCGCATTCAGCCGCAGGTGACAGCTCACCTGCATCACGCCCCCCAGATCACGAATCCAGTGCTTCGCCGAAGCTTGCCACTGCGTCGGCTGCATCGCCTCGGGCGCATACAACTTGACCTGCACAGACCCACCAGACGCCGGTAAACTGAATGTTGTCTTCTCACGATTCGCAGCAACTGCCCCCGTCACAATGATAGCCGCTGGATCCTCCGCATGCCGAAGCTCAAGAGTCGACTGTCCCGCCCCCACCGCCATAAAATCAGCAAGCAATTGACCGCGCTGCGAACGCTGCACTGGCGCAGCCTGCAGCCCCAGCGTCACAGTGGACGCAGCTTTCGGCTCCAGCAATAAACACATGCCACCATCCATCGGCACCAGTTTCGCATCCGGCGGATCCAGCGAGCGAATGCCCTCACTATCCTTAACTAAAAAGACCGATTGCCACGCATCCGAAAGGTTCACCACACTGAAACGAGCCTGCAAACTGACCGCAGCCAGATCCGTGCAATCGACCACATAATTCGCCGACTGCACCCACACGTCCACCGGCGGCTTGGGCGGCACGCGGTCGTCGCTGGCAGCTTGCGCCCGCTCCAGCAAGCCCCGCAATTCGGAATAGGGCAAGGTCACCGTCGCCTGCGAAATGCCGCCCGCAGCACCCAACGCGCTCAAACCGACACTAAATAATAAGAAGAAGCATAGAATTGTTTTCATCGTCCCCCATCCTAGAACCCTTCTTTGAAAACATTATGAACTCTCTGTGAAATCGCGGGGGGAACAGACCATATAGCGCTAAGCACATTCTATTATATTGGAAACTAGACAGCCCCCTTGCTATTGAAAATCTCAGTTCACGATAGAACCGACTCGATCACCTTGAGTCTTTCCGCGATGGATCCCTTTAGCTGAATATAATGGTGTCCACGCTTATTCAATTCCCGGATATACCAATCGTGTTGGTAGCGGCGGAATGAGTCGTCTTTTCGAGTTCCATCCTGAACAAAATCAAAGTCAGGTTCACACAGAAAAATATGCTCATATTGACGGTTCGCTAAAACTTCCAACGCGTCATCGACCTCTCCAAACATTTCGTCGCTATAAAGAAGCGTCGTCAAAGGAGACGTATCGCAAAATAAATAACGATTCGCTGACATAGATGCCTGCTGCTCTTGCTCAATTTGAACCTGAGCAATTTTCAACATATCCGAGTATAGCAAGAGACCAGCCTGCGCTTCCCACAGTGTCCGGCCATACTCAGCCACATACTCCGTAGCAAACCTTTCGGCCGCTAGACGGGATAAAGTGCTTTTCCCCGTCGATTCGCCCCCCAAGAAGCATACCTTTTCCACAAAATCACAATAAACTTCGGAGCTCAAATAAGCGCGATGCTGATGAGGATTCGCACGTATCTGCGAACCAGAAATTGGTAACCGCCGCCGCGAAGGATCTAAACAGATACTTTCAACTTCAACTGGCGCACAATAATAAACACTGAATGCACCTGATAGATATCGGGCAAATCCTGCCCCATAATCCTCGCTACTAAAAACGACATCCACAGAGGTCTTAAAAATTTGCAGGCAAATATCAGCGCACAGTTTACGGTGCACTTCGGCAGCCGCTTCATTGCTAGGCAAGTAGTCCCACCCCACAGAACCGAGCATGCAGGAAACATTCTCGGCATCTATAACAATTGAATGAACATTCGGAAAACGAAGCTTGAGCCATCGCTCCCGATGAGCCCGCTCACATCCTGAAAACTCTGGGTTCGAGTATGAAATTAAGTATACACGCTCACACCGTTCCAATGCCGCTCGAATCAATGATTCATGCCCTAAATGTAGCGGCGAAAACTTCCCTACAACTAAGCCTCGAGCATATAGATAACTCATGCTTTCCTCATTTCCCGTTTCCACCGGAGCAATCCGAACACCGCATTGGCTAGAAAGGCCGCATACAGCACAGAGGTTACATACAATCCCCGTGATGCGAAGAGCGGCACGGCAATGATATCCACTAAAATCCAACACCACCAAGTTTCGATTCTACGCTGCATGAGTAACAATTGCCCCAACACACTAAAGGCCAAAACCGTAGAATCCAGAAATGGCGCATACGCATCCGTATAGACATGCAAAAGAAAGCCATAAGCAAGCGTCACTAGGACACCCGAGCCTGCCATGAGACTTAGCAAACGAGCTCCGCTTCGTTTTACTGGAGCCGGCGCCCCCTCATCCCCCTTGGTCCACTTGAGCCAACCAAAGACACAAGTCATAATAAAAAATATTTGAAGAGTGGCATCCGCATACAATTGAGCACCAAAGAAAAGGATCCCAAACAAGACACACCCAATAACTCCAGTCCACCAAGTGTGGACGCTATTTCTCGCAGCCAGTACCACAGAGACCGCATTCATACCGTTCGCAATTACTTCAAATGCAGTCATTCTTAATAACAATCAGACCTAATCAGTGAATAACATTTTACGCATCCGAAATGGGATTAACCGCGTCAGACCGTGAAGCAAGACGATGATCAAAAAAATTAGATTACGCGCGAGCTGTAACAAGAAACACGGAGAACGGGCGACTCTCCCATCGTGAATGCATTGTATGTGAGCTTTAATAAACAATTTTCCCTTGGGCCAATCGTTTATGGGGTCGCCCCATTCATCAGGAATGCCCGAACGACCCAACTGGGCACCGGCCAACGCTCCAAGGATCGCTCCTGTCAAAGCCTCCAACACCATCAAGGTATGCTCGGTAACATCGCTTAGCATACCTCTGCCACAAATAAAGCGATGCTTCCAGTTGTCATGCCAGCCCAACTTCTTAATCTCAGCCAGCGATATCCCTTCGGCGGGCAAGCCGAGCGAATCGCCCACCGCAGTGCCCCAGACTAAGCCGGAAATTTCACCTTTGTTTCTCATTTTTTGCGCGCATCGATCAGCCCTTCGACTAAAGATTCGATTAGATAGGACTTGGCAATTCGAGCCATATCAATCAAGGCTCAAAAGCGCCTCGCTCTTTAAACTCAACGGTCGTGCCAACCGCATCACCACAAGCAAGGCCTAGCAGACAGCCGGAAAGTTTATCATTCAGTGTAATCATTTTAAATCGGGAATTTATTCATTTGTAAGTATTGATAACAAAGCGGCCAAGTGCGGCCACAAAACGCAGGGGTTCCCGCCATTAAAGCACGTAAGCCCTCGATGGTGACAGGCACGACTTCAATTTCTTCAGAAGCTTCCGGCGCAGCTGGACCACGATACTCCGCTTCCACAAATACAAATTGAAAGCACTCATCGGTCAGCCCCGCAGATGGAAATAGGGTCGGCGGACTCTTATCCAGAACCGCGGTGACCGCATAGCCAGTCTCTTCCAAAAGCTCACGCTCAGCTGTCGACTCACACCTTTCTCCTGGATCAACGAGACCAGCTGGCAAGGCTATCATCGTTTGGTTGATCGGCATGCGATACTCACGAACAAGTAGTAATTGGGTCCCTTCCGGATGCTTCACGAAGGGAACAATCACCACCGCATCGGGTGTTTTAATCGGCTGCTCAACATCTCTGCGACGACTACAATAAACCCACTGCTTGGTGCGCCCCTGGATCTCGGCTTCAGCCTCCACCAATTTCAGCCATTTGGTATCACTCAAGATTGTATGTTTGATTGCTCTCATAAAGTTCCGTCCACGATTTCTACACCCGCGGTGCGCATTGCCTCGATAGCCTGATCAATATCGCCTGGGTGCACCCCAACCCCACGGCAGGCCTCAAGCAAAACCCGCGCCTTGAGTCCTGCTCGTAGAACGGCATCGATGGCAGTCGCCTTCACGCAGTAATCAGTGGCGATCCCAGCGATATCGACGCGCTCGATCCCGCGCGCTTTCAACAGTTCGGCCAATCCATTGGTCGCCCCTCGCTCATCGTAAAAACCGCTGTAGCTATCAACGTCCTGATCGAAGCCCTTGCGAATGACCGCATGCACATTAGCCTGATTCAAATCCGCATGCAGCTCCGCACCAAAAGTGCCCGCCACACAGTGAGCGGGCCAAGTCTCAAAAGATACATGATCGCCCAAATGCCAATCCTGCGTCGCCACGACAGTCGCATAGTCTCCGCCTCCAGCTAGCTTGTTAATAACCGGCAAAATGACATCTCCACCCGCGACGCCCAACGCGCCGCCCGGCAGAAAGTCATTGTTCAAATCGACAATTATCAGTGCTGTTTTCGCCTCCATAGGTTAAGTGTATAATTTACAATTATAACAACCGTCAATCATATTGTGTATATTTTACACTTAATAAAAAGCTCCAACACTTTCAAATGCATTTCTAATTCTTATATTATTTCATACCGCCTAAGCCCATAAGTAACCAAGGATCTTCTTCCGCATTTATAAGGACGACAAGAACAGGACTCGCTCAAAACCCGAAGGAGAGCCCCTCCTCCTTGAGCTGCTGATAACGCGCTTCGTCGAAGCGATACAACTGGCTCGGTTTACCACGGGGACTGGGAACAGTGCGGTCGGGATCAACAGGCCAGTCGATTTTAGCTTCTTCTGGAAATTCCGTCGATCCAATTCGGTGCCGAGGATGACATCGTAAATACGCTTCAATTCAGACAGACTGAACTCCTCAGCCAGCAAGCTCAGCCCGATAGGCTCATAGCTCAGCTTGGCTCTTAGCCGTTTGATCGCCATCTGAACTATTTGCTGGTGGTCGAAAGCCCAGCCGACTTCGGGCAGTTGATCGATATGAAACCATTGCGCCGTCCGAGAATCCTGCCCCCATGAAAGAGGCTCCTCACTCTCGGCGATCAGCGCAAAATAACTGATACTAAAGGCACGCTTTCGCGGGTCACGATCGGGCGCACCAAAGGTATAAAGCTGCTCCAAATACTCGACCTTCAAACCCATGTCTTCTTCGAGCTTCCGCAAGCAAGCAGACTCCGGCGTTTCTTTCTCTAAAATCGGCCCTCCAGGCAGACTCCAACAATCCTGGAACGGCTCAACCGCACGCATAATGAGCGGGATATACACCGCCTGGTTCATATAGGCAAAGATGACGCTATCCACGGATACAATAAACGAGGATAACTCTGTCGGTCTGGCTGCTTTTCTAGATGGTGGCATAGTCGCTTAATTTCCTTTCAAAGTGAAAACAAAAGCCTCCAACTCCGCAAGCTCGTCGATATAACCTCCGGAAAGGATTGGATATCGGCACCAACTGCGCGGATCGAGATTCTCGTCGTCGACATGAAAACTCGGAGCGTACCGCTCCCGTTTCCATTGATTACGACTCCACAAGCTAAAGTAGCGCTTCAACCACGCGAATGTCTGCTCCGCACTTGCCCCCTCGACTTCATCCTGCAAGCAATCAAAGATGGCGCGGGGGCTCTTTTTTTGCACCACTGCTAACTTTTGAATACGATTCAGAATGGGATAAGGCATCAAATCTTCCTCATCCGTTTGGTCGGCACTGAGTGGGCGCAGCTCCGCTGTCGGGTTGAGACCGTTGACAATCTGCAAACTCGGCAAGTGCTCCCGCTCCGCCCAAACCAACCATTGACGCAGGAATGTTTTATCAATCCCAGCGACCGGCGACAGACTCCCCGCCGTATCCCCGTCCATGGTACAATACCCCACCGCTGCTTCACTGCGGTTGCTGGTCGAGAGCAAGAGGTAGTTACTGGCATTGGCCATCGCCCAAATTCCCGGCGCTCGGCAGCGGGCCTGAATATTCTGTCGGCTAATATCATCGGTCTCCCAGTTGAGCGGACGCCCGAGGTAACCACTGAGAATCGTCTCGTACTCATCGACCAGGGCTTGCACATTGATCGAGACGAATTGCGCGCCCGTCTCCTCCGCTAAGACACGAGCCGCGTCTTCCGTCGTGTCCGAGCTATTGATCGTGCCCTGATACGCACAGACACAGATGCGCCGCATCAAGGCCTCAGTCGTCGTATCCGCATCTCCTAAGAGTTGCCGCACATAAGGGTGTTGAGGGTTCTCCTGCAGCACTGTCTTCGCCATCAGATAAACCAAAGCCAGGCAGGCGGCCGAATCAGCACCGCCACTGAGCGAAATCGCAAATCCATTTGTGCGCGCCTTACGCATATAGTCGAATAGCCCCAGCGTGACGGCACGGTAAAACTCCTCGTTTTGTGTGTAAGCTGTGCGCATCGGCACGGCTTTCGTAAAGGCGGCCTCCGTCCATACCTGCCACTCGCTCACACTGAGACGCTCGACTGAATCAAATGTAGGACGATAGCTAGCCTGACGGTTTCGGTTCACTCGATTCGCTTCCACATCGACCACTGCATCAATCAGTAAGTAGTCTTGGAACTGAAAAGGCTCCGTGCGTGCAACAATCGCACCTTGTGTCGCGATCAGGCAATCACCGTCGTAAATCGCACGCCCAGCTTCATTGCCGATCAGATTAGCATAGACATAGACACAATGGAAGGCGCGTGAGCCCTCCTGAACAAAACGCTCGCGAATCCGACTCTTTCCAAACGAAAAATGACTCGCCGATGGATTCAAAATAACATCGACCGCCCGCTGAGCCAACTCCACACCTGGGCGGCCAGCCACCCAAGCATCTTCACAAATCTCGAAGCCTACCCGAAGCCCATCGATTTCGAAGACGAGATCTCCAATCAAGCAACGGCCTCCATCAAAATCATAGTGTTCTACGTGTCCGCTCGGCCATGCCTTAAAAAAGCGCGGCTCGTAGTGAATACCATCACCCGCTAGATTTTGTTTCACCGCAAAGCCAAGCAACTCTGCATTCACCACCACCGCGATCGCGTTGTAAGTTGCCCCATGACTACGAATGGGCAGCCCCACCGTGACCGCGATCTCACGCGTGGCTGGAATGATTTTTTCCAACAGAATACGCATAGCCCACTCGGAGACATAGGGTGCATGAAACTCATCCTCACAGCCATAACCCGTAGTCACCAGTTCGGGCAAACAGAGCAAACCCAAACCTCGCCGCTTCGCTTCGTCGATCACCGCAAGAATCATGTCGGTATTCCCGCTCCAATCCTTTGGCGTTGTATTGAGCGCAGCGGCTCCGATGTGTATGTGCTTTCTCATGCTAATTTTACGGCTGCTGCTTGAATCGCCTCAAGACTACGTTGCACAGCCAGCGGATCGCCACTCGCCTTGATTGGATTGTCGCTGATCTTCGCCACCTTCACTCCGTCCACCTCATACAACTTGATCACGATGTTCAGCGCACGACTATCGCCAAAGTCATTAGTGAAATGAGTCCCGATACCGAACCAAGCCTTCGTCCGTCCAGCAACATGACGATTGATCTCGACTGCTTTGTCCACATTCAGGCTATCACTAAAAACAATTCCCTTTTCAGCCGGATCGATACCTTCATCGGCATAGAATTGAAGCACCTTATCAGCAAATCCCAAGGGACATTCACTATCGTGCCGCAAGGCATCGTAAGTCTGCGCAAGGCGGCCGCGAATGTTTTGCAGGAAGAACTCAGTTGTATACGTATCTGTCAGGGCAGTATCCAACTGCCCCTGATAGACCTCAAGCCAAGCATCTAAGGCGACTTGATTCGCGGTCTCTACCCGCCCTAAGCCTGCGTGCCCCATAATCCACTCGTGCGCCATCGTCCCAATCGGACGCAATCCATACTTCATCGCAAAATGCAGATTACTAGTGCCGCCAAAAGTCCCGCCCACGTCATTAAAAGCAGCTACGACCGCATCCTGATACGCATAACTACGACGACGGCGTGTGCCAAAGTCGAAAAAGTTACAACCCTCTGCACTTAAACGCCTCCCCTTTTCAGCCGTCTTCTTAGCATACCCACTTAAATCACTTGTCCAATTCATATCCACCACCTCAAAATAAACCTCACTGATGATGGCCATCAAGGGGACTTCCCAAAGGATCGTATTCACCCATGTTCCTTCAATCCATAAATGCAAATGCCCGTCTTCGAACTCAACTTTCACGTCTTCCGCGCTAAGCGTAAAGCCACGCAAGAATTCAATAAAATCAAAGCGAATAAAAGGTAACTCTGCTAAAAATTGCAATTCTCCCTCCGTCAAGCAGCAGTCCGCCAATCGCATGATGCGCTCACGTATTATATGAACCGCCTCTTCAGTAAAGACATCCTCCCGGCGACGATTAATAAATTGATAACGCACGCGTGCCTTAGGATATTTTAACCAAACAGCCTGCATCATCGTAAACTTGTAAAGATCGTTGTCCAATAGAGTGTTCATTAACAAATACAAAAGTGTATTATTTACACTTATCAAGCTTAAATTAAACTATACGTCTTTACGAGAACTTGTATCGCAACCCACAAACCATCCACATTTATATTAATTTGGATACTAAACCGTCCAAATTAATGTAAATACGGACGTTTCAGTGCTCAAAAATACAGCGCCATTAATACTCATGAACGTTCGTTAACACTTAAAACTTTTTCGCCTAACGCACGATTTACTTCACATGGCTCAATCCATGCATCAGAAATGCCCAACCTACTGGCTCCTGACGACTTTGCTCCTCAGTCTCGCATGTTCCGCCTCCTCCGCGTTGGCGGTGTATAAACCGACGGGTGTCTTTTCCAGTTCGGGCGCGTCCCAATCAAACATCTATCAGAACCCTGAATTACGCGGCGTTTTAATTCGAACCGGCTGGTCGAAGCTCGAGCCTCGCCCGGGGGAATTTGATTTCCGTCACTTGGACGCTCAAGTGGCCAACGCTCAAAAACATGGCGTACACTGGTCCCTCGCGGTCGCGGGCGGCGCCACCGCCAGCCCGGCCTGGCTGATCGATACGCTGCAGACCGACTTCGTCCAAATCAGCTTTCGCGGAAAGTCGGGCTATCGCCTCCCCTTGTATTGGGACCCGATCGTGCAAGCACGGCTGGCACTACTGGCACAGAAACTAGCCGAGCGCTATCAGGACGACTCGCAACTCGCGCTGGTCTATGTCACTCAAATGACGAGTAACGGCATCGAAGGGCACCTGAATGGTGTCGACATGAACACAATGCGAGAGGCTGGCTACACAGATGATAAGTGGGTGAACGCCAGCAAACAAGCGGCGCACGATTTCGCCGATGCCTTTAAGAACAAAGCCATCGCAATCGAACTCCATGAGTTGAATGGCAGCGCGGCCGTGCCGACGCGCATCATGAATGAGTTGTGGGGCGATCCCTCTTTGGAAAAACGCGTTGGCGTCGGCCTATGGTGGCTCTCCGGTAAAACTCACTACCAGGCGGGACTGATTGACGCATTGACCGCCTACCCGGGCGACATTTATGCACAGGTCATTGGACGCTCGGACCAAAGCCACCGCTTCGAATCCGGCGACTACAGCCACGTCTTCGAGCAAGCCAAGCAGATCGGCATCCGCTACATTGAACCCTGGGAATATGAATTTCGCAGCTCCGGCAGATCCGCACAGGGCAAATGGAACAGCGCCATGGCCGACTTCAACCAATGGGCGGATACACACTATCGCGACACGCCTGCAAACGAATCCGCGACCTGTTGCCCCGCTTCAGGCGCACAAAAAAGTGATCAACCCAGCGCAGCTGGATTGATCACTGATAAATAGCGCGAGGCCTGAGCAGTAATGAGTGACTAGGCTGCCGATTCGACAGGAGACGACAGAATGGCAGCATATTCATGCTCACAAGTCGTCGCAATATCACCCGCTGCTTTAAGCAAGGCCCGTTCTGGCAAAATTTCCATACGCACGATAGCAGATGGCTTCGGATGCTTGGTGTTCGATGTGATCACCGTCATGCCAGGACATTTCATAAACTTGCCGACATATTCCATAAAACTCACCAGATCCGCCTCATGAGCAAATGGAAACGCACGCTGCAACTGTAAGGCTCCATCTCGTAATTCGATGACCCAGTTGGCGATAGCAGCGTTTGTGCGTTTCATATTGTCCTCCGTTTTTGATTGTTATGTCTTTTATTCTTTTTTGCCGCAGTTGTGCGACGAATGGTGACTTACCATCTTTCATGCCAATTTCAAATGGAGCTCATAGATTCATACAAAAGCGTAAGTTTATTACGGAGTATCCATCAACCCATCTTGCAAAAATCCATGTAAAAAGCTCAAAAAACACTGCAAACTGCATGCCTCAGGATGCGCTCACAAAAAGACTCCGTGAAAGTGGAATTATTTTTCAGCTAATGCATCTTACCCCCATGAAACACACCCTCTCCCTCTTCACCATCGCTGCCCTTTCACTCTTAGCCATTGGCTGCTATGCCAGCAAAACTGAGAAAGATCTCCACCCCGCCAGCGTCGAAGTGCCCAAGGGCATGCAAACCGCAGTCGTCGGCGCAGGTTGTTTTTGGTGCGTGGAAGCCTTTTTCGAAAGTTTAGAAGGCGTAAACGAGGTCGTGAGCGGATACGCCGGCGGCAGCGAAGCCTCGCCCAGCTACTACCAAGTCGCCCGCGGCGAGACCTCGCATGCCGAAGTCGTACAAATCATTTATGATCCCGAAGTGATCCCCTATCGCAAGCTGATCGATTTCTTTTGGACCACCCACGATGCCACCCGCAGCAACGGCGTCTGGCCCGACTTCGGCTCGCAGTATCGCAGCATTTTACTTTATCAAAACGAAGCAGAGCGCGAAGCCATCGCAAGCAGTCGCCAGGCCTACGAATCCAAAACGGGCAATAAAGTCGCGACCGAGATCAAGGCGCTCAACACCTTTTACCCCGCCGAAAGCTATCACCAGAACTACGCCGAAAACAACCCGAACGACCGCTACGTCGTCGGCGTCTTAAATCCTAAGTTAAAAAAGCTGGGCTTAAAATAAGCGCGATTGCAGACATCGCTTGGCACCCACGGACTACTCTACCTCAACTGGCACGAGCTTCTCCCACTCATAGAGCTCGATCTTGACCTCGACCACTTCATCGAGATCGGTGTGACCGATCGCCTCATAACCTGAAGCCATGCGCCCGCTCCGCGAAGCAACCTTAAACTCGCCCGGCGGAAGGTTTGTAAATTCGAAACGCCCCTGAGCATCTGTAAGCTCGGCATCAAACGAAAAGGGGAATGCACCCGCTTGATACTCACTGCGACTGGCATATACTTCGGCTCCTGGGATCACCTTGCCAGTTCCTGCTTCGATCACAACACCGCTCATCCGATGGCCAGGCTTAAGTTGGATCACCTGCTCCTTCTCACGAAGGTTCAAACGAGACTTGATCGGCTGATAGCCTGCAACGGAGTCGACCGTTATATAATAGGCACCATTCACCTCGCTGTTCACCGAATCCAGACGGAAGCGCCCTTCGCGATCCGTGCGAGGACCCGAACGCGAAAAACTGTGCCCCTCGCTCGGCTCAAAACTAAACTGAGTCGTCGCCATAGCAATCGCTTCACCGCCCTCATTGATGACTCTGCCGCTGATCGTCTCTCCCACGGGCATTTCCATTCGAATACGTCGCACCGGCAGCGCCTCAGTCAAATCTATCGGCTCAGAAAGTAAATGCGTGTATCCACGCGATGCAGATATCACATAGCTGCCCCCCAGCGGCAGTGGACTCGCCAAGAATTCATTATCCTGATCATGACTGCTCGATGCATTTTTTACTTTGATACTTAGGGAGCTGCGCTTCGTCTGCTCGTTCGAGTTTTCAGTTTCAAAAACTCCGATTAATAAATTGGAAGGCACGCTGCCATCAGGCTCAAGAATCCTCCCGGCGATAGCTCCCGCACGCTGCGTTTCGACCTCGTGTATCAAAGGCTCAGAAGATACAGACGAAGGCACTTCAATCCGATATTCACGCTCAAACCAGTAGCCACGCAATCCTTCGGGCTCGAGCTCTATTTGGTTCGGAACTGGAAGCTCGAACTGAGCCACGCCAGCAACCACTTCGACCAAACGCTGCGTTCTTCGTCGCGCCTGCCCTTTCACGATCGGGCTCTGATCAAAACGAACACTCAATCGTCCTTCCGCCAGCGGCTCACCTACCGGGGTTTGAAAACGTATTTCAACCGGCCTCAATACATACTCCAGCTCCGGATCAATCGCGGATGCCCCAAGCGACGCCTGCACCGCCCCCGATGTCAAATATTGCCCTGGCTGAAAACTTAAATCGATTTCACCTAACTTTAGATCAATCTGAGAACGCCACTTGGGGCTGAATTCAAACTGCAGCACCCCATCCTGCACAGCCGCACTCATAGTCTCACGCTCTCTGCCCGATGACATATGATCCTCATAGCTAAATGAATAACTGATCGTATACTCAACTTTACCCTCAGCATCCAACAACGAATCCGGTACGCCTGCGACCTGAAAAGATAGCACAGGCCGCGGCTTCAAATCGAGGCTGACGTCCTCTCCAGCTAAACAGGGCCCTACGATTTCGCCCATATATCCCGGCTTCGACACCCCAAAGTAATATCGCCCTGCGTCGTTCAAAGTATTCATGACTGCCACGCCCTCCACTGAGCTGACAATTGGCTTCTCCGCACCGAGCGCACTCATATGCATCCCCGCGGAGAAGTCTCGTGATAAAACTTCGACTTGGGCCCCCGCAAGCGCTTCTCCGCTCTCAGCCGCATACACATGCAGCCTTAGAGGCTGACTCGGCTGAAGCACTATATCATACACCTCGCCAGGTTGTAATCGCAGATCTCGCAAAGACATCTCTTGATAACCTGCAATCCGACACGAAACCTTTAGAGGCAAATCACCTAAGTCCTCCAATTGCACCAAACCATTGACATCGGCTTCTGCCGAATCAAGCCGCCCCGAAGGCCCCACATCCCATTGGTAGTCCACCTTCGCATTTGAAATAGGCTCCCCCCAGGATCGATCAGGCGCAGTTGTGCATTATAACCTTCCTGCAGTTGAAACTTCAGTTCCCGTTGTGTTTCACGGACCGTACCTAAATCCACATACAAGGGCGCCCATCCTTCCACCAACACGAGTAACGAAACATCCCCCGGCTTGACAATAAAATCAAAACGACCTGCGTGCCTCGCTTGCTCCGAACTTAACATAGAGCCCCGTCCAAATCGTGAGTAACAATAAATTTGCACCGTCCCTGCCGGCGGCGTGCCGTCGGGGCACAGCGCTTGACCCGACAGAATCAAGGGCTTGCTAGCTGCCACATCTTGGTCAAAAGACTCCACCGCATACTGCGGATACACCTCGTGTACTGTATTCACCTGTTCAATACGCTCATCGGGAGTCAGCGCCTTAACTGCCGAACGCGCCGTCCACTGCAATAGGACTGCGGCCGAAAAAACCCCGACAAAGATCAAGCATAACATCGGCATTCGCAAACGTAATTCCGGCGACGAAGTGGGCCGGAGCAATCGTTTCACCCGATCAAGTAAAGTGCCCGACTTTGCGTCACCAGCAAACGAAAGCTGAACGGCATCCGCTGGCAAGAGCTGCCCCGCCGCGACCTCAGTCAATGCTTGCACATAGATCGATCGCTGCCCGGTCGCCTCTACAGCCATGGCATCACAGGCAGCTTCACGCTCTTGCCGCACCTGTCCACTCACCCACCACAAAAACGGGTTAAAGAACAAAAAGGCTTCTGCGATCAATTGCAGGAAATTCACGATCGGATCGTAGCGCTTAATATGTGCTAATTCATGCGCCAGGATTGCTTCGATGTGTTCCGGATTCAGCGCGGTCAACTGACTCAAGGGAAGCAATATCACAGGCTTGAACAGTCCGCAGACCGCCGGCACCTGACACAGTCCGCTCTTCAGCACAGGCACCATACGACGCAAGCCAATGCGCTCACAGAGAACAGCTAACTCGACGCATTCGATCGGCTCTGCATCCCGACGCAAGTTGCGTGCGCCGCGCACCGAAGCAATCACACGAACCATACCAACGACAGTACCGAGCACCCAGCAGGCGAAGGCGTATATGGCCCAGCCCCCGCGCCTTTCCTCGACCTCCACCAGGCTCTGCCATGCATCAATTTCTGCCAACACGACTGGCTCCTCAGACGCCCCTTCCATCAACGATGGCGAAACAGCCGCCGCAGCAGCCGACCTTGGCTGCTGCGGCGCACTCTGAGAAACCACGTCTTCGGACGTCGTTAAAATCGCCAGCCCCACTGGCAATGATGCACAAATCACCAATAACACGCACAAGGAAATGCCATAGCGCACATGATAGCGTCGCGCTGGTAGACATTTTAGCGTAGCGAACAATAGCAAAGCGCATAAGGCGCCAACCCAAAGCGTATGCAAAAGCGCCTCTACCAACAACGGCGCCGTCAATTGATTATAAAACTCGATCATGACACATCGTTGTTGGACTCATACTCTTTAAGTAATCTGCGAATTTCAGCCACCTCACTGGCATCCACTGAGTCTCCATCCAACAGCTGCTGCAAAACTGAATCGTTATGCTCCAAAATAAATGCCGCCGCAGTCTCCGCACCCTGCCTCAGCACCTGATGGGTAATACTCTCGAGCACGCGTTTACGCTCATCATCATATTCAAGGCTTCCCGCAAAGCGAATCACAGATTCCAAATCATCTTGCGCCATTTTGTTGGCCACCGCCCCCAAGGCATTCAAACGAGCCTGTCCGTAGGGCAGGCTGATTACATAATCAACCGTACGCGCGAGATCACTATCCGCCATGGCATAGATCGTACTGCTCATTTTATTCTTCAAATCTCCAGGCGACATATGTGCTTCTACCCAGGAAAGCATTTCGACAATTTCATCGAAGGACCTTCCACGCGCACTGCTCTGTATTTGCACTTGCTGGAGCAATTCCTTTTGCAGCTCCGGATCGGACTGGGAATCAATAATCTCACGCACGGCCTCAAAATCATGGGAACGAATACCTTGCAAGAGTTCGGTTCGGGCGCGAAAGACACCACTGTCCATTGGCAGAGAATTAATCCAAGCGAGCGCGGCATTAAAATCGTCCTGTATCCAAACATCCAGACTACCCAGCAGTGCAAATTTCTTTTCATCGCCGGCGGGCATCGCCGCAGCCATTTGGCGCGCCTGCGCAGGGTCCGTCTCAGCCAGCGCCCGAAAAACGGAACGATACATCCATTGACCTTGTCGCGCGGGCAGCTGCCCCGCCTGCAGCAAGCCGAGCACACGTTGCGGTGACTCCATTGCGGCGCCGCCAATCACCGAAGACATCATTTGCTGACGAACTTTCGCAAGTGGAAGACTTTGGGCGGTCGCCCAGGCGGCATCAAAATCCTGCTTCGCCCACTCTCGAAAGACCTGATGCCGCAAACTTTGTTGATATTTATAATCAAGTGTCTCGACGTAAGCCAACATACCCTGCGGATCTGTGACAATCCACTGTTGCTGCACCACATTTCTAAGCTGCCCAATGCCCTCCTCCGATTGATCGCGAATCTGATCCAATATGCGCGGATAATCTTCCACCGAAATCGTCGACATCATTTCCGCCAGCGCGGCATAACGGGCCACAGGAGTCATTCGCTCATAAGCCTCCAACCATTCTTGTGAAAACCCTGACTCAGGCTCAAATGCTTCGAATTCCGGTGAAACCCCTGAGTCCTGCACTGAATTCGAAGCAGGCAGCGAGGGCGCCCCGGAGAAGTGCGACTGCCCCGAAGTGGACGCCACAGGCGCCTGCTCGCTTCGCCCAAAAAGAAAATATCCCACAATTAAACCACAACCGAGCGCCAAGAGAGGGGATATAATTTTCATGCCCACAAAACTACACAAAGATTGGTTAATGGGAAGATCGAATCGCTCTCATCGAAGCACAATTTGGCTAATGCTTAATCTAGCAATCCAATCCAGCCCGCCAGCTGTTTTTCTTATGATCATTCATATCTAGCATCCTGCGTCACAAAACTTTGATACGCTCGTATCACCATAAATCCCAGCAACCAAACCGCTACATACGCATAACCTAGCACTAGATCGAAAAGAGCCAGAGCACCGATCCAACTCAAATCATCGAGCCTTTGAGCAGTCCATCCAATGAGCACAAACATCGTGATCACTTGAACCAGCGTAAATATCAGCGGCAACATCAAGATGTATTTCACCCAGCTTCTCGCATCATCAAAATTAATTCGCCCCCAAAGGAAAACAATTGTGATCAAGTATTGAACGCCCCCGTACAAGACAGAGAGCACAACGACAAAACCAATAACAACTGTCCACTCAGGAAGTGTATCATAAAGATCCCCTGTTAGGCTTTCGAGCGCATAAGCGATCAGCCCGAGGACGACTGGAAACCAAATCGGGCTCCACAGACATAGTTTAAAATATCGTTTCATAGTTATTAACACGCGAGGGGAGCGGAACACTTGTGCGGGCAAGCCCACTTGCGCACACCTCAACGCCCTTCGACTCACTATCGGCGGGCGTCACAAGTGAAGCCCCTACGTTTCTTTCCTACAGTTCGTGCAATATTGATCTGCTTCAGCAATAAGGCGAAAATCTGTAGATATATCATGGTAAAAAATAATGGATATACTCGGCTATTTAGTTTTTCCGTATATTGCTTTGAGTTCTGGTCTATAAGGAAGGTCCCTCGGAAGCTTTAGCTTCCACACTAGACCAATGGCCTGGAGCGCCTGAAGGGCCCACCAGCCCGGATCGTGTTGTGATGCTCTCAGACCGAGCTTCGCAGATTCGGGATATGCATGATGATTGTTATGCCAAGACTCTCCCATGCTGAGTAATCCTATGTGGGGAAGGTTGTGCCCTTGAACTGCGTGCCCTTGGAGGTGCCAGTCACGTTGCCCTGTATTATGTGCGAAATACCCCACCAACCAATGCCCAATCAGAGAGATTGTAATACGAACCGACACAGTCCAAATCACAAATGGCCAACCACCAAGCAGGTAGAATAAAACAGCCCATGGCACTTGCTGGAGCATCCAGCCCTTCTGCATCTGCTGGTATATTCGATCCTGCGCGATTCGTGGTTCTATCTTAAATTCCGGAGGATGCTTCAATCGTAGGTCACAGTGCATTTGCCAAATATAATCACGCCAAATCTTACTCTGGTGAACAAAGTAGGGATGACATGCTTCATGACGTTGCGACCAATCACGGATGTCGTGCATGTATAGAATGCGAAACGGTCCTCCCATCCCGACCACCGTTCCGAGATGGACTAAGAAATACTCAAACCAACGAGGACATTCGAAACTTCGGTGCACAAGGAGCCGGTGCAAGCCTATGGAATGCCCTAAGCAAAGGGTCGCAACTGTAAATACGAATGCTATAGCTACTGCACCGTAACTAAAAGTAAAGATCCCCCCAACGACTGCAATGACCGCATGAAAACTAAACCAAAGGGACTTAACGGGTGCCCAAACAACACGCCCTGCCACTGGGTTTGTCTTATGATAAGCTTTCGCATCCGAGGTATTTCTTGTACATTCATGGTTCAGCTCCGATTAATATTTTGAAATATTCGCTACAGCTCTGCGACGTGACGGCGGCCTTTCTTTCGCATCTTGTCGAAGTTGAACATATTGAAGAAGTGCATCGCGCCGAGCACCATCAGGACGATGCCGACCTTCGTGGTGAGGTACTCGACTGCGGCGACAACGGTCTCAGGATGTCTGCCGTATTTCAGAAACATCAAGACGAAGCCGAGGTTGACTAAATAAAAGCCGACCCGCAGGAGGTGATTGACGGCAGCGGCCATCTCATCGTTGCCGTGGAAGGCTTCGACCAAGAAAATATGACCGGCTCGGTAGAGCGTTTGTGCGACCCAAACCGTCATGGCGATCGTGGCTGTGGCATAGAGTGCGTAGGTGAGTAAGATTAATGTATTCATTGTTTTTTCTTTCTGAATGCACCCCGCAATCTGTGCGGGGCGTTATTTAAATCGTTTAATTAAGAAGGGTAGCACTTTGCTCTCTTCGGAGCGGGCTACTTTATCGAGAACGAGGTCGGCGGTCTGCACGAACTCGGCGAGCGCTTTAGTTTGCGAGGCGAAGAGCTGCTGCTCGGGGTCAGTCTTCTTATAGGACTTCGACGAGGAGGACTGCAGTAAATTGAGCGCGGGGTCGATTTCGCGCCGCTTACGCTCGCGGGCAATGATACAAAACATCGTCCAAACATCCTTTTCGGCTTCGAAGTATTCCTTGCGATCGCCCGGATAGGTCACACGTCGAACCAAGCCCCAGCCGACAAGGTCGCGCAAATTACTGTTGGCGTTGCCGCGGCTGATTTTGAGCGCCTGCATGACTTCGTTGGTGTCGGTGGGCTCCACCGCCAGCATGAGAAAGGCATGGATCTGCGCCATGGTGCGATTAATGCCCCAGCTGCTACCGAGCGTGCCCCACTGTGCTATAAAATCGGCCTTTGTCTTTGCAAAATCTTCGCTGTTCATGATTGAAGTTTCAGTAATTACTGAAACTTCGTCAAGGATATTATACACGTAAATTATTATTTTGAAGGCAGAACAAGTTCCGCAATGACTGCTGCTTAAAGCCCGCCCATGCAGAGGTATTTCGTTTCGATGTAATCATCGACCCCATATTTGGAACCTTCGCGACCGTGCCCGGATTCTTTGACTCCGCCGAAGGGGGCCATCGGATTGGAGATCGCAGCCTCATTAATGCCGACCATGCCATAGTCGAGGGCTTCACTCACGCGCCAGATGCGGGCGTAGTCGCGGCTGTAGAAGTAGGCGGCAAGCCCGAACTCGGTATCGTTGGCCAGCTGAATCGCCTCGGCCTCGGTCTCGAATTTGAAAACAGGCGCCACGGGGCCAAAAATCTCTTCCTTAAAACAGCGCATGGAGGGCGCGCAGTCGCGCAGCACTGTCGGCTGATAGAAGCAGTCGCCGAGCTCTGAGCCTTGTCCGCCAACCGTCGCAACCGCACCCGCTTCAAGCGCCTCGCTCACGATCGCCTGCACACTGTCAACGGCGCTCGGACGAATCAGTGGCCCCATCGTGACCGCCTCGTCGGCACCATTGCCCAGTTGGAATTTTTCTGTTTCCTGGCTAAGTTTGTCCACGAAGGCATCATACACATCCGCGTGCACCAATAGACGGTTCGCGCACACACAGGTTTGCCCGGCATTACGAAATTTCGCGGCCATGGCTCCTGCGACCGCCGCATCGAGATCGGCATCGTCAAATACGATAAAGGGCGCATTCCCTCCCAGTTCCATGGAGGTGCGCTTAACGGTGTCGGCGCACTGCTGCATCAGCTTCTTGCCAGTCGCGGTGGACCCCGTGAAGGTGAGCTTACGTACAATCGGATTGGCGGTCAGCTCGCCGCCGATCACGGATGAGTCACTGCCACACACGACATTGAATACGCCCGCCGGCAGACCCGCCTCTTCGCCCAGTGCGGCTAAAGCCAGTGCAGACAGCGGGGTTTCTTTCGCTGGCTTGGCCACAAAGGTGCAGCCCACCGCCAAGGCCGCGGCGACTTTGCGCGCAAGCATGGCATTGGGGAAATTCCACGGTGTGATGGCGGCCACCACGCCGACCGGACGCTTCAAGACAAGCACCCGTTGATCCTGACTGGGTGCCGCCAAGATATCGCCATCGATACGTTTGGCCTCCTCCGCAAACCATTCTAAATAATGCGCCCCATAGGCGATCTCTCCCTTGGCCTCGGAGAGCACCTTGCCTTGCTCGGCAGTCAACAAGGCCGCAAGGGCGTCCTGATGCTGCATCACTAAATCGAACCAGCGCCGTAAAATATCTGCACGTGCTTTCGCAGTCTGCGCCTGCCAATCGGGCAGTGCCGCCTCGGCCGCCTCGATGGCGCGCCGCGTCTCCGCGACGCCGCAATCGGCCACTTTCGCGAGCACTTGACCGTCAACAGGGTTGCGAATTTCGAAGCGACGCCCGTCCTCGGCATCGATCCACTCACCGTTCACATAGGCCTGTTGCTGTAGAAGATTTGAAGCTAGTTTCGTCTCAGTCATAGCACAAGTAAGGTATACGAGTGCCGACATCCTGCAAGGCTCAGCCACATTTACTGCCACATAGGCAGCTCCAGCTTCCGTCATCCGGATTCGAACCCTTCGCACATTAAGAACATGCCACAATTTGACATTTTGGCATCAATTAAGCTCAGTAAATGGCATGCCAAAGGTACGACTCGAATATCGCCATCAACTGAGCCTCAACGACCTACACTTCATCAGTTCCGCGTTGGCAGGCGACAGCCCTCGCGAAGCCGAGGCGATCGCTTACTTACTGGTCGCCCCCGCCACCGTCGACACGATTTTAGACCAGCCCGCGCTCTTAGACTACGTGCTCGCGAGCCCGGACACCCTGCGCATCAGCCCACGCCTTTACTTTTATCTACTCAGCCGGCACAGCTTAAAAAGCTCCGGCTTAGACAGCCCGGAACTGGCCGACTACGTCTCCGGCGTCTTGGAGTTTTTTTTAGAAGCAGGCTTCCATCCGCACACTAGTAGCCGGGGCATTTTCTATATTGTCGACTGGCTCAAACAAATCGAGATCAGCCCCGAGGGCAAACGCTATGAGCTCTATGTCATGGCTGGAGAGCACCTCCTATTTCTCACCGGAATTTTCCCTCAGGTGATTAAAGAACGCAGTCAACGGCGCGGCGCGCCAGCTCTCTCATTTTACGAATCTGTCGGAGGCGGCTCTTACCGCTCGGCTGCGCAGCACCCGTTCAGCCAGAAGAGCGATACCACGGCTCTGTATCAAAGCCTGGCCGAAGCCTTTCCTGCGATCCGCAGTGCTCTCAACGATTTATCCGATCGCTTGATCACGCTGGACTGATCGCTGTCAATATCGCAGCAGATTCTACGCATCCACAGATGCTAGGGCGAAGTCGACAACTAAGGGATTGAGTATCGCTTGATCCAATGGACACAGGTGTGCACGCCACAGTGAAAAATCCTTCTCGGATACTATTTACAGCGATCGACATCACACTTAAAACCTGCCCTTTAAGAACTCACAACAGCTGCTTTGACAGACTCCATGGACAACGAAACATACCCTCTTCTGACTGCCGTCGACGCGCGCGTGCTCGGCTGCTTACTTGAAAAAGCGGCCACCACCCCGGACGCCTACCCGCTCACCCTGAACAGCTTGCTATTGGCCTGTAACCAAAAGTCGAACCGCCAGCCAGTGGTGGAATATGACGAAGAAACCGTGCTGGAATCGATCGACGACCTGAGAAAGGCCAAGTTAGTCTTCCGCGTCGACGTGGCCGGCTCACGCGTCGCCAAATATCGCCATAATATCGACGAGCATCTCGGCCTCGACAAAGCCGGCAAGGCACTGCTCACCGTATTATTGCTGCGCGGCGCCCAGACCCTCGGCGAATTACGCACCCGCTGCGAACGCATGCATTCCTTTGCCACCACCGACGAAGTCGAGGCGACGCTGAAGGAGATCGCTGAAGATATCGACCGCCCGATGTGGACAAAGCTACCGCGTTTACCAGGTAAAAAAGAAGAGCGCTATCAGCACCTCTTTTCCGGAGAGCCCACACCAGCAACAGAATCGGACACCGCCGATAGCGAGGCAGTCATCAGCACGTCCAGCCCGCTCAGCAGCCGCGATGCACGCATTCAAGAGCTGGAAACCACGGTAGAAACCCTCCAAGCTGAACTCGACGAATTAAAGGCCGCCTTCGAAGAATTTCAGAAACAATTCCAGTAGGCGCACCTTAATTCTGAAGTCAGAGGCCTGAAGTCAGAAAACAGAAGCCAGTCACTGTGAATCCGTTCGTTATGAAAATCACGGCATGCGCCATTTGGGCGAAACAAGAAGTGCCAGAACTGATTGATATTCATCTCTGGCCTCTGACATCTGTCTTCTCACTATTCTTTCTAGCCTGAACCGGGGAGGGGCCTTATCAGGATATTTTTTAGGCAGAATCATTAGAGGCAGAATCATTTCCCCCCGATGACTACTAGGCACGGCATTGCGTTGGGACGTAGCGTGTCCATTTATCCTAAAAAGATGAGCCATCCGTTAATTAACGTGAATAGGATGGCAGAACCTCAGAAGTTTGCTAAGATATTAACGCATAATTTTTCGTTTAAATGTAGCGGACTCGCGACGTGTCCGGGCGTAGCTTTAGCGAAGACTGAAGCGATTTCGAGTTGCGGCAGCGCGACAACCGCCGGTCGAAACGGCTTTGCCGATCCGCACCTGCAGAGGTTATATCGTATTTTTCTGAAATACGGGAAATCCGAAGCGTAGTCGTCCCAGCTCAAGGCACCGGTGAAACTGAGATACTCACAATAGTGTGAGACCACCTCTAAGAATACATGATCTATAAGCTTGGCCTTTGCGTAGCCTCGAAACTTTGTTTCAGGGAGCGATCGGCATCGCCCCGGTTCCGAGAACCGAGGTTACAAAAGATATATCTATTAGGACCAAACTTTTTTCGAGTTGGTATGAGATACATTTGCTCACGCTCCTCGGGCGCAAGAGGCTCAAAGTCGGAAGCTTTATTTTTTTCATTTCCCTTCACGTTCTTCTACTTAGGCCTCTTAATCAAACTTCGCATATCTCCTCGTGTTCGACTTCCTTATTGGAGTAGATCCGAATATCATCCTCTTCCATCGAATTTGTCGGAAGCTTACGCGCGGAATCTTCGACGATCTTGAGCATATTAAACAGCGTTTCACTAAAAAAGTCTTCGACTCCAGTTGAGATCTGTTCGTCTTTTTGCGCCAAGGACGCAAGCTGATCCAGGTGATGCTTAATCTGCAAAGCATGATGTTTGATCGATTCGACCGCGTGGCGTTTGGGTTCACCGATGCTGAACATAATCCCCGTATCCAATGCTTTAGAGTAAGCGCGCAAATCCGCCACACGAAGTTGATCGTCGCTGCCATTTTCGATTTTCGAAATGCGACTCTGCGTGCAATCCAACTTACGCGCCAGATCGGCTTGCGAAAGCTTGGCTTGGCTACGTGCAACGATGAGTTTCTTCACCAGCTTACGAGAATGGATCCGTTGATTCACAGATTGTGTCAGTGCATCGTTCTTGCCTAAAGATTTGACGAGCAAGTCCTGAACATTGCTAAAGCTATCTTTGCCTGCTGTAGTCTCTGATTTAGTTTTAGTGGCCATGGGAGTTTCCTTTCTTCAATTTACCAATAAAATCGGCACATTCTTTAAGGTCTGATTTTTGACTATTCTTATCGCCGAGCGTGATAAGATGGAGCGTATCTGTGCTCTCATCGGGAAATACATATAGTCGCGTCTGCGCTAAATTGGCACCACCGCCTTTTTGATCGATTGCTTTAAGACCCTGAGGTTCATGGTGAATGCAGCCCAATTGAATAAGCGGCGCGGGAAGACCTGAATTAAGGTGCTCATGGTAGGTGTCGAGATTATCAAATGTGGCTTGTAATTCATCTGGATGCTTCTTCGCCCAACGCTTGAGTTTGCGATCAAAAAGTAAAGTCTGCTTTAAGTTCCACATGCCATATTATTCCATAATGCAATTAAAATCAACTAAAGTCAGATAAATTGACATAAATTTATTCCAAAAAGTGGTAATACACTAAACACACTGGTACAAGTTGTCGCTCCCTGCACGTGAATGCCGCTAGTCCGAAGGCTCGTCGCTTTGCACCTTCAGGGCTTCCTCGCGGCTTTGTTTATTCTGCTTTTTAAGCTTAAAATGCAAAGCTGTGCCCACTGCGAAGACAAGGATGACGCCGAAGGCTAAAAGGACTAAGAAATTAAAGATCGTCTGCAGCATGCTCAGATTTCCTCCAGATAGGCCGCATAGCGCTGAACTCGGAAACTCGCCACAGCGACCTGCTTGTTCTGTTCGCTCGCGCTGGGCTGACAACAGACCAAAGACAGTGACATCCCGAGCAGATTGATTGGAATCCCATGCACGATCATATCCAGAGGCGCAGCTCCCTCAGCACGAGCGATACGACATTTTTGCACATCTGCATACCCGTTCAGGCTATTCATAATCACTCTTAGCCCGCCACAGAAACTGCAATGCTCGGAAGTGCCGCAACCACCCGGCCCCCGGCTAGCATGCACACAGCCAAATACCTCTCCAGGCCGACAGCCATAGACCTCTGCAGGGTCCTGGACGCCCAAGCACTTGAGCGCGACTTCATTGACATAAATAATCTGCCGATTTTGATTCAACAGCAGGATTTCATCCGGCAACTCACCCAAAATTTGCATCAAACGCTCATTCGCATGAATGGCTGCGATTTGAACATGCAGCTCCTCCCAGCTGGCGCGTTCAGCGGGGATTTCTCCAGAATATTCAATAGCTGCCATGACAATCAATAGATTAGTCGAAATTTCCTGCAAGGTCTAGAAAAATATATGCTGCATCTGCCGTTCTGATACGACTTTCCCATTGTCATTGAAGCGAGCTCCTGAAAGGCTGCACAGTTCTATGTATCGAAGAATACTGATTCTACTTTGCGGCTGGGCACTCTTACTGAGTACTCCACTGAGTGCCGCAACCAGCGAGCAATTGATCGCCCAACTGGAGCCGACAGGCAGCATCACGGATCGCGCGAACTTACTGTCTAGCAATACGGAACAACGCCTGCGTGGCATCCTGGATGGACTGCGGGCCAAGACGGGCGCCTCGCTCGTGGTGGTGACGCTGCCCTCGATGCAGGGCGGCCAGATCGATGACTTTACCAACCGCTTATTTGAAAAATGGGGCGTCGGCGAGGCGGGTAAAGACAATGGCGTGATGCTACTGATCGCAGTAAAAGAGCGCAAGATGCGGATCGAAGTCGGCTACGGGCTGGAGGGCGTGATTCCCGACGGACGCGCAGGCCAGATCCGTGATCAATATGTGCTGGCCTACTTTAAGCAAAATCAAATGGAAAAAGGCGTGGAAGCCGGGGCACTCGCCCTAGCCAACATAGTGGCCAAGCACTACGGGGTCGAACTCGCCCAGCAAGCAACGCGTCCGCAAAGCTCTAAGCGCGATCGCGATCGCAACAATCCACTGGTCTTTATATTTTTCAGTCTATTCGTGGTCTTCGTCATCTATAGTGCGATTCGCAATCAAGGTGGCGGAGGCGGTGGGGGCTACGGCGGTCGACGCTACGGTCGCCGGCGTTACTACGGAGGCGGCGGCTATTACGGCGGCAGTTCCTCGCGCGGGGGCTTCGGCGGCGGAGGCGGCTTCAGCAGTGGCGGCTTTGGTGGCGGCATGAGCGGAGGCGGCGGCGCATCCGGCGGCTGGTAAACATTTTTAAATAAGGAGACATCATCATGAAACCGGAAACATTTACTGAATCAATCAAAGCAGCGCTGGCGAGTCAGCTACAGGCAGTGGTCCTCTACGGCTCTTCCGCGGCGGGCGACTACATCCCAGGGCGCTCCGACTACAATTTGCTGCTACTCGCAGACACATGGAGCGTGGCCAATCTGGACGCAATACGTGCCCCCAGTGCCAAATGGCAGCAGGCCGGCAACCCCGCCCCACTCTGCTTCACTCCAGAGCGCTTTCGCGCCTCGGCCGATGTGTTTCCGATGGAAATGCTGGACATTGTGGAATCGCACCGCGTGCTCCATGGCGACGATCCGCTGCGCGGCATAGAGGTCAATCCCGCCCACCTACGCCAGCAGGTCGAATTCGAACTTCGCTCCAAACTGCTCAAGCTAAGGCAGGCATACTTGCAACTTCGCAAACCACAGCAAGAGCTACCACACCTATTAATCGACTCACTCAGCTCCTTCCAAACGGTATGCCGCGGTGCGCTGCGCCTCTTTAGCGACTCAGTGCCCACGGATAAGTTGGCTGCCACGCGCGCACTGGGCACAGCTTTGAACAGCCCCATCGATGCCTTCGAAAGTATTCACACGCTCAAGGCACAAAGCGTGCAAGGCTTAGCAACAAAACAAGATCACCGCGCACTATTGGCTCGCTACTTGGAACAAATCGAAACTCTTCTCGACCGAGTGAATGCTGGCGAATAAACTGCCTCCCGCAAAAAACTCTCTAGTCCTATGATGAAACAACAAAGAAACGGCTGCCTATTCGGCTCTCTCATTGCACTCGGCGTAGTGCTACTGATGGTATTGATCGGGTATTTTTACATCAAAGGCATCTATAACCGCATCGTCACACAGGACGAAGCCGTCGACGCCAATTGGGCGCAAGTGGAGAATGTGCTGCAGCGCCGCTTTGACCTGATCCCGAACTTGGTCAATACCGTCAAGGGCTATGCCAAGCAGGAGCGCGAGGTGCTGACCGAAGTCACGGCCCTGCGCAGCCAATGGGCCCAAGCGGGCAGCGTCTCCGAAAAAGCTCAAGCGGCGACTGGCCTGGAAGCTGCCTTAGGCAAGCTGATGGTGATTTCCGAGCGCTACCCCGACCTCAAATCGAACCAAAATTTCCTACGCCTACAGGACGAACTCGCTGGCACCGAAAACCGCGTCTCCGTCGAGCGCCGCCGCTACAACGAAAGTGTGCAGGCCTACAACACCACCATCCGCACCTTCCCTGCCGTGCTGATCGCCAATAATATGGGCTTCGAAAAGAAGGAGGCCTACTTCGAAGCTGTCAGTGAAGCCACGAGCGCGCCGGTGGTGGATTTTGAATGAGGCAAAGGCAGGAATTCAATCATATGTCCCTTTCACGGTCCCAGGCGTTCCGCAGCTGGATCTACCTATGCTGGCTACTGCTCACGCTCCTGCCGCTCGCCGCCAAAGCCTCCAGTTTAGGCACGCATCAGCGCACGCCCTTAGCAGATAATTGGCATTATCGTTGGGGCGATTCCCCCATCATCGACGGAGTGCCCCAATGGACCCAAGAGCATGATAAGCTGGCATGGATGCCGATCCAATTTCCGAGCGATCCCCCCTTCCGAGACGGCCGTCATAATGTGTGGTATCGATACGACTTGCCCGAGACCCCGTTACCTGGTTATTCACTTTTCATCACAAGCGTCGACCTGATCGTAGAAGTCTATCTGGAAGACCGGCTGATCTACAACTATGGTAGCTTTGCCGCAGACGGCAGCGGCAGCTTCGAGGGCTGGCCATGGCACCTGATCGACCTCCCCCCCGACAGCTCTGGCAAGTCACTGTATTTCAGAGTATATTCCGACTATTCTGACATCGGGCTCTGGGGAGAAATTGCACTCGGCAGTGAATATGCACACCTACAGCACATGATCCGGCAGGACTTGTTTCCTGTTGCGGTAGGACTGGTCTTAATAGTCAGCGGCATCATTATGCTATGCTCCACACTGGCCTGTTGGCGTTTGCCAGTGCTCATCATGGGCGCCTTCCTGATCAACTTAGGCTGTATCCCCATCATAGAATCACAAATTAAGCAGCTACTATTGTTTCAGCCAATATTTTGGCAATACTTCGCAGCTGGCAGTTACTTCCTACTTCCGGTCAGCATGGCTGGCTTTGTGCACGCACTGTATGGCAAGGGTATCTGGCGCAGCCATCAGCTCGTCTGGGGAGTGCATTTACTCTTTGTGATCGCAGCGCTCGCACTGGCCGGCATGGGCGTGAGCAACCTATCGAGTTTCTATCTCTACTTCGATTTATTAGCCCTGTTCACACTGCTGGCACTAGCAATCGCTTTGGCAGTTGCAGCAATCCAGGGCAGCTGCGACCAGCGCATACTTGCCGTCGGCTTTGGCCTCTTCTACGTGATCATGGTCTATAATGGGCTCACTGCCCATGGGATTCTGCCCTTCGCTCCCCGCACCGAGTATATGGGTCCGCTATTGATCGGCATTTGTTTCCTGATCATCTTAATACGTCGCTACACTCAACTAAGCTTAGGATTCAAAAACCGCAGCCAAGAGCTGGAAGCAATCAACGCCAGCTTGGAACAACGCGTGCATGAACGCACAACCGCCCTGCAGAATTTAAACCGTTCCAAGGATCAATTCTTTACCATCATCGCACACGATTTAAAATCGCCGCTGGGCGCGCTGCTACACCTGATGCAAGACTACGAGCGCAAGCGTATCAGCATACCGCTCAACGAACTCAGCGAGCTGCGCAGAAATTGCCAAAAGACCTATGACCTACTCACCCGCTTGCTCACTTGGGCCCGTGCACAACAGGGACAAATCGTCCCCCAAAAGGAAACAGTGGCCGCCAAGACACTGATCGAAACCACCCTGGACGAAATGCGGCCGATCGCCACGGCCAAACATATAGAGCTCCTATGCATATGCCCCTGGGAGCCCTTACTGGATACGGATATTGAAATGCTGTCGACCATCATCCGTAACCTCGTCGGCAATGCTATTAAATTTACACCTGTGGGAGGCGTTGTCCGTGTCGAAATCAAACAAGGCCTCAACGAAACACGATTCAGCGTGCTGGACAATGGCATCGGTTTACCAGAAGAGAACTTAGATCAACTCTTCCAACCCAAAGAATACTCAAGCATCCGAACGGATACAGACGGTAAAAAAGGTAGCGGGCTCGGCTTATTACTGTGCAAAGAATTCATCGAAGCCCAAGGCGGTCGTCTAGCGGCAGAAAGCCCCGAAGCAGGCGGCTCACTCTTCTGGTTTACACTCCCCAATCACTAGTCGCGGATGCACTAGCAGCCACAGGGAACTTGCCCCTGAATATTGAGTCTGAAGATATTTCCCGCTCGCCCACGCTTCGCGATTCTTTTGAACTAAGCACCATGCCCATTCGCCAACAACTAGTTAGCAGCTTCACCGAGAAATACCGTCAACCTAGCTTCTGGTTGCACGTCTTGCTCTTTGGACTACTCACGGCTGCACTATGGCCGCTGACCACTTGGTTCGCGCAGACGGCTAACGATCAAAGTCGTATTTTCAATGCGTTGATCGTGCTGGTCGCCGCTTCGGTGCTATTGGTGCGCTTCGGAGGCGTGACAGTCACTCAGCCTTTAGAGCTCAACGCCTCGGCACGCCGTGCGCTCTATGCGGCCTACGGCCTATTAATGGCCACTTATTTAGTGCCCATGGTCGCAGACGCCGCATGGGCTCGTCTATTGATTATCCCGGCCTATTGCTGTGCACTGGCCGCGATGGTGCGCTTTGTTTTTGGCGAAGGCACGCAACGACTCACACGAACCGTGGCAGGCACGCTGTGTGCCTTTTTATTGCTGAGCATCTTAATGGAACCGCTGGACTGGCCCTTACGCTCGATGGCTGGTCAGTGGAGCGGCTATGTGCTCGGGCTATTCGGCCAGAGCACCGATCTCGGGCTGGTCGGGCAAGAGGCGGGTCCACCGATGCTGATCTTAATGGTCAATGACTATCCCTTCCACGTGGCCTCAGAGTGTAACGGCTTCGGCGTCATACTCACCAGTCTGTTACTATCACTGTTGCTGGCGATTTACCGGCGCCTCAACGTCTTCGACCTCTGCCTCAACATGCTGGCAGGTGTGATCATTGGCTTTATTTTCAACACCCTCCGCATCGTAATCATTGTCATGCTCGCGCCCTCACAGATGGAACACTACCATCTAATGCATGAAATCGTGGGCGGGCTCACCTACTGGGCTTGCCTGATTTTAGTATGGGTCTCGCTCAATGGTCCGACTAGGCCGGAGGCAATCAAGTAACAAGCACCCAACTGCCTCCGACTACGGACGAACGGACTGGCGAACCCAAGCTCAGCTCGTGCCTGACTCTGGAGACGTATCCTTAACGACCAAATCTGCCTGCTGGAGCAACTCTTCTTGAGCCGACGAAATGGCTTCATCCAGACGGTGATCTGCATGCACATCGCGCAGTTTACTCTTCACCGCGTCTTCGACATAGGCTTCATGGGAAAGGCCGAGATAGAGCGAATACACGATCATCAAGAGCACAATGGTGAAGGGCAGCCCCGTGATAATCGAGGCGGTTTGCAAAGTCCTGAGCCCGCCCCCGAGTAAGAGCACTGCGGCGACAACGCCCTCCATCACTGCCCAAAAGACACGCTGTGGCACGGGCGAGTCCAGCTTGCCGCCCGAAGTCAGGTGGTCGACCACCAGCGAACCAGAGTCGGACGAGGTCACGAAAAATACTGAGACGAGAATAATGCCCACGAAGGACAAAATGCTGCTCAGAGGCATTCCTTCAAACAAGGCAAACATGGCGGTGGCGACATTGTCATTCACCGCAGCCGAGATATCGGCCATTCCAGTCGTCTGCATCCAGAGTGCGGAGCCACCGAATACAGACATCCACAAAAACGAAAGCAGCGTAGGCACCACCATCACACCAAGGATAAACTCTCGCACGGTGCGCCCCTTCGAAATTCGAGCGATAAACATACCGACAAAGGGCGACCATGAAATCCACCAAGCCCAGTAAAAGACCGTCCAGCCTCCTTGCCAATTGGTCTCGCGAAAGGTTTCCGTCCACAGGCTCAGTTGAGCAAAATTCTCAATGTAAAAGCCCAAATTCTGCGTGAATCCGCTCATGATATAAACCGTCGGCCCAACGATCAAAACGAAGAGCAACAAGAGTCCGGCTAAGCCCATGTTGAGCTCACTCAGGCGCTTCACCCCACCGTCGAGGCCGGACATAACTGAGAGCGTTGCCACCGCAGTGATCAGAACGATCAAGACCACCTGCACCGTAGGCGATATATTCAGCCCAAAGAGGTGATTGAGCCCGGCGTTGATTTGCGAAACTCCCAGCCCCAGCGAAGTCGCCAGTCCCATCAAGGTCGCGAGCACTGACAGCACATCGATCAAATCGCCCCAGCGCCCATAGATACGATTACCGAGGATCGGGTAAAAAATCGAGCGGATGGTGAGCGGCAGCCCGCGATTATACGCAAAGAAGGCTAAGCCTAGGCCAACGATTGAATAAATCGCCCAAGGGTGCAGTCCCCAGTGAAAATAGGTAACGCCCATGGCCGCCTGCGCCGCCTCAGGCGTGTGCCCTTCGACCGTGCCAAACATAGGAGAGGGCGAATCGTAGTGATACATCGGTTCGCCCACGCTCCAAAACATGAGCCCAATCCCCATACCAGCGCTCAGCAGCATCGCATACCAAGCCATGGTAGAAAACTCGGGTAAGGCCTTGGCCCCGCCGATTCGTATCCGCCCAAAGCGACTGAAAGCAAAATAAACTGCTGCCGCTATAAATACATTGGCCGCGAGAATGAAAAACCAGCCAAAGCTGCCGGAAACCCAGGCCAGGGCATCCGTTGAGAACGCAGCGGCCTCTTCTTTAAACATCAGTGTGATCACGATAAAAACCGTCAACACGAAGACTGCAGAAAAGGTCACATGTGGGTGAATGTCGAAGCCATAGCCGCTCCAGTTGTTCTCGCCCGCCTCCTGCTGCTCTGACTCGTCGAAGAGGCCGGGAGTGGGACGGATTTGTAAGCCGCGGAATTTTGCGCGCTCTTTGATCGCCTTTTCGCGGGCGACTTTTTCAGCGTGCTTGAGCTTTTCCGCCAAGGTGGGCGGCTTCGCATCTTTAGTAGGTGTGAATTGTTTCTTTGTCATTGGCTTAGAAGTAGTATCCGAAGTTAATATTGAAGCGGGTTTCCCACTCGTTGGTCGGGTTGGCTCCGAATCGGCTACTTTGAAAGACACCATCGTCATTCGTCGCGCCGCTAGTCGGGTCACCGTAGCCGGCTTCATTACCGATGAAGTCGTTGCCATTAGAGGCGGCCACTTCAGTGTAAATATACCAACCGCCGCGCGCCCAAGCACTACCGACCACGAAGAGGTCGCTATCGTTGAAGCCAGACTCCGTTTTCATGATCGAACTGTATTCGATGTAAGGAACGATGTAATCGAGCCAGTCCACAGCATTCACTTCATAGTAGTAGCTGAGCGAGACGCCCGCAATCCAAGCCTCGGCCGCCGCGAAAGTGGCAAAGTCATAGGCACCAAATTGCACCAGTGTGTCGGTGGGGTTATCGATGCCGTCGTCGGTCGTATCCACGTAGCCATCAATCGCGTATTTGTAATAGGTCAACTGCGTCGCGAGTGTCCAATTCGACCATTTAAAGACGGGGTGAAAAGAAAACGCATAGTGCTCCCCATCATCTTGGCCGCCCTGGCTTTCCAGCAGGCCGAACTGCGCGGATGCACCGAGATCAGCAGTAATGCCGTGCCCAAGATCCGCGGCATAAATCGCACGCAGGTTGACCTGATTGCGCTCTTGATAGCCATCGCCGGTCTCATTCACGACGTCGTAGGAATAGCGGACACTATCGCTGGAGAAATTCTCCCCGAAATAAGAACCTTCGTCCGCATAGTAATACGCAAAGTCGAAGCTCCAATCGCCACGCTGAGCGACATATTTGATCCCCAGGTCCATGTCGTCCGAAAGTCCGACATAGTAGTGCTGATCAAAAAACCAGCTCTGCGAGATCCCATAAGCGCCAGGGCCAAAAGGCACGCGATTGACGCCTACTTGCACTTGATCGCCACTGGCAAAGTCATAGCCTAGCCAGCCAGTATGTAAAAAACTATAGCCGTCCGAGTTACTTCCCGAGTAGCCTGGGTAAAAGCGATACTCGAACTTGGCGCGCCAGGGACCATTCGCGTAGTCGGCATTTAGGCGGAAGGTATCCAGGCTAATAGTCCCCGCATCACCGCGGTTCATATCCTTGGCCAATCCATTGCTGCTATAATCGCCCCCGTAGTAATTGGCGCGAATCGCCCCGCCGATGCTCAGACCACCGATCTGTATTTTAGAGCTGGTGGACGATGCTGTCTCCGTCTCTGCCAGTGAGTTTTCCGCCAAAGTGGCGCGTTCCGTGGCCAAGGCCTCTCGCTCGGTGGCGGCACTCAGTTCGGTGCGGGCGGTGGCGAGGGCTTGCTCTAATTGCGCTACGCGCTCAGCAAGTTCCTCCTTAGTTTGGGCAGACAAAGTCGTGCCTGCCAGGCAGGCCGCAGTGAACCAACACAGCGACCGGTTTCTATTTCGTAATCGAATCAACATATCATTTGCGCTTAAGCAGAGATCTCCAGTTTTGCGGCATTATTGCCATTTGTCCGCGATAACGACGCACCCGATTGGGCGTCTCGCAGAGGTAAAAGACATCTGGATCGATCGCTTGCACCCGCTTAAGCGCAGGCGCGAGACGTTTACGCTCACAGACGACATAAAGTTCACTGACAGGACCGCGGACGCCTTCGCCCTCGAAGCGAGTCACACGATAATCAGCCTCAATCAAAGCATCCAGAATTTCCTGAGCATGGGTCCCCGTAATGATCCGCAAAATCGCATGACCGAGCGCGAGTTTACGCTCCAGCACGATACCGACCACATTGCCTGTCGAGTAGCCCAGTGCGTAAAACAACAACAGCCATGGGCGCTCCAGCACCGTATTCACCACAGTCGCGATCACGATCAACCAGATCGTCACCTCGAAAATCCCTAGAACGAAAGCCATCACGATACGTCCTTGCACCGTCGCAATCATCCGGATCGTCCCAATCGAAACATCGAGCACACGGGAGAAAAAGACGAGCAAAGCCAGCAAGCCGAGAGGCAAATCATTAAATTCAAAAGCCATGAAGGCAGCGCAGCTTTACCCGCCTACGCCACACATACAAGACTAAGTCACCAATAGTAGCCTCCATTATAGCCATTGAAAGCAATCCCCTGATAAAATTGACCCACTCGATATAAATACCCTGCGTAATTATTGTAATCGTGATGACACGAATTTGCGCTTTCAACTCTCAGGAAATCCAACAGGCTGTTTAAGCCTATGGAACTCATCGATAGTCACTGCCACCTAAAGAGCTTTAAAGACAAAGGCGAACTGGAGCCCATGCTAGAGCGCGCGGCCGCAGCTGGCGTGCAGCACTTCATCACCGTCGGCACCTCGCCTGCCGATTGGGTGCCCTACCGCGAGATGCACGCCGCATATGCGGGTAAAATCGACTACACCGTAGGTGTACACCCTTGTTACGTCGATGCTGACTGGGAAGCCGCCGTCAGCCAGATCAGTACCTTTTTCATGCCGCCTCACGCGCCCGTTGCCTTCGGCGAAATCGGCTTGGACTACTTCCACCTGCCCAAAGACCCGGTGCAAGCAGGCGAAACGATTCTACTGCAAGAAGCTGCCTTCCGCCAACAGCTGATGCTGGCCAGTGAACTGGACTGCCCGGTCATCATTCACAGCCGCGAAGCTTTTACCGAAAGTGTGCAGTTAATCGACGAGTCGGGCATCGACTGGCGACGCATCGTTTACCACTGTTTCACCTATGGCGCCGAAGAAATCGCCCAGATCAATCAACGCGGCGGCCGCGCCTCCTTTACCGGCATCACCACTTACAAAAGCGCCAACAAGGTCCGCGAAGCCCTACGCCAACAAGGCATCGAGCGCCTGATGCTCGAAACGGACTGCCCTTACCTCACCCCGGAACCCCACCGGGGCAAGCCCAACGAGCCCGCCTACCTCACACACATCGCGGAGCGCTGCGCCCAAGCGCTCACCATGGAGGCCCCAGAGCTGGCCGCACGCAGTAGCCAAAACACCAGAGACTTTTTTAAATTATGATTACAGGCTTTGCTAAAAGTGCCCTCATCGTAGCTGCCGACCTCGCACTACTGTGTGCACTGCCGCATGTTATAGATTTACGCGTCGAACTGGATGCTCTGCGCGCCGAGCGACAAGCCGCCACAGCAAGTAGCAGCGCCCCAATCCTAAGCCCCATCGAAGCCAGTGGGAATGCCTCCCAACAACCATTGTTGGCGCGCATTACCCTGCCGCTCCTCAGCCAAATCACGCGCCCACTCCTCAGCCAAATCACACGCCCACTCCTCAGCCAAATCACACGCCCACTCCTCAGCCAGATTCACCCTCCGCTCTTAAAGCCCATTACAAACACAGCCCCGAGCCCTGGAAATCCGGTGCTCACGCCCATTGTACAGGCAGCCACCAACGACAGCTTTCTAGCAGAAACACGCCGCCGGGCGGAAATAGATCCGGAAGCTACAATGCTCTGGCTACAAAATCAGCATACAGGCAGTGAGCGCCTGCGAGGCATGCTGGAAGTCGTCGCCCTCTGGGCCACTCAGGACTCTGAAGCCGCACTACTCTGGCTGGAATCCAATGCGCAGGGCCTTGCACGGCTGGAAACTCTCAGCAACGGTGTCGAACTCTGGGCAGAACGCAATCCCACCGCGGCCGCAGAGTGGATCGACGGCATGGCCAACGACGGCAGTAAAACCACCGCCGCAAAGACCTTGGCCGCGAAATGGGTACAAACCGACCCCGATGCAGCCCTCGCTTGGGTTACGGGCCTCGCCAACGGCCCCATCCGCACAGAGGCCACTCTAGCACTCGCCCAGTCCTGGACCCAAACAGACCCCAAGGCAGCCAGCATCTGGGCATTGAGCGAAGCTGAGTTTAATGGCAACTACGAGCTCCTAAGCCAGACGATTCTCCAATTCAGCCAACAAGCCCCGCAAGATGCCGAATTATTCGTGCGTGATTTAGCAGACAATAACTACGCCTCCATCGCAGTCAGCTCCTTCGTGACAGGTCGCGCACAAGCCGACCCGATCCGCACCGCCCAATGGCTGGCCAAGCTAGCTCCCGAAGATCCAATCTACTCCGCAGAATACGCCAACAGCCTGATGCAAGTCTGGGCCGAAAGCGACTCCATCGCAGCTTCTGAATGGCTCAACGAACAACCCGCCGGTGAATTGCGCGATGCCGCTGCCTACGGTTTTAGCGAAAGCATCCAAGCCTTCGAGCCCGAAGCCGCCGCCGCATGGGCCAATACTATCGACGATCCCGACCGCCGCATCCTGCGACTGACCGACAGCATCATTCAATGGTCGCGCAGTCAACCACACCAAGCGCTCGAATGGGTGCAAACTGCCGAACTCGAACCAGCCATACGCACTCACCTAGCCAACCAAATCGGCGTGGACTAAGGCCTCGAGGATTCATTGCTCAACTGCAAGCTTGGCCTTTCACAGATTGCCACTCTTAATCACCCGCATGATATACGATTCCGAAAAACTCCTCGTGCTAGCAGGCCCCTGCTCACTCGAAAGCCTCGAAACTTGCCGCCCTGTAGCCGACACGCTGGCGGCGCTCCAACAAAAGCACCCGGAACTCAACATCCTGTTCAAAGGCTCCTTCGACAAAGCCAACCGCACCTCCATCGGCAGCGACCGCGGCACCGGCATGGAAGCAGGCATGGAAATTTTCCAAACCATCAAAGCTGAATATGGCTTCAAGACGATCACCGACATCCACACACCTGATCAATGCGCCACAGTAGGCGAGGTCGTGGATGCGCTGCAAATCCCTGCCTTTCTCTGCCGTCAAACCGACCTACTGGTCGCGGCGGCCGCCACCGACTGCGCGATCAATGTCAAAAAGGGCCAGTTCCTCTCGCCCTACGAAATGGAGTTCGTCACCAATAAACTGGAAGAAGCCGGCGCGGCAGAAATCTGGCAAACCGACCGCGGCACCACCTTCGGCTACCAAAATCTTGTCGTCGACATGCGCAGCTTCAGCATCATGGCAGGCAACGGCCACCCGACAATTATCGACGCCACCCACAGCGTGCAGATCCCCGGAGGTGCCGGCGGTATCAGCGGCGGACAGCGCGAATATGTCGCCCCCCTCGCTCGCGCCGCCATCGCTGCCGGAGCCAATGGTGTCTTTCTCGAAACACACCCGAACCCCGAAAAAGCCATCTCCGACGCCGCCAGCCAAGTGCCACTCGGCGAATTCCCACAACTCGTCGAAAGCCTACTGCGCGTCTGGCAAGCGGTTCGATGTTCAACAGGGGGTGATTCATGAGAATCACAGGCGGCCGCGCACGCGGCATTCCACTCAAAGCCCCCAAAGGCGATAGCACCCGCCCCGCCACCGACCGCATGCGCGAGTCGGTGTTTTCCAGCCTGGGGCCTAGCGTTGAAGGCTGCCGCGTGGCGGACCTCTTTGCCGGCACCGGTAGCTACGGACTGGAAGCACTCAGCCGCGGCGCCGCCAGTGCCAGTTTTTTCGAATCTGACCGCGCGGCACTCAGGTGCTTGCAAGAAAATGTGCGCGCGGCCCTGCGTAGTTGCCAATTAGAGGCCCCAGTCGCCAAGGTCGTGGCCCGCGACGTCTTCAGTCTCGACGTCAATAGCCCCGCCTACGACTTAATCTTTCTCGACCCGCCCTACCACATCATCGCCGACCAGATCGGCCGCATTTTCACCCAAGCAGTCGACGCCATCGCCACCCCCGAGGCCCGCGTCATACTCGAGCTCCCTGGCAACTTAGAGCCCGACATCCCAGGCTGGGAACTACAGCGCCGCATCGGCAAAGCCGGCAAAGACAAACCCACCGCCGCCATTTTCAAAAGATCGTAGCAAGGGATTGAGAGAAAGCACACTCCCGTAGCGATCAACGCTCCAGCTGCTCCAGTTGATACCCGGGCGTGGCATAACTCGGTGCAAACTGAATAATACTCACAACTGCCACCATCAGGATACCGATCTGGAATTGTGGGTAGCTCGGTGCCACCAGAAAAATACTGCCCAGCACGCTGCCCTCACACAATGCGAGGCCGATGATCATGGCCACCAGTTGCTTGGTAGGCTCCGTCAATTTCGGAATACTCAACCAGCGAATGCCCGTCGCCACCACCAGCGGCAGCAGACAGAGTAACCACAACCAGATCGCCATCGGTTCCTCTGCGTTCGCTTCTTTGGAAAACCCATCAGCCAAGAAAAATTGAAAGATAAACGCAGCCTGCAGCTGCGCAAACCAGAGGATCCACATAACGAGGGCGTGTTGTTTAGTAGGCATCCCGCATCTCAACCAATCCTCGCCTTAAAGAAAAGCTCAGAGTGCACCGCGCCGCACATCGCTCAGAACTTGAAGCCTGCGCAGAGCCACCGCAGCGGGCTGGCTATAAACTGACATTCTGTCTCAATAAGCCTCACCCCGAAGGCTACTGAGTCTCAATAACGCTTAAAACGCATAATTAGCTATTAAGCAGCAAGTTAAGACCATACAACCAACACATACAACTTGCCAAAGACGACAAATTGAGTCTCAATAAGTCAGGTTCGCACTCGGCGTGCCTCGAAGCACATTACAAAAAAATCAATCATCATGTATCTAATTAAACCAGATCTATGTGTTATGTGCGATGCCTGCCGTCCGGTATGCCCGCGCAATGCGATCAGTGCACACGCCACTGACAAAACGTATGTAGTCGATGCCGATCAGTGTAATAGCTGCTCCAACATGGGCGCTGTTCGTTGTGTGCCCCAGTGCCCGACGGACGCCATCGTAAAGAAGTAGCCTCGCAGTTAGGCAATTTCTCGCACCGAACACGACATGCCGCACTGCCTGTAAAGGGGTGCGGCATTGTTGTGCATACGCCTAACTAGCCGAGCTGCTCGCAAGTTGTGAAAGGAAAATCAAAGCCTGACAGCGCGCATTATTGAAAGCACAGCTGCGGCGCTGCGACTCTTTCATGCAGCCGTAAACCTGCCAGCCACACGCGCCCTTACAAGACAGCGGCAACAAGCCCATATAGCCAAAAACATCCTCCAGCGGATAGCCGAGCGCCACTCCGATCTCATGCGGGATCGTGCCATGCAGACGCCAACGCTCGTTCAGCTCTTCAATGAAATGACCCGCTCGCAGTGGATAACTGTAATTAAGCTGCGCCCCCATCACACAATAGGGAGCACTATCCAGCACTGCCTGTAGGCGCTCTGCTTGGAATATAATAAATTTTTGCAGACCATTGCTCTCGATCAACAAACGAAAATCAAAGCCCCATTGCGCTGACAGACGCGCGAGACCTGCCTCCACCTGTGCCACCGACATGCCCATCTCCTGGAGATCCAAAGACAGCAGCTCTCCGGTCTTTTCACTTAACAAGACACTCGAAGCATTCAAAAACACCCAAGCATCAAAGCGCTGCTCCAGCTCAGATGCACGCGACAATGAGGCCTTCCAATCGTGAAAGGGCCGCATATTTGCCTCTGTTTGTTCCAATACCATGACTGCGAATGTGAAGTGAATCGATTGCTTTGTGTGCTGCACATGAGCGATGCGGAATGCATCCACCCGCCGCATACCAATACGCACTCTCTCAAAATTGCAAGCCCCATATGATACTGAGTCTCATTCTGCAGCGCGCAAAATAATGCAAACGACGCAGACGCGCCTTCAAATTGGGCTATTTTTACTCCGTGTGCGGGTAGAAATAGAAGCAAGCGCCATGCTATAGTCTAAGTGTAGATTAATACAGCAATCATCTTAAATGATGGGAGGCATGAGCTATAGCCTTCGCTGCTTGATCTCTACATATCCAGATAATGTCATATCAACGCTCGGCTGTGAGCACATAGCCGGGCGTTCTTGTCGCTGAAGATCGGAAGCGCTTGCTATCGGCGCTCGGCAAACCACTGCGCGACGCCCGCGCAGTCCCGGCAGTTCAAGATTTGCTCCGCGGGAATGCCGCCCTTGCGTGCGATGTTTACCCCGGCCGCGTAGTGAGCGAGCCCCTCTGTTTTGTGTGCGTCGGGGTTGATAGCGCACATCAGGCCCTTCTCCGCGGCTCTGCGCCAGAGGCGCCAGTCCATGTCCAAGCGTTTGGGATTGGCGTTGATCTCGATAATGACTTTGTTGGCGATCGCGGCGTCGATCACCTTTTGTAGGTCGATCTTATAAGACTCGCGGCGCAACAAGATACGCCCGGTCGGGTGCCCGAGCATCACCGTGCCCGGATGCTCTATTGCGCGTATGACACGCGCAGTCATCTCGTCTTCCGATTGACTGAAGCTGGAGTGTACCGACATCACGGCGTAATCCAGCGCAGCCAAGGTGCTGTCCTCCAAGTCCAGCGAACCGTCGGGCAAGATGTCGCATTCGATGCCTGCAAAGACATGTAAGCCAGACTCCCCGGACTCATTATAAGCGCGAATCTGCTCCAATTGCTTCAACACGCGCGCATCGTCCAGTCCATTGGCTTGGTAGCTGGCCTTCGAGTGATCCGCCAGCCCGAGGTAATCGAAACCGAGCGCCTCCGCGGCCTCGGCCATCTCTTCGATCGTGCCACGCCCATCGGATGCGGTGGTGTGATTATGAAAGACGCCCCGCACTTGCGAAAGCTCCAACAAGGATGGCACCGAATCGCCCCCCTGCTCATAGCGTTCCACCTCACCCATGCCCTCACGCAACTCCGGCGGAATCGCCTGTAAGCCCAAAAATTCAAACAGCTCCTGCTCCGAAGAAACTTCCAACTCTCCACTCTCCTGAGCTGAGCCTGTCGAAGGCTCCACTTCCAACTCCCCACTGCCTGAGTTCGACGAAGGCTTTAGCCCCCACTCGCTCAAGCTGTAGCCCCGGCTCAGCGCACGCTGGCGCATGGCGACATTGTGCTCCTTCGAGCCGGTGAAATGATGCAGTGCAAAGGCGAACTGCGCCATAGGCACCACCCGCAGGTCGGCCTGCAAGCCGGACTCGAAGCGCACGCTGGACTTCGTCTCCCCGTGCGCAGTCACTTCCTGCACGGAGTCTTGCCCCACAAACCAGTCCATCACCGGCTGTGGCTCGGAGCTGGCCACGATAAAGTCCAAATCGCCCACGGTCTCTTTTAAACGCCGCAAACTGCCCGCCGCTTCCGCCTGCTCGACCTGCGGCAAGTCGCGCAAGCCGGCCAGAATGGGCTCTGCCACCGTGCGCGCATCCCACCACAAGTGGCGCTTAGCGTAAGCCGCCCGATTGGCGATGCCGGTCAAAATCTTTTCTTCTGACTTTTTACCAAAGCCCTTGAGCGCCGACACCTCGCCCGCTTCGCAGGCAGCTTTGAGCGCATCGATGCTTTCCACGCCGAGTGCGTCGTGCAATTTTTTCACCTTCTTGCCGCCCAGCCCGGGGATGTCCAACATCTCGATCAACCCCGGCGCAATGGAGGCGCGCAGCTTGGTATAATACTCCAGCTCTCCGGTGGCATACAGCGTCTCGATCTTGTCGACCAAGGCCGAGCCGACGCCCTTGATCGAGCCCAGCCGCCCCTCGGCAATCACCTCGCCCAAGTCGTCCTCCATCGTCTCCAACACCCGCGCGCCCCCGGAATAGGCACGAATTTTAAACGGGTTCTCTCCCTTGAGCTCTAAGAGCACAGCAATGTCTTCGAGGACGTCTACGATGTCGGCTTTGTTCATATACGAAAACTTGAGACAGTTAATCCAGATGACAAGCGTAGGATAAAAACGTAGGGGCTTCACTTGTGAAGACCGCAGTGGTTCGGCTCTGATTCTCGGCGGTCTTCATAAATGAAGCCCCTACGACCATTCACCTGAAGCAGTATCTATTTCGATCAGTTCTTGCGCTCCAACCGAGTCAACAATCCATTGGCTAGGCGGCGCCCCCTGATCATCCAAGTGTTGCACAAACTCCGGCCGATACTCTTGGCTGCAATGCCAATGCGGCCATTGGTCAGTCAGAGGCAGCAACGATTTTCGATAAGGGTTCAGAAATATATAACGCGCAAAACTTTCCATCGCGTCATCCGCGCGCAGACCGTGATCGTAAAAATCGCGCTGCCACTCCAGGCCCGCAGCTGCGAGGGCCGCCTTAGTTTTCGCTTTAAGTTTGATGATGCATTGTCCCAGTGAAATGCGATCCCCCAGCGTGCATAAAAAATGAATATGATCCGGCATCAGTGTGCCGCAGTGAAAGGTGTAATCCTGGTCCGTGTGTTGCCGACGCCAGATGTTTAGAATCGCCGCCGCCAAGGCAGGCTCCAATAGAGAGGTCTTTCGATCCTTAACACACAAAGTAATGAAATAGCGCTTACCGGGGTTGGAGACGCGACCTTTGCGTAGGTTTGCCGTTTTACGGACGGGTAAGATGATTTTCGTAGGGGCTTCACTTGTGAAGACCGCCGTGGTTCGGCTCTTAGGCTCGGCGGTCTTCACAAGTGAAGCCCCTACCTTTGCGACGTTCGCCAGCGCCCCTACGACCTTTCCTTTTTCATCCAACGGCAGGCGATCCACCCAACGCAGCTCTTTCGGGATCTTATAATTCACCAATTTCTCGCGCAGCTGTGCTTTCCAAGCGGGCTGTTCGCGACCGGTATAATACACGACCAGCCGCTGCCCCCACTCGGGGTCGGGCAATCCCACCGCTAGCACGGCTTCGACGCCAGCTAACTGCGCCACCGCGGCTTCCACCTCGCGGGGGTCAATCTTTTCGCCGCCGCTGTTGATCAGCCGATCTTTGCGCCCGATCACATGCAAACGTCCTTCGTCATCAAGTCGTGCCTCATCGTCGGTCAAATAACCGGCGCTGCCCTCTATGCGCGACTGTCCATGATAGCCCAGGAAAAGGGCCGAGCTGAAGATGCGCAAACGGCCATCGGCTTCGATCTGAAAACGCGCCTCACCAATCGCCACCGCTCCGGCATCGGGCGTCTGCAAGAAGTCCGCCACTGGCACGGCGGCCACCATGGCCGCGGTCTCGGTCATGCCGTAGACGGGAATGATCGGTAACTGACAGGCGCGCGCTTGCTGCGCAAGCGACTCAGGCAAGGCGGCCCCGCCCACAAAAATCGCACGCGCGGTCTGCAATGTTTGGACACGCGCATCCGAGCCCAAGGCGCGCTGCAACTGTGTCGGCACATAGGAGAGACAACGGCCCGCAACCTCATCTTCATCGAAGCGTATCTGCCCACCCGTCACATAAGCACGCAACAACTGCATCAACCCGCTCACATGATACAGCGGCAACACGCAGCAACTATCAATCGGCCCACCGCCCAGTAAGCCTTGCACGCCCTCGCAGGCGGCACAAAGCGAATCCCAAGTATGCACGGCCAGCTTAACCCCCCCCGTGCTGCCACCGGTCGGAATGAGAATGGAGCCCGGCTCTGGAGACGTAGGGGCTTCACTCGTGAAGACCGCCGAGCCATCCCGCTCCATGCCACCGCGGTCTTCACAAGTGAAGCCCCGACCAAAGCAAATGGCCGGCGACACTAAACGCCCCAGCTCTGCCTGCTCTTGCGCGCCCCAGTTGGGATTGGCCAAGGTCACAGGCACATCCAGCAAAACAGCCGCAAAAAACGCAGCGGCAAATTCAATGGGATCCTGCTCCGTCAGCAGCACCCCACGCGCTTGTTGCTGGCGCGTGAGCGCTTCCACCCGCGACAGATAATCCTGCACGCGCGCCACAAAGGCCTCGCCTGAAATGCCGTCGATCCAGTCGCGCGCGAGTTCTTCTAAATCGAGTTCCATATCTGCTCGGGCGCATAGGCTGCGCGGGCGTCCGTGTCAATCGCCGCCGCCGCGGGCAGGTGATTGAGTGTATCATTAAAAGCGTCTACGGTATCGAAACCGATCGGACCTGACAAGTCTGGTAAGCGATCCGCCAAGGCCAACACACTCTCTGCGCCGATGCCGGTCTCGAACACCGACGAGAACACCACCTGCGCCGCCACCGGTAACAAGCGCTGGCGCAGGGCTCCGACCTCCCCCATCAAGGCAGCCTTGACCACCAAGGGCCCCGACCAGGCGCCTGGTTCTAAAAAACGCGCCCCGGTGTCACCATTCAGCGACTCATCGAGAGCGATTGGCACCCCGTAGTCGTGCATGTAGCGGGCCATGCTTGCCTCTTGGCCGCAAGCCAGCGGTTGTTCGATGTAGTCCGTTTGCTGCGGGAAGCGCGCCAAGAGCTCCAGCCATTGCTCTAGCTCGGATGGATTCAAGCCGGCATTGGCATCGAAACGCAGCCGCACGCCTGGCGGCAGGGCGTCCAAGAGCTGACCTGCCCGCTCCAGCTCTTGAGCGACGGGGGCCAGGCCGATCTTCCATTTCAAATTACGGTAGCCCGCTTGCACGTGTTGCCGCGCACGCGTCAATCCCGCGTCTCCGGCGGGCAATAACCCAGACACGGGGTAGGCACGTGTCCTCGCTGATGCCGCGGCGTCCGCTGCGGCCCCGACCTGCGCACTGGAGAGTGCAAAGGCGCAACAGGGCAAATCCTGCGGCACTGGCAAGTCCGCTTGCACTTGCAAGTGCTGCAAAAAGGTCTGCGCTTCTGCCAGCGTCTCGCTGCCAAATTCCGGGATCGGGGCGACCTCGCCATAGCCGACTTGCCCGTCCTGCTCGACGCGCAGCAAAAAGCCTTCACGCCGCGCCCACTCTCCGCGCGCAGTGCGCAATGGCCTGCGAAAGGTGCGTCGATAGGGTTTAAATGAAATTTCGCAGGTCATGGAATTCTATCGTAGGGGCGTGATTTATCAAGACCGCCCAGCCTCCGCCAACAACACTGCGGTCTTCATAAATGAAGCCCCTACACTCTCATAAAGTATCATTTACGACTTGAGAAAAGACAATCTTTTGCTGAAGTCAGCCTATGAAAGCACCTCGAATCGAAGACTATTATCAATCTGCAGATCAGTTCTTCCAGAACAACTTGCCGGTCGGCCTGACCTACGACGACATTTCTCTGGCGACGCTCTACTCAGACGTGCTCCCTCGCCAAACCAATTTGGGCACCCGTCTCTCAGAGTCGCTCGAGCTGCAAATTCCGATCATTTCTTCGGACATGGACACAGTGACCGAATCCAAGATGGCCATTAAAATGGCGCTCAATGGCGGCCTGGGGCTCATTCACTATAATATGACCGACGAGAAGCAGGTGCGTGAGGTCGCCCGCGTCAAAAATCATATTCACGGCTTCATTCAGGAACCGATCAAAGTCGAGCCCAACCAGAAAATCGGCGAGGTCATGGACCGCATCGCAGATCGTGGCTATGGTTTCAGCACTTTCCCAGTGGTGGATGACAACAATAAATTACTCGGCCTGCTACCGGGGCGAGTCGTCAAAGCGCGCTACGCCAACCGCCTGGTCTCGGAAGCGATGACGCCACGCGATCAAGTCTACACGCTCAACGAAAAAGAGATCACTAAAGATCCGATCAAGACCGCGGACAAATTTTTCACCGACCACCTCGGCATTCACAAGCTACTGGTGGTGGACGACGAAGACCGCCTACGCGGCCTGTTCACACTCTCCGACATCGAGCGCATCGACGCCGAGTCGCAGCAGTCCGTCAAACCCGCCCGCGACAGCCACTTCCGTCTGATGTGCGGCGCAGCCATCTCCGCCCACCGCAAGCCCGATGGCGAACTGGACCGTGAGCGCATCATCAACCACGTAGGCAAATTGGTGGACGAGGGCGTGGACACCATCGCAGTATCCACTGCACATGGATTTTCTAAAGGCGTCGGCGACACCATCCGTATGCTACGCGGTGAGTTTGCCGACCTGACTTTGATCGCCGGTAACGTCACCAGCGCCGAGGGGGTCGAATTCCTCGCCGACGCGGGTGCCAATACCATAAAAATCGGTCAAGGCCCGGGCTCGATCTGCACCACTCGCATCGTCGCTGGTGTCGGCATTCCGCAAATGACCGCGCTCTACTGCGCCTCCATCGCGGCCCGTAAGAAGGGCGTCGCGATCCTCGCCGACGGCGGCATTTCCAAGTCGGGCGATATGGTCAAAGCCCTCACCTTGGCCAACGGCGTCATGTGCGGCAGCCTGCTGGCCGGCTGCAACGAAGCCCCCGGCCAGATTATAGAAATCAACGGCAAGCAATATAAACAATACCGTGGCATGGGCAGCAGCGCCGCCATGAAAGACGGCTCCGCCAGCCGCTACGGGCACGATCGCAAGGACATCGCCACCAAGGCCGCGGCCGAAGGCATTGAAGCGCTCAAAGAATCCGTCGGCTCACTCAGCGGCGTGCTGCGCGAGCTGGTGGGCGGCATCCAGTCCGGCATGGGCTACCTCGGCGCCGCCGACCTAGCTCAGCTCCGCGAGAAAGCCCGCTACATCCGCGTCAGCCCAGCCGGCCAAAAGGAATCCGCTCCACACGATGTAATCACCGTGAAAACGAGTGACTCATCAGCTGACTCTTCAAAATAAGTTTACTAAAACATGCTCACACCATTTACCTCCCAACTGATTGCCGATACCGGCATCTCCACAGGCGACGAAGGCAAGGGTCGCGTCATTCTCGAAATCGTGAACGAATTACGCGAGACCACCGGTCGCGAAGACGCGGTAGCGGCCGTCATGAAGGTCAACGGCGGCTCCAACTCCGGACACACCGTCGCGGGACTCAAGCTGAACCTATTGCCAGGCGGCGTAGCGGACCCGAAGGTTCCCTATCTGCCAATCGGCGCGGGCGTGGTCGCCGATCCACGCAAGTTCCTCTGGGAGTCGGCCTATGCGGAGCTGCACGGCCATGTTGCAGTCAAACGCCTCGCGATCGACGAGCGCTGCTTGGTCTCCGACCTCTGTCACCGCCTGCTCGACCTCGCCTGGGAAGACTACCGCGTGCACGTGCAAAAGGGCGATCCACGCGGCTCGACCGGTCGCGGCATCACGCCTGCCTACCTCGACGAAGTGGGACAATTTCAAATTTTCTATGCCGATTTCCTCGGCAGCAAAGAGGCCTTTGTCACTAAAATGCAGGGCCGCATCGACCGCGCACTACGCGTGATCGAGCACGTCTGCCAAGTCGCGCCGGAACGCTGGTCTGCTTTCTTTGAAACTCTGACTGGAGCGGAAACCCGCGCCAACGACGAAGTCATCCAAGCAGGCAAGTTCGACGCCAGCGAGTTCGACTTCAGCCAATTCGCCGGCGAAGCCCCCTTCACACTCAATGCCGAAAAACTGATCGAAGCCTACTGGGCCGCCGGCCAAATCCTGGCACCACAAGTCTGCGATGTGCGCGAACTGGTGCTGCGCGAGCAAGACAAGGGCAACTACATCATCGGTGAATTTGGCCAGGCTTACTGGCTGGATAAGCGTCACGGCTTCGCCCCCAACGTCACTGCCTCGCACACCTTCACGCCAGAGTTTTTCCAATCTGCGGGCATTCCCGCGCAGCCGATCCACAACGTCGGTTGCTGCAAGGCCTACGACACCAAAGTCGGCACCCACGTGTTCATCTCCGAGATCGACCTCGACCACCCGCTCAGCACCCTGCTGCGCAAGATCGAGTTTGGCGCCACCACCGGACGCCAACGAATGGTCGGCTGGTACGACGCCGTCGAAAAGGGCGACGCCCTACGCTACGGCGGCTATCAAGACTTGGTGCTCAATAAACTCGATGCCCTCTCGCACGCTGGCGACTGGCAAGGCGATCTACAAATCTGCACCGCTTACCAAGACGAAGATGGCAGCATCGTGCACCACGTGCCACGCGACATTAAAGTCCACCGCCGCCTCAAGCCGGTATTCAAAACAGTGCCCGGCTGGAGCGAAGACATCTCCGGCGTGCGCAGCTTTGCCGATCTGCCCGAAGCCGCCAAGGTCTACGTGGCATGGCTATTAAAAGCCTTAGTCGAAGTCGCCAACCACGGGGATCAGCACAAAGACAAGATCCCTAACCTGCGCTACATCGGCGTCGGCCCCGAGCCCAGCCAAATCATCAAAGACGTGCCGCCCGTGAAGGAACTATTGAAGCTCGCGAAATAAGCGTAGTGACAAGCTTCCAGCTTGTCTGAGCACTCAACTCGTCAGAACTCAATCTATGATGGAACTCCCAGAATCCCTTCAAAAATGGAGCGACGAGGAATTACGTGCGCTCAACCATGCAATCGTTGACCATCTCAAACAGCGCAGAGCCGTCCAAGCAAGGATGGAAATGACTCGCTTTCAACGCGGCTGCAAAGTCGAGTTCTGGTCCTCGGAAGGCGACTTAATCGAAGGCACAATCATCAAATTCAATAAAAAGACCGTAAGTGTCCTCACCGAAGAGGGCACGCAATGGAACGTCTCTCCTTCCCTGCTGACACGAAAAGCCGGCGATATCCCACCCGCTCAAGAGCAAGAAGTCATCGACTTCAAGGACTAGTTCGAGAGCTATGTGAAGCTCCTACATTTCGTCTGGCCCGGGCATCATCGCAAGCATTTCAAATAGCTGCCCGAGCATCGCAAATTCCTCGAATTGTGCCAACCGTACACCTGCCAGCTTCGCAAATGGGGACAACATTTCATAGGCCTCATGCGTCACCACTCGAATCTCAGTCGGACAATAACCGTGTGCATCAATATTCGCCACCAAACACTCCCACAAGGTCTGAGCCTCCGAAATGTCTACATCCGCGGTAAATTGAGGCTTCGGCGGCACATTACCTGTGCCAATCGAACAAGCCATCGCTAGCACTGGCATGACGGGCCCCGAGGCCGTCATCACACCAGTCGGCATACAAAGCGTGCCCACTTCCCAACTGTCTTCCTGTTGCGGCATTTTGGCCAAGCGTGCGCACTCAAATTCATTCGGTTGATACACCGCCTGCTCCGCATGGCAGCGCTCCCAATCGACCGACACATCTTCCAACTGCCAGCCCTCGTTGCCCTCCGGCTCCGCCCCCGCTGCCAAGCGAAATACTTTTAAGCTCTTAGGCATCGTGCCGGGCACTAAATGCGACAACAAAAAGGACTCAGGATGCTTCGACTGCTGCATCAACTCGACATAGCGCAGCGCAAGCCGCATGCCTCGCCGCAAAACAGCCATGTCCTCAGCTTCCGAAAACCATGGGAAACAACGCGGACGGTAACTACGAAACCGTATCCAACGATGACGCCCACGCGGCGGCGTCTGCTGCCGAGTATATTTGTAAAGCTTGAGATCGGGCGCATCCATCCCTGCCTTGTTTAAAAACTCAACCTCGACCATGCTCGACATTTTCAACACCGACTCTGGGTCCAAGGCCGTAGCCGCCGAAAAAGCCGACCTCCAAAATGCCAGCGCCGTCGGGGCCCGGTGCACATGGATCGAGTAAACTTCCTGACCTCGCCCCAACACGGACACAATGTCCAGCTCCTTCGTTTCTGGATCTTCCACCGCAAAGATATCACGATCCCACAGTTGCTTCCACGGCTCCACAGCATGCACGGTTTCTGCCAACTTCAAGGTTTTGGAAAACTCCAACAAGTCACCCTTCGGTAACTCTTTATAGGGTTCAGGAAAAGTCTCCGATTCCGCCTCATCTTCATCGAAGAACTCATCGCTATCGTCATCATCCAGGTCGATCTTTCCACCCGCCAGCGCCGACATGAATTCCTCAAATCCATCATCCTCGTCTTCCAAGTCATAATCTTCGTCCGAGTCAATAAATGGGCCCCCACCGTGCGTTTCCTCCGCGGCGACAGGGTGCAAACCACCACGCTCGGCCGCTTCACTGTAAATATCGCCTAACTCACGATTAATAAACTTCAGATCCGCATTCTCAAAATCCAGCTCTTCCAGCTTATAATTCTCATACGCCTCCCAATCTGCACTGACAGCCCCGGATTCGATCGCTAGCTTAATCTTTCGCATTTCCATTAATCCGTGAGGCCCGCCACAATCCTCAAGCACGTCGCCCCCCTTGGCCTTGACGCAGCGTAAACAATCCCCCTCATCATGCTTCAAAATCTCCTTGAGCGTGATGCGATGATCCCAGCCATCACCAAAATCGTAGCTGTAGCGGAACCAGTCCTTCTCCTTTTTAAGCACCTCAGAGAGCGCCACCTTCGCTTCGTCCCGCGCACCAGGCAGCGGATCTTCGTAGTCGCTGGGTATGTAGTAAATACGACCTTGCTCATACTGGTGTAAATGGGAATCCGTCCAGCCCATAGACTCCTGGATCACCTCATGCAGCCAGCTCAAGCTAATATTCGCCGGCACCACCAACTCACGCCAAATCGGTGGACGAACCACCTGCTCCAGTTGAATACGAATCAGATAACGAGTATTTGCAGCGTGAGCGGACATACCTATAGATAGTACATCACACGCATTTTCCACCAGCTTATAATCCTAAAACAAGCCACAATTGACATCTACATAGTGCGTCAAATAAAGACATAGCAGTCGTCTCACCAGCAGTGACGCCCCCTTCTCTAAATATACAAATCACCATGAACGCAAAAATCATCGCAGCCTGTGAGGCATTTTCAAAGGGCAAGCCCGAAACCGCCCTTCCTTTTCTCGCCGAAAACATCGAATGGCACATCGTAGGCGACCGCAGCATCGACGGTAACGCCGCCGTAAAAGAAATGTGTGCAGACGCTGCCTCGCAAGGCGAGCCCAACTTCGAAAATGGCCGCGTGATCAAGGCCAAGAATCATGTCGTCGTCGAAGGTGCCGACCACGACACTGGCATGCACTACTGCGACATCTACACCATCGAGAACAACGAGATTTGCGAAATCGCCTCCTACTCCCTAGCCGGACCGGAGTAAGCAAAACTCACTCCCCCTGAAAGCTCAACACGATGCGCCGCTGATGGCTCCGCTGGCGGTGCTCCCAGAGAAAGACGCCCTGCCAAGTGCCTAAGCAGAGTCGCCTGTGGACGAAAGGGATCACTTCTGCCGTGCGCGTGAGCGCCATCTTGATGTGACTGGGCATATCGTCGGGGCCCTCGTATGTGTGAGTAAAATGCGGGTCATTTTCCGGCACCAGTCGATCGATAAAGCCCTCTAGGTCACGTCGCGCAGAAGGATCCGCGTTTTCCATAATCACCAAGCTGCAACTGGTGTGACAGCAAAACACCGTGACCGTGCCCTCACTCAAGCCTGACTCTCGCAGCGCGGATTCAATTTGTTGCGTAAACTCTGCCGTAGCTTTGCCTGGTGCGATGACAACGATCTCTTTGGTATATACTGGCATGTGAAGGGAAGCTGTTAGTGTTTCTTGCGCCTGCTGGACTTGGCGCTTTTCCAAGTCGAACCTTGCACGTCCTCGCATAGGTTTCCCATCCGGTCAAAGGCGCGTGGAATGGTGAGCCACAGATTTAAATAGGCGCCTAGTGTTAAGGAAACGAAAATCGCAATCATTATAGCGAGCTGGTATTTAATCGCCACCATTGGTGTGGCCCCGCCCAAGATTTGGCCGGTCATCATGCCCGGCAGCGCAACGATCCCGACCGTCGCCATGCTTGCAAGGTGCTGACGACAGGCATTACTCATCGCCAACGCCAACCAGGGGCGCAAGGCCTCGAAACGTGTGGCCCCCATTGACAGACGTTGCCGATAGACATCTGCATCTTTAGAGATTCCTGCGTAGAAATGCTGCACCGACAGGATGTTACCCCGCAAGCAATTGCCTAAGATCATACCGACAATCGGAATCAAATAGCGCGCATCATACCAAGGATCGGGGCGTATCAAGCTCAGAATCATCACACCCGCCACGGTCAAGGTCGTGGCACTCAGCGCCCACATACAGGGCAAAACGAAACGGCGCAGCCCAATGCCACCATCCCCCAAGATCCTGAAATTGGCCGCGCTCAGCATCACCAACAGCCACAACAAATTGAGCCATAGCGAGTTGGTCCTAAATAAGAATTCCAGATACAGACCGACCAGAAACAATTGCACCGTCATCCGCACAATCGCCCAGAGTAGACTTCGCGTCAGCCCCAGTCCTAAACTATAAAAAATCGCCAGCGGAATTAACAGCATTGTGTAGTAGAGCAGTAAAGCGCCCCAACCAATGTCGATAAATTGCTTATCCATGCTGTCCGTCCTCCCCGACGCGAACCACTCGGTTGAATCGCGCTAAAAACTCTGCATCATGCGAAATGGCCAACACCGTGCGCTCGGGCGATGCTAGTATGCAATCCATGACCGCTGTCTTAGTTTCCGCATCGAGTGAACTCGTCGGCTCATCCACCAGCCACACAGGACGATCCAGCAACAAGGCACGAGCCAGCGCCAAGCGCTGCTGCTCCCCTCCCGACAAACGACGGGCATCGGCCGCCAAATCAAGCGCGGCGAGCCCGACTGCCTGCAACACTTCATGCAGTTTCACATCCGTAAAGCGGGCGGCCAGAGCCTGATTACGCTTAAATTCCAAGGGCAAACAAAGCGCCTCACGCACGGTATCCGCCCCTGGTTCGGCTTGTTGCGGTAGCCAATTAATACACTGGCGAACAGCCGCCACGTTTGCGGCGTCCACAGCCAAGCCCGCAACCGAAAGCGAACCTGCCGCTGGAACGCAAAAGCCCATCAACGCACGCAGTAGAGTCGTCTTGCCCGCCCCGGAACGCCCCGCTAAGGCAACTTTTTCGCCAGCGCGCAGCTCTAAACTAAAATCACTGAGAAGCGGACGCCCCTCAAAAAAAATACTGAGCTCACGAATCATGAGAGCCGGCACAGAGCTATTCATCAATTTATCCAAAACGCTAAAAGAGCAAGCGCATCTCAGCCACAAGACAATCTAAACCGCGCCACAAAATCGACTATTCGTAGCTGTAATAAATACCCTGCGTATTTATTGTAGCTCGTCGCTCCCCAATCGCATCACTAACTGCCGACTTCAATGGATTATTAGCAAAGGTACGTTACAGTGGGTGCATGCGCACAGAAATAGACTCGATGGGCACTATGGAAGTGCCTGAAAATGCTCTCTACGGAGCCTCGACCCAGCGGGCGGTGCTCAATTTCCCAGTCAGCGGGCACTGCATGCCGGCACTTTTTATTCGTAGCTGCGGCTTGTTGAAATACGCCTGTGCTCAGGCCAATCTGGCGCTGGGGCGCTTGGATGCGGAAAAAGCCAAGGCCATCAGCATCGCGGCACTGGAGATCTACGAAGGCAAACACACAGAACACTTCCCCGTAGATGTCTTTCAGACCGGCTCTGGCACCTCGACGAATATGAATGTCAACGAGGTGATCGCCAACCGCTGCAGTCAATTGAGCGGGCAACCGATCGGCTCCAAAATCCCGGTGCATCCCAACGATGACTGCAACCTCGGCCAATCCTCCAACGACACCATGCCCACCGCTCTGCACCTGAGCACGGCCGCCGCCTTGCAACAACAACTACGCCCGGCACTCGTGCAGCTCTCCAAAGCACTCGCCCAGAAGGAACGCACCTTCAATAAAGTGGTCAAAATCGGCCGCACGCACCTAATGGACGCCACACCGATCACGCTGGGACAGGAGTTTTCCGGCTATCTGCGGCAAGTCAAAAAGGGCATCGCTCGCGTGGATCACGCCATCCTCACCTTAAAAGAGCTCGCGATCGGCGGAACCGCCGTAGGCACGGGCATTAATGGCCACCCGGACTTCGCTCAAGCGGTCATTTCGATTCTCAACGAAAAGACTCAGCTGCATTTCATCGAAGCTAAGAACCACTTCGAGGCTCAGGCCGGCCGCGACGACTGCGTGGAAGTCGCGGGCCAGTTACAAGCCATCAGCGCCAGCCTGACCAAGATCGCCAACGACATTCGCCTGCTCGGCTCGGGGCCACGCTGCGGACTGGGCGAGCTACAGTTGCCCGCCACCCAGCCGGGCTCCTCCATCATGCCCGGCAAAGTCAACCCGGTCATGTGCGAGATGCTGGTCCAAGCCTGTCTCTACGCCAACGGCCAATGCCAGACCGTCGCCGCCTGCGGCCGCGACGGACACTTTGAACTGAACGTCACCATTCCCTTGATTGCTTACTCGCTACACGAAGCGATTCAGGTGCTGGCCCGCGGCACGACTCTTTTCACCGAACGTTGTGTGGCCGGCTTGCAAGTCAATGAGGACGCGATTGCCGATAATCTTGCCAATTCCCTGATGCTGGTCACCGCGCTCAACCCGCACATTGGCTACGATAAAGCTTCACATGTCGCCAAGCGCGCCTTCGCCGAAGGCCGCAGCCTACGTGAAATTGTGCTGGAGGAAAAATTAATGAGCCCCAAAGCCCTCGATAAAGCGCTCAATCCGAAGAAAATGGTCTAACAATCAATAGAGATATGCCTTGAAGATTGAAGCTTTGAATTCAGCCTGTAGTCTGCACCGTCATACAATGCCTTCGCTCTTCAAAGAATTTCTGATCATCATCGCGCTCACACTCATCGGCAGCGCCTACTCACTGGTGCACGAGCTGGCGCCACGCCCTTGGGCGGAGCCCACACTCGCAGCCGGTGAAATACAGCTGGCTGACGCACAAGCTATGAACGTGATCTGGTTAGATGCACGCCCGATTGCAGCATTTGAGGCGGCCCATATTCCAGATGCGCTCTTCTTCGACGAGGGCGATTGGGACTCCGGGCTAATGACACTCATGGATGCCTGGCTGACGCAGCCGCGCCCCATTGTCGTCTATTGTGGCAGTGAGAGCTGCGGCACCAGCCAGCGAGTCGCCGAAAGGCTACGCACCGCACTGCCCGATGCAGAAATTTACAGTTTGAAAGGAGGCTGGGACGCATGGCAGCAATAAATGCAAAGGCATACCTACTCCTGATCGCCCGCCTGGTGCTTTCGGCCGTTTTTTTACTGGCAGCATTTCCCAAAATTCAGGATCCAGTGGCTTTTACGGCATCCATTGAAGGCTTCCGTGTAGTGGGCAACAATGCTGCAACATGGATTGCGCTCGGGCTCCCTTGGCTGGAGCTCGTGACTGGCTTGGGCTTGTTAATCCCGCAAATTCGCCGTGCCAGCGCCATGATCATCGCTCTCTTATTGATCACATTCATCGCCCTGCACGCCAGCGCTTGGATTCGTGATCTCGACATCAATTGCGGCTGCTTCGGTGTCAATGAGGCGCACGAGGCCCCCAATTATCTCTGGCTGATCCTTAGAAATGTGGCTCTGCTCGGCGCTTGCCTCTGCACATTGATCCGAGACTGGAGGAACCCACGCCCCCCATCCGTGACAGATGAAGTGAGCACTTCTTGATTTCCTGTTCCACTATAATATCTCAACTTGTCATGTTTTCACGATTCATACTCATCTCACTGCTGCTCTCTAGTTGCGCCTCCCTATTAAACGCCTCGAGCCTGGTCTGGGACAGCACCGAGGCGCATGTCAAAATGGAGCCTGAACAAGAGCAAGCACGGGCGACCTTTACGGTAACCAACGAAGGCGAAAAAACAGTCCGCATCGCTCGTATCAAAACCAGCTGCGGCTGCACGGGCTCCATCTTGGACAAAAAAATAATTAAGCCCGGTGAAACGACAGAAATCATTGCCACCTTTAACAAAGGCAAACGACAAGGGCTCAATCGCAACCGCTTACAAGTCTTCATCGATAGCCAAGCGGAAGCTGTGGTGACACTCGCCATGAATGTCGAGATCCCCACACTGATTAAAGCGGCGCCGCAAATTGTTTACTGGAGCCCGAGTAGTTCGAAAACAGAACGGCGCGTGCAACTCAGCCTCGACGAACAATACATGGATAGTATCCAGAGCATCGATTACGATGAGAGCCGTCTCACAATCACAGAAGAACCAGGCGACGCCAACAAAGGCATTGATCGCGTGCTAGTGATCGAGCCCAAAGACTACAGCACACTCTATCGCGGCACGATTACAGTATACGGCAGCGGCCCGAACAATCGCAAAGCGGAAACTCGCATCCATACATTCGTGCAACCGTAAATCACTGCGGCCTCAATTCGAGCCGCTGAGTTCAACAGCAACATTCAAACGTCGGGGATCGGCCACAGCAGTCACCTCGCCGCTGTGCGTATCGATCGAAACTGCATTGACGCCTCCAAAATAGTAGCGCGAGGGCTCAACGAAGTGAACATCCCAACCGTAAGCTCGTAGCATGTCCGCTCGGTCTTCTCCGTAACTGGGCTCGATTTCCACGTAGCGATCGGACTCGCTACGCGAGAGAGGCCGCCTCAAATGAAAACGTGGCCCTTTGATCGCATCTTCTAAACTGGAGCCATACACCAAAACCGAACTCAGGATTTGAGCCACCGCGGTCGGAATTCGCTGCCCCCCTGGCGCGCCCAAAGCCAAATAAGGCTGACCATCCTTCAAAACCATCGTAGTGGAAATGGTACTACGTGGCCGCTTCCCCTCAGCGATAAAATTAACCGAACGCGTGGAGTTCACAGCAAAGTTCTTCATTGTATTATTTAATAAGAAGCCCGTGCCCGGCGCGATCACGGCGGCCCCAAAACGACTGCTGAGCGACTGCGTGATCGAAGCGACATTGCCCGCTGCATCCACCACCACAAAGTGTGTCGTCGAACGAAGCCCCGACAGTTCATCAGCGCTTTGTGGGCGGTCGTACGATGCGCTGCTCACAGGCAGTGGCTGATCAATCGCACGCTTCAAGTCTCGTAAGGCGCCCGGGCTGAATGTTTCGGCACGCGCATCATCACGTGTTAAATCATCGCCGAAGTGCCGAAAAACACGCGGATAACTCGCGCGCAACACACGCCCCAATAAATCCAAGCGCTCCGCCGAAAAGTTGTCCGTATCATTGCGCACCTGCTCCATTGCCATCATCGACATCAGCACCGTGGCCCCGCCTGCCACCGGCGAGGCGGCAGTATAAATTTCATATTCATTCCAAGGGCTCGACAGTGGCTCAATACGGTGAGCTTGATAAGCTTGCAAGTCAGCCAAAGTAATCCAGCCCCCACCCTCAGCCATCCCCTTGGCCAGCATGCGAGCCGTGGCACCCGAGCGAAATTCTTCGATCCCATTGTAAGCAAGGCGCTCGAGCGTGAAGGCGAGATCTGCATTCGCCATACGTGTACCGACTTCCGGCGCAGCACCATCGACCGTATACCATTTACGTGCCTCTGCGTTCTTACGCAAAGACTGACGGCTACGACTGTAGATGGCCGCCGAATGTGCATCGATCAAATAACCGGCGCGCGCGACTTTAGCAGCAGGCAACACCAGCTCCGCCCATGGCCGCGTTCCAAATTGTTGATGCAAGTCCCACATACCAGGCACCAGCCCGGGAGTGCCTACCGCTTTGAAAGAGCGCGTCTTAGTTTGATAAGACGCATCGCGATAATCATCTACCGGAAACTGCAGCGGCGCTTGATCCAGACTCTCGATAAAACTCACACGCTCTGTCGCCCTGTCGTAATAAAGAATCACAGCCTTCCCGCCCAAACCAGAGCCAAAGGGTTCCGTAACGCCCAGCGCCATCGATACCGCAACTGCTGCATCTGCCGCATTGCCCCCAGAACGCAAGACCTCAGCACCGATTTCAGAAGACTCCCGACTGCCGGAAACTACCGCAGCCCTCGCAATCGAAGCAGCAGGCGCGAACAGCCTGCTAGCCAATAGCAGGATACAAATATAAGTGAACAAAGACATGAGCGAATGGAGTAATGAGAGCTAATTTGAATTAATCGCGCGAGGGATACTCACCTTCTTTGATGAACTCGACCCGCGCATCAAAGAAAGCGTAATGACGCCCCTCCCACGGAGTCAGCGCTTCGCCATTAACAGAATACTCACTGCCACCTGTCGCAGCACTACTGTAATTCTGACTATCCACATTGGTGATCATCCAGATGTTCGAAGCAGGCTCCGAATCCCCCGAACCCTCGGCAATATTGGCGCGTATACTAACGATGCTGACCGGCTGTGTTATTTTATCCAAGGTGTTGCTTCGACGACCAAAGAAATTGGGCGGCTCCGAATATATTGTATTATTCAACAGGTATCCGTGCCCACTGCCCTCAATTCCGTAATCAACAACTGGCTCCCAAAACGCATCATTAGGCGGCAAATAGTCCATGTCCGCCATCGTCGTTGAAAACCAGCGATCACGCTCGTCATCTTCGACGAAGCTAGGCACACGCATCGCTCGATTAAAACGACCCGGCAATTTCCCGTTGACCGAGTTATACAATAGAACCGCCTGTGCCATAGTGCGAATTTTAGAAACATCCTCTGACTTCAATGCCCTCGACTTAACAGCCCCCACAGTTGGAATCAGGATCGCAGCCAATATGACTATAATACTGATCACCATCAGCATTTCAATGAGCGTAAATGCAGCTATTGTTCTTTTTTTGTGATTCATCACAATCACCTTTAGCACTGGTAATGCCAATTATTCTCAATCGCTCTAAGCCAGAATAAAAATAAATCATAAGCAACTGAACTTATTAGACTTACGAAAGCACATTACAGTCATACCAGTAATATCCACAAATCGAATACTACTTCAAATCGATATAAAACTTGCTCAAAACGGCTACGTTGTCTTTTTAACAACCATGCAGCGCGCACTCATCATTGACGATACTCCCTCTCTCATAAGCGAAATTCGTCACATGTTAAAAGGGGAGTATGCAATCACCTCCGCCCGCAGCCCCATCCGTGGTATACGCCGCGCCATCAGCGAAGAAATTGGCCTAGTCATCACCACCTTAAAGATGCGTGAAATGGGCGGTCTGGATGTAATTCGCCGCCTGCGTAGTCGCGGATACCAAGGCTGCATCGTCATGGTCACTGCATTCGGCGATGCCTCAACCGCGCAGGAAGCGATTCGACTCGGAGCTACCGACTATATCACACGCCCTCTGGTTGCTGCCGAACTCATATCACGTCTAGCCCGTGCGTTAAAGAAAACCGACTCCGACAGCATCCCGCCCTTGCAGTCCATCGAAGAAGACATCTGCACACAAGACCCCGAGATGATCGCGCTCCTTGAGCTCGCACATCTAGCCGCCAACACCGACAGCCGCATACTAATTCTCGGAGAAACTGGCACGGGCAAGGAACTACTCGCGAAAGCGATTCATCGCTACAGCCAACGTGTCAAAAAACCCTTTATAGCAATTAACTGTGCAGCGATCCAGGAAAGCCTGCTTGAGAGTGAACTGTTCGGACACGAACAAGGCGCATTTACCGGAGCACTCAGCCGGCGAATCGGACGCTTCGAACAAGCGGGCACGGGCACGCTTTTTCTAGATGAAATCGGGGAAATCTCCCTAGCTCTACAATCAAAGCTTTTGCGAGTGCTACAGGACGGGGAATACTATCGCGTGGGCGGCAATCAAAAACTAAAATCGCGGGCGCGCATCGTGGCCGCCACCAATCAAACACTCAGGCAAAGAGTGGAAAGTGGCGATTTCCGGGCCGACTTATTTTATCGTCTAAATGTAGTTAGTTTAAAACTACCGCCGCTACGTCAACGCCCTGGAGATGTCAGCTTACTGGCAAATTTCTTCTTTCAGCGTTTCAAAAGCGACAGCAGCCTCGCAAAGCGCTTTTCAGAGCGGGCACTCGAACAACTTAAACGCTACAACTGGCCGGGTAATATTCGAGAATTAGAACATCTGGTCGAACGATCCAATATTCTCATCCGTAAGCATGTAATCGAACTAGAAGACCTTCCGCAGCATATTCAACAAGCGCCGCAAAAAACCAATGTCCCGCTGGGACTCAATGTTGAAACCGCTCTCAATTTTTCTGATGCTAAAACACGCTTCGAAAAAACCTACTTCAATAATATTCTCGAGCAATCTGGAGGCAATTATGCACTGGCTGCGAGAATGGCTGGAATGGAGCGCACCGTCTTTTATCGCAAAGCTAAGAAGCTTTTAGCGAACTAAAGCATCCAGTATCTAAAGGTAGACTGCAGCATAGTATTGTTGCTAAAATAGCAACATCGTTGTTTAATTAGCAACAGTGGCACATGCCTATAGCAGCAAAAACATCTAAAGCATAATCAACTGGTATAAAAGGACTTAAATAACAACTTAGCGTTTTATCGAGAGATATTCAAAGGTTGGCACCACACTTGTTAATAGAGGAAACGCATCCTACAAATATTAACAAACATACAAGCAACAGAATATTCTGCTGATACAGCTAAATTATAATGAGTCTCTCAAAGCCTATTAAAGTCGCCCAATTTGGATTGGGCCCCATTGGAATCTCCAGCCTGCGCCTACTAGCTCAAAAGAACTGGGTCGAAATCGTCGGCGGTATCGACATACGACCTGAACTGATCGATCAACCACTTTCAGACGTAGTGGGCGATCCATCTGTGGGAACAGCTAAAGTCTACGCATCATTTGAAGAATTTATTCTGACCAATGAAGTCGATGCGGTCGTGCACACCGCCGGATCTCGCGCCACGGTATCCTTCGAGCAAATACGCCCAATGCTCGAGAAGGGCATCGCCGTCGTCTCTTCATGCGAGGAGCTACTCTACCCCGCACTGCGCGCACCCAAAGAAACTGCTGAAATCGATCAACTGTGCCAAAGCACGGGGGGCCGCGTGCTCGGCACTGGCGTCAACCCTGGATTTGTGTTGGATGTCATGCCCGCCTTTTTTAGCGGCGTGTGCGCTTCGGTATCTGGGGTCTATGGTGAACGCGTCGTAGATGCCTCGACTCGTAGACAGCCCCTACAAAAGAAAGTAGGTAGTGGCTTAGACCCGGAAGTATTCAAAGCACTGGCAGCCGAAGGCAAGGCTGGTCACGCTGGATTCCAAGAATCATTGGCATTACTAGCCAATGCGCTCGGTTGGGAACTGGGACCGATCACAGAAACAATCCAGCCAGTGATTGCCAAAAAGCCAATACGCACGGACTACTTCAGTGTCGAACCAGGCCAGACTGCGGGACTCCACCAAATTGTATCCGCCGAAAGTAAAGAGGGCTATCCGATCCACCTGGATTTAAAAATGTACCTCGATGCAGAAAACCCACACGACACCATTCGCCTAGACTCCAATCCTCCCATCGAGGCAACCGTCACAACTGGAGTGGCTGGAGATATCGCCACTGTGGCTGCATTGGTGAATGCGATACCGAGCCTGCTAATTGCAGCGCCGGGCGTACGCTTAATGACAGAACTATGCGTGCCACACTGCCGCGAAAGCTTATCTGGCATGCAATCTGCGTGTGAGCTCACCCTTAACCACTAAATCAGTAATTATTCGACTACCATTATGAACACAAAAAACAAGCACCACACACACACACACACACACCATAATCGCAGGCACACTACTCGCTGGCTTACTTGCCGGCAGCCATGCCTCAGCTCAAGTTAGTTATGATACAATTAGCTCCAGCTACACGGAAGACTTCAGCTCAGGGCTTCCCGCTGGAGCGGCGACACCGACCTGGACCGACAATAGTATCTTCACGGGCTGGTACGCCTATGAAACTGCAAACAGTGCAGCACCCAGCAACTACCGCATCACCAGCACTGGCGACTCTTCAGCTGCTCAATTGTATCAATATCGTTCCAGCGCCTCGTCAGTCGATGGAGCCTTGGGCACACGCCCCTCAGGTACAACTGGCGACATGATGCTAGCCCTGCGCTTAACAAATAATACAGGTTCCACACTCACAGAGTTTACACTGGGATACACGGGCGAGCAATGGTTTGAGAGCGTGACCGAACAAAATAATCAATATGTCGTTTCTTACCAAATCGGCACGATTGCCGACATCTCCTCTGGCTCTTGGACTGAAATCGAGGCACTTGAATTCAACACCCCCAAAGAAACGGGGGCCGACGATACGCTGATCGGATCTGATGCTGAAAATCAAGTCGTACTATCCGCTGAAACCGTCGCTTCAATCGTATGGGAAGATGGAGAAGACCTATGGATTCGCTGGTTCGACTCCAATAGTAGCGGCTTCGACCAAGGCATCGCGATTGACGACGTCTCCTTCAGCGCAATACCAGAGCCATCCCACTATGCCATCCTACTAGGCATGGGCGCTCTAGGACTGACGGCTTGCCGACGCCGTATGTAATTAAATCGAAAAGCATTCCGGCCGGGGTAGCGAACTAGACGCACCCCGGCCGTTTTTCTATCTTCAACCAAGGACCTTTCAGCAAATGATCTCTAGACGCCTGATATCCGTTTTTCTTTCTACCTTCGCAGCCATGGCACCAATGTGCGCAGACGTTCTTTACGAATGGAACTTCGACGATCTACCAAGCACCAATTTGACCCAGGCAAGTTCTAGCGGAAAGATCAAAGCGGACTGGAATCTCGATTTTGATGACACAATGACCAATGGTTTCGGGCAACTGATCGTCCGCAGAACTCCTGATGGTGCCGCCAATACATATGTCCCAATCAGTGCCAAAGCGTACCGCGAAATTGCAGATGAAGTGTGGATACAAGCCGATATCGATGGCTGGCATTTCAAAGGAAAATCCGCCTCAGAAACAATGCGCCTGGGCATCGTTCATATCACCGACGAAGAGCGTCCACATGTCTTAGCGCAAATCATCCTCGAGCGCACGGACAGCCACCAGGTATCCATCGCGGCGGAGGCTTTTGGCGAAGCATCTAAATCCATGGCTGCGTTGCCAATATTCGACAGTGAACAAAACGATGCTGTCAGCTTCGTGCTCTACGTAAACAAGAAATCAAATACTTTTAAACTCCACTACAGAATCGACGAAGGCCCTTATCTCTACCTCGGCGAGGGCACAACCAGCCCTAATCGTGAAATACGCTATTTGCGCTTGGGCTTCTCCGGCTACTTCAACGCTTCCGGTGAAGCGCTCCGGATCGATCGTATCGCTTACCTTAGCCATAACCCAATCGAGAGCGCACAGTGAGTCATTTACTGAAATCGATCCCGCTATGGTTCTTCATGGGCGCACTGGCGCTGTCTTGGTGGGCGGGGCGCCATTCGTCAACGGTCTGGGTCGTCGAGTCTTATTCGCTGGATCGGGCGACCGCAGAAAAGCGAATGCAAAAGGTCGGCGCACCTTCGTTTTTAGCCGTCGAAGATTCGATGCTGTGGAAACTTAAAGACGCCTCCATCACACGAGCGCCTGAAGTGACTCAGGAATGGGTGATTGAAAGCAACGACGATGGTGACACCTTCTCTCACCTAGAAGCGCGCTACCACCGTGGCATGTGGTCGCTCTTTCCTGCATTTGTCACGATTGTACTCTGCTTCTTAACTCGCGAACCTGTGACTTCCTTACTCGGCGGCATTTTTTCAGGAGCTTTGCTGCTGGGCGCGTACGACATCATGTCCGAGGTCTTGATTCCCGGACTAACGAGTTCATCCGCAGCACTGATCATTGTGCTCTACCTGGGTCTATTGGGTAGCATGCTGGGTATCTGGTCGCGTAACGGTGCGGCACGGGCCTTTGCTGACTGGGTGACTTTACGCTTCGTGCGTGGCCCCAAGACCGCCAAGCTGACTGCATGGATTCTCGGCGCTTTTTTCTTTCAAGGCGGCACCATTAGCACACTACTTGTCGGCACTACTGTTAAACCTGTAGCTGACAAGGAAAAGATAAGTCACGAAGAGTTATCCTATATTGTGGATTCGACGGCCTCCCCGATTGCGGTGCTACTTCCTTTCAATGCCTGGCCGTTCTATGTGCAAGGGCTCATTTTTGTGGGCGGCATTTCCGCATTGGCGACCGAAGAACTACGTGTCGGTTTCTTTTTCTCTTCGATTCCTCTGTTTTTCTATGCGATCCTGGCAGTGCTATTTACATTCCTGCTCAGTATCGATCGTCTCCCTTGCATTGGCCAGTCTTTCAAAAAAGCGATTCGTCGTTCGCGTGAAACGGGTGAACTGGATCGCCCCGGTGCCACTCCGCTACAAGCTTCGGAGTCGTTGCAAGCATCCGATGTGCCCGAGGGCTACCGTCCGGCCGCCTTTGAATTTGTTTTGCCGCTGGTGCTGATTATAGGGATCGCAGTCGGCACCTACGTGGTGCTCGATTCTCCAAATGTGCTATGGGCTTTTGCCGTTGCGGTCTTGGTCGGCGCACTCACTAGCCGCCTGCGTGGTATGACACTTAAGCACTTAATCGAAGGCGTCACTGCTGGACTGCAAGGCGTCGTCTACGGCGCAGTCATTCTACTCTTGGCGGTCGTGATCGGTGGACTCAGTCGCGAAACCGGCGGAGGTCTTTTTCTGGTAGATTCTCTGGGGGCCGCCCTTCCTTACCAAATGCTACCGCTCTTACTATTTGTACTCACCATCGGCATCGCCTTTTCGACCGGGACAAGCTGGGGCACCTTTGCAGTCACTTTCCCACTGGCCATGCCACTGGCATGGAGCCTCGCCCAAAGCGGCGGTCTGGAGCATCCTGTGCTTTTCTTGCAAATTTGCTTTGCCGCGGTGATCAACGGCAGCGTATTCGGCGACCAGTGCTCGCCCATTTCCGATACCACGGTTCTTAGCTCGCTGGCGACTGGTTGTGATCTAATGGATCACGTTAAAACTCAAATCATCCCCTCTTCGATCGCCGCCGTGATTGCTGTCATCGCTTGGACTTTCTTGACCTTCTTTGTATAGCAATCAGTCCGACCACCAAAACTGTCACCATTTTTTTGATACACTTTTATATGAACCTGTTCAGCCCACGCACTCTACTCTCAGTCAGCGCAATTGGCCTAGCTTCGCATATTTACGCGGATACAGTGATCGTCAATGAATCCGATCCGGAAGTCCGTAGGGAAGTCGATGTTCGATTCGGTCCGGGAGCGGATGCTTCCTATTTCGCACGTAATGGAATGGTGACCTCCTCCTCCAATCACGCGACTTTTGCGGGACTGGAAATACTTCGTGCGGGCGGCAACGCCTTCGATGCGGCTGCAGCGGTGCAGATGGTGCTCTGTGTCACCGAGCCATACGCCAGTGGGCTCGGTGGCGGACTCTTTGCCATGGGCTATGATGCCGACTCGGGTGAAATATTCGCACTGGATGGGCGGGAAGAATCGCCCAAGGCATTTCATGCGGGCCGCTTTAAAGATGATGCGGGTAAAGTAATGCCCTTCCGCGACCGTATCACCGGTGGCAATGCAGTCGGGGTGCCCGGCACGCTGGCGGCTTTTATTAAATTACAAAACGAACACGGCAGCATGAGCCTGGCCGAAATCTGCGAGCCTGCCATTCGTATCGCGCGTGATGGCTTTCGCGTGCCCGAGACTTTTGCCGCCAACTTAAAACACCACTGGGACCGTATTTCGCTCTTTCCAGAGAGCCGACGTTTATTCAGCCGCCCGGATGGCAGCCCCCTGCAAGCCGGCGACCTCCATACAAATCCGGAGCTGGCAGATACCTTGACACTCATCGCACAAGAAGGCGCCAATGTCTTCTACCACGGAGCGATCGCCCAAGACATCGTGCGCGCCGTGCAAACAGACCCAGTTCAAGCGGGCGTACTCACGATGGAAGACCTGGCACGTTACCAGCCGCTCGACCGCAGCCCTGTCGCAGTGAGCTTCGATCAATACTCGGTCTATGGCATGCCCATGCCATCCAGCGGTGGTGCCACTCTCGGCCTGATGCTAAACCTGGTGCAAGCCCATGGCCTCGAAAACTTACGATGGGGCGATGCCGATACCTTCAGCCTCTTGCTCAATATTCAAAACCTGGCCTTCGCCGATCGTAATCATTACATGGCGGATGCGGATTTCGTCGATGTGCCAGTGGATGGACTGCTCGATCCTGCGTACGCCAGCGAGCGCGTCGCACTGATTCAATCCACCCAAGCCATCCCCACCCCGATCAAATATGGCAAGCCTGCTGGTGCCGTTGCGCCCCCCCAAGCACAGCAGCTGCAACACGAAAGCCAATCCACCACCCACTTCTCAGTCGTCGATCGTGATCGTAATGTAATCTCCATCACTTCCACCCTCGAGCAACACTTCGGCTCCGGCGTCGCCGTGCCAGGACGCGGATTTTTACTGAATAATGAGTTAACCGATTTCAATTCAACACAACACGACAAGGCAGGCGAACTCGCCGCCAATCGCCCCACACCTGGCTTACTGCCCCGCCGCACTGCCTTAGGCGCGGCGGCCGACACACTCGGCGGCAAGCGTCCACGCTCCAGTATGAGCCCCACTATTATACTCAAAGACGGACAACCTTATCTGGTAATCGGCTCCCCCGGAGGCAGCCGTATCATCGGAGTGGTCTTCAACGCACTGCTCAACACGCTGGTATTCGATTTCGACCTACAAGCCGCCATCAATGCACCTCGCGTGATCGGCCGCAATGGTCGCCCTGAAATGGAATCGCCGCTCTATCGCGATACAACATTACGCCAAGAACTCAAAGAACGTGGTTTCAAAATGGTGGACGCCCAAGCTGCAGGCTCCGTGCAAGCCATCCGCGTGAATCCAAACGGCTGGCTGGAGGGCGCAGCTGACCCACGCCGCGAAGGCCTCGCGCTGGGGTATTAAAGGCCAAAAAATCCACTTGCTCTCGACGCAGCGTTAACATTCTTTCTGTGCCCGATCTACCAAAATGCTCAGGCACTGCTTCAAAATCCTCTTGCTCCTACTCAGCGGCTGGTTACTTACCGGACCGCTGGCTTTGCTGCAGCTGGGTGCCTGGGGCTGGATGCTAGCGAGCTACTCACAGCAAAGCTCCTTAGAGCAAGCCATCGTAGAAACTTTCGGCGATGAGCGCCCCTGCGACCTTTGCCGTGTGATCGACGCGGTCGAAGAGACGGAATCCAATAACGACACGGCTCAACGCAGCGATAGTAAAGACATCAAACTGATGCTCGGCCTCAGTCGAGCCATTGAAGTGATCGTGCCCACACAGGCCTATGCGCCCAAGGCAGCGATTGTATGTAAACCTGAGAATGCCCAGCAAAGGGTGCCCACGCCCCCACCGCGCGTGGCTTAAAGACACACTAGCATTCTCAAGTTAATTGTCCATCCATGGGGAGACAACGCTCTGTCGTTGCCTGCCAATGGACGGAATGCCGCCCTTTCTGACCGCGGCAATCATCAAGCAGGCCCTGTAATCGATTCAAAACGGGCGCTGCTCAAACATTACAAAACACATACAAAATGAAAACTTCTACCCAATTCATCACACTCGCTCTCACACTCACTGCGGCCACAACCGCGCACGCCGCACCAGCCGCACCGGTCTTTAGCTGCTGCAGCACTGAGGAACATCAACACATCGCCCGCCCCGATGACCACGCCCCGATCTCTGTCATGGGCGACCATACTCACAGTAAAGGCGGCTGGATGCTCTCTTACCGTTACATGAACATGCAAATGGACGGCATGCGCAATGGCACAGAGCGCGTCTCTTCCAGCGATGTGTTTGCGGCCGACGGCGGCTATACCGTAAGTCCGGAATGGATGACGATGGACATGCACATGCTCGGCGCGATGTATGCGCCGACCGAAAAGCTCACTCTGATGCTGATGGCCAACTACATCGAAACCGAGATGGAGCACAGCATTGTCTCACAGATGGCGGCCAACATGATCAACGGCGGCGAAACCGAGTTTACCACTCAATCCAGTGGCCTAGGCGATCTAAAGCTGAGCGCACTCTACAGATTCTATTTGCAGGACAACCAAAAGGCCCACTTCGGCCTAGGGCTCAGCCTACCGACAGGATCCATCGATGAAAAAGATACACTGCCCGCCATGGGAGGTGCAGTCAGCCAGCAAATGCCAGCCTCCATGCAACTAGGCTCGGGCACTTTCGACCTACTCCCCTCACTGACTTACGTGCAACAATTTACAAACTGGTCATGGGGCGCTCAGGCAAATGGCACGATTCGTCTTCAGGATGAAAATTCCAACGACTACCGACTCGGACACAAATTCGAGCTATTGAGCTGGGCAGGCTACAATCTCACCGACTGGCTTGGCTTGAATGGCGGCCTCAGCTACGGATATGCAGGTAAACTTAAAGGCGACCAAAAGGATGTAAATCTAATGGGGCCCAATGGACGTTCCGTCCCCACCGCCTTCAATGAAAATAGCGGTGGCGAGCGTATCGACGTCCTACTGGGCATCAACCTACTCAAGCCCAGCGGTCGCTTTGCCGGGCATCGCCTCTCACTCGATCTGCGCCTACCGCTCTGGCAAGACCTGAACGGCTACCAACTCGAGACCGACTCGACCCTCACTCTGGGCTGGTCGAAGGCGTTTTAAAGTAGAACCACCGTGGCGTGTTCGTAAAAGGACTTCCAGTATTTGCGAACACGCCACCATTTCCCGCTTCTCTAAAGCGTTGATCATAGCGCGATAGATTTGACAATTCGCCAAACTGCCACGATGTAGGCAGCTATGTTACGTCGCTATTCCTGCCTGATCAGCACGATCATGGCCTCCATTACTCTGATTCCCCTCGCCGCAGAGGAAGCAATCTCACCTACCCAAATCACTGAACAGGAATCTTGGAATGGCTCGGTCTTTCGTATCGAAGATACCAAAACCCGCGTCAGTATCGCATCGGTCAAGCTATCCGTAAGCGACCTAAAGCCGGAAGACGGCAACCTGGTCGGCGAATACACCATTCAGGTGCCGCTCATGCAGTCGAAGAACGACAAAGGTAAAATCGTGCTACCACTCGAGTTCAGCATGGACGAGCTTGGGGCCAAAGGCGGCACTCTACGCGGGCAAGCAATCAGCTACAAAGAAGGCACCACCCCCAACTTGATTATCTGCGAAATCATCCCCAACAAAAATCAGCGCGTGCTGCTGGATATCACCACCGACGACCGCACCCTATCCTTTAAGTCTCGCTATTCCATAGTAGAGACCTCCAACGACAGCTAACTCACTGCTCACCTCGACTTAAAATGACAGACACCGACCTCGGCCCTACGGGCGAAATTTGCTTCGACCTGCCCTCTCCTTACGAGCCCCACCCCTGTGGCCTGCTGCACTTGCCGCGCTTCATTGCAAAATGCCGCAAGCACTTGGCAGGCGAACTGCCCAAATCCTATCAGAAAAATTTCTGCCGCGGCTTTGATCGCTTTCTCTGCATGCACCTCGGCATCGACCCGAAAGATGTGCTCGAGGCCGTGCTGCAAGCCGGCGACGACGAAGACCTGCTGGATGAATTACTCGATCAGCTCTTTCCCGAAGACTTACAAGTCGTCAAATGGAACCGCGAAGTCGTGCACAAGGGCCAAACTGAAGCCGGCCGCGAGTTTCTAGCAGAGTCCCTCACCAATATGGGCACTCCGGAAATGATCGGCAAAGTCGACAGCGTGATGGACATGATCGATTTCGACGAAGGCCGCATCCCAGGCTTCTCGGATGAGCGCCGCAAAAAGTGGGAAGCAAAGCAGTGAACGTAGGGGCGCCACTTGTGACGCCCGCGTTGTGATAGCTGCGATGGATCGGCGGGCGTGACAAGTCGCGCCCCTACAATTTGCATTGTAATTTGGCAACGACTCGATCAATTCCAGCACACCATTTGACCTGTTGCGTAAATGGCCTGATCTTTAACACCCTATGCAAGCATTTACCTTCGAAACCTCCAAGGGATCGATCTACATTCGTCAAATCGAACATGGGGACATCCCTCACTTAATCGAGATGAACAAAAAGGCGTTTCCGCTCATGGCGGAAGAAAACGTCGTTTGGAGCGAGCGCCAGCTACAAAACCACCTGCGCCTCTTTCCTCAGGGACAATTGGCAGCCCTGATCGACGGCGTCATCGTCGGAGCCACCGCCTCGCTGATCGTCAACATCGGCCGCGATCCCTATCGCGCCCATACCTACGCCGGCATCACCGACGGCGGCTATTTTCACAACCACGACAGCAGTGGCGACACGCTCTACGGAGCCGATGTTTACGTCGACCCCGACTACCAGGGGCGCGGCATCGGTGCGGCTCTCTACGAAGCACGCCGCCGCCTGTGCAAAAGCCTCAACCTACAACGCATTCTCGCCGGTGGTCGCCTGTCCAGCTACGACGAAGCGCCCGGTGAGCTCTCACCGGAGGCCTATGTGCAAAAAGTCATCGACGGTGAGATCCGCGACCGTGTTCTGAGTTTTCAACTGCGTGAAGGCTTCACCGTGCGGGGCATCTTACGCAACTACATCACCGATCCAATGAGCCGCAACTATGCGAGCCTGATCGAGTGGCTGAACCCGAACTACTCACCCGCAGAGCCCTCCTCCAAGGTGCGGATCGCCTGCGTGCAATACAAAGTCCGAAAAATCGACACCTTCGAGGACTTTGCCAATCAAGTGGAGTATTTCGTCGAAACCGCGGCCGACTATCGCGCCGACTTTGTGCTCTTTCCTGAATTTTTCTCGGTGCAACTACTCTCCGTGATCGAGCCACTGCCAGCAATCGACGGCATTCAAAAACTCGCCGACGAGTTCACCGAGCCCTTTGTCGACTTAATGTCGCGCATGGCCCGCAAATACGGAGTCTACATCATCGGCGGCAGCCACCCGATCCGCCACCAAGATAAATTACAAAACGAGTGCCTGATCTTCGATCCAGATGGGCGCTATATCGCCCAGCCGAAACTGCACATCACGCCCGCCGAAAAACGCTATTGGGGCATTTCCGGCGGACACGAACTCATCGTGCTCCCCACGCCCAAGGCTAAGATCGCCGTGCAAATTTGCTACGATGTCGAGTTTCCCGAAGCCAGCCGCTACCTAGCCGACCAAGGCGTAGAAATCCTCTTCGTGCCCTACTGCACCGACGACCGTCACGGCCAACTGCGCGTGCGCTACTGTGCCCAGGCCCGCGCCATCGAAAACCAGATCTTCGTAGCGACCGCCGGCATCATCGGTAATTTGCCCAGCGTGCCAGCCATGGACATCCATTACGGCCAAGCAGCCGTCTTCACTCCGTCGGACTTCGAGTTCGCCCGCGACGGCATCCAAGCCATCGCCGATTCCAACGTCGAGACCTTACTCGTCACCGACATCGACACCGAAGACCTCTACCGCTCCCGCGCCAGCGGCTCCGTCACCCCGCGCCTCGACCGCCGCACCGACCTCTTCGAGCTCAAAGTGAAGCTCAAAAACCTCGAAACGCACAGCGAGCTCAACGAAGCCCCCGAATTCGAGTTGCCGAAGTAAAAACGTAGGGGCTTCATTGATGAAGCCCGCCAACAAGCGCTGAAGCGCTCACTCGTACCCTAAAACCCACGCCCCCTCCAATCCCAATTCCAATTAGCAACAGCCACCCCAGCCAATAAGCAGGCGTAATCATTGGCCAACTAGGTCGATCTACGCTTCAAACAAGCATAAGATTCAGGCAGCTTAACCGCGCCTTTATCATGGATGCCTTTCTTCTATCACGCCTGCAGTTTGCTGCGAATATCAGTTTTCATATCCTCTTTCCCACCATTACGATTACGCTGGGTTGGTTGCTCTTATTCTTCAAGCTGCGCTTCGCCCGCACGCGTGATCCGAAGTGGATGGAGTTGTATTTCTATTTCACCAAGGTCTTTGCCCTGAGCTTTAGCATCGGGGTGGTCACGGGGGTGACCATGTCCTTCCAATTTGGCACCAACTGGCCGGGCTATATGAATACGGTCGGCAATATCGCGGGCCCTTTGCTGGCTTACGAGGTGCTCACGGCTTTCTTCCTGGAAGCGACTTTTCTGGGCATCATGCTCTACGGCTTTCGCCGCGTGCCGGGCTGGTTTCATACCTTGGCGACTTTTCTGGTCGCGGGCGGCACGACGCTTTCGGCCTTTTGGATTCTGGCACTGGATAGCTGGATGCAAACGCCGGCCGGCCATGTCATGATCGACGGCGTCGCCCATGCCGAAAGCTGGTGGCATATCGTGATGAACCCGTCCATGCCCTACCGTCTGGTCCATACGCTACTGGGCTCGGGGCTGACAGTCGCCTTCCTCGCCGCCGGTCTGCTAGCCTACCGGCGACTCAAAGGCGACGATCGACCCGCCGTTCGCACGGGGCTGCGTTGCGCGCTCTTTCTGGCTGTGTTGCTGGGGCCGCTGCAAGGAATCGTCGGCGATCAACACGGGCTCAACACCCGCGACTATCAACCTGCCAAACTGGCCGCCATGGAAGCGCTGTGGGAAACCACCGAAGGCGCCCCGCTGGCGCTGTTCGCCCTGCCCGATGAAGATGCGCGCGAAAATCACATGGAACTGGCCATCCCCAAACTTGGCAGCTTGATCATTACCCATGATCCCAATGGAAAGATTCTGGGGCTGAATGAATTTGAGGGGCTGCACCCACCGGTCAGTCCAGTCTTTTGGAGCTTTCGTATCATGGTCGGGGTCGGCCTGCTGATGATTGCGGTCGCGAGCCTCGGCAGCTATTTCCTGATTCGCAAAAAGGAGCTGCCTAAGTGGCTCTTACGGGTTTTACTAGGCATGACCTTCGCCGGCTGGGTCGGCACCTTGTCCGGCTGGTATGTGACAGAGATCGGACGCCAGCCTTGGTTGGTCTACGGCATCCTGAAGACCGAAGATGCGGTGGCCGACCTGCCGCCCGCGCACGTGGGTCTGACGCTGACGGCCTACTTGGTCACCTATCTAGTGCTGGGGCTCGCCTACGTGGGCTCGCTCTTCTACCTCGCACGCAAGGCCATGAAAGAAGAACCTCAACAAATTCCGGCATGAACATGGAACAACTCACTCAGGGCGAGCCGCTCGCTTTCATCTTCGCATTTTTAATCGGCCTCTCGATGCTGCTCTACGCGATCCTGGATGGCTACGATTTGGGCGTGGGCATCCTCTCTTCCATCGTCGATGAAGCGCATCGCGACCGCATGATCGCCTCCATCGGCCCCTTCTGGGATGCCAACGAGACCTGGCTGGTGCTCGGCGTGGGCCTGCTGCTGGTCGCATTTCCGGCCGCGCACGGCGTCGTGCTGACCACCCTGTATCTGCCAGTCGCAGTGATGTTGCTGGCCTTAATCTTCCGCGGGGTCTCCTTCGATTTCCGGCGCAAAGTGGCCAAGAAAAAGCAAGCCGCCTGGAATCGTAACTTCTTTATCGGCTCACTCCTGGTCGCTCTCAGCCAGGGCTACATGGTTGGACGCTTCATCATCGGCTTCCAAGAAGGGCTCACCGCTCAACTGTTTGCCTGTTTCTTCGGGCTGCTGGTGGTGGCCGGTTATGTGCTGATGGGGGCTTGCTGGCTGATTCTAAAAGCCGAAGGCGAACTGCAAGAGCGCGCCGTAGGCTGGGCGCGACGTGCGATTTGGACCATGGTGCTGGGCGCCATCCTCAGTAGCCTGACCGCCCCCTTCGTAGATACCCGCATCTACGACCGCATGTTTGCCTTTCCGGAAGTCACCCTGTTACTAGCGATGCCGCTAATCTCGATCATGCTGACACTACTCATGCATTTCATCCTAGGGATTCTGCCCATGGAAAACGACCGGCTAGCGTGGATGCCGCTCGCCATTTCCATCGCCATCTTCGTGCTCGGCTTCCTCGGACTGGTCTACAGCTTTTACCCTTACATCATCCCCGGCCAGCTCCTCATAACCGATGCCGCCGCCGCGCCGGAATCGCTCAAAATCATCCTAATCGGCACCGCCGTAGTCTTACCCTTCCTCATCGGCTACACCGCCCTCGCCTATTGGATCTTCAAAGGCAAAGCCAGCGACCTCAGCTACGATTAAGACCGACACATCTCAAAAATCATCACATCTGCCTTGACTTATCGTATATCTACGATATGCGATAAGTAATATGGCAAGTACCAAACACGCTCTTTTCCCTGAAGAACAAGTCTCGCTGGCGGCCTTTGCGGGTGCGCTGGCACATCCGGCGCGCATTGCCATTATCGGCCTGCTACAGGAGCGCAAAGAGGTCTGCTGCGGCGACATCGTGAAGGAGCTCCCACTCGCACAAGCCACGGTCTCACAACATTTGAAAGCGCTGGACAAGGCGGGACTGCTCCACCTCCGCGAATGCGGTCCCAAGGTCTGCTACTCCCTCAATTGCGAGGCGATTCGCAGCTTCTGCCACAGTTTTCAATGCACACTCGGCACCGATCAAGCGGACCACAGTGCAGAACTTGAGCCTGCCTCGGACTGCGCGAACCGCCGCAGCTGATACCTTTCCCCAAAAAACAAAGACAGTCCATATCATGAATACGCAATCGACTCCACAAACCAACACCAACTCTCCCCGCGTGCTCATCATTGGCGGTGTCGCAGGCGGCGCCTCCGCAGCGGCACGCCTCCGCCGCCTGGACGAGCAGGCTTCTATCACTATGATTGAGCGCGGCCCGGACGTCTCTTTTGCCAACTGTGGACTGCCCTATCATATCGGCGGCGAAATCGAAGAACGCGAAAAGCTCTCGCTACAAACACCGGAGACCTTGAAAGCGCAACTCTCGATCGATGTGCAAGCCCGCACCGAAGCGGTCTCCATCGACCGCGCAGCCAAAACAGTGCGTGTCCGAAATCTGGATACGCAAGCCGAAGAAACGCTCGGTTATGACAAGTTGATCCTCTCCCCCGGCGCATCTCCGCTAAGACCACCACTGGAAGGCATCGACCTACCGGGAATTTACACCCTGCGCAATTTGCAAGACATGGATCGCATCAAAGCGGCGGCCGCATCCGCTCAAAGTGCGCTGGTCATCGGCGCAGGCTTTATCGGGCTGGAAATGGCGGAACAATTGATTCACCTGCAAAAGGACGTCACCCTGGTCGAACTGGTCGAACAGGTGCTCCCACAAATGGATCCCGAAATGGTTCGCCCTGTTGAGCAGGAACTAATGGATCACGGAGTCAAACTTCGCCTGGGCGACGGCATCTCCGGCTTCAAAGCTGCCGAAGGCGGCGGGCTGATCGCTCAACTAAACTCAGGGCAAAGCATCGCAGCCGACCTCGTCATCCTTTCCATCGGTATCCGCCCCGAAAATCAACTGGCGAAAGAAGCCGGACTGGAACTGGGCGCGCGCGGCCACATCAAGGCCAGCCCATACATGCAGACTTCCGACCCCGACATCTACGCAGTCGGCGATGCCAGTGAAACCATTGACCCGATTCTCGGCGGCCCAACCGCCATCGCTCTGGGTGGACTGGCCAATCGACAAGGTCGCACCGCAGCCGACCACATCATCCTCGGCGACCAGGCCAAACCCTACCCCGGCTCGATCGGCACCTCGATCGTGCGGGTGTTCGATGTCGCAGCCGGCGTGACTGGTCACAGCGAAAAGCGCCTCCAGCAAATGGAGGTCGATTACCAAAAGACCATCGTCACCGACTTCAACCACGCCAGCTACTTCCCGGGTGCGACCCACCTCACTGTTAAATTACTCTGGGAAAAGTCGACCGGCCGCATTCTCGGCGGTCAGGCCAATGGCTTCGAAGGGGTGGACAAGCGTCTGGATGTATTAGCCACCGCCATCAAGGGGCAACTCACCGTCGACGAATTGGAACACCTCGAACTGGCCTACGCGCCTCCTTTCGGCGCAGCCAAAGACCCGCTCAACACAGCTGGATTTTCCGCCAACAATATCCGCAGCGGTCGCGTAAAGCCGATCTTCAGCCTGCGCGAAGCCGAAGGTACCCAGCTCATCGATACGCGCCCGGCTGCAATGGCGCAGCTCAAACCGATCCCCGGTGCCCGCAACATTCCTTTCCCTGAATTACGCAGTCGTATTGGAGAACTGAATACAGAAAAACCAGTCACCACCATCTGCGCACTCGGCAAGATGAGTTACTTCGCAGCACGCATACTCGCGCAACACGGCTTCGACGTGCAGGCACATGTCGGCGGCTGGAAAGTCGAGCAGCAGTCACAAGCCCCCCAAGCCGACTCAGACAATTCCCCGGACACGAACTCCGCTAGCAACGAGCAAGCCGCAAGGCCCGCCTCCGAAGCAGCCGCGCAGGAAGTCATCCAACTGGACTGCACCGGCATGGCTTGCCCCGGTCCAATCCTGCGCGTCAAAGAAGCGGCTGCACTGCTAGAGGTCGGTCAAGTGCTGGAAGTGCGCGCCTCCGATGCGGGCTTCAAGAACGATTTACCCGCCTTCTGCAAAGCCAACGGTTACGAATGCCTGAGTGTTGCCAAAGACAAAGGCATCGTCACCGGCCGCCTTGCACGCGGAGCGGCATGCCCGGTCGCCAGCGCCGCACCGGCCAAAGCGGCTAATGGCGCGACGATTGTGGTCTTTTCCGGCGAATTGGACAAAGCCATGGCCGCCTACGTCATCGCCAACGGAGCCGTAGCCATGGGCGGCAAGGCCACCCTCTTCTTCACTTTCTGGGGACTCAATGTCTTGCGTAAAGACCCCGCGCCTCAAATCGCCAACAAGAGTTTCATGGATAAAATGTTCGGCTGGATGCTGCCGCGCGGTGCCAACAAACTCCCGCTGTCTAAAATGCACATGGCCGGCCTCGGCACTTGGATGATGAAAGACCGCATGGCCGGCAAAAACTTGCCCAATCTCCCGGGACTCATGGAAGACGCCCGCAAAGCCGGCATCCGCCTGGTGGCCTGCACCATGTCAATGGAAGCCATGGGCATCCGCGAAGAGGAGCTGATCGACGGCGTCGAGCTCGGCGGCGTCGCCGAATACCTGGGCGCCGCCTCCGAAACCAATGCCAACCTGTTCATCTAATGCAGCGCACAGCCATAGACCTCACGTCAGCCAAAGCATCCAATTCTAAGCAATCTCCTCCACTTTGAACATTATAGCATTTCCCAAAAGTCTTTGCGCTTATACTACAACATAAGAATTTAGAATATGCTTAACGGCTAAAGCCCAATGTCTTTAAGGATTGGTGACTTCTATAGTTTTGACAACTCGTTTTGACTGGGCAACTTTAGTTTTTGGCCAGTCTTTTGTGGGTTGTCGTAGGGTTCTGGGGCAAGTTCTAGGTCTTCGTTTTTTAATAACGGCATCATATATAAGATCATCTAAGAGTCGCTGTATCCACTGAGCCAGCGCTTGCGGGGTGATCAAGTCTGCACCGACTTGCAGTAGCTCGCACAGTGCGGCTGTCTTGTGCAAAACCTTGGCAAAGCTGATGCGCAAGGGCTCAACGCCTGCGGCAGAAGCGACGCTTTGGCGCTGCTTGGCGATCAGCGCGGCCGCTAAGAGCATCGCGAGCACTTCTTGGGCTGCGGTTTGCGGAGTGAGTGCGTCAAGTAGTTCTCCGCGGGCGTGCAGGTGGCTTTTGAGTTCTCGGAAGAATAACTCTTCCTCCCAGCGTGCGGCGTAAAGGGCGATCAGTTCTGTGGCTGGGCTGGTGGTGTCATCGAGCAGACTCGTCCACAAGCGTATTTGAAGACACGAACGGTGACCATTCTGGTCTTCATAGCAGACTCGACCATAGATCTCACGTAGTTCGAGGACCCCCACCTTCTTGCGTGTGGATGGATCAACCGCTTTGACTTCGACTAGCCATGAACCATCCGCGAGTTGCCGCGTGCGCTTGGCTTTGAGATTAGACTTTATCCGAACCAGAACGTGACTGTGTGTGCGCCGGAGCATTGACCAGAGTCCCCAGATCAGCGAAGGATAACCGAACAGTCGGTCGGCTAAAAGCAGACTGCGCTCGGGCAGATCCTGAGCCGCAAACAGTTGCCGCGCGAGTGTCAACTCGCCCTCGCCTTGCCAGCCTAAACGGGTGCCCAAAGGTTGGTGCATACCCAATTCCACCAGGACAACTGCCAGCAAATGCGCGAAAGCAGGTTCACCGCTACCGCGGTTGCAAGCCACTTTTGAAGCCTGTTCATTAATGGTTCCGGTATTACGTAAATTGAAACGAGTCCCGTCGATGGCCACCAACCGATATGCATGATAAAAGGCCTGCACATCTCGCTCACGGTCGGCTAACGGACGTAGCGCGATAGGCAGTATCTCTTCGATCAGCTTCTCGCCAATCGACAAGGCCCGCTGGCTGAGCGCGCTGTCCGAGATGCGCACTCCGGATACGCCTTGGTATTAGACGAGAAAGTACCCGAACGTGCCAACTCATGGTAGACCCTGGACATCAACCATTCCCAGCCATTTAACTTGGCTTGGCCACCACCGCGAGGACCGTGCTGCGCGAAAATCAGAGCGCAACTCTCACGGCTAAATAGCTCCTCAAAGGCAGCTGGAAAATTAGAAAACAACGGGAAACACAAGGAGGTGGATGCGCTCATTCATACAAAAGAAGCAATCGTACTAAAAGTACGAGTCTTAAATGATTGCGCTAACTAAAATCCAATCCTTAAAGGCATTGGCCTAAAGGCGGGACTCCAACGCTTAGCTCTCAGATTTCAAATCCCGGGTCATCAGCTGCTGCATCGCAGTCAGTGGCTCTAGGCCTTCGTAAAGGATCGCATGAATCACAGCAAGAATCGGCGCTTCGACTTTCTGCTCCTGACAGATACGATATAAACACTCGGTCGCCAGGTAGCCTTCGACTACCGATTTTTGACCATCGACAATCGCCTGCGGCGCTTCGCCCTCGCCGACTCGTTGTCCAAAAGTGCGGTTACGACTCCACTGCCCCGCGCAAGTCGCGACGAGGTCGCCGAAGCCGCTGAGTCCAAAGTAAGTTTCCTTTTGCCCGCCCAGCGCGACGCCCATCCGCACCATTTCATTCAGACTGCGAGTGAGCAGGGCCGCCTTGGCATTGTCGCCCATCTCCAGACCATCACATAGACCGGATCCGATGGCATAGACATTCTTCAAGGTGCCGCCTAGTTCGGTGCCACGCACATCATCGGAAAGATACGCGCGCAGGCCGGTATTACTAAAAGCTTCCTGGTAGCGCTCTGGCTGCTCACAGTCGCTGCCCACAGCCAGCACCACTGCGGTGGGCTTGCCAACGGCCACCTCGCCCGCGAAGGTAGGGCCTGAAAGCACGCCACAAGCAAGACCTGGCAATTCTTCGGCGACGATTTCAGCGGGTGTCTTCAGGCTGTCTAACTCCAAGCCCTTACACATAATTAGAGCAAGCTTGAGCTGCCACGCCGCCTGCAAATGCGGCTTGATAGATGCACAAAGTGAGCGCAGCGCCTTGGACGGGCAGGCGAGGAAGATCACTTCCGCCTCCATTAGCACCGGCCCGATCTCACAGCCGATCTGGATCGTGTGTGGCAATTTGTAACCAGGCAAATAATCTCGGTTTTCCCGTCTCGATGCAATGTCGAGCGCGTGTTCGATGCGCCGCGGCACCAATGTGACAGAATGACCACAACGATCGAGATGTAGAGCCATCGCGGTGCCCCAAGCACCGGCCCCTAAGATACAACAATTCATAAAAGTTTGGTTGGTGAATAATTAACGTAAATTTACGCTTATTAACGATTGAAAATGCGGCGTGAAAAGCGAATCTGAATACTTGAACTTCGTTTGACAACCCTTTGTCTTCTCCGAAACCAATGCTCCGTTATATTTACCGTTGGCGCTACCGGCGTGCTCAAAAAGCCGGCTCCTATAAGGTACCGTCGGATCGCAACGGCTACTCAAATGGTCGTGTCAACTTGGGTAGCTACATGTCACAACCTTCTGTGCGCGGACGCACCTTTGATCGCTTCGATCTGCCTCGAAAACGGCGCAAGGGCTTGGCGATCTTGATCGTGATTCTGCTCGCCTGCCTCTTCGGATGGATCGTAGTTGAAAGTATTGCAGCCTTTACGATTTTAAAAAACTAGCGAGGCTCCACCTTCTTAATCTTATCCAACTCCGGTTTTACCTTATTGGTATAGCAGGTAGGACAGACGCTATGACTGAAGCTGGTGCCGGTGCGCTTGGAAAGGTATGTTTCCACCTGCTGCCAGTAGTTGTTATCGTCGCGCACCTTTTTACAGTAGGAACAAATCGGGAGCATGCTTTCCAAATCCTGAATCACGGTCGCATATTTCAAAATACGCTCAGCCACCCGTAGTCGCATCCAAATCTGATCGCGGTCGAGCGGCTTGGCTAAAAAGTCGTCGATGCCGGCATTCATCGCCTCCATATAGGTATCCTTGCCCTGCACATTCGCAGTCAGCAAAATGAAATAAGTGTATTCCGTTGCAGAGCGCTTGCGCACCTTACGGCAAAAGTCGAGCCCGTCCAGTTTGGGCATCAGCCAGTCACTGACGATCACACGCACCGGCGACGCATCAAATGCGTCCCAAGCATCGGCACCATTATCGAAAGCCTGCACCTCATGACCAAACTGCTTAAGCGTCGTGCTCAATAACTTGCGAGAAATTTGATCATCTTCGGCGACTAGAATTTTCATGTAATAGTTAGATTAAAGGCCGAAAGACCGAGGTCAAGTTATCTGGATTTACGAAAGCGCCCCGATCAGCGTCTCAAAATCTGCGGGCAGGGGCGCTTGAAACTGCATCAACTCGTCGCGGTCGGGGTGCTGGATATGTAATTCAGTGGAGTGCAACATGACCCGTGGCACCGTAATGCCCACCAAACGGGCGGGCTTAAAGCCATAGGTGGTGTCGCCTAGCAAAGGGAAGCGAATTTCGCTCATATGCACACGTATCTGGTGGGTGCGCCCCGTATGAATCACACAACTAATCCGCGAAGCTTTCTGCTTATAGCGCTCTTCCACTTTCCAGTCGGTATGCGCGGGCTTTCCGCTATGCACCACTGCCATGCGAGTGCGCACCACGCGATGCCGTCCGATCGGTTCCTGAATCGTACCACGACTCACTTTAGGCTGCCCGAAAACTAAGGCAGTGTAGCGCTTATACGTTCGACGCTCACTAAATTCAGCGGCCAACTTATGGTGCGCGGTGTCATTCTTCGCGATGATGATGAGTCCGCTGGTTTCTTTGTCCAATCGGTGCACGATACCGGGTCGATTGGGCGCACCGATCGTGCTCAAGTTCTCTCCACAGTGGTGAAGCAGGGCATGGACGAGGGTATTATCGCCCGTGCCGCTGCCTGGATGCACGATCATACCAGGAGCTTTATTGACCACTAGGATCGATTCGTCCTCGTAGATAATATCAAGCGGTAAATCGACCGCGATCGGTGAGGCATCAAAAGTGGGCTCTTCTAAAACGGCTCGCAGTACGCCCTCGCGGTTGACTTTAAAACGCTTATCAATGGTCACTCCATCGAAGGTCACTTGCCCGGCATCGAAGGCACGCTGCAAGCGAGCACGGCTAATGTCGTCAAATTCGGAGGCGAAGATCTTATCTGCGCGTCCAGCTTTGGCCCCCGCAGGCACCGTAAATTCTATGATTCGATCAGACATTGATATTATTTAGCCAGCTCTCGCGCGGTTTCGCAATCTTTCGTGATCTGTGCCTTAAGTTCATCCAAGGATGCAAACTGTTGCTCGGGGCGAATGAATCGCAACCACTCGACCTCGATGGCGTCCCCTGCGGTCAAATCGCTCGTTTCCAAGCCGTGCACTTCAATCGCGGGTGCTTGCTCGGTGGCGGCCACAGTTGGTTTCACCCCATAGTTCGCCACACCGGCGTGCCATGCTTGGCTACCGCACTGACGAAAGCGCACATAATACACTCCGAAACGAGGCTGACACTCGGGTTGCCATGGGAGATTCAGTGTCGGAAAACCAATCGTGCGGCCTAGCTGTGCCCCGCTCACGATCACGCCCGTCGCCGTGTAATTGTAACCGAGTAAATCATTCACCGCTAAGATATCGCCAGCTTCCAGCTCTTGCCGAATACGGGTGCTGCTGATCGGCTCGCCGTTATGTTTAATGCGATCGGCACTAAACACCCCCAGCCCCAACTCTCGCCCCGATCGAATCAGGGTAGCCACATCGCCCGCACGTTTCTGCCCGAAGCGGAAGTTTTCACCCACATAAATTGATTTCAATGCTGGCAAAGCAGCTTTCAAACGCCCCAAAAACTGATCCGCTGGTATAGAGGCAAAGTCGTGGTCAAAATGTTTACGAATCACGCAGTCCACTCCGACCTCGTGGAGCATCCTGGTCTTGGTCTCGATCGGCATAATCAGTCGAGTCGGATCTTCCGGACGAAAGAGACGACTCGGATGTGGATCAAAAGTCAGCACCCCACAGAGTCCCCCGGAACGTCGTGCTGAAAACACCGCCGACTCAATCACCGCTTTATGCCCAAGATGGACACCATCGAAGACGCCTATCGCCAAATGCAACTCCCCCTTAAGCTCGGAAAGGGCTTCGAAGTTGTCGACTGCAGCGGGAAAGTTCATGCTGATCAAAGAAAACGCCTGAAGACAGAGCACGCAGCTTACAGCGCGTGGCTCGGCACCGCTTGAATCACGGGGATCAACTGTTTACGCAGAGTGGACGGCGACATGTTCTCCAATTCCTCGATGGTAGAGGCATTTTCAATACGAAATTGTCCAACAGCTGTGCGGCGCAGTTCGTTTAAATGCCCACCACAACCGAGGCGCTCCCCCAGATCATGCGCGATGGTGCGAACATAAGCGCCTTTGCTCGTGCCGACGATGAATGAGATTTCGGGCAGTGCAAACTGAGTAATATCGAAGCGGCTGATATGAATGACACGCGGCTCACGCTCAACCGTCTTACCTTGGCGAGCGAGCTTGTAGAGCTTTTGACCATTGATTTTCTTGGCCGAAAACATTGGAGGCGTCTGATATTGATCACCGATAAAGGTCTTCATTTCCGCTTTGACTTGCACCTCAGTCAGCTCGGGCACGGGTCGCTCTTCAGTGATCTCACCATCGGCGTCCTGCGAGTCGGTGATCACACCGAGCTTCACACGCCCCGTGTATTCCTTGTCCATACTCATCAAATACTGCGAGGCCTTGGTGGCCTTGCCGATCAGGATGAGGAGCATGCCAGTCGCCATGGGGTCCAGCGTGCCAGCATGGCCGACCTTTTTCATGTGAAAGACACGACGCATCTTCGCCACGACATCGTGCGAAGTAATGCCCTGCGGCTTATCGACTAAGAGGATGCCTTCCGGCGCGTCATTGGTGAGTTGAGACATGATAGGTCCTAAATGCTAGGTGCCATTAATCAATGGTATCCAGGTGTGCGCCAATGGCGGCCATCAATTGCGGATAAAACTCTTGGATCGAACTGTCCGCGACATTCAGCCCGGCAGCACATGCATGGCCGCCCCCACTAAATTGCTTGGCGATCTGATCCACGCGATATTTAGGATCTTTAGCACGGAGGCTGCCTTTAAGTGCACCTGCGCAATCTTCAATTAGCACACCGATATCCACACCTTCGATGGAACGGGCATAATCCACAAGTCCTTCAGAGTCGTCGATAGTGGACCCCGTCTCTGCATAAACACCATCTTGAATCAAGCCGACGCATACGCGATTGTCGAACTCCATGGTCAGAGAATCGAGAAAATGCTGCAGCAACTTAATCTTGGCGAAGCTCTCGCGCTCATAAAGCTCGTGCGCGGCGGCAGATGGGTTGGCACCACACTCACATAGGCGACGCGCAATCTCAAACGTGGCTGGAGTGGTGGAAGGAAAGCGGAATTGCCCAGTGTCAGTAGCAATGCCGACATAAAGCGCTTGCGCGGTCACGGCGTCGATTTCGTAGCCATTGTCCAAGTAAAAACCAGCCAAGATCTCGGCGGTGGCACATGCGGTGGCGATCACCAAATTCTCAGCACCATACAGCTTATTGGAAATGTGGTGATCCACATTGAGTGCGACTTCGGGAAAAAGCTCGTTGAGGCGGTCCCCCACGCGCTTGAAATCCGCACAGTCAACCGAGACCGCGATGTGACCATCAGGTGTAAAATCCTCAGCCAATGCCATCGGCGTATCACCGACGAAGGCTTCCAAAGTATTGGGAGTCGCATCGCGGTTGAGGCCGATCGCCTCAATGCCTAGACTCTTCAATACGCGCACAACCGCCACGATCGAACCGATACAATCTCCATCCGGACGTTGATGCCCAAGCACAGCAACCTTTTGGCCTTTGAGTGATTCAATTGCAGCCGCAAAACGTGCGCTGTCTTCGGGATAAAATTTATTGTCCGGCATTTTGGTCTTTATCGAGTTGGTCTAGTATTTCATTGATTTCGGCCCCACGCTCCAGTGAAGGATCGTAGATGAAGTAAAAGGTAGGAAAGTATTTTAAAGTAATCTCTCGACTCACGCGCTGACGAATATCCTTACCGATCTGGCGAAAGAGCTTTCGTGTCGCGCGAATATCTTCTTCGTCGCCTAGAACGGAGTAATAGATGCGTGCGTTGCGCAAATCAGCCGAGCAATCGACTTCACTGATCGTGATAGCGGCGGTATCGGCGCGATAATAGCGGCGCATTTGCTCACTCACTTCACGGCGAAGGAGTGCGTTGATACGTGTGATGCGTTGAGACATGGCGAAGCGCCGCAAGCGGCGAATTAATTTTGACTAATAAATAAGAACTAAGCCGGAGGGAAATGCGACATCCTTGCCATCTATCGGTGAATACCGGCTAGATCTGCGACAATGACGGGGCCCTTCCCTCCAGCAAAAACTTAAAGCGACGGACGCTGCTCTTCGACGGCGAAACACTCGATGTGGTCGCCCTCTTGATAGTCGTCGTAGCCTGCCACGTTGATACCACATTCGTAACCGGCGCGAACCTCCTTAACGTCGTCCTTGAAGCGCTTAAGTGTATCGATCTTGCTCTCGTGAATAAGCTGACCACCACGCATGAGACGCGCGATACAGTTGCGCTTGATGGAGCCTTCGGTGACCATACAACCAGCAACGTTGCGTGTTTTGCCCACAGAGAACACTTGGCGCACTTCGGCCGCACCTGTCTTCTTTTCGGTGTATTCCGCATCGAGCAGATCGGCCATGGCCTCTTCGACTTGGTCGATCAGTTCGTAGATGATTGCGTGCTGTATAATGCGAATGTCGTGGTGCTTCGCGAGGCTCTGCACTCCGTTATCAAGTTTGACATTAAAACCAACAATCATAGCACCGCCCGCACTCGCAAGCGTGATGTCATTCTTGGTAATATGACCGACGCCCTTGCTGATCACATCGAGGTCGACCTTATCACTCTTAATTTCCTTAAGTGCCTGAACCAGCGCTTCTGTGGAGCCGTGCACATCAGACTTAACGATGACACGCAAACACTTCTTCTGCTGGTTTTCGATGGCTGCGAAAAGATCTTCGATGGTCGCTGCGCCCCCTTCAGTATTTTTCTGCTGGGCTCTGGCCGCATCGTGGAGCTTGCGCACTTGCATGTTCTCCTCCGCGTTGCGCTTGGCAGTCTTCTCGTTCTTCTCGGTGTTGAACTTGGTGCCCGATGCAGGCACATCCGACCAACCAGTGACCTTTACAGGTGTCGCCGGTGGAGCCGACTTGAGGACCTTACCATCGGCATCGGTCATCGTTTTAACTCGGCAGTAAACTTCGCCACACAGCAATGCATCGCCGCGCTTTAATGTGCCACGTTCGACGATCACAGTGGCAGTCGCACCGCGACCTTGTTCAACTTGTGACTCGATAATGGTGCCCGATGCGGGGCAACTTGGATTCGCCTTCAGCTCGAGCACTTCTGCTTGCAGCAGAATCATATCAAGCAAGTCGTCAATATTCGTGCCCTTGAGCGCGGAAACTTCCACTGCAATTGTTTCACCGCCCCAATCCTCGGGTGCGATGCCCTTTTCCTGCATCTGTTGCTTCACGCGGTCAACATTGGCCCCCTTCGCATCGATCTTATTGATCGCAACGATGATGGCGTTGTTGGCCTCTTTGGCAAATTTCAGTGCTTCATCCGTCTGCGGCTTAAAGGCATCGTCCGCCGCGACCACAAGGATCGAGACATCGGTCACATTGGCACCACGCTCACGCATCATGGAGAAAGCAGCGTGACCAGGCGTATCAATAAAGGAGATCTTGTGGCCATTGTGCTCGATCTGGTAAGCACCGATGTGCTGTGTGATGCCACCGGCTTCACCACTGACCACATTGGCTTTGCGAATGGTATCGAGCAAAGTCGTCTTGCCGTGGTCCACGTGCCCTAGGATACAAACCACAGGAGGGCGTGGCTTGAGGAATTTAGGATCATCGTCATCCGGCTTTTCCACCTTAGGCTTCGCCGAGCCGGTTTGCTCGTTTTGCTCGCCGCGATGATGGATTTCGAGCTCACAACCGTGACGAGTCGCGATCTGAACCGCCACATTCTCTTCGATGGTTTGATTCATCGAAGCAAAAATGCCCAATTCCATCAACTCGGAGATCAATTTGAAAGGTTTGAGACCGATCTCACCCGCGAAGTCGCGCACGACAATCGGAGGCTTAATGTGAATCTTCTTAAGCTCACTTGCGGGTGCTTCCGCAGTTTCGCCTTCAGCCAATTCAGCGTCCGCAGCAGGTGCTGCGGCTTCTTCCTTCTCTACTGGCTTCGCCGCAGCTGGCGGCTTCGGCGGCCCGGCAGGTGTGGGCGCTGCAGGCGGCTTTGGTGGTCCAGCAGGTTTAGGCGCAGCGGGCGGAGTCGCTGCCACTGGTTTGGGCGCGGCAGGTGGGCTTGATGCCACCGGTTTAGGTGCCACTGGTGGTGTGCTGGGCTTGGGGGCATCCTTAGGTGCCACCACAGCCTGTGCTGGAATCGACGCCGCAGGCGGTGTCGCACTCACAGAGCTTTTCGGCGGAATCGCAGCAACCGGTGGGATTGAAACAGCTGGCGCTGCGGGAGGCTTGGGTGGACCACCAGCCGGTGGACGCGGTGGGCCGCCAACAGGAGGGCGTGGAGGACCGCCTGCGGGAGGCTTCGGCGGGCCGCCTGCCGGTGGTTTCGGTGGGCCAGCCGGTGTCACCACTTTCGGTGCCGGCGGCGGTGTCACTGCTTTCGCGGGCTCGACAGGCTTGGGGGCCTCTGCGGCTTTCGCTGCCTCAGCTGCGGCAGCCTTTTCCTGATGTTCACGCTCGATATCAGCTGCCGATTTGACGAAAACGCCTTCGGGCAACTGAGGCGCAGCTGGTGTCGCCGCTGCAGACGAAGCCTCGGATGCTGAACTTTCGTCAGCTTTAGGCTCCTCGGCTTCAGTCGCGAATTCTTCGCGAAGTGCGTCGGCAGAGATATTATCAATCGTGCTGGATGCGCTCTTCACCTTGAAGCCACGACTTTTCAGGAGCTCAATAAGCTCCTTGTTCTCCATTCCGATATCTTTGGAAAGTTGGTGTATACGAACACTCATAAATGAGTTATTTTTTTAAGTCTGGTTGTTGGTTGGAACGGCGCGCAAGCGACTAACCGTTTTGCTGAAAGAATGCTTGGACCTTCGAGATCACATCGACTGCCTCGTCGCTGCTGAAACCAGCACCTACGAGATCATCCGCGGTAACGCCCTCGAATACTTCCGGGCTGGCGAATCCGATCGCGACCAAGCGAGAGGCGACATCCGGATCAAGTCCGTCAATGGCGTTCAGCCCTTGGACTGCCTTGGCCACCTTCTCATCGAATCCGACCGCTTCCTTCTCTTCCTTGGCGATGTCGAGCTTCCACCCGAGCAGTCGAGATGTGAGCTTGGCGTTAAAACCACGACGACCAATCGCAATCGAAAGATCGTCCTCCGCAACTTCGAAATGAATACGGCGGTCACTTTCGTTGACCTTGATGTTCTTAGGCACAGCTGGCTTCAATGCTTCTTCCAGAAGCTGCAGCGGATCTGAAAAATAACGAATAATATCAATCTTCTCGCCACCGAGCTCACGCACGATGGTTTTGACACGCGCACCACGTGCACCGACGCACGCGCCGACAGGGTCCACCTTGGGATCGCTGCTGTTCACCGCAATCTTCGTGCGATAGCCAGCTTCACGTGCCATCGCCTCGATGGTGACGGTGCCGTCTGCAATCTCAGTGACCTCCAGTTCGAAAAGACGGCGCACGAAATTTAAATTCGAGCGAGAAAGAATAATATCGGGACCACGATTGGTCTGCTCGATCTTCAGCAAGAGACAACGAATGCTCTCGCCCGGGGCGTAATCTTCGCCTGGCACACGCTCACGTGGTGGTAAGATCGCCTCAGCTTTACCCAGATCGACAATTAAATCACCGCGTTCACGACGACGCACGGTGCCAGTGACGATGTCACCGACCGTATCCTTATAATCGTCATAAATACGATCTTTCTCAAACTGGCGAATGCGCTGCATGATCGCTTGGCGAGCCGTTTGCGCAGCAATGCGCCCCAGATAGGCAGGATCGACTTCTTTTTCAATACTGTCGCCAATTTGCGCATTAGGATCGATTTGGCGTGCCTTCTCGATGTGGATTTCAACATCCGCATCCCCAACAGAGTCAACCACTTGCAGCTGGCTCCAAGCCTTGAGAGCACCCGTCTTGGGATTGATCACCACGCGGATGTCTTGCCCTGCGCTAATGCCTTTCTGGGCAGCGCTCGCGATGGCACTAGAGATGGCCTCGATCATGTCTGGACGACTGATCCCCTTCTCCTTCTCCATATATTCTAAAACTGATAGTATCTCGTGGCTCATTTGGGTGCTAAAAATAAAAAAAGCAGGCTATGCCCGCTTTTAAAGTGTTGCTGGGTTTAAAAGTGAATCCGGCACATTAGAGGGCGCTTAGTGCTTGTCAAGGTACCTTGTAAAGCGGTTTTGAGGAGAGGCGGATGAAGGTCGAACATCGAACGCTCAATGTTGAATGATGCCGATGCACCTACAGCGATTCAACATTCGACGTTGGACGTTCGATGTTCGACGTTCTCCTCAAAACCGCTTTGTACTTGCGTCCAAACCACGCCTCAACATCTTCCGCATCATTTACAGTCGCCCTGCTCGCTGAATTCCCAGGGCATCGCCATTCCGGCACTAAACCACTGAATTCATGAAAACTGTCATCGTATACTCTGGAGGACTCGATTCCACCGTCCTGCTTTATCACTTACGCGACGCAGGCCACGAACTGCACGCACTGTCCATCGACTACGGACAGCGACACCGTTGCGAACTGGACCGGGCCGCCGCCATCTGCGCCGAATTGGGCATTCCACAGCCCATGGCCGACCTGTCCGCCATTCAACCGCTCCTAGCTGGCAGCAGCCTGACCTCGCCGGAAATCGAAGTCGCCGAAGGTCACTACACCGAAGAATCGATGAAAAGCACCGTCGTGCCCAATCGAAATATGATCTTTCTAGCCATTGCGACTGGCCACGCACTCTCTATAAAGGCTGGCCAGATCGCCTACGCGGCTCACTCCGGTGACCATGCCATCTATCCCGATTGCCGCAACGAGTTTGCGGACGCGATGGCCACCGCCATCGAACTGGCCGACTGGGAACAGGTCAAACTCAGTCGTCCCTTCGTCGACTGGACCAAGGCCGACATCGTGCGTCGCGGCGCCGAACTCGGCGTCCCCTTCGAAAAGACTTGGTCCTGCTATAAAGGGGGCGAAGTCCACTGCGGCCGCTGCGGCACTTGTATCGAACGCCGCGAAGCCTTCGATCTCGCTAAAGTCGAAGACCCCACCCTCTACGCAGACGATGCTCCTAAATTAGAAACCCTCCGTGCCCACAGCTGGCGACTCTAGGAGGACTGTTTTCCAGTTATCGGTTATCCAGTTTAATTCCCAATTCCTAATTGTTCCTTCAGCCGCCCTAAGGGCACCCACTTCAGTTCCCCCCTTCGGGGCAAACCGTTCAGGTTCACCATCTTCGCGCTCACGCGCTACGTCCTAATTCTCCCTCCGCCGTGCTCACTTGCAAGAAATCCTATCGCGACATCCCGTTCGCCCACCGTCAACACCATCACAATGGCCATTGCGCCCTCATCCATGGTCACAATTGGGCGATCACACTCACCTTCGCCTGCAATCAAACCGATGAAAATGGATTCGTACTAGACTTTGGAAAAGTAAAGTACCTTAAGAAGTGGATCGAAGAGAACCTCGACCACGCTTGCCTCTTTAATGAGAGCGACCCCGAAAAAGACGCCTTACTGCAGCAATTCGGCCACCTATTCAAAGCCTATACCCTCCCCAGTTGCTCTTGCGAAGGCCTCGCCGAGCACATCTATCATGTCTTCGATCCAATGGTGCGCACACAAACCAATAATCGCGCCTGGATCACCGAAGTCGAAATCGATGAAGACAGTAAGAACAGCGCCGCTTACCGCCCCACTTAAGCCAAAAATCTGAAGTTTAAAAACTGGGAAGTTCGCATGAATTTAACAGTCAAATGTCTCGAATAGAAAAGAGATCGCTTCATAATCGCAGTTTCGGCACAATTCTTTCTAATAGGGAGCCATGAAACCGCGCAACAGACTACCCAATACGCAAGCCCAAGGTGGCTTCGCGCTTGTCATAGCGCTCACACTGATGGGCTTCGTCTTGGTACTCTTAGTGACTATCACTGTGCTGGTTAATGTGGAAACTGCCAGCAGTCAGACTGCGCTCACGCAATTACGCGCCCAAGAAAGCGCCCGCCTCGCCCTAATGATGGCCCTCGGCGACCTGCAACGCTACGCCGGCCCCGATCAGCGAGTGACCGCACGTGCAGAAATCCTGGGCAATCGTTTAGTCGACGAAGATCCTCACTGGACAGGCGTGTGGGACACTACATCCCCGACAGCCACACCACATTGGCTAATATCAGGGCAGAATGGATCGTCACAAACTAATGCGACACTATTCGAAATAGTAAGCTCAGGCACCGTCACTTCGTCACAAGACTTCGTCACAGTCCCATCCACACAAATCTTAAGCAGCAACAATACTGTCTCCGATCGAGTAGGCTGGTGGATCAGCGGTGAGGCTTCAAAAGCTAGTATTCAACTAGTAGATAACTCACAAAATTTGGCAGAAGAATTCTTCACAGACTACACTAGCACTGGTCTGAGTATCGAAGAACAGCGACAAATCCGCCAGCAAACATCGCCCAGGAGACATCGAACTGAAATGATTCATGGCACAGACAGTAACTTTATACCTGGTGAAATTGAAGATATAAATAATGCGAGCGTATCAAATAAGATTGACCAGTCACTGTCCTACCTTGAACGCATTCAAAGCTACAGCCAGCTCTCAATACTAGATGGAGTATCTGCTTCTGAAATGTCAGAAAGCTTCCACGACTTAACCAACATATCAAAAGCGCTACTCACAAATACAGAATCAGGCGGCTTAAAAAGAGACCTTTCTGACAAAACCTACAACTCAAGCAGTAGTGGGCTATCAATTGATTCCACCGTCCAAGAATTCCTTTGGTCGAGCCTTCCGAGCTCAAATGGAGACATTCCCCTCAAAGGACTATCAGAAACAATAGTGGAAAACCTTGCGGCAGGCGATGCAATCAACACCACTCCACCAATTATCACTGAATTTGGCCTATTCTTTGTAGTTTCAGGCCAAAGTAAGAGCTCTACAACGGCACGCGCGTTCCTGAGGCTGGAGATTGAAATCTGGAGTCCCTACGGCTTCCGACACAACTTTGAAGGAGCGTCTGGCTCAGATACACCTGAGCTATTTGTAGAATTCGAATCACTCCCTGACATAACACTTCAATTTTACGACAAAGACACAGAAACATACACCAGTTCTACCATCTTGGATTTTGACGATATAAGCCCACGATTCAGCCTCGACATGTCTGAAACTCACAAATCTGGAGAAATTAGAAAAATCATCGCAGACTGGCCAATCAACTCGAGTAGCAATCAATCGAATTTTTATTATACAGACCAATGGAGTTGGACTATTACAGACCCTAGCTATAACTCCTCGCACAGAAATGTAAGCTTCCCAGACGGTGATTCTATAAACTACACGTCCAGTAGCGCTGACATTACACTCACACTAACGAACACAGATGGGGAGATCCTACAAAGGATCGATAATATCCCCGTCGGAGACATCGTTGCCGATTTCTCATACTACGAAGACAGCCCTTCGGGATTAGGCTCTGGAGATGCGCCCATAGTGTTTTCATACAAAATGAAAGACACAAAATATTACTTGGAAAAATGGCTCACTGAAGTTGACCCCAGATCTATTATACTAGATGCGAGCGAGTCTGCAATTTACGACCTATTAGACGTCAACGATATCAATGGAGACGGAAGAAGTGATGCCGACCCCTTGAGTGCTATTTACTTCGACAATTTAGACCTCTTCCACGGGCAAATAAATAACAATTTTTATAGACTCTTTGATCTACCAGCAACAATCCCCCACTCGCTAGGTGTCTTACAGCACCTACAAATCAAAGACACTCGCCCCTTTTCAATTGGCAACGCTTGGGGCGGCGACCTGAACGATCTCTTTGATAAGTTCTTCATTTCAGGCATTCCCAACGATCCCAGCGCAACTTATTGGAATCCTGATATTCACGAAGAACGCGACAATCTACCAAACCCTTTCATTGAAGTCTCAACAATAGATAATCAGTCGCTAAGTCTAACAGATTTGAATAATTCCGAGTCTTCAAAGAATCTACTGATAAAGGGAGCATTTAATATCAATTCGACATCTATTGATGCATGGTCAGCAATGCTAGCTGCAAATTCGATTTACGACTGGGATTACTACGTGAATAAAGGTACGAGCAGCCAAGTAGATTCAAAAAGGATAAACCTTGAAAATGCGTTCTTTCGACTCCCCAACTCGGGACACATGCGTTCTGAATCTTATACAGAATGGAAATTCCCGTTTGAGGATTATGAAAACGAAACCACACTTGGCGACGACTACCCTCGACTTGAAGATGGGGAAAAAGATCTCACCTATAAAAATTCCAACGGTTACAACCCAAACTCTGACTGGCGCCCGAGCTTGTCACTCGGACATCGTGAATACGACATCGCGACAATTAGTAATTTAGCAGCGAAAATAGTTGAGAATTTAAAGTTACACGAACGCCCATTTATCTCGCTTAAAGAATTCATCAATAGCGGCATTCTACAAACAAGCATTGATCAAACTGCGATCAATACGATCGAAGAAGGAAGCAATTATGACAGTGCTGGGGACGATGTAAAAATGCCAATCAATGCAACTTCATATCTAAGTCAGGCTGATATCATTTCTGCACTAAGCCCAGCGATGGTCACTCGCAGTGATACTTTTCGCATACGGGCAATCGGTCAATCCGTTGACCCAGTAACAGGAGAACCCATTGCGACCGCGCAATGCGAAGTGGTTGTTCAACGCACGACAGAACGGTTCGATGGCTCAAGCAGTCAAATTATGGACAACGCCAACGGATTTGGCAGAAAATTCAAAATAAATGATATAAAATGGTTAGATTCATCACAGCTCTAATTACCGCGATTGTATTTGGAGCATCGATTCTCCACTCTCAACAGGCTCCAACTACCATAGAGTTCGAATTCCGTGTATTCGGAGTTGGGAGTGACAGCTTTAAAGGGTTATATTACTTCGATGGAGATACCCACAGAGAATTAAAATTCCACAAATCCAGCCGCTCAATCGACACATATTCCTATAAGGGAATTTTGAATTTCGCACTGTTCATCAGGAATCCTAGCTACGTACCGACTAATCCAAATTCCGAACCATACACACAGATAGCCCAAGCAAAGATTCCAACTAATATAAGAGAGAGCCTCCTCATCATCCAAGCCCATCCAAACAATAATCTTGCCGATCAAACTGATAGAAAATTTGAACTATACTTTATCAATGATGCAGATTCTCATTTCACTAGAAATAGCATATTAATCGTTAACGCCACAGGAAGAGACTTAATTGGCCGTGTGGGAACAACTGACTCAGCCTTTCCGCGCGGAATCTCATCCCCAATCTCTTATCCAGATAAAGAAAAAAGCAAGACGACGCGCTTAGCATTCGCACTAGAAACAGAGCAAGGCCCACGCTTAGTTATGTCTTACGACATCCAGCTATCGAATAATCGAAGAACTGTATTAGTATTGTTGCCACCTCGTGATCCTAAATCAACACGGATTAGCATGCGGAAGCTCTCTCAATCAATCCACGAAGAAGAGGAACCTTCCCAATAAAGCTCTACCCTCGATTCTGAAACTTAGCCCACAGGTGACTGAATGACCAAGCGAAATCACGTGGGCGCTCTTTCAGCCAGTGATTGAGGTGCTTCACATCAATCCATTGCCCCTCCATAACTTCGGTCGGGTCCAGCACGAAAGGTCCCTCCGCCTCGCAGGTATATACCCATACAAATTCGTTTCCCGTCTGTTTGCAGGGTGCCTCCTTAAAGATGCGCTTGAGCCCAGTCGGATCGCTTAAACCAATCTCTTCATACAGTTCACGCGGCGCGGCATCATCATAGTCTTCCCCTGTATCCACGTGCCCCGAACAGGAACTCACCCACTTTCCCGGCGCCGTATCTTTCGTCAGCGAGCGACGCTGTAAGTAGAGTTGCCCCGCTTGATTAAATACAAAAACATGTACTGCACGGTGCAAGAGCTTCTCGCGATGCACCACAGAACGCGGCTCTTGGCGAAGAACGTTATCGTCCATATCGACGACATCGAAAATATCAGTTACGGGCATGATCACAACAAAACAGAATTATATAGGGTATACAGAATGCATAAAACGTGCCGAAAACAGACCTTTGGGCGAGCATAAGAACACGTCATTTCGTTAACAATATGTGAAAGGACTCCAGACTCTAACGTGGCATCCTAAACATCCATGGAATCACACCAGAGTTCACTTTCACCTCTTCTATCCTCAGTGAGCTCCTCCACTCACCCTCCTCATAGCTCTCAACCTGCTTCGCGAGCGGCATGCCTGCCTCCCTCTCGTAATCCCGATAAACCACACTGTTCACCACATTATTCAGCAAGTCGGTACTAACTGATTTAATTGCCAGATGACTCCGAATATCAATATAGTAGTCTACCTGATAATCTGTAGCGAGAGTCACACGGATTTGGTGGCAGATATTCCCATCCGTAGGTACGGTATCGATATACTCGATCGTCTTTCCAAGTGCGAAGGGATACAGTAAATGACTGCCAAAGAAACCATTATGTATAAAGCGCCGCCCCTCAACCTCAGACATAGGCTCGGCCTTCACATTACGCCCCGGCAACTTGCGCCAAGCCACCTCCCCATCATAGCCCAATACCATGTCACGCTGATCACCACGAATAATCAACTTAATCAAATTTGGCTTTTTTTGATAGGCCTTCAACTCATACTCACCACTCTCCAGCTTCAAAGTGCCCACAAGCTTTAAGCTTGAAATTTGCTCCCAAACGGACTTTCCCCCAAGTCCCTCTTCATAATAGCGCTGAATAATCTTAGCCAACTTCCCTTCTCCCAAATCTGGCATAGCCGTCTCACGAGTCGTTGCTGTGATTTGATCGGCAGGCACCTGCAGGAAATTGTCCACAGCTTCTTCAACAGCAGTCGCCACATGGGCCACGCATATAATAAGGGCTCCGAAAATACAAAAGAGAGGTCGCGGTAGAATCATGAGTCTAAATAGGTAAACACCTTAGTTCAGCACAGTGCAATATTTGTTCCAGCAATTCGCAACCATCCCTCCTCGTCGACGATCCTATATTCGATCACGAAAATGGTGGACTTACTGTCTGCTAAAAGACACTCATCAAAATCGTATTATGGCAGTTTTTAACTACAAAGCGCGTAAGGCAGATGGCACCATTGTAAGCGGTTCAATCGAAGCTGTAGAGCGTCGCTTGGCCATGCAACGCCTACAAGCCCAAGGTCTCAGCCCCATGGCACTGAAAGAAGGCAACGCCGAAGCGCCTTCGATTTTCTCCAAACTCAGCGAGCGCACAAAATCTTTGCGAAGCAACAATGCCTCCAAAGACGGCAGCGACCAAGCAGTGAAGCAACGGGGCCCCAAACGCGAAAATATCGGTCTGACCGTATTGAAGCGCCTAATGGAGCTACATAGCTCTGGCCTCCCCATCGGCGATTCTATTCGTATTCTGAGCCAACGCCTCAGCGATAAAGAGCAACGCAGCATCGTGCAAACTCTATGGCGCGATCTAAGCGAGGGCTCTACACTCGCAGGTGCCATGTCACGCCAACCGCGCTACTTCCCCAACTCGATCAGCTATGTGATTGAGGCGGGTGAAGCCACCGGAAACCTCACCCCCATCCTGCGTAAAGTCATCGATTACCTGGAAGAAAAGGAAGCCATCCGCAAGAAGATGATCGCCAGTATGATGTACCCAGCCTTCATCTGCACCGTCGCCGTCGCCGTTGTGGTGCTATTCATGACAGTGCTACTGCCACAAATTCAAGGCATGCTCGATCGCCTCGGGGGTGAAATGACCTGGAGCGCACGTATCTTAATTGATGGCTCTTCACTGGTCGCAACTGCTGGCCCCTTCCTCCTCATCGGCATTATCATTGCTATCATCGGTTTCCAACAATGGCGCCGAACAGAACCCGGCCTACGCCGCTCAGACTCTTGGCTCTTAAAAATTCCCCTGCTGGGTAAGATCTTTCTCTACAGCGATTTATTTCAGGTCGGCAATTTGATCACCACCCTCCTGGAAAGTGGCATCAACACCACTGAAACGCTTCGCCTGACAGAACGCACCGTAAAAAACACCGAACTCAAGGAGCGCTTCAACACCGCCCGCGGCCAAGTCAACGAAGGCCTTTCTATCGCACAAGCCTTTCAGCGCAACCATTTCATGCCCGACCTTGCAGTGGACATCTTAACTGTCGGCGAAAATACAGGCAACCTCGCACATAGCATGAATGAGATCACCAAGGGCTTCCGCAACGAATTAAGCGCACGCCTGAGCAAGCTAACTACGCTTGTATCAACTGGTGCTTTAATTTGTGCCTTCATTCTGGTTGCCCTTATCGCAATCGGCATCGTCACCAGCGTATTCCAAGTCAGCCGCACACTTTCATAGCCGCACACAACACACCCCAATCCGCGACACTCGCAGAGTTTTTATCAGCTTTTTTCTGAATAAGGCGCTAGCCCACAGGGCAGCGTAAACGACATACGCGTCCCCTTCCCCAGCTGACTTTCAGCCCGCACCGTGCCGCCATGTAACTGCACGATATGCTTCACAATACTCAAGCCAAGGCCCGTGCCCCCAGTTTCACGTGAACGCCCCTTATCGACCCGATAGAAGCGCTCAAAAATATGTGGCAAATCCTTAGCTGGTATCCCGGGACCGTCGTCAACCACCGCACAGCGCACCTGTTGACCATCCGCCTCAAGACACGCCTCAAGCTGGATACGGGTAAAGTCTGGCGCGTAGCGAAATACATTTTCGATAAAGTTATCCAACACCTGATGAATCCGATAACGATCAAAGGGCAAAGAGTGAATCCCTGCGTCTACCTGAACCTCGATCGCCTGCGTTTGCGGATCAATTCGAGAACGATAATTTTCAGCAACTTCATCAAGCAAGCCGTGTAGCGGTTGATCAATCGGTTCGATTTGGTCTGGACGCGACTCCAAACGCGAAATGGTAAGCAGGTCCTCTACTAAGACATGCAAGCGCTCTGCGTTATTTAAAATCTTGGTAGTAAAGCGCAACCGCGCCTTCGGCTGAATGCTGGCCTCATCATCAATCAAAGTCTCTGCAAAACCTTTAATAATCGTCAACGGCGTGCGCAACTCATGCGATACATTCGCCACAAACTCCCGCCGCATGACCTCAAGTGCTTTTAGTTTGGTAATATCATGCAAGACCAGAAGTGTCGACTGCGAGTCTTCTGCCCCCAAACCAGTGACTTTCGCACACGAGGCCTCAAACCAGAGCGTTTCACTCCCCTGCTCAATATGAATTTGCGTAGGCTCCGTCCGCTCCACCTTGGCGGCCACATCCAACAATTCCAACAAAGTCAAAGAGCGTAAAACTCCCTCCAAGCGTAAGCCCTGAATCGATTCTCCCCGGCGGAAAAGTTTTTCGGCCGAGCGATTCGCATACTCCACCACCCGATCTTCATCGAATACAATCACCACTTCCTGCACCGCCCCCAGCATCGCCTCAACCTGACTGGAGTAGCCGCTCTTCTGCGCAGAAGCATCGTTGTGCGAATCGATTAGCTCATTTAAAGACTCGACCAAGCCCAACGCCCCCATTCGCTTCAATGCATCCGTAGAATCCTCCGACAACAGCCGCCGCCGCGTGCGCACAGCCCCCTCCATTCCTTTCAATAAACGCCGCAAACGCAACACTCGGAAAAATAAAACCAGTGTCGTAAACAGCAATACAATCGTAAAGAACCAGAGCATGATAAAAGAAAGGATAAGAACTAAGTAGCAAGGATATGCCTAATCACAAGCAACTAAGTCCTCGCGTCCAATCAAGCTCACACAGCTCACTACACATCCACCGCACGATAGCCGACGCCACGCACTGTTTCTATCAAATGCGCATACGCACCCAATTTCTCGCGCACACGACGCACATGAGTGTCCACAGTACGAGTTTCAATATCTGTGTCGTAGTGCCAGACATTAACCAACAGATGCTCACGTGACTGCACACGCCCCTTGCGCTCCATCAACAATTTCAACAAGCGAAACTCAGTCGCCGTCAAAACCACAGGCACCCCATCCACTGTCAGTTCATGCAAATCCTCATCGATCACGACACCAGCAATCTCGATCCGCGACTGCCCACTAGACTCCACCGGCGCGCCCATGCGATTCAGCATATTACTAATACGCAACAACAACTCCTTTGCATTGAAAGGCTTAGACAAATAATCATCCGCACCAGTCTCTAGCCCCTTCACACGATCCTCCGCTTCGCCACGAGCACTTAAAAAGATAATTGGTATATCCTTCATCGACGGATCCGAACGCGCAATACGACATAGCTGTAAGCCATTCAGCTCCGGCATCATAATGTCCAGAATCATAAGATCCGGCTCAAAATCACGGACCTTGGCCACAAAAACAAGTGGATCATTCAAAACTTCCACGCGATAGCCCTCCTGCTCAAGTTTATACTCAAGCAACTCTGTGACGTCAGGCTCGTCGTCTAAAACTAAAATTCGGTGCACTTTCGGGGCGCTCATTGGATTGTATGTAGGCTGACAGCCAGTGTGTTTATGCAGGTTTTTAAGAGAATCTCAAGTGTCTGTAACAAGGATCAAGACCTATTACATCCTATTACGGGTCAACGCTTAAAGCTATTTCCAAGCGCCCAAGAATCGTTTTTAACCTACACGAAACACGACCGTATCACAACCGTAACATTTGCAGCAAAAGGCCACTAGCTCGATCACTTCACCCCACGTGCCTCTAAATGCACCATTAAAATGCTAATATCGGCCGGATTCACCCCACTGATACGACTGGCCTGCCCCAAAGTAAGCGGCGCAATCGCAATCAATTTTTGAGCACTCTCACTGCGCAAGCCCTTGACCTCCGTAAAATCAAAACCTTCCGGCAGCTTAATCTTATCGATGTGCTTCATCTTTTCAATCTGCTTCTGCTCCCGCTCCAAATAGCCCTTGAATACGACGCGATAGTGCACCTCATCGCGCACCTCCTTGGATTCCCCACGCAAGGCCTCCGGAAAGTCCTGCTGTGAGTGCGAACGACGCAAATGCAATGCATAGGTATCCCCCGCACGACGTTCCACCTCTAAGCGCTCGGTCCACTCGGTAACCTTGGACGCCTTGGCCTTCATACGAGCTAAGCGCGCTTCTCCGACCAACTTCAAACGATCCACCGAATCCAACAAGCGCAGCTCCGCACTAGGATGATTAAATAGCAAACGATGCTCCGCACGGCTGGAGAACATACGATACGGCTCCTTGGTCCCTTTAGTGACTAAGTCGTCAATCAAAACGCCCAGGTAGGCCTCGTGCCGCTTCAACACCAGCGGCTCCTCACCGCGAATCTTCTGCACAGCATTCACGCCCGCAATTAAGCCCTGCCCCGCAGCCTCCTCATAGCCTGAAGTGCCATTGATTTGGCCCGCAAAGAACAAGTTTTCCACTTTTTTAGACTCTAGAGACGGATACAACTGCGTCGGTGGCGCGAAATCATATTCTACCGCATAGGCGGGGCGCAGCATGTGCACATTCTCAAGCCCATCAATACTGCGCAACATATCCAGCTGCACCTCAAAGGGCAAACTCGTCGAAAGCCCATTGATATACCACTCGTTGGTATTACGCCCTTCCGGCTCCAGAAACAACATGTGCCGCTCCTTATCTGCAAAGCGCACAAACTTATCCTCAATACTAGGACAATAACGCGGCCCCGTGCCTTCAATTTGCCCCGAATACATTGGAGACATATGCAAATTATCCGTCACCACCTGCCGCGTCTCCGGCCCGGTATAGGTCATCCAACACGAAACCTGATCCTTACCAGGCAACCAACCCAACTTGCGCTGGCCCGGATGTTCCACGTGGAACAATGCATGGTCCGAATTCACTGCCCCCGAAGCCGAATGTTCCACGTGGAACATTCCTGGTTCCGCTCCGCCCGACGCATCAGATTGTTCCACGTGGAACACATTCTCGATTCCACGCGTGTCATAGAACGCAAACAGCGTGGGCTCGGGATCGCCCTTCTGCTCTTCCAACTGACTAAAATCGATACTACTTCCCAAAATGCGCGCGGGCGTGCCAGTCTTAAGCCGCTCCAACTCAATACCTGCTTCCAAAAACGAACCCGACAAGCCCTCAGCCGAGAAGTCTCCCATGCGCCCCCCCTTATTGGTATTCTTCCCAACATGCATCAAGCCGCGTAAAAAGGTGCCAGTGGTCACAATCACGGTCTTGGCATAAAAATCGACTTCCAAGTTTGTTCGCACCCCCACGACTTTATCGCCCTCAAAGATGAGTCCTTGCACCATGGCCTGAAAAAGATCCAGGTTCGACTGCAACTCCAGCACGTGCTTCATACGATACTGATACGCCTTCTTGTCGCACTGCGCGCGTGGCGCTTGTACAGCGGGCCCCTTGGATGCATTCAATAAACGGAATTGAATCGCGGTGGTATCCGTATTCACTGCCATCTCGCCACCGAGGGCATCAATCTCACGCACCATGTGTCCTTTTGCCTGACCACCAATGGCAGGATTGCAGCTCATCTGAGCGATCGTATCCAGGTTCCCCGTCAGCATCAGCGTGTCCGCGCCTAAACGCGCAGCCGCCAGCGCGGCTTCACAACCTGCATGTCCCGCACCACACACGATAACATCGTAGGGCTGGTGCTTACCAAATTTTAATCCCGAACTCATTTTCCAATACAAAACTGTTTAAACAAACTGTCGAGCATTCGCTCATTATCCACGCGCCCCACAACCTGACCAATCGATTCCACCGCGTCACGCAAATCCGCTGCAATCAGCTCCGAAAGTTCCCCATCCCGCAACTTAGCAGAAGCCAACTCTAAAGCCTCGACGGCTTCTCCCAGCGACATGGCATGACGCGCATTCACCACCACACCATCGCTCTGGGGCTGCGTCAAACTGGCATCGATTGACTGTTGCCATACTTCACGCAGCTCAGCGATGCCTTTGCGCTCCAGCAAAGAATACGCACATGCTGCAAGGCAGGCAAGAAATCGGAGCGCTCCGCGGCCCCCGGCAAATCGATCTTATTTTCAATAACCAGAGTATTCGCCGGAGTCATCCGCTGCAATAAAGCATCAGGCAGAGTAGGGCAGGGTGCAGTGACATCCAAGACCAGCAAAAAGAAATCTGCAGTTTCCGCCTGCTCAATGGTGTGATCGATGCCAAGTTGCTCAATCGCGTCGCCCGCTTCATGCAAACCAGCAGTATCCAGAATTTCAATACGCCAGGGACCGACCATCATGAATGCTGAAATGTAGTCGCGCGTAGGACCGGGAATATCACTCACAATCGAACGGTCTGCCCCCGTCAAAGCATTGATTAAACTGCTCTTCCCGACATTGGGTTCACCAATGATCAAAGTCTTAATGCCTTCGTGAAGTAGGGCGGAGTAGCGCTGAGTCTCAATTAAATCACGAATCTCTTCTATCAATTGACGCAATTCAGATGCAGGGCCCGCCTGATCTTCACCGGGCAGGTCTTCTTCAGGAAAATCAATATAGGCCTCCAAATGCGCCATTACACTCAATAAACGCTCAGTCAATTCACTCATTTTGCGCCCCACAGAGCCGTGCAACTGACGCTGAGCCACCTCAAGACTGCGATCGGAACGCGCACGAATTAAATCAGAAACGGCTTCCGCCTGACTTAGATCCATACGCCCATTCATAAAGGCGGTGCGGGTAAATTCACCCGGCTCTGCAGGGCGACACCCGCGCGCCATCAAATCCGTCAAAATCTTCTGCACGATCAAGGGATTCCCGTGCGGCGCGATCTCCAACATCGCCTCGCCAGTAAATGACTGCCCCTCGGCGAAAAAGGTAAAGACACATTCGTCGATCTGCACTCCTTGTAGATCGATGTAATTGGCGAAGTGCGCAAAGCGCTTTTTCAAAGGCTTAACACGCTGCGTAATCGCAAGCGCGAGTTCCGCACACGCGGGACCGCTCAAACGAATCAAGGCAATCGCAGATTCACCCGCAGGCGAGGAGAGGGCGACAATAGTATCATTGGCAGGCATAATACCCGCTAAATTCACTGAATCCGCCGCTGGGTCAAGAGTGAGTATGCGTCAGCTCAACCGTAGGGGCGCGACTTGTCACAATGCGCAAACAACTACAGCAGTTCTCTGACAGATTCCCGAAAGCGATCCAACTTGGCATCCACAAACTTTCGAATTGTAGGCGCATCTTCCTCAATCAATGGAGTCAGATCCATCGCAAACCACAGTTGATCGACCGTATCCACTGAGTGAGAATCATAAAAAGTCGCATTCGCGCGGCGACGCCCCAGCACGGCTTGGCCATAATCCTTGCCGCCCGCGATCTGTGATTCGAAACAGGCATTCAATTTTTTGGCTAATTCAGGGTGACCACTTACATCCAGCGCCACCTTGTCTTCAGGCGACAACCAGTCTAAATCACGCCAAACTTCGCAGCCATAAACCTTCTTAGGACGCGAGTAGGGAGGCACACGCTGTAGCGCTGCCATCACCGCATGAAACACGGCCACATGGCTCGCATGCTGATCCGCAGGATTGTGCGTATACAAAACCTCCGGTTGTGTCATGAGTAAATAGCGTTCCAACTGATCTACCAATTCCTCGCGTCCTTCAGGATCTTTAACTTGCGCACTGGAAAAGCCGAGCTGCGCCATAAAACTATACTGGCCCAACTCTGCCGCGCGACGTTGCTCTTGCAGGCGAATCTGCTGCATCTCCGCATCAGTTTTATCCGCAAAAGCTCCAGCACGGGCACTCCCCGCACCATCAGTACAAGTGATGCCACTAAACCACGCACCTGCTTGCTCGTAACAGGTAGAAATACCATGAAAAGCCATAAACTCTAGGTCGTCCTGATGCGCTCCGATTCCAAGATGCGAAGTGCGCGCCTGCGCCTCAGGTGCACACACATTGCCAGGTATAAAGAGGTCTGTTTGCTGTGACATAAGATTCTATTTCTGCAACCCAGCCCATACAGGTGCAAGCCAAGCTTGCTAAACTTGACATTAAACAGAGCGACACTGAGCATCCCGCGATGGCAAATTTTACGATTGGACAACGCTGGATCAGCGAAACAGAACCAGAGCTCGGGCTCGGCATTTTAGAAGAGGCCGATCGGCGCCAAGTGCGCATCGTTTTTTCAGCGGCCAATGAGGCGCGCATCTACGCAACGGCCAATGCCCCCATCAAGCGAGTAGAATTCCACGTGGGCGACAGCATCCATTCACAACAAGGCCAGACCATCGTCATAGAGGAAGTCAAAGAAGAAGCGGGAATCCTGACCTATATTGGCGGGGGCGTCGAAGTGCCTGAAATGGAGCTGGCCGACAGTATTAGCTTCAGCAAGCCTGAAGATCGCTTAATCGGGGGACAAATCGATCAATCCGCTGCGTTTAAACTGCGCTACGAAGCCATTACACGCCTCGCTCATGCCAGACAATCGGATGTAGCTGGCTTTGTCGGAGGCCGCATCGACCTAATCCCGCACCAGCTCTATATCGCATCCGAAGTGGCCAATCGCTACATGCCACGCGTCCTCCTTGCCGATGAAGTTGGCTTGGGTAAAACAATTGAAGCCTGCCTGATCCTACACCGCTTACACCTGACTGGCCGCGCAGAACGCATCCTGATCGTACTCCCTGAATCGCTGGTGCACCAGTGGTTCATCGAATTACTGCGCCGTTTTAATCTCTGGTTCACACTCATCGACACAGAACATTGCGAAGCTGTAACCGCGGTGGACCCAGATACGAACCCTTTTAACGAAAAGCAACTGGTCATATGTAGTATCAAGACTCTGACCGAACAGTCGCGCTGGCGAGAATGTGCACTCAACGCTCGCTGGGATATGCTAGTAGTCGACGAAGCACACCACTTGGAATGGACTCCAGAATTCGTCAGCCCTGAATATAAACTCGTCGAGAGCCTGACCCAAAAGAGCCACGGACTACTACTGCTGACCGCCACTCCGGAGCAACTTGGCGCCGAGGGGCACTTCGCGCGCTTACGCCTGCTCGACCCAGAGCGTTACCCTGATTTGGACAAATTTCGCAAAGAGCAAGCCGGCTACTCAAAGGTGGCCGCAGTTGCCAATAAGATCGTAGGCCGCGAACAATTAAACGATGAAGATATCAAATATCTACGCGAGGCTTTCGCTGAACGCAGCGACGACGAATTCCAGCAGCATCTACAAAAGCCACAAGCACTGCTGCAAGAATTAGTGGACCGCCACGGAACAGGACGCGTCATCTTCCGAAATTCACGCGACACCTTAACTGGATTTCCAGAGCGCAAGGGCTCCCCTTGCCAACTCAAGCCACGAGCTAAACTAGCCAAAGCCGAACTGGAGCAGCGACTCTTGCGCGAATTCGACCTGGAAGCTACCGGTTCTAGCACCCCAGAACCTTATGACTTCCGACATGGCCCTCGTATCCTATGGCTGTCCAAACTTCTCAAAGAACTCAGCGACAATGAAAAAGTGCTGCTCATCTGCCGCACTCGTGAAAAAGTCCAAGCCATCTACGATGCACTATTGGAAGAAGTTAATGTCAAAGCGGCACTCTTCCACGAAGAACTCACACTGGTACAACGTGACCGCAATGCTGCATGGTTTGCTGAATCCGACGGCGCAAAAATACTACTCTGCTCTGAAATTGGCAGCGAAGGCCGCAACTTCCAATTTGCCAATCACTTGGTGCTGTTCGATCTCCCCCTCAATCCAGAACTACTGGAGCAACGAATCGGTCGACTGGACCGAATAGGGCAGACCAAGACCATCCAAATCCACATGCCTTACCTCAAGCATAGTTGGACGGAACTACTCATGCGCTGGCACCACGAAGGCTTAAATGGAGTCGAACACTCACTCAAAGGTGGCTATGCCTATATCAATAAATTCGGCGAGTCGATACGCTCACTTGGCCCACGCTATCATATCGCCGACGCTGCGACACTGAAAGAAGCCGATCAACTCATCAAAGAAAGCGCAAGCTTTCGAGAAGACTTGGAACGGAAACTCAGTCAAGGACAAGACAGGCTGATCGCACTCAACTCTTTCCGCGAAGAAGCCTCGGCCGAACTGGTGAGTCACATCCGCACGCTGGATGCGGATCGCACCTTAGACCAATTCATGAACCGAATATTCGACCATTTCGGCGTCAACGTAGAGGACATCGATGCACGCACCTTCCGCCTAGAGCCTGGACAACTCTTTACCGATTCTTTCCCAGAACTACCAGAGGAAGGCATCACAGTCACCTGCGAGCGCACCAAAGCCCTCGGCCGGGAAGACATCGCCTTCTTAACTTGGGACCATCCAATGGTCCGCGGTGCCATCGACCTCACTCTCAGCTCAGAGAAGGGCAATAGCTCAATAGTCGTCTGGTCAGAGCCGGGCATCAAAGCCCCAGCGATCCTAATTGAAGCCATCTATGTACTGGAAAGCGTAGCCCCGCCACGCCTACACGTAGACCGCTTTCTGCCCCCCACACCTGTAAGGGTGTTAATCGATCTAAGCGGCAAGGATTGTAGCGAGGAATACAGTCACGATTACATTAATAAATACTGCAACGACGAAGAGGCCTTCCGCCTGAAACAAGATCCAACACTACTCCAAGCACTGGTCCCACAGATGCTGCGTGCTGCCAAAGAACATGCCCGCACACAAAAATCCGAGCTATTACAAGCTGCCATGCACCAAGCTCACGAACGTCTCGATGGTGAAGCAACACGCCTGAAAGAGCTACGCAAGGTCAACCCCAACGTTCGTGAAGAAGAAATAAGAATCGCAGAAAATGTGATTACCGACGTCACTAAACACATCGCCAAAGCACACCTACGCCTCGATGCCGTGCGCCTGATTCTAGGCGAGCCCGGCTAAAAACCTAGCGAAATCAAAGCACCTAATACACCCGCAGTTAAACCAAAGATCATGTGCCCCAGAAGGTGCAACACCCCCTCCTGCATGGTTGCTTTGCGATAATCTTCCAAAGGGTGCCGTTCACTCGCGTAGAACATCAGCGCATAGCTGGTGATGAGCCCATGAAAGAAACCAAAGCCAAGGCCTAAAAAGATCGCCTGCGGAAATACCAGCGCCCCCATACTCTGCATGATCACGAAATATATGATGCCAAAAACCACGCCGGCACAGGCGTGTATTGCGGTACCCACCGCAGCAGCGTTCTCCAGTTTGCCGGTAAAGAAGCTCCCGAGCGCACGCACCATGTCCGCTCGTCGATCGAAGGAGCGCCCCACAGCACGCATAAATAAGTTCATAACAAAAGCGCCGATCAAACCACAGATCGCACCGAGAATGAGGGCAGTTAGAATATCCATAAGCTAAGCTTAAGGTAGGCAAAACTTATAATAATGTCAAACAAGGCCAACGACTTAGTGAGCACCCGCTTGGGCGCCCCCTAAAACCACAGAAAATGCCGACTCCTCATCGCTTAAAATAGCTCTTTTTGAGTGGCTCCTTTGTTCTCCACAAAACCCTCACGCTCGTCCTCATCATGCAAATGCCTAGGTGCGCGCCTGACTTTTTCATTCAAACTGGCCTCGCATTCCGCCACAATACCCTCACAGATGGTGCGCACGTGTAGTCGTAGCCACTTCGAAGTGGTGCTATTCTCAGTGTAATCGGCAGGACCATACGCATGAATACGTCCCGCTCCCAACAAAGCATCGTTCTGCGCAAACTCAGCTTCGCTGTCGGGATTAAAGACCGCAAAGGCCTTGCCTCCATTACTTTTCACCACCGAAAACACAGGCACATCACTGGGGCCGTCCGCGGTGTATATCATCCGGTCAATCGGCACACGACGATCGACTCGATCCATCGACGCATTGACGTCGATCTGCGGATTCTTGTTACAGCCCTTATTGATCTCAAAAATGAAACGTGTCTTAATGGTATTATCAACGATTGTGCCAATCTGACTAATCTCAAACTCCATGTGGAGTGGTAACTCATTTTGAGTTGAATAATTCGGGGGCAGGGGAGCTTCAATGAATTCACAGCCGAAAATCCCATCCACATAAGGTGCTATCAAACTGCCCTTGATCATCTCCGCTAAGCCTGTGCTGATAATATAGTGCTCCAGCTTGATATTGTGCTTCTTATACTCAGGACGTGACTCGACCACCGCTTGCAAACGCGTGAACAAATCAGGCAGCCCTGGATAAAAACGTAACTCCTTGCCCAACTCGCGCAATCGTTGATTGGTTAAGCCTTTTAAGCAGCCATTCTTCACAAAACTGATCAAGTGATTTAGATAAATGGTATCCTGCGAAACTCGCGTCCCACGCTTCGCATAAATATCGGGCAGCGCATTGACCTCTTTCCAAAACTGCTCTTCGTCGATACCAAAGGTCTCGAAAATAGGTGCCTGCATGTAGCCAGGAATGAGCGTCTTGTCAAAATCCCAGATACAAGCGACAATGTTTTGGCGATGAAGGTTCTTTTTCGTCATTGCAGGTAGAACTCGACTGTTGTGATCTATGTCATTCACTGCAACGCATAATTCAATAGCAGTATTTTTCCCATGCACAAAATTCCCGACATCGCACCTTTCCGTAAAAAGCTCGACGAGCTAAACGACCAGATGGCCGCCCCAGATTTTTATTCTGACCAGCGACGCGCCGCCGACATCTCGCGCGAACAAGTGCGGCTAAGCACCTTGGTCGAAAAATTCGAAGCTTGGCACAGCACGGTGCAACAACTCAAAGAGAACAAGGCCATGGCCGAGGACGAATCCGTCGACGAAGAACTACGCGAGATGGCTCAGGAGGAGCTTGAAAGCCTAGCCGCTCAACGCGACAAGCTAGCCAACGACGTGCTCCGCTTTATGATTCCGCCCGATGCCACCGACAGCCGTAACTCGGTGATGGAAATCCGCGGGGGCGCTGGAGGCGACGAGGCCAACATCTTTGCGGGCGATCTATTCCGTATGTATAGCCGCTACGCCGAAACACGCGGCTGGCGCGTCGAAGTCATGAGCTCCAGCCCCGCAGATGTCGGGGGCTTCAAAGAAATCATCTTCATGATGACTGGTGAGGAAGCTTACAAATATCTCAAATTCGAGAGTGGGGTGCATCGCGTGCAACGCGTGCCCGCCACCGAAACCCAGGGACGCATCCACACCTCCACCGCGACGGTGGCCGTGCTGCCGGAAGCCCAAGAGGTGGACGTCGAACTCAACATGAATGATCTCGATATCTCCACCATGCGCGCCAGTGGGGCAGGGGGCCAACACGTGAACACCACCGACTCTGCGGTCATGATGGTGCACAAGCCCACCGGTGTCACCGTCTACTGCGCCGATGAACGCTCCCAAATTAAAAATCGTGCCAAGGCCTTAACCGTCATGCGCTCCCGCCTGCTCAAGGCGAAGGAGGAAGAAGAGCACGCCAAATACGCCGCCGAGCGTAAGGGCCAAATCGGAACCGGCGACCGCTCCGAGCGCATTCGCACCTACAATTACCCACAAGGACGCCTCACCGACCACCGCATCGGCCTAAGCCTTTCCCTACCCACAGTGGTGGACGGCGATCTCGACGACCTGATCGATGCATTGCAAAATTACGATTACGAAGCGCGCATTCAGAACTTACTTGATCAGCAGACCGCATAACACGAACTTTAAATGCAGCTCTTGAAGAAGGATCAAATTCTACGCGCGCTCCACCGATTAGGCGAAGTTGCCAAATCAACAGCCCACACGACATGCTAAGCATCCGAGAAATCAAAGCGCGCACGGAAACCTTTTTCAAAGAGAAGGGCGTGCCCAATGCGAAGCTCGATACCGACATCTTAATCGCACATTCACTCGGAATGAAGCGCCTCGAGCTCTATCTCGATCTCGATCGCCCGCTGACCGAAGCGCAGCTGTCCGCACTGCGCCCCTTGGTCAAGCGACGCGCCAATCGCGAACCGCTACAGTATATTGTCGGCAATACCGACTTTTATGGTCTGCAGCTCAAAGTGGATCGACGCGCGCTCATCCCGCGCCACGAAACCGAAGAACTGATCGAGCTCATCGTCGAACGCCTCCAGGCCACGCCACAGCGTATCCTGGATTTGGGCACCGGCAGTGGGGCACTTGCCCTCGCGCTAGCCACCCAATATCCGGAAGCCCAGGTCGTAGCCGTCGACCAAAGCACAGAAGCTCTGGAGCTCGCCCGCGAAAATGCCAGCGCGCTGGAGCTCAACGAGCGCGTTCAGTTTCTCGCAGGTAGTTGGTGGACCCCGCTGATGTCCGAAAGTCCTTTCGATCTCATCGTCTCCAACCCTCCGTACCTAACCGAAGCAGAAATGCAGACCGCGGAACCAGAAGTCATCCAACACGAACCACACAGCGCCCTGGTTGCTGGCACCGACGGACTCGACGATTTCCGTGTCCTACTCGAAGGGGCCCCGAAGTTTCTTGCTCCCGGAGGCTTACTGGCGATGGAAACCGGCATCGCACAAAGCGAAGCGCTCAGCGAGATGGCCCAATTAGCCGGCCTGCAAGGTCAAAGCATCGAAGACCTCAGCGGCCGCCCCCGCTTCTTCTTCGCTTCATAAGTTGAATTATCAACAAAGCCTCGCTACCATACGAGTCATGAAAGATAAAAAAATCGGATTCGTTGGCCTAGGCCGCATGGGTGGTAATATGGCTCGCTGCCTCAATGACAAAGGCTACAAGATCACCGCGCTCTACGACATCAACAAAAATGTCGCCACCGAGCTCGCCCAAGAAGTCGACGCGACCGCGTATCAAACGCTCGCCGAAGTCACCGCCCATGCGGACATCATTCTGACTGTCGTGACCAACGATGCCGCAATGCACGCCATATTCTTCGGCGAAGACAACCTCCTCACCGGCGCCGAAGGACGCACCTTCATCAACTGCGCCACCCTCACACCCGCCCTGCATGGTAAGCTCGAAGCCAACGCCGCACAAGTCGGTGCCAAATGCCTCGAAGCCTGCATGGCCTCCAGCATCCCACAGGCACGCAAGGGCGAACTCTTCCTCATGGTCGGTGGTGATGAAGCCGAATTCAAAGCCAACAAAGCTCTGCTCGACGACCTAAGCAAAGCGCTTCACTACGTCGGCCCCGCCGGTAAAGCCTCCGAGGTCAAAGCACTCGTCAACATGGTCATGAACATCAACACCGCCGCCCTCGCCGAAGGCCTCGGCATCGGTGACGCCCTCGGCCTCGACCTCAAAATGCTCTGCGATATCTTTAGCCAGACCGGAGCCAACTCGCGCGTGCTTGAGACCGATGCCGAAGACATGATTCTCCGCGATCACGACTGCTACTTCTCCGCCGCACACGCCGCCAAAGACTCCGGCATCGCACTCGGCCTCGCCGCCAATGCCGGCATCAACGCCCCCCTAGCGCAAGCCACTTTCGAGCAATACACCAAGCTCACCGAAATGGGCAAAGGCGAACTCGACAAGTCCGGCATCGCCGAACTCACCTTCAAAGGCCGCATCTAAAAAAACGTAGGGGCGCCATTTATGACGCCCGCCGAAGCTAAGCCAGAACACCGCGGGCGTCACAAGTGACGCCCCAACTTCCCAATGAATCAAACAATCCAAAATTCCCTCGGCGAAACGCTCGACTACAGCTTCGCCCCCGGCAACTCCGACACCGCAAAAAACGACTGGCTGGTCATTCTCGGCCACGGCGTCACCGGCAATAAAGATCGCCCCCTCATTGTCGATACCGCCAAGGCACTCAATGCCGCAGGTTTTGACACCCTACGCTTCTCCTTCGCTGGCAATGGCGACTCACAAGGTGACTTCCGAGACGCCACCATCTCCAAAGAAGTCGGCGACCTCGCATCAATCCTCGACGCCGTCACCAGCTCGTATTCAAAAATCGCCTACATCGGCCATAGCATGGGCGGCGCTGTCGGCGTCATCCAAGCCTCGCGTGATGCACGCATCAACGCACTCGTGTCACTCGCTGGCATGGTCGATACCAAAACTTTTGCGCAAACCGAGTTCGGCCAAGAAACACCAGACCAAGGTTTGATGTGGGACGAAGCAAGCTGCCCACTCTCCGCAAAGTTTATGCACGACCTCTGCCATACCATCGACAACGTCGCCCCACTGGCCGAAATGATTCATGCCCCTTGGCTGCTCTTACACGGCACCAGCGACGATGTCGTAAGCCCCCAAGACACCGACCTCGTCCAAAGCTTAAAAGGCGACAGCGTCAAAGTCATACGCATAGACGGAGCCGACCACAGTTTCAATCAAGCCGAACATAAAATTCAAATGACTCAAGCCGTCGTCGACTGGCTCAACAATCAGGTCTAACTCCACACAACTGCTCCGCAGCCGCCAAGCCATCTTCAAACGGCCAAGTCGCTTTAAGATTCTGAGCTTCAGTCATCGCGCCCGAATAGAGTAAAAACACCGCGGTTCCAAGACGTTGAGCATCCTTTGCATCCACCAGTGTGCCCACCAACTCAATGAAAAATTTACGCTGAGCACGCTTATATTGATCAATCAAATAAGCCATTTCCGGCTCAGCTTCCGCATCAATACAAGCCGCTGTATTTGCAAACTGACACGCCCGCCAGCCGTTCGCCTCCACCCAGCTGCGCATCGAGAAAAAATACTTTTTCAAGCGACGCTCCCGCTCCCCTGGCCGCTCCATAAAAGTCTCATGCATGATCCGCATGCGCTTCGTTAAACGTTCCAACCAAGCCTGACCCAAGGCAGACTTATCACTGTAAGCACGGTAAAATTCTGATTTCGGCAATCCACTTGCGGCAATCACCTCTTCAATGGAAACAGAGCTATAGCCTTTACGATGAAAAAGCTCGCCAGCTTTCGCCAAAATGATTTCGCGTGGTGGAATATCGGACATATACCTGCACCACATATTGCTAGTCTAGCGTGGTCAAGAAGACACCCGAACAACTATTTCTTTTAAAAATTCCTTACATGTTTTTAACATCCAAAGAGTCGCAGTTGAAACCCAACTGCACTCCGCCTACAAATTAATACAACTAAAACATAATCGTAAAATCAGGAGAATAGCCGTTCTCGCTTTCAATATTTACAACACAGCACATCTCAGCATGCTCCGCCCTTCTTATGAACCGAGTCTATATCAAAACCTACGGCTGCCAAATGAACGAACGCGACTCCGATGCGGTCGCAGCGATGCTTCGTGGCAAAGGATATTCACTCGTCGATAACGAATTCGATGCCGACGTCGTGCTCCTCAACACCTGCAGTGTACGCGACCAGGCCGAGCAAAAAGCCATCGGCAAGGCTGGGCACCTGGCCAAGCGCAAACGCAAAGACCCCAACTTTATCCTAGGCATCATGGGCTGCATGGCCCAAAACCGCGGCGACGAACTCGTCGACAAACTACCCGACCTCGACCTCGTCGTCGGCACACAAAAATTTCACCGCGTACCCGAGCACCTCGATTCCATGATCGCCACGCTCCAAGGCCAAGGGCCGCGCCCCGACACCATTGTCGACCTCGCCGAAGAGCTCGACTCGCAGAACACCATTAAGTCACACGTTGATGACAAGCTGCAAGTCACCGCCTTCGTCAGCATCATGCAAGGCTGCAACATGAAGTGCTCCTACTGCATCGTGCCCAAGACCCGCGGTGCCGAGCGCGCCCGCCCCATGGATGAGATCGTCAAAGAAATCAAAGAACTCGCAGCCAAAGGCACCCGCGAGGTCACCCTACTCGGGCAAATCGTCAATCAATACGGCATCCGCGAATTTCCCTTCGTCGACAAAAAGAGCCCCTTCGTGCAACTCCTAGAGAAAGTGCACGAGATCGATGGCATCGAGCGCATCCGTTTCACCAGCCCGCACCCAGTCGGCTTCAAAGACGACCTCATCGAATGCTACGGCCGTCTGCCCAAGCTCTGCGAGTATTTACACTTCCCCATGCAAAGTGGCAGCGACCGCATACTCAAAGCCATGCGGCGCCCCTACAGCATCGAAAAATTTCGCAGCATCATCAAAAAGATGCGCGCCGTGCGCCCCGACATGTATATTTCCACAGATGTCATCGTCGGCTTCCCCGGAGAGACCGAAGAAGACTTCGAGCTCACCCGCAAGCACTTCGAAGAAATCGGCTTCGACATGGCTTATTTGTTTAAATACAGCGTGCGTCCCGACACCACCGCCGAGCCCCTCGGCGACCCCGTCACCAAAGAGCAAAAAGAAGAGCGCAATCAGATCCTGCTGGAGATCCTCGGTAAACGCTCCCTAGAGCGCAACCAAGCCCTAGTCGGCACCGTCGAAGAAGTCCTCTTTGAAGGCCCCGCCAAAAAAGGCGAAAACATGTTCCTAGGCCGCACCCGCGGCAACCGCGTCGTATTAGTCAAAGCTAGCCCCCGACTAGTCGGGCAATTCGCCCCCGTAAAATTCGAACGCGCCACCGCCAGCACCCTCTTCGGCGAGCTAGTGCTCGAAGGCGTCGAAGCGCAAAGCGCCTAAACACCCATGCCAAAAGTCTCCACTCAATATTTCTCAACCTCTATTTTATAGACCTGTCCCTTATATTGAGGCTTGTAATTAGATAATTAAAAGAGCACTATCTTATTATGCGAACGAAACGGATCACGGCTCAAGGCACGGGGATTTACCATTGTATGTCCCGCACTGTGAACGGGCAGGCGCTTTTTAAACTGAGAGAAATGGAGGTCTTGCGAAAGATGATCCATCAGGTCGCAGATTTTTCGGGCGTCGAAGTGCTTACTTATTGCCTGATGAACAATCACTTCCATGTGCTGGTTCGTGTCTGTCCGGAAGCTAAGGTCTCCGACTCGGAACTGATGCGACGCTATCGGGTGCTCTATGCGAAGCCTTCCTTATATCAAACCGTTTCTGTGATGGAGCAGGAATTAAGAGATGGGGGAGCGGAGGCGGACTTGATTCGACAAAAGCTGCTGGCTCGCATGAATGACGTCTCGGCCTTCATGAAAACCTTAAAACAACGCTTTTCAACTTGGTTTAACAAGACCCATGAGCGCTTTGGGCCCTTATGGGCGGATCGCTTTAAAAGTGTTTTGGTCGAGGGTAAGGGCAACGCGCTGCTGACCATGGCGGCCTATATTGACTTGAATCCTGTGCGAGCGGGACTGGTGAAAGACCCGAAAGATTATCGTTTCTGCGGCTATGCGGAAGCAGTCAGTGGACAACAAAAGGCTCAGCGAGCGTTGAAGTTTCTGACTTTCGGAGCATATGAAGCTTCTAGTAATGAGGCACTTGCGACCTACCGTGAACTGCTCTTTGGCAAAGGTAGTGCGGCTGTGGAACATGCGGCAAACATCGACCGCAAGGCGGCGGTGCGTGTATTGGAAAAGCAGCAAGGTGTCTTGCCGAATGCGGTGCTGCTGCGATGTCGTATCCGCTACTTTACGGAAGGTGCTGTGCTGGGCTCGCGCGAGTTTGTGCAGTCGCATGCAGAGCACTGGAAACGTAGCACAGGGCGCAAACATCCTATAAAACCATCAACTATACAAATGAAAGATAATGAAGCTCTGACTGTGATGAAGCTTTTACGCGGTAAGGCTTACTCTTAATAATCAGGATCTCGAATACTATCAACTTCCACAGTTACTGGGAGAATGGCCTGTTTTTAATTTATAACGACCTTCTATAAAATCTGAAAAATAACAATTAATTCGAGGATGACTGATTGGTTTTCCGCTAGTATCTATTGCTAGGTTTGATTGCGCCACATAAGTACTTAGTCCACCACTATCGTGGACTAAGACATGATACCAGGGCTGCTCTCGTGGAGGCTGAGTTTTATTGGATAGATACCAAGTTTCTCCAGCCATACAACGTGGATCTACAGCAACAATGACTCCGCGATATCCGTAGATCTGATGAATCACTACTAGCCCGAGATCATAATAGATACCCGGTGCCGCTCCACCTTCCATATCTGTAAGTCCTATCAACACAGTCCTTACCTTAGTCAGCTAAAGCGAATCTTCAAGTATTCGACCCAATTGCTTCTAGGATATCCTCAACTGGCCGAATACTGTCAGGGGGAAAAAAACCGTTTATACGATGTATGACTTGCTGGATAATTCCATCGGGGCACGACGCACCTCCAGTTAGCAGGATCCTTGGTTTATCGATCGGTTTTCGAAAGAGCGGCCTATCTTCTTCAACTGTAGACGGCACATTTGTTAAATTGTATGGAAAGATGTAATGACGAACTGCTTCCAGAGATAAGATATTCTTCTCTGACTGAATGTAATGTGCGCGTTCTCCAAAGCGCTCTGCGCATACACGATATAGTTGAAAGGTGTTTGAACTATTTTTTCCACCGACCACAAGGGCTGCATCGATGTTTTGTTCCACAGCTTTATGTAGAGCATCTTGATTAACCTGGGTGGCGTAGCAAAGAGTATCTCCTTTACCTTTGGACCAAAGATGATTCGCAACCTCTGTTTCCCCATACTTACTGGCGATGACATCGCGTAAGTAGTCGATAATACTCAGGGTTTCATTTCGTAAAAGTGTGGTTTGATTCACCACTGCAATTTTTTCCAGATCCTTAAGTGGATCGAAGCCTTTAGAATAAAGCCCAGCAAAAGAGGCTTCGAATAGGGCTAGCTTTTGACTTGGGTCTGCCTGAATTACTTCGGCTAAGCGACGGGCATGCTCCATATTTCGTAGCATCAATGCGGGGCCATAGCTGGAACTATTTGAAAAGGTCGCTTTGGTTTCTTCGTGTTCTGATTTACCGTGTATGAGCACAGTGTAACCTTCTTGCGCGTATCGACGGGCCGCCTTCCAGACTTTCTCAACCAACATACAAGTCGCATCATTTTCGCGTATGGAAAGTCCGCGACGAATAAGGCGGGCCTTATCTTCATTGGTCGCACCAAATGCTGGAATGATTACAATATCATTTTCTGTAAGCTGATTCCAAAGAGCTTCAGGTGCGTCTACGCCAGATGCGATCTGACCATCCGCGCAAAGAGGTAAACCTTTATCCGTCTGTAAATAGCGTAAGCCGCGCGCTAATAAATCCTCGTTTACAAATGGATTATGGATCAACTCGCTAAGCATGAAGACACGCTTATCTGGATGCATAGCTACTGTCTCATAGGCGCGCTCAATCGCATTTTGCACACCGAGACAAAAACCAAAATGGCTGGGAATGACATAGCTAACTGCCCCGAAATCGAGCACTGCAGGTTCTCCAGAGGATTTCTCTTTGGTCCGTCGAGCTTCTTTAATCGCAAGACATAGCGCGCTTTGATAGAGTGCTTCAGATTGTCCATCGATATAGATCGACCGATTGCGCTCTTTAGTCGTGCGGAATCGATAAATATACTCATTCTCTCCCATTCCTAGATAGGGAATACGATATAATTGATCATCAATGGATTTGAGAACCTGCTCCAAATCAGTCGCTTTCGGAAGGGAATTCAGATTATGAATCGTCTGCCAATTACCTTCAGCGTGTTGTGAACTGCTAAGCAATGCACATAGAATCGGTTGCGTGCCAGCGGATGTTTCAAGTTTGGCAAGTTCGTGCCAGCTGTGATCACTTGCATCCATAGACGCGAGTCCATAAAGACCATCCGCCCTTAGTGTCACTAAAAGGTGATTGCTGGAATCAAAAAGCAGTCGAATCGGTTCCATAAGGATATTCTTAAAGCCAGTGAAAGGTAACAGGCTTATCGATCTCTGAACTGAGACTGTGGTGAACGGGGCAACCTTTAGCCGCCAGTTCGATTTTGCGCTTCGTTTTATCATCGAACTTAGCAGGCAGCCACACCTCAGTGCTTAGTCTAATAATACGGCGAGGCTTGTATTTGGACATCTCTTTATTCACTTCGATACGCATACCAGTAAGGTCAAACCCAAGCTTCTCCATTTGCATACCGATAATTGTAGCCATACAGGAGCCTAGCGCCGCCGCACACAGATCTGTGGGCGAGGCTGCTTCGCCTTTGCCATTATTATCGATGGGCGCATCGGTGGTGAAAGATTGACCGGAAGGCTCATGGCTAACTTTGCAGCGCAGTGAACCTTCGTATTTAACTGTCATTTGAACCATTTGAGCGAGATTGCTAAAGAAACCGAGCGGGTCAATCCGTATGCTGCTCAAGATTAAGAAAGACTAAAAAATAATAGCTCCTATTCAAAATTAACGCCGTCTTTAGCGGAATCTTTCAAGCCACATTCTGCGATTGCACAGAGCGCTAAGGGAGCTACAGTGATGGCTTATTTCGAGATCCACTCACGATACCTTAACATGTTTCAAGTCAATTTCAGCGAACAAAGTATGCACGAGCTCAACCAGCTCGACACACGCTCTCAAATGCTACTGGTCGAAGTAGTGAGTACTCTTAAGCAGGAGCAGCTGGACAATCCCAACGAGGACCTTGGCTGTTTCCATCGTAATGGGAAAACATATTATCGCGTGCGGGCAGGCGAATTTCGCATCTATTTTGAGCAAGATGGGGATGCGCTCTTTGCGCACTATATTTTGCACAAAAACACGCTTTCCGACTTTATTTTCCGTTTCAAGCTACCTTTCACTGAAGAATTTATGCTCGAACAGGAAGATTCCTTCTGGAAATACCTCGAATCACTCCGACATAAGGACGAGGTCGAAGATTAAATTGCCCTCTCCATCTCTATGACTCAAGCCAACGAAGAGCCCGAAGAACCTGAACCATCGCGTCATAAATACGCAGATTCCGGGGAAGCCAGCCACATTTATCTCCTCCCCAACAGCTTAACCGCTGGGAATCTTTTTTTTGGCTTCTTAGCCATATTGCGTTGCATACAAGCTAACTACGCCACCGACCCCAGCGTTGTCTCTGACAATTACAAACAAGCTGTTTGGTTCATTCTTTTTGGGGTTATATGCGATGCCTTGGATGGACGTGTTGCTCGATTAGGTGGCCGGGAATCATTATTTGGCAAGGAGTTTGATTCGATCGCAGATATCATCTCCTTCGGTGTCGCGCCCGCTCTCATGATGATCTTTCTGGTGCTGACGCCTACGGTCGAAAAATATCCGATCTTTTTACAAATTAGCTGGCTGATTGGATTTGTATACTTGCTATGTGCAGCCGTTCGGCTCGCGCGTTTTAACGTGCTGACTCACCCGATGCTTCCTCCGGCCGAGAGGTTGAAAGGCACCAATGACTTTTTGGGCCTGCCGGTGCCTGCGGCGGCTGGGATGATTGCCTCGATCGTATTAGTCATCACCAGCCTCAAAACCCCCACATACGACTCCCGTAGCCTGGCGCTACTGATCCCTCCCTTCATGCTAGCGATCGCTTATCTGATGGTGAGCAATATACAGTATCCCAGCTTCAAAAACGTCGATTGGCAAACACAGACAAAGTTTCGCTCCTTCATCGCTCTGATTCTAGGCTTGGGCACTGCTTTCTTCTTCAAGGAATTCTTTTTTGCGCTGCTGTTTTTTACTTACATAGCCTATGGGCCCATCCGTCATTTCGTCCGCATCTACCGTGCTCGTAAAAATCTCAAGTTAGGCCCCAATAAAGGCAGTGAATAACTTGGGAATAAGTGCGAATAGTCTGTGGATTTCTAAAAAGTTATTCCCATTGTTCACTCTCCTCATTTTTAATTCACCCTCTTTTACACATAAAATTTATTTCGCAAATGACTTGTCGGCAGAGACTTGATGAGTTGTTCTACTTAATCCACCCCCTTACTGTTACTAAGAGATTTAAATATATAAAAAGAACTATTATATAAGCATTGCCAGTAAGTCCAAAAAAACGCCAAATTCTCCACCATGAAGTTCAAGATCAACCAGGATCATTTTAGCAACGGCCTCCAACAAGTTCTCAACGTTGTTGCGACTCGTTCTACCATGCCCATCCTCAGCAATGTGCTGATCGAAGCCGAGGAGGGTCACATTTCGCTGACTACAACCAACCTTGACCTTGGCATTCGTTGCCGAATCAAGGCTGAGGTTTCTGAACCTGGCAGCACGACATTGCCAGTTCGCAAATTGGCGACAATCGTGCGTGAGCTTCCGGTCAACGAGGTATTTGTTGAAACCAGTGATAGCAACCAGGCGAAGATTACATCGGGTGGTTCACTTTTCAAAATCATGGGTTTGAGTGCTGAGGAGTTTCCACCGTTGCCTACTTTTGAGAATCGTAAAGTCTTTGAGCTTTCGCAGGACAAAATCGTAAACATGCTCAAGAGCGTGTCTTACGCTCAATCCACGGATGAGAATCGCTACATCCTCAACGGTGTATACTTTAACTTTGCGGATGAGAAATTGACGCTGGTGGCGACGGATGGACGCCGTCTTGGTTTGACTGCGCTGGAACTAGAAATCAGCGAAGACAATGCGGGCAGCCTAATTTTGCCTGCCAAGACAGTGGGCGAGCTGGAGCGTTTGATGGGCAAGGGAGAAGCTGTGAAGGTCGCCTTCAACGATCGTCAGGCAGCTTTTGAAATCGCGATCGATGAAGCGGGCGATTCCGGTTTGATTGACCACCTCTATCTCGTATCCAAGATTGTAGAAGGTAACTACCCGAATTATCGTCAAGTCATCCCTAAGGAAACAGAGCACCGAGTCAAAATCGAGCGTGAGTTAATGCTTGAATGCGTGCACCGTGCAGCTTTGGTGACATCGGACAAGAGTAACTCTGTAAAGCTTAAGGTGAGTAAGAACCTGCTGGAAATCTCTGGCTCGTCGACTGAATATGGTGAATCGCACGAATCGATGGCGATCGCTTATGATGGCCCTGAGGTGCAAGTCGCGTTCAATCCACAATTTTTAATGGAGCCGCTTAAGGCTTTGACTAAGGATGAGGTCTTCTTCGAGTTCAAGGATGAGCTCAGCCCGGGGCTATTCAAGACATTGGATAACTTCATCTGTGTGATCATGCCACTGCGCTTGAACTAATTTAAGCGACCATAACACATTTTATGAAGGACGGTCGTTCAGGCCGTCCTTCTTTGTTTTAGACTATGTTTACTGAATCTTCAGAAATCTATCAATGGCTACTATTTATGGTGGCGATCGTGACAGTCTTGTTACCAATGCTTGGTAACCGCCTATCGATGCCTGCTTTTATCGTGTTAGGGCGTTGGACGCGGTGGTTCCTCTTCGCTGCTTTATTTGCCTATTTTCTGAAAGTATTTGGTCTCTCCTATCGTCCAGACTGGGTGCATTTTGTGACAGGGCTGGCTCTTTGGTTTGTATTGGAGACGGGGTATAATTGGATCGCAATTAAAGCGCTCAGCCGCAGTGAATTACCGCTATTTCCAGAGTTTTATGAGAATGTTGACGGCGATGAATGGCCGGCAGATGCACGTTTTATTGAACTCAAGGATTGGTTGCGCACTGAAAAGTATAGTCGGCTTAAAGCTCTGAAGGCAGAACTGTTTGAAGGCACCTTTTTACGTGCATCAATTTATGAAAGCACGGATGGGCTGACGCGCATACAAATCTTATTTTTACCGAAGCGCAAAGGCGGTGCGATTGCTTGTTATACGATCAGCACGCAGTCAAAAGATGGTGAGCGCTTGATTACGGATAATCTTTTCCTTCCATATGGAGGCTATTATCCAGAGAGTTGGAATATGTGCCGCAAACCATTAATTGGTTCTTTAAAACGCCTGCTACTTTTACATCGAAAACGTTTGTTGGCTTCTGGTTTTGAACCCGTTCCAGTCGAAGAGGATGCTTTAGTTGAGTTAAATGATCAGCAACGCATACTTGAGCGGCTCAATGTAGAGACTGGGTTTTTAGTGCCACGTCCGCGCCAGGAAGAGGATGGTAAGATTACCTATGAAGGCCGCTACAGGCTTTGGAAGGAAATGTGGATGTTAGCTTACCTGGGCAAATCAGTGGCCTAGTCGGGAGACCTCTCTGATTACAGCGAATCTTTTATAGGCACAAAAAAGCCCCCTAAAGAGGGGGCTTTGAAAGTTGAAAGCGTTTAGCTTCTATTTATGTGACCGCTCGTTGCGAGCAATTACATTTCCAATTGTGGGCGATCTGCCTTGGGCCAGTCGATGTGGTAGAACTTGCCACGAGGCTCATCGGTGCGCTCGTAAGTGTGGGCACCAAAGTAGTCACGTTGAGCTTGCAGAAGGTTTTGCGGCAAGCGCGAGCTACGGTAGCCATCGAAGTAAGACAGCGCGGAGCTGAAGGTTGGGATGGATACACCGTGTGTGGCGGCTAGAGCCACGACTTTACGCCAGCTCTTTTGGGCGGTGTGGATGGCTTCGCTGAAGTATGGGTCCAGCAGAAGGTTGGCGAGATTCGGATCACGCTCATAGGCTTCTGTGATCTTTTGCAGGAAGGCCGCACGAATGATGCAACCACCGCGGAAGATTTGTGCAATCTCACCGAAATTGAGCTTCCAGCCATATTCCTCTTGAGCGTAAGCCATCAATTGGAAGCCTTGTGCATAGGAGCAGATCTTGGAGGCGTAAAGAGCCTCGCGGATCGCTTCGACCATTTCAGCCTTGTCGCCAGTGAAGGCTTCGGCCTCAGGGCCTTTAAGGATCTTTTCCGCAGCAACACGTTCGTCTTTAACGGCTGATAGGCAGCGAGCAAAGACGGCTTCGGCTACGGTGGGTGCAGGTGTGCCCATGTCGAGCGCATTGACAGAGGTCCATTTACCTGTGCCCTTCTGACCCGCTGTATCGAGCACGATGTCGACGAATGGTTTGCCAGTTACGGGATCGGTTTGCTTCAGAATGTCGGCTGTGATTTCGATCAGGAAGGAGTCGAGGTCGCCCTTGTTCCACTCAGTGAAGATGTCGCCCATCTCTGCCGGAGAGAGTCCCAACACATTTTGCATGAGGTCATAAGCCTCGCAGATCATCTGCATGTCACCGTATTCGATGCCGTTGTGGACCATCTTAACGTAGTGTCCGGCACCGTCTGGACCGATATAGGCGGTGCAACTGAAACCACCTTCGACAGGCTTGCCAGCTTCGGCGCCTTCGAGTGGTTTACCAGTTTCTGGGTCTACTTTGGCTGCGATCGCTTTCCAAATGGGCTCTAGGTGCGACCAAGCTTCCTTGCTGCCGCCTGGCATTAGAGACGGACCAAAGCGAGCGCCTTCTTCTCCGCCGGATACTCCGGAACCGATGAAACGAAGCCCTTTTTCTGTAAGCTCTTTTTCGCGCCGGATGGTGTCGTCCCACTTGGCGTTGCCACCGTCGATGATGATATCACCTTCTTCAAGAAGGGGAATTAAGCCTTCGATCACCTTGTCTGTCGCCCAACCTGCTTGCACCAGAATGATGATTTTACGAGGACGTTTGAGCGAGGCGACAAAGTCTTTGAGCTCGGCTTGACCGACTAGGCCACCCGGCGTGTCGGGGTTAGCCGCGACGAATTCTTCCATTTTGGAAGTCGTCCGGTTATAAACGGAAATCTTAAAGCCATGGTCGGCGATGTTAAGAGCCAGATTTTGGCCCATTACTGCGAGGCCAATCAGGCCAATATCGGAGGTTGCTTCAGACATAATTTGTATGGATTAAAAGTTGAATTAGGAAATCCAGCTCCAAAGTCTACGCAAGGGCAGACTGGGAAAGAGGCATGAATTATCGTCATATCTGGGATACATTTGATTAAAACGAACCAAAATAGCGCGTTATACTATGAATGAAAATTATATAATCCCGAGATTTTTTGCATAAATGCGCAGTTTGAGGTCCATTAGTAAGCTCTGATTGAAGCGTTACAGTCATGCGTAAATTGACTATTTGAATTGTCATTCAGAAAAATGCCTTCAAACGTAGGCGCCATGGAAGTAGTGGCAGGTATCTCTAAAGAATGGCGTCGTCGTATGCTATTTATGTTTTTTATGATCTTCGGTATGGCTGCCTGGTTTTTATCGGATGGCTATATCATGTGGCCGAACGAGGCGCAGCGCTATGGAGAGTATGCAGAAATCAAGGATGCTTTGATTGAGTCAGGAGACGCGGTAGATGAAGAAAGTTCTTCAGTAAAGCTCGCTTGGCAACGCCATGCCCGCGAGGCAGGTTATCGCAGTAATGTGCCAAAGGAGCGCACTGATGCAGATATTCATGAACAGCGCGTTATTGGCTGGGTGATGATGTGCGGCTCTTTGTTATTTGGTGCATGGATAGCATGGAATCATACCCGTAAGGTGCGCGCAGAGGGAGAGCTAGTGATCGGTGCTTCTGGTGAGCGTGTCGAGTTGGACTCCATTACAGGCATGGACCGTAAGAAGTGGAAGAATAAGGGGATCGCTTATGCCATTTACGATGATGGGGGGAAATCCCGCCGGCTATGCTTGGATGAGCATAAGTTCAAAGGCTGTGAAGCGATCATTTTAGAGGCAGAGAAGCGTATCAAAGCGCGTGCTGAAGCAACACAGTCAGCGTCCAATTAGAGTTTAACGTGGGTGCTAGTAAGGATGCTCGTTTTTGGGCTGAACTATAAATTTACTTTGCCTAAATCGTGAGAAAGTGCTGAGGCTTGTACTTTGCGGTCTCTGTTGGACCGTTCTGACAACTTATGAAGCCACACGCTTACAAACCACGTTTCCTTGAATTATTGTGCAATCGTCCTAGTGGCGCCGACATCGGACGCGAGGCCGCCGCGGGGCTCACGGTCGGTTTAATTGCTCTACCGCTGGCACTTGCCCTAGGCATTGCGAGTATTCCAGTCGGGGCGGACACTCCTTACTCCGCGCCGGCATTGGGGATCTATACGGCGATTATCGCTGGTTTTTTAATTTCCGTATTCGGAGGTAGTCGGGTGCAGATCGGCGGGCCGACCGCGGCCTTTATCCCGATTGTGCTACTCATTGTGCAAGCGCATGGCTATGTCGGCCTGTTGTTGGCGACGATGATGGCTGGCATCATATTGATTTTAATGGGCTTTGCGCGGCTGGGCACTTTGATCAAATACATTCCTTGGCCCGTTACCTCGGGCTTTACCACTGGTATTGCGGTGGCGATTATGGTCACTCAGGTGGTTGATTTTAGCGGTATTCATGGAGAGACTGCGATCCCGGGCGAGTTTTTTGAAAAAGTAGAATGGCTGTGTCACCATTTGGGAACTTTAGATGCGATGACTGTTCTGGTCGCACTACTTTCCTGTGCGGTTATATTCTTTTGGCCGCGTATAGGTTGGAAGCGCCTTCCAGGTTCGATTGTGGCCATGTTGCTCGGCACCTTGGCGGTGTGGGGCTTGAATCAGCTGGAGGGCGTTCAGATCGCCACTGTGGGCTCGCGATTCGGCGATTCGGCGATTCCGGCGCATTTGCCCAGTTTTATGATGCCTGCAGTTTCGGTGGAAATGATACGGGAGTTGATTATGCCAGCCACGGCGATCGCGATTTTGTGTTCGATTGAGTCTTTGCTCTCGGCGGTGGTGGCCGATGGTCTGACTAATCAGCGGCATGATAGTAACTCGGAGCTGATCGGCCAAGGTATCGCGAATTTGATTTGTCCCTTCTTCGGAGGTTTGCCTGCGACCGGCGCGATTGCACGCACTTCGGCTAATATTCGTAATGGCGGCCGTACTCCTTTGGCTGGGGTTGTGCATGCGCTTTCATTGTTGGCTATTGTACTGCTCTTTTCCTCTTTTGCGCGATATATCCCGATGCCGACCATGGCTGCAGTGCTGGTGATGGTGGCCTTGCACATGGGGGAGTGGCGGGCTTTAAAGGAAATCAAGCGCATGCAAACGGGGGATGCTTTGGTTCTATTGACGACTTTTGCGCTAACGGTGATCTTTGATTTGGTGGTGGCAATTGAGATTGGTATGGTCTTGGCAGCCTTGCTGTTTATTCGTCGCGTTTCAGAGACTACGGAGGTCAGCCGTGTGACGCACAATGATGTCTTGGAATCGCCCGAGCACGTTGCGCAAGGTAAAGCGATTCCCGAGGGCGTGCTGGTGTATCGTATTTTTGGCCCCTTCCTATTTGGTGCTGCCGATAAGATGCAAGACGCGCTGGAGGAATTGTCCGACTATCCTAAAGTGATCATCTTGCGCATGCACTTAGTGACCGCAATGGATACCACTGCGCTTTATGCCTTAGTCAATTTAGTCGAACGGATGCGGGAGAGAGGAACGTCGATCGTTGTGAGCGGAATCCATCGGCAGCCCTTGGAACTTCTACGTAAATCGGATTCGCTGAAAACGCTGGGAATCGATAATTTCTGCGGCCACTATGACGAAGCGCTTAATCGTGCGCAGCAGTTGATCGCCGAGAGCAAATAGCAATTTTAGCGGGCATGGACTTGCGGGATCAGTTTGTTGGTCAAAGTAAGGCCGCCGGAACTGACGCCTTTGCATGCCAGCATTTGATTTGTCAGTTCACGCAGGTTCTGCACCGGGCCCTGGGCTAATACCACTTCCATTATGTACTGGCCCTCAAGTAATACATGTTGGCTACTGATGCACTCTTGCACGTACTGACGTTGGATTTTGGCTAGCTGCTGTAGCAGTCCCGTCTTTCCCGTGTCATAAATAAGAGTGATCGTTCCGGCCATGATGGCCGAGTTGTCTTCTTGTTTATGTTGGATGAGGCTCTCCTCAATCATCTCAGCAATGGCTTGCGAACGGTTTTGAAAGCCACGGGAGTCCACCATGTCGTCCAGCGCAGTCGCCAATTTCGCTGGCAGTGAGATACTTATGCGCTGAGCGAGTGTTCTGTTCGTTTTTTGTACAGTCTTCATACGATTTATATTTAAAATTCAAATCGTAATACTTTTTGCAATAATAATATTACTATTTTTAACACTTATGTGTATTGGCATGCTTCGTGCAAGACTGCAGTGGATCGTTGGCAGCTTCTGTTGACGGTATGTTCTTCTCACTGACACTCACCATCAAAAACACTAGGATTATGTTGAAACTAAAAAATTGGGCTGGAAAAGCCACACGGACAGGACTCTGCGCACTTGCACTGATCAGTGCAAACATGCTTTCAGCCAAGGAACCTCTTAAAATTGGCTACAGTGACTGGCCAGGATGGGTGGCATGGCAAATCGGTATCGATAAGGGCTGGTTTGAAGAAGAAGGTGTCGACGTGGAATTCCTGTGGATGGACTATGTGGCATCGATGGATGCCTATGTTGCTGGCCAGGTGGATGCTGTCACGATGACCAATGGGGATGCGCTGGTCACCGGTGGCACAGGTAAACCTTCCGTTGCGATTCTTATCAGCGATTACTCGAATGGTAACGATATGGTGGTGGCTGCACCTGGAATCGAAACTTTGGCGGACTTGAAAGGTAAGAAGATCGGCCTGGAAGAGGGCTTTGTGATTCACCTGCTATTGCTAAAGGGCGCTGAGATGGCGGGTATCGACCCTTCGGAATTTACCATCGTTAATACACCGACCAATGAGACACCACAAGTGCTGGCTTCGGGTGCCGTCGATGCGATCGGCGCATGGCAGCCAAATTCTGGACAAGCGCTCAAGACGGTTCCCGGGTCGAAGCCGGTGCTGACTTCGGCGGATGCTCCTGGTATCATTTATGATTTGTTATCCGTTGATCCTGAAAGTTTGGAAGCGCGTCGCGATGACTGGTCGAAGGTCGTGAAGGTTTGGTATCGTATCGCCGACTTTATCAAGGACGAAGAGAACATTGATGAAGCGCTCGAAATTCTTTCGAAGCGTGTCGCCATCTCTCCGGAAGAGTATGAGCCATTTCTTGAGGGCACATACATCCTATCCCTGGAGGAAGTGCTTCCTATCTGGAAAGAAGCCGAGGGCCTGGGGTCGGTCTATGGATCGACTAAGATTGCAGATGATTTCAATGTCGAGCAGGGCGTTTACGATGAGCCGCTCAACACCGTCCAATACCTAGACCCAAGCCTGACGCTGGAGTATGCTGAGTCGGTGAAGTAAGGCGGACTGGCTCTTTGCCAACTATTTTCAAAGGCGGGCCGAGATCCCGGCCCGCCTTTTTTCTACCTAATTGCTTTCCATCAGGCACTACGCTCAACCAAAATTACTGAATGAAGAATAGTTCCCAGTTTAAGGCACCCACCACTCCATGGTTTGCCGTGCGCAAAGAACTCAGCGCCAAACGCCGTTCACTACTGATTGCTGCATCTTTTATCCTTCCGATCTTACTTTGGAGTATCGTGAGTTATACGCCATTTATCTGGCATCCGGATATTAAGCTCGAGATTTCAGCGGACCGGGAGAATGTGACGACGGTCTTTACTGCCGGTAATCATCTGTCCAAGGAATATTTCCCAGGATTTGTCGAAGCTGTCGAAGCAGAGAATAGTGAAATCCTGGCAGCACGTGCCAGTGGTGAGTCGACGAATTCAGGCTTTCGTGCGCGGCGTGCAAATTTGAAAATCCTGCGACACATGGCGCCCGTGGCGATTGCTAATGGCTGGCTGACGCGCGAAGAAGCTGAGGACGACAGTCAACTGTATCAGGTCTGGCAAGGCGTGGCCGAAGGCTCGCTGGTCGGGACTAAGGTGAAGTTGAGCGATCAGAACATTGCGCTGATTAAACGAAATTGGGAGCTGCTGAGTGCCAAGAGCCCGACCTTTGTTTCGAAATCATTGCCGGAAACGCCACTGGAAAAATTGGTGCCTCAAGGACGTCCAGCGAATCCAGTCTATCTGCCCGCGCCGCATGAGGTGGTCATCCAGGGCTATCATGACTTCACTCAAGAAACGGATCCCGACAAGCCTAGCATGTGGCAGCGCTATAAGCACTCACTGCGCATTGTCTTTTTTGGATTTATGCTGTCGGCCTTTGTGGGGGTTCCTATGGGAATCCTTTGCGGCACTTTTGATTTCTTTTCGAAACTCTTTGAGCCATTTATTGATTTCTTCCGCTATATGCCGGCTCCCGCTTTTAGCACATTATTAGTGGCGGTCTTCCTTGCCCACGATGCGCCTAAGATCGCATTGGTTTTCTTAGGCACCTTTTTTCAAATGGTATTGGTGGTCTCAAATACCACGCGCCAACTGGATGCCTCTTTGATTGAAGCGGCTCAAACCTTGGGTGCGAAAACTTTTACCATGATTCGACGTGTTATCATTCCTGGTATCACGCCAAATCTTTATAACGATATGCGAATTCTACTTGGCTGGTCATGGACTTGGTTGGTGATCGCAGAATTGATCGGTGTGAAGAGTGGTCTGACGGAGTTTATCGAAACTCAGGGTCGCTGGCGTAACTTTGACAGTGTCTTCCCTATCATTATTATGATTGGGGTAACTGGATTCGTGACCGATCAAATTCTCGCATCCTTACGTAAATATTTTTTCCCGTGGACTCCCGAATCATCCGAAAAGAAACACGGCTTTATCGGTCGCTTTGTGCTCTGGATGCTAGATCGCAAGGTTTATGATACACCTAAGAATGGAAAGGCTTAAAGACGATGAGTGATATTATAGAACTACCCAGTTATAAAGAGCAGAGCGATTCTGTTCGCGCTCGTTTTGCGGATATTTATCAGCGTCCCATTAAGCTCGAAGTGAAGGATGTCAGTAAGAGCTTTAATACTGCCAAGGGGCAAATCGATGTATTGAGTCCGATCAGTTTCAATGTGCATCGTCGCGAGTTTATCTCTGTGATTGGTCCGTCGGGCTGTGGTAAGTCCACTTTGATCCGCATGCTGGCCGGCTTGGAAACTGTATCCGGTGGACAGTTCTTATTGGATGGAAAAGAAGCTTCCGGCCCCGGTGCAGATCGCGGTATGGTCTTTCAGGGCTACACTTTGTTCCCTTGGTTGACTGTTAAAAAGAACGTAATGTTTGGATTGGAAGTCAATGGACATTCTGGCACTGCAGTGGAACAAGAAGCGATGCAATGGATCGAATTGGTCGGGCTCGGGCATGCCGCAGAATCTTATCCGAGCCAACTTTCGGGCGGCATGAAGCAGCGGGTGGCCATTGCGCGGGCGCTGGCAAATCAGCCACAGATCTTGTTTATGGATGAGCCTTTCGGGGCTTTGGATCCGCACACGCGTTTACAGATGCAGTCGCACCTGTTGCAAATCTGGCACAACGTAGATGTCACAATCATGTTTGTGACACACGATTTAGATGAGGCGATTTATCTCTCCGATCGCATTCTGGTTTTGAAAGCCAACCCTGGTGAAATACAGGAGTTCATCGAAGTGCCGGTGCCACGTCCGCGCACGCCGGAACAAATGCTGAGTCCGGAGTTTCTCGCGACCAAGCAACGCCTGGAAGAGCTCATTCACCCGAAAGAGCATACCAGCACGCAAGATCTACCCATCGTTCGTATGACGAGTGTAAATGACAATGTTGAATAGATACTGCATCGAATCGCTGACCTGGCCCAAGGTGCAAGCTTTGCAAGCGGAGTGTCCGCTACTGGTCTTGCCGCTTGGAGCGACCGAACAGCATGGCCCGGCCCTGCCGATCAATACCGATACCGTGATCGCCGATGCGCTGTGTCGCGACGCCTGTCAACGTGCACAAGTCGCGATGGCTCCGGTCATCCCTTATACTTCGTCGGCAGCGCACACGGATAAGTGGCCAGGTACGTTTTCACAAACGCCGCTTAGCTTTATCCAAACACTGGTGCAATATGCAAAATGGGCGGAAGCGACAGGTTGGAAAAAACTCTACATCGTCAATGCCCATGCCGGCAATGACGCGCCCTTGCGGGTGGCTGTCGATCAGGTGCGCATTGAACTGATGGGCCGCCTGCAGATTGGTTTTCTCAACACCTTCTTTATCACACCCGAAATCGAGGCGCACTTTACCCAAGATGCCAAGGATCTGCACGCCAACAAGGGCGAATGTGATCTGATGCTACACCTCGCACCCGATACCGTCGACCTCGATGCGCTTGAAAGCGCCGATGATCCGGATCGCACCGAGGACTTGATTTTCAGCTACCCGGTATCGCAAACCAGTTTGACCGGTGGCACCGGCTATCCCTCTCGAGGCACGGCGGCAGATGGACAAATGCTCTTTGAGAAAATGTGCCTCGCAATCGCCGCCAAGCTAGAGCAAGCCAAACTCGAACAAGCGCCCTTAGCTGAATCAGAATGGGGCAGCGCACCTGATGGCTTTTATTCTTAATCAATAACAGCATGTGGCATATTTTTTGCATTATTCAGTAATACTTTTTGACTAATTCGTAATATTTACTAAACCAAAACATACAAACCAGATGGAAGAACTAAAAAACAAACTCAAAGCCCAAGGGGTTAAATATTGTGTCGGCGCTTACGTAGACATTCACGGCGTGCCAAAGGGTAAGTTCGTACCCATCGATCATTTCGAGCATTTTGCAGAAGGATCGGAGCTCTATACCGGCTATGCCCTCGACGGCTTAGGCCAGCGCCCAAATGACGACGAGATTGCCTCCTTACCGGACACCAATCACATCATCCAATTGCCATGGCAACCGGAAGTGGCATGGATGCCAGCAGACAACACTTTCAAGGGCGAGCCCTACGAGGTCAACACCCGCGTCGCACTGAAGAAGGTGCTGGCGCAGGCTGAAGCAATGGGCTTCACCGTAAATCTGGGCATCGAGTGCGAAGTCTACGTGGTCAAAGAAACGGAGAATGGCGGCATCGAAATCCCCGACCAAAACGATCATTTGGACAAGGTTTGCTACGATGTGAAACGCTTCATGGATCGTTTCACCTGGCTGGACAAGGTGTCCACCACGATTAATGACCTCGGCTGGGACCTTTACTCACTCGACCAGGAGGACGCGACTTCGCAATTCGAATTCGATTTCAAATACGCCGATGCGCTCACTATGTGTGACCGCTACATCTTCTTCCGCATGATGGCGAAGCAGTATGCCGCCGAAGAAGGTCTCTTGGCCACCTTCATGCCAAAGCCTTTCGCAGATAAGACCGGTAGTGGGGCTCACTTCAATCTATCGCTGGCCGATTCTAAAACAGGCGAAAACCTGTTTAAGGATGCCAACGATCCGCGCGGACTGGGCTTATCAGAGCTCGGTTATCAATTCAGCGCAGGCATCCTCAAGCACGGTCCGGCGCTGTGCGCGGCATTTGCACCAACGGTCAACAGCTACAAGCGTCTCGTGCGAAAGGGCCTGATGTCTTACTATTCATGGGCTCCCGTATTCAATTCATACGGCAGTAACAATCGCACCAATTCGCTGCGCGTGCCGATGGGCGGCGGACGCATCGAATCGCGCAATGCCGATGCGTCTTGTAATCCATACCTAGCCGCCACATTGATGCTGGCTGCAGGCTTACAAGGGATCCAAGAGAAATTAAATCCCGGCGAGGCTCAGGAGGAAAACCTCTACGAATTCACCCCAGAGCAGTTGGCCGAACGCGGGATCAGCGAACTGCCACGCTCGCTCGACGAGGCGGTGCATGCCTTTGCCTCCGATCCCTTTGTCGAAGAAGTGCTCGGCAGCACATTACGCGACGAATTCATTCGCTATAAGAGTGAAGAATGGCGTCAATATCACCAACGCGTCACAGACTGGGAAGTCGATCATTACGCGCGTCGGTTTTAGTTAAAAGAATTCTTCTCTCTTAATTCCTAATTCTTAATTCATTATGATACACTCAGAAAAACTCCACGGTGGCACGATGTGGTCGAAAGTGATCGGTCGTGGTAAAACACTCCGACTCACGGATATTGATGGCAAAGCCAATGTTGGCATGTTGCTCTACAATGCACTGGAAAAAGAGGAGCGGTATAACATGCCGGATACATTGAAGGGGCAGCATATCTTCTATCTGACCGCGCCCTTTTGTGTGCATTCCGACATGGGCCGTCTCTTTTGTTCCATCACTGCCGACACTGCTGGGTGGCATGATACAGTTTGCGGCTGTTCGGATGCCGCACTGGTGGCCAAGAAATATGGCAGCAAGCCTTATCAAGAAGCGCATAATGATTGCTATCGTGATGCGCAGCGTGCCTTTCTAATTGAACTGGCCAAGTGGGACATGGGTAAACGCGACTTGGTGCCAAACCTTAATTGGTTTTCCAAAGTCGTATCGGACGAAGCTGGCAAACTGAGCTATGTGCCGGGTGCATCCAAGCCAGGTAGCTACATCGACCTGCGCTTCGAAATGGATACACTGGTGGTGCTCAACACTTGTCAGCACCCCCTCGATCCAAATCCCGAATACGACCCAGGCGATGTGCAGTTAGAGGTGTTTAAATCTGAAGCGCCCACCGCAGACGATGCATGTTTTCAATCACGCCCGGAAAATCTCCGCGCTTTTGAAAACACTGAAACCTATCATAAACTTCGATTCTAATAAACCGTAGGGGCTTCACTTGTGAAGACCGCCGATCCCAAGCACCGAACCAACACGCAAACCACTGCGGTCTTCACAAGTGAAGCCCCTACAAGTTAATCATCATGTCCAATTTAACTGAAAGCACTCTCAATCCTGAAAAAGCTAGCTACCGCGAGGTGATTCCCGCCGGCGAATACTGGTTGCACGAAATCAAAAAAGGTCAGACGCTGCGCATCCTCGACATGGAGGGCAATCAAGCGGCCGACACCTTATTCTACGATGCCAAGGATCCGGAAAATCGCTATAGCGCCTCCGATACCATTCAACGTCAAGCGGCACTGTATTTAACCACCGGCACGAAGCTCATCTCGAGTCAGGGCGATGAGCTGTTAACGATTACCGCCGACACCTGCGGACGTCACGACACAGTCGGCGGCGCCTGCTCGCGCGAGAGTAATACGATGCGCTACGCGCACGACAAAGAGCACATGCACGCCTGCCGCGATAGCTTTATCTGCGGCATCCAACATTGGGGTCCCGATCTAGGGAAGCGTGACATCACTTGTAATATTAACTTTTTCATGAATGTGCCCGTCACACCTGAAGGAAAGCTCACATTCGAAGACGGCATTTCCGCTCCAGGTCGATACGTCGAAATGAAGGCAGAGCGCGATGTGATGTGCCTGATCTCGAACTGCCCACAGCTGAATAACCCATGTAACGGATACAACCCGACCCCCGTCGAAGTGATCATCTGGGATCAGTAAAAATTGTATTTGTAGGGGCGCCACTTGTGACGCCCGCCGAGAACCTGAACCGAACCAACAACACTGCGGGCGTCACAAGTGAAGCCCCTACAGAAAAATGTTCCAAAAAGTCCTGATAGCCAACCGCGGCGAAATCGCTTGCCGTATCATTCGCACACTCAACGAGCTCAAAGTGGCTTCCGTCGCGATCTACTCCGACGCGGATTGTGATGCGCCACACGTATCCATGGCCACGGAGAGTTATCGCATCGGCCCACCAGCCGTGAGCGAAAGCTATCTACAAGCGGATAAGATTCTGGAGATCGCGAAACAAAGCGGGGCTGAGGCGATTCACCCTGGCTATGGTCTACTGAGTGAGAACGCAGACTTCGCCGCCGCCTGCGAGGCCGCAGGGCTGGCCTTTATTGGACCCACCGCAGCGAGCATGTTGGCTTTTGGACTCAAGCATGAGGCTCGCCGCTTGGCGCAAGAGAATGCCGTGCCGCTCTTGCCAGGCAGCCCTTTGCTGAAGAGCTTGGAAGAAGCCAAACCACTCGCGCTGGAGATTGGCTACCCCGTCATGTTAAAGAGCACCGCCGGTGGTGGTGGGATCGGCATGCAGATTTGCGCGGACGAATCGGAACTGGTCGAAGCCTACGATCGAGTGGAGCGTTTGAGCCAAAGTCACTTCGGGCAAGGTGGCATCTTTCTTGAGAAATTCGTGGTGCATGCGCGTCACCTGGAAGTGCAAATCTTTGGCGACGGACACGGCCACGTGGTCTCACTGGGCGTGCGCGATTGCTCGACCCAGCGTCGCAATCAAAAAGTGATTGAAGAAACACCACCAGCCAATGTACCGGAATCGGTGATCGATGGTTTGCAGCAGGCTGCCTTGCAACTAGCAAAAGCAGCCAGCTATCGCTCTGCGGGCACGGTGGAATTTATCTACGACAATGATAGCCACCAATACTACTTCCTCGAGGTCAATACACGGCTACAAGTAGAGCACGGTGTCACCGAACTGGTCACGGGCGTCGATTTAGTTAGTTGGATGGTGCAACTCGCTGCAGGCGATATGAGCCTCTCCGAAGAGTCGAACATTGTGCCACAGCAGGGCCACGCCATTCAGACCCGTCTCTATGCCGAAGACCCGAACAAAGACTTTCAACCTTCGAGTGGACTGCTCACCCAAGTGGTCTTCCCCGAGGATGTGCGCTGCGATCACTGGCTCACTTCGGGCACCGAGGTCAGCCCATATTACGATCCCCTGTTGGCAAAGCTACAGGTGTATGCGGAAGACCGTCCGCAAGCAGTGGCTGCGATTAAGGAGGCGCTCGATCAAACACGCCTGGATGGCATCGAAACTAACTTAAACTACCTGCGTTCGGTGGTGGATGCAGAGGTCTTTATCAAGGGCGAAGTCGTGACAAAGACTCTGGCCTCGCATGTGTATCAACCACGCAGTTTTGAAATCCTACGCTCTGGAACCATGACCACAGTGCAGGATTTTCCCGGTCGGGTGGGCTATTGGGAAGTCGGCGTGCCACCTTCGGGGCCGATGGATAGTTTGGCTTTTCGCTTGGGGAATCGCTTGCTGGGCAATGATTTTGATGCCGCGGGCCTTGAGATCACTGCCAATGGGCCACGTATCCAATTTAACACTACCTGCACAGTTGTGCTTACAGGTGCAGCGATGGAGACGCAGCTGGATGGCGAATCCGTCGATTTCTATAAGCCTTTTGAAGTGCCAGCCGGCTCCATCTTGGATATCGGCAAGACAACCGGTGCCGGCGTGCGCAGTTATCTTAGTATTCTAGGAGGGATCGATGTGCCGAAGTATTTGGGCAGTCGCTCGACATTTACCCTTGGCCAGTTTGGCGGTCATGGTGGCCGTGCTTTACGACTGGGCGATGTTCTCTATATCGGTGCAGAGCCTGAAGATGCATCGATCACAACTTTCGCAGACGAGGCCGCGGTCCCTCGCCTCTCCAATGTTTGGGACATCGCCGTCTTGTATGGCCCCCATGGGGCCCCCGAGTTCTTCACGCCAAAGGATATTGAAACCTTCTTTGAAAATGAATGGGAAGTGCACTACAACTCCGCGCGCACAGGTGTGCGGTTGATTGGCCCCAAGCCAGAGTGGGCGCGCACCGACGGTGGCGAAGCGGGACTGCACCCTTCCAATATTCACGACAATGCTTACGCCATCGGCGCGATCGACTTTACCGGCGACATGCCCGTGATCTTAGGGCCCGATGGCCCCAGCCTGGGTGGCTTTGTGTGCCCCGCTACAATCATCCAATCCGAGCGCTGGAAAATGGGGCAGCTTAAACCGGGCGACAAGGTGCGCTTCTGCTGCGTCACTCGTGAAGAAGCGGAGCACTTGCGCAGTGTGCATGAGGAAAGCATCCTGACGCTGGAGACAGACTTCTCCGTGCCGAATTCCCCGCGCATCCCTGCCCCGCAAGAGGCGATTTTACACGACGAGGGCGAAGGTGCCGATCGCATAGTCATCCGCCAGGCCGGCGATGCTTACATACTCGCGGAAGTGGGCCCGATGGCACTCGATTTCAAATTACGCTTCCACATTCACGTGCTCTACGAGGCCTTGAAGAAAGAGACCTTTGAGGCGGTGCAAGACATCACTCCTGGCATCCGCTCCTTGCAGGTGCATTTCGATCCTGCCAAGGTCAGCGCAGAATCGGTGGCCGCGTGGATTGCTTTGGTCAATGCAAAGTTGCCACCACTGGAAAATGTGACAGTGCCCTCGCGTGTGGTGCATCTGCCACTCTCCTGGGATTCACCTTCCACCAAAAAGGCGATCGACATCTATATGCAGTCCGTGCGCCCCGACGCACCATGGTGCCCGGATAATATAGAATTCATTCGTCGTATCAATGGATTGGATACACGAGAAGACGTTTACAATGTAGTCTTCAACGCTCGCTACGTAGTGCTGGGACTCGGCGACGTCTACCTCGGCGCACCCGTTGCGACGCCACTGGACCCACGCCATCGCTTAGTCACGACTAAATACAATCCCGCCCGCACATGGACTCCAGAAAATGCCGTCGGCATCGGGGGCGCTTACATGTGCATCTACGGCATGGAAGGCCCCGGCGGGTATCAGTTTGTTGGCCGCACAGTGCAGATGTGGAATCGCTACCGCAGCACTGCTTCTTTCGAACCAGGCAAACCTTGGTTGCTACGCTTCTTTGATCAGATCCGTTACTATCCTGTCAGCGAGGATGAGCTGAATCAAATGCGGAAGGACTTTCCGCACGGCCGTTTCGAGCCAAAGATAGAAGATGGCGAATTCAGCCTAGCTGATTATCAGGCCTACCTAGCTGAGAACGATGACAGCATTCGTGAATTTAAGACCAAGCAACAAGCCGCATTTGAAGATGAGCGCGCCCGCTGGAAAGCTGCCGGACTGGATTCCTTCGTGGAAGAAGAAGTCATGCAAGCAGAAGACGATACCGCTGGCTTGCCCGCAGGCGCAGAGCCAGTAGAAAGCCCTGTGGCTGGAAGTGTTTGGAAGATACTCTTAGAGGAAGGAGCGACAGTCGCCGTCGGTGATACCATCGCGGTCTTGGAATCCATGAAGATGGAAATCAAACTCGAAGCCCCGATTGCTGGCACTTTATGTGCTATTCTCTGTAAAGAAGGCCAAGCCGTTCAGCCAGGGCAATCACTCTTTGGTATCACGCCTAATGACTAATTTACAATTATAACGTAGGGGCTTCATTTATGAAGACCGCATCTGATCAGTCCTTGGCACGGCGGTCTTCACAAGTGAAGCCCCTACGATTTTTACCATGAATATTTCCTTAGACATACAGAACCTTACTACACTCTACGCATCGGGTGAATTGAGCCCACGTGAGCTGTGTGAAGCTTTGCAAAAGCAGGCGGATCGGGTGGACAATCCTAAGATTTGGATTCATCGCTTAAGCCCTGAAGAATTAGAGCCTTACCTACTGCGCTTGGAATCTGAGGATCCGGCCTCGCAGCCGCTCTATGGCATTCCGTTTGCAATTAAGGACAATATCGACTTAGCCGGCGTGCCCACGACGGCAGCCTGCGCGGCCTACGCCTACACCCCAGAGAAGTCATCACCTGTAGTGGAAAAACTCATACAAGCAGGCGCGATCCCAATCGGTAAAACCAACTTGGATCAATTCGCGACGGGCTTAGTTGGTGTGCGCAGCCCATACGGCGTGCCACGCAATCCACTCGCGCCAGATCGCGTGCCCGGTGGCTCCAGTTCGGGCTCGGCAGTGGCGCTATCGGAGAGCTTAGTCAGTTTCTCGCTCGGCACAGACACCGCGGGCTCCGGACGTGTGCCCGCCGCCTTCAATAAACTCTGGGGTGTCAAGCCCAGCAAGGGACGGCTCAGCACCAGTGGCGTCGTGCCCGCCTGCCGCACCTTGGATTGCGTTTCGATCTTTGCGCTGAACGCAGCAGACTCACAAGCCGTACTAAAAGTAGCCGAAGGCTTTGATAGCAGCGATGCCTACTCATTGCCCACAGCAGACCAATCCCTGCCCGTATCCAAAAAGATCGGCGTGCCGAAGCCCGAGCAATTAATGTTCTTCGGCGATGCGGGTTATGAAGCCGCATGGAGCCTAGCCCTACTGGAGCTCGAATCGAAAGGCTGGGAAATTGAAACCATCGATTTTGAGCCCTTCTTGCAGGCCGCCCGTTTATTGTACGAAGGCCCCTGGGTCTCTGAGCGCACTGCTGTGCTACAAGATTTCCTCGCATCCAATGCCGATGACTTCTTTCCGGCCACTCATAGCATCATAGCTGGCGGCTTAAACAACACTGCCTGCGACGCCTTTTCGGCCAGCTATAAACTGGCAGCACTGCGGCGCGAAAGTGAATCCGTCTGGCAGGGGCTGGCCGCAATCGTCACGCCCACCGCAGGCGGTTTTCCCACATTAGCGGACTTAGCAGCCGACCCGATCGGACCAAATTCGCAGCTTGGTTACTACACCAACTTCATGAATCTGCTGGACCTCTGCGCCGTGGCCACCCCCGCCGGCGAAACAGAAAGCGGCCTGCCCTTTGGCATCACATGGATCGCACCGCGCGACACAGACAAGGCCTTGATCGAGATTGCCGATAAAGGTCCGCGTGCACTAGAGGCCGATAATGACACACTGCCCATTCTCCTCTTCGGTGCACACATGCAGGGCTTGCCCTTGAATTCGCAAATTTTGGAGTTGGGTGGAAAATTCGTGGCTCAGGTCGATACGGCCGCTCAGTATAAAATGATTTATTTGCCCGAGCCCGCCCCGCATCGTCCTGGTATCATACGAGTCGGTGAAGGCGGTTCTTCCATCGCTGCCGAAGAGTGGCGCTTACCGAAGGCTTCGTTGGGCGCTTTGTTATCCAGCATTCAGCAACCACTTGGACTGGGGCAAATTGAACTCAGCGATGGTCGCAAGGTGCACGGCTTCTTATGTGAAGCGGCGGTAGCCCAATCCGCTCAGGACATTTCAGCCACAGGCGGTTGGCGCGGGTTCTTGGCGCAGGCTTAGGGCGTTTCCTTATACCCATTCGAAAAAAGTTTGGTCCTAATAGATATGTCTTTTGTAACCTCGGTTCTCGGAACCGGGGCAATGCCGATCGTCCCCGACTGTGTCCTACATAGCCGAAGGCGACGCATGGAAACAAAGTTTCGAGGCTACGCAAAGGCCAAGCTTATAGATCATATATTCTTAGAAGTGGTATTAGTCCAGCCCCTGTATCTCGTCGGCGTAGTCCTAAATTTGGCAGTCGGCTAAGGCTCGGCTTCTTAAGCCGTTAATTTACATTAATTTACGTAACTATGGCCAGTCGCAAAACTGGCGAATTAAAATACCTCTCGTTTCTTAAACGCATAATTATCAGTGGTTTGTGTCTTTATAATTAACGAAAATTTACGTAATTAACGGTTCAACTCATTTATTTAGGGTAATTAATCGTGTTCGCTCAGATTGATTATATCGAATGCCTCAAGCACTGAAAAATCACGAGCATTTGTGGTCAATAAGGTTCGCGCTCCATGTTGATAGTAAACTGAGGCGATACGTGTGTCGTTGATTCGTTTGCGTCCAAGACGATGCTCTAGCATCCAGTTGAGATGGTTGATACTCAGAATGTTCTAGCACGGTATGCGCGATTAAAACGGCGTATCAATGCCGACTAGGGTTGCTTGTGCCTTTTTGTATCTTTTTTTTCGAGATAGAGATCCATCGCCTCGCGTGGCAGTTCGGCTGTCTTACGATCTTGGCGGCGCTGGCTGAACTAAAAAGTAGGAATTTCAAATCCTCTGTGTCAGTTGGAATACGGGCAAGAGAGTTATCAACCAAACAACGCGCTGTGTGAGCCAGTGCGGACAAGGATCAACTCGGTTTCAGTTATTTGGTAGATCAAAAGCCAATCGGGCGAGATATGGCATTCACGATGATCGGCATAATCTCCGATCAATAAATGATCTATGTAGTGTTCTGCTAGCGGCTCTCCGGTCGCAAGTATATCGATCAAAATTGCGAGTTTAGAGAGGTCTTTACCTGATGATTTAAGCTTTTTGTAATCTTTGCGGAAAGAACGCTTGTCCTTAATCTCTAACATTCGTCTTCGGCTTCAATGGAAGCAAATAATTCGTCAGCGCTCTTAAATGAACGACCTTCTGCAACCGGCTCACGCATAGCTGCAAGCGTCTCCGCGTTAGGCTGATGGCTCAAAAACTCCACGATCTTCCCTTTCTCATCTTCGGGTAAGCGTGAAATCTCTTCGATTATTTCTGCTGCGTTCATATTGATAAGTATCGTTTAGATTTTAGAACTTTCAAGCTCGGAGATTTAGAGCGTTTCTCAAAAGTAATGAGGTAAATCGTATGATGAAATGAATAAATCTAAATGAACCGCCTCGTGTCCAAAAGCGCTGAAGCGCTCACTCTTACCTGAGGATATACAGTCTAAGGTAAGAGTGACGGCTTTAGCCCAATGTCTTTAAGGATTGGTGACTTCTATAGTTTTGACAACTCGTTTTGACTGGGCAACTTTAGTTTTTGGCCAGTCTTTTGTGGGTTGTCGTAGGGTTCTGGGGCAAGTTCTAGGTCTTCGTTTTTTAATAACGGCATCATATATAAGATCATCTAAGAGTCGCTGTATCCACTGAGCCAGCGCTTGCGGGGTGATCAAGTCTGCACCGACTTGCAGTAGCTCGCACAGTGCGGCTGTCTTGTGCAAAACCTTGGCAAAGCTGATGCGCAAGGGCTCAACGCCTGCGGCAGAAGCGACGCTTTGGCGCTGCTTGGCGATCAGCGCGGCCGCTAAGAGCATCGCGAGCACTTCTTGGGCTGCGGTTTGCGGAGTGAGTGCGTCAAGTAGTTCTCCGCGGGCGTGCAGGTGGCTTTTGAGTTCTCGGAAGAATAACTCTTCCTCCCAGCGTGCGGCGTAAAGGGCGATCAGTTCTGTGGCTGGGCTGGTGGTGTCATCGAGCAGACTCGTCCACAAGCGTATTTGAAGACACGAACGGTGACCATTCTGGTCTTCATAGCAGACTCGACCATAGATCTCACGTAGTTCGAGTACCCCCACCTTCTTGCGTGTGGATGGATCAACCGCTTTGACTTCGACTAGCCATGAACCATCCGCGAGTTGCCGCGTGCGCTTGGCTTTGAGATTAGACTTTATCCGAACCAGAACGTAACTGTGTGTGCGCCGGAGCATTGACCAGAGTCCCCAGATCAGCGAAGGATAACCGAACAGTCGGTCGGCTAAAAGCAGACTGCGCTCGGGCAGATCCTGAGCCGCAAACAGTTGCCGCGCGAGTGTCAACTCGCCCTCGCCTTGCCAGCCTAAACGGGTGCCCAAAGGTTGGTGCATACCCAATTCCACCAGGACAACTGCCAGCAAATGCGCGAAAGCAGGTTCACCGCTACCGCGGTTGCAAGCCACTTTTGAAGCCTGTTCATTAATGGTTCCGGTATTACGTAAATTGAAACGAGTCCCGTCGATGGCCACCAACCGATATGCATGATAAAAGGCCTGCACATCTCGCTCACGGTCGGCTAACGGACGTAGCGCGATAGGCAGTATCTCTTCGATCAGCTTCTCGCCAATCGACAAGGCCCGCTGGCTGAGCGCGCTGTCCGAGATGCGCACTCCGGATACGCCTTGGTATTAGACGAGAAAGTACCCGAACGTGCCAACTCATGGTAGACCCTGGACATCAACCATTCCCAGCCATTTAACTTGGCTTGGCCACCACCGCGAGGACCGTGCTGCGCGAAAATCAGAGCGCAACTCTCACGGCTAAATAGCTCCTCAAAGGCAGCTGGAAAATTAGAAAACAACGGGAAACACAAGGAGGTGGATGCGCTCATTCATACAAAAGAAGCAATCGTCCTAATACGAGTCTTAAATGATTGCGCTAACTAAAATCCAATCCTTAAAGGCATTGGGCTTTAGCCGTTAAGCATATTCTAAATTCTTATGTTGTAGTATAAGCGCAAAGACTTTTGAGAAATGCTATAACCTCTCCTTAGCCGACGATAAGCAGTCGAATGAAAGGCAGATTTTAAACATTATGGAGTTTCTTGTGATTGCTTAGGTTTCTGGAACGGCTGTTAGAAATTTAGTCCAGCCCCATTACCTCGTCGGCGAAATCTTCCATCATCTCAAAGGCACGCTTGGCGGTGCGTTTGTCGTAGCGTGAGCCATCTGACTGAGCTTCTGGATTGGTGAATGAGTGTACGGCGCCGCTAAATTGAACCAGTGTCCAATCGTCGACTTCATTGCTTTTCATGGCTTCGATAAAAGTTTGCACATCTGCTTGTGGCACGTAGGGATCGTCTGCGCCGTGGAGCACTAGGGCTGGGATTTTGATTTGCTGAGTGTCAGCTGCCAAGGTGGGCGATTTGAGGTCTCCGTGAAAAGATACGACGCCTTGAATCGACTTGGTGCCGGTGCGCGCAAGCTCCAGCACCGTGCCGCCGCCAAAGCAGAAACCAATGGCGATTGTCTTGTTTGGGTCGATCGGCTGCTGTCGTGCGAGTGCGTGGAAGACATCGACCGCTTTTTGGGCACGCGCTCGCATGAGTGCTCGATCGGAGCGCAAGGCGCCTGCGGCCTTGCCGGCTTCGGATGCGTTACTAGGGCGTACGCCGACGCCATACATGTCGGCGACAAAAACGGCAAAATCATCGCCAGCGATCATACGTGCTTTGGTGTAGGCGTTCTCACTGGGCCCCATCCAGTTGGGAATCATGAGAATGCCCGGCAGTGGCTCGTCCTGATCTGCGTCATCATCGTAGATTAAGGTGCCTTCAAATTCTACACCATCGAGCTGGTAAGGAATCGTCTTTTGCACCGTATCAGCGCTGGCATAATTTGTGATCGAGGCGGCGAGAAGTAGGAGGAGGGCGTGTAGTTTCATAGCCCTGCACGATGAGGACTTTGTGGTTAAATGCAAAAAATCCGCTCGGTTTCCCGAGCGGATTTTGAAAATTACCACTCATGTACAAAAGCGCTGAAGCGCTCACTCTTACCTTAGGAGATACCTCAGGAGATCGAGTCTAAGGTAAGCGATCCGGCTTTTAGCCGTTAATCAGATTTTAAACGCTTAGTAAACGTTGGTCGTTTCCTGACTGATGATGGGATCGTTTAGGAAGTCGGCGCTGAAGTTCATGACTGCGCGACCAGGGCCAATGTTCGCACCTTCAGCAGTGATGCTGAGGTTGGTGTCCTTGCCAGGCTCCAATGTCGTGCGTGGGAAGGTGACGGTTTGACCATTGATCGTGCCTTGGGCGTCGCCCGCGACGGCGGTAGGCTTGATCTTGTCGTTGAAGGTGACAGTTACGGTGCCGCTGACAGGCTCGAACTCACCTTGGTTGCGCACTTGGATGCTGTAAACTGTGGTTTCGCGCACACGAACCGGGTCTTTGCTGTCGGTGATCGAAACAGTCACACCAGGAACAGCGAGCCAGTTTGTGGTGACGCTATCGGAGGCCTCCAGGCCGTTGGCGCTGACCACTTTGACGGTATTGGTGGATTCGCCCTTACGGGTCGCTGCAATCTCGGTGCGAATTAATTGGCTAGAACCGGCGGGGAGGTTGGGAATCATCCAACCGATGGCATTGCCAGAAACACGGCCACGGCCGTTGTCGGCGACAGAGGCTCCCTTGGGCAGAATATCGGTGATGCGGACATTCTTAAGGTCGGTGTCGCCGGTGTTTTCAATCGTGATGTTGAAGACTTCAGGCTTGAAGACATAGGCTTCGGAAGGGCCGGCCTTACGGACACGGATGCCAGACTGCACGACTGCGATTGGAGAGCTCGCGACTTGGCTTTGACCTGGGCCGCCGGTTTGGCCGCCGTCATAGCTGGCGACGGCACGATTGCTGAAGTTGCCCTGTTTCACGGCTTTTGCGGTATAAGTGACGCTCTTAGTCTCACCTGGGGCGAGGTTGCCAATTGGCTGGCGCAAGTTGCTGGTAGGCGTAAAGGCGTCGGGCAGAGTGTCGGTCACCACGACATTGGTCGCTTCGGCCGAGCCGTTATTAGTGACAGTGACGGTCCAGCTCGCTTCTTCGCCCAGTTCGATGCTTTGTGGGCCCTTTTTTACGACATCCAATTTGGGCTGGCCAGCGAAGAAGTCCAAGCAGAAGGCATTGTCCACGGTAACGGTGGAGCATATCTGGTGGTTACCTTCGGTGGTTGGTTTGACAGTGATGTCGATATCCTGACTTTGTCCTTTACGCATGGAAGGGAAGTTCCAATTGGCATTGCTGCCAGCGAGCGAGGCTGCCGGGTTGGCCGATTGAAATTGGACGCCCGCAGGAATGGTTTCGGTCAGGCGGACATTGTTTACATCATCAAGAGCATTGATCGTAATGCGGTATTTAAGAGATCCGCCGACAGAAGCAGCTTCGAGCACACGCTTGGTGACTTTGATTTGATTGGTGCGCATAATCACGTCCGAGCCGCGGCTGGGCGTGGCAGGAATGGCCTGCCGAGGAGGAGACACGACAGGATTGCTAGCGTTATTCGCCGCCGGAGCCTTGTTATCGGCGCCTTGCCATTGAATTTGCGTGGAAGCCGGCTGAGCAGGAGCGGTGTAACCACGATCTATTTGGGTCGGGGCAGTTTGACAGCCAGTAAAGGCGAGCGCGAATAGGCTCAATGTCGCGAATAAAATGGAGCTGAGTCGTTTCATATATTCTCAGTTCTAACGGATCGCGAGCTCATGTAAAGAAATCGCTGCACTCGCGGGATTTGCATGATTTTAAAATAAGGGACAGGTCTTTATTAGTTTAATAGAGTTATATTTCGCAGATATGTTCTCTAATGTCTCATTCAGTGCTTATCCTCGCGGATTTGTCGTTTGCGGAATTGGACTGTCGTTATAATGGAGTCTAAGACTGCGTTTAGCTCTTTGGAAATATCGAGGGTCAAAAAGCGCATGACCAGATAGTTGTTTCGCTGCAGTAGGAGGTCCTTACGTCGATCGCTGCGCCATGCGGCTGCGTCTTTTAGGTGTTGTGAGCCGTCTAGTTCGATTACTAATTTGAGTGGTTCACATAGAAAATCGACTTCCATGCGACTGCGTTGATTGAAAGGGATGGGTAATTCTACATTGAGCTGAAAATACCCTTTTGTGAGATCTAAAGATTCTAGTCGTTTGTGAAGGAAGGCTTCCGAGGCGCTCCGAGCGCGCGTAACATCATCTGGAGCTTGTGCTGCGTGCATGAAGAGCTCTGCCAGTGGTTCATCGACACCGTCTTGTATCAGGCGTTTTACGCTGCCTGAATAATCCTTTTTCCAAGCGGGATCGACGGGTAAGGGCACGCTCTGTGGCCAGCCTGGGAGTGCACTTGCCGGTAACAAAATTGAGTAGCCCACTGCTTCGTAGCCAGCACAGCGTTTGTTGAACATTCGTGCGAGCATTGAGGTGTCTAAATCTGCATAATCGTAAATCTGAACGACCTTTTTGCTCTCATGTAAACGATGAAGTCGACCGGCATATTGGGCGATCGTTCCGCGCCAGGAAACTGGCATGGTTACGAAGAGTGTATCGAGTTGCGAATCGTCGAAGCCTTCTCCGACGAAGCGTCCGGTCGCTAAAACTACAGCGGGTCGCTGCGAGGCAGCATCCGGCTCCAGTTGTGTCAGGGCTTCGGCTAAGCGCTTTTTGCCCATGCCGCCCTGCAAACAAATATAGCGTATGTTGTATAGCTCCAGCAGCTTGGTGAGATATTCCAAATGTTCGGTTCGTTCCGTGATGATTAGTGGCGAGCGGCCATCGCTTACGGATCGGACTACATCATTTATAATCAGACGGTTGCGTTCTGAATCTTCGATCAGAGCTTGGCAGAGTTGTTGAAATTCGATGCGGGCATCATCTTCAGGTTCATGGATCGGGCGGAAGCGAGTTGGGCGCACGATAACATGGTGTTGGAAGGGGCGTGCCGCAGCTTGGTCTTTTGCATGCACTCGGTGTCGAATTGGCCCACACTGCATTAAGATGATAGGGTGATGTCCGTCTTTTCGTTCAATGGTAGCGGAGAGTCCCAGGACGTATTTAGCCTTCGCTCGGCTCACTGCTCGTTCAAAACTCTGAGCTGATAGGTGATGGCACTCATCTACGATTAAATGTCCATAATCCGCAATGCGATCATCCACAACATCCTTGCGCACCAGACTTTGGATGAGAGCGATATCAACCTGCCCTTTGAGTTTGCGTCGTCCACCACCGAGGCGACCTATAGACTTTTCAGGAATATCGAGAAATTGGGAGAGCCGTTCGACCCATTGTAGCATGAGTTGCTGGCGGTGCACGAGGATGAGTGTATTTACACCTCGTTCTGCGATCAACCATGCGGCTAAAACAGTTTTTCCAAATGCTGTGGTGGCGGCTAACACGCCCATTTCATGTGGAAGCAGAGCTTTCGCTGCAGTGGTTTGATCAGGTCGTAATTCGCCAGAGAAAGCGAGATTCAAGGGAGTCCCTTTGTTTCGTAAGTCTTTACGTCTGTAGCGAATGTTACACTTTCGTAAGAGAGTTTTCAAATCGTCTAAGCAGCCACGGGGCAATGCGATATGTTCCTGGTGCGCTTCTGCGCATGCAATGACACGAGGTTTATCGTAGGTGGGTAGACGCATTGCCTGCGCTTTATAAAATTCTGGGTTTTGAAATGCGGCTAAGTGGAGGATGCGGTTACGCAGAGAGGGCGGTAAATTGTTCTTCGGTATATAGATTTTATCGGAAAGCACTATTTCGAGGCTGTCTGGCAATGTGCCAGAAATCGGAGGCTCTTGCTGCTGACGGGAAGGCGGGGCTTGCCAAGGTGTGAGGGCAAACTCTTCATTTGGTGCGATACGTACAGGCAAAATGCGACGTGTGTGCTCTGCACTTGAAACGATCTGCGTGACTGTTTCCGGTGGAATCCGATTCAATTGTCCAAGAAATTTCCATTGATCATCGAATGGCTCAAAAGTGTCGTTTAAGAATACCGAGTTGCCAGTATTTCGAGCAGCTTTTTGCAAAGGCAGTGCGATCAAATTACCAAAGCCACCCTTGGGTAGTGTATCTTGATTCGGAAACATACGGTCGTAGGAAGACAGGCCCATCTCTGGCCGTAAGTCTAATGCTTCGGTCAGTATGTGGGTTCCCAGTCGCCTCGCTTGGATCGCTGGAATCGCGCGCTCAAAGAATAACCACAGATGGGCTCCATTGCCTGAGCGCGAACGTTCCAGTGCAATCGGTAAGGCTAGTTTTCGCAGCACTGTGATTAGAGCGGACGCATCGTCCTGCCAACCAATGCCGTCTAGATCGATTGCCAAAAAGTGGCAGGTCTCATCCAGCAGCATGGGATACACGCCCATTACAAAAGTTTGCCCACTCGCGTCCTTGCCCGAAAGATGCCAAGCGATTAGTCGGTCATTAATTGGAATCCAATCTTGGTGAGGACAATTGGAGCATTTGATGCGCGGCTTCTCGCAAATACCTCGCACCCATTCATTGCTACAAGCAGGCGAGTAGCCTGCCCGACCAGTGCGAACACTTTCAAAGCGCTGTGGAAACACATCCGTACGTCCCCGAAACAGAGAGCGGAAACATGCAATCTTATCCTCAGGTGCTGAGTGGTAATTTAAGCCAGAAAAAGAATGCTGATGAGGAAATGCCATAACAGAAATCCTGTGATGACGCGCATTCTAGCACTGTGTGCGCTTGAGGACAATAAGCGAGTGTTCGCGGCTTAATCTGCCCGGCTATGTAAACGCAGCGCCCCGCACGCGTTTCATTGCAACCAGATCACTCTTCGCTTCTGCAGGAATATCCTGAGGTTTATAGCGATGTTTGCGCCCTGTGCTACGTTTCCAGTGCTCCGCATGCGACTGCACAAACTCGCGTGAGCCCAGCACAGCGCCTTCCGTAAAGTAGCGGATACGACATCGCAGCAGCACCGCACTCGGCAAGACGCCTTGCTGCTTTTCCAATACACGCACCGCCGCCTCGCGGTTGATGTTTGCCGCATGTTGCACAGCCGCACTACCTTTGCCAAAGAGCAGTTCACGGTAGGACGCAAGTGCCTCATTACTAGACGCTTCATATGCTCCGAAAGTCAGAAACTTCAGCGCTCGCTGTGCCTTTTTTTGTCCACTGACCGCTTCTGCATAGCCGCAGAAACGATAATCTTTCGGGTCTTTCACCAATCCCGCTCGCACAGGATTCAAGTCAATATAGGCCGCCATGGTCTGCAGCGCGTTGCCCTTACCCTCGACTAAAACACTTTTAAAGCGATCCGCCCATAAGGGCCCAAAGCGCTCATGGGTCTTGTTAAACCAAGTCGAAAAGCGTTGTTTTAAAGTTTTCATGAAGGCCGAGATGTCATTCATGCGAGCCAGCAGCTTTTGTCGAATCAAGTCCGCCTCCGCTCCCCCATCTCTTAATTCCTGCTCCATCACAGAAACAGAAGCGGTTTGATATCAGGAAGGCTTCGCATAGAGCACCCGATAGCGTCGCATCAGTTCCGAGTCGGAGACCTGGGCTTCTGGACAGACACGAACCAGCACATGGAAGTGATTGTTCATCAAGCAATAAGTGAGCACTTCGACACCCGAAAAATCTGCAACCTGATGGATCATCTTTCGCAAGACCTCCATTTCTCTCAGTTTAAAAAGCGCCTGCCCATTCACAGTGCGGGACATACAGTGGTAAATCCCCGTGCCTTGAGCCGTGATCCGTTTCGTTCGCATAAAAAGATAGTGGTCTCTAAATTATCTAATTACAAGCCTCAATATAAGGGACAGGTCTATATAATGGGAGAGCTTGACGATGAGAGGGTTTTGCTTAGATTGGGGATATGTCACGGTTTCCCTTAGGGCGGCAGATGCTGGATGTGTTTTTCCCGCGTAGTTGTGTGCATTGTGGCGATGCGGTGGAGGATTCGGATTATCAGTTTCTTTGCCGGGATTGTAGCCGGGAGCTCTTTCTCTCTAAGCCGCCGACTTGCACGACTTGTGGCTACCCTTTCTTTGGCATGCTGGCGGGGCCACGGACTTGTCCGCATTGTGTGGAGTTGAACCCGCTGTTTGAACAGGGGAAGACTTTGTTTTTGGCGAAGGGGCCGGCGCGCTCACTGATTCATGAACTTAAATATAAGTCTGGTTTTTATGTGCTGCAGGATGTGCAGACGATGATCGCGTCCGCGCCTTACTATCGGGACTACTTTAAGGGGTCGATCTTGGTCCCAGTGCCCTTGCACGCTACGAAAGAACGGGAGCGGGGCTTTAATCAGAGTCGTGTGATTGCGGAGGCTTTGTTGCAGGCGACGGAGGCGCTTGAGGTGCAAAATATGTTGCTCCGAAGGCTCTATACTCAGACGCAAACGCGCCTGAGTCGAAGTGACCGTCACCAAAATGTAAAAAATGCCTTTGCTTTGGTAACCGATGCGGTTGTAATTCCGAATCAAACATATATTCTGATCGATGACGTGTTCACTACGGGGTCGACGCTTAATGCTTGTGCCGCCGTCCTTCGCGGGGCAGGTGTTGATTCAATCAAAGTCGCGACTCTCGGACACGGATAGTCTATTTACTAACTCTTAATTCTTAATTTTTAACTCCTACTTCTCTTATGGCACTCTTTGGAAAACCTCAGTACTCGACCGTCACCGTTAAGAAAAAGGACATCCCTAAGGATCTTTGGACGAAATGCCCGAAGACGGGCGAGATCATTTACAACCGTGTATTGAAGGAAAATTTGATGGTGGTGCCAAGCAGTGGCTACCACTTCCCACTTAAAGCACGTGATCGTATCGCTTCTATGCTGGATGAGGGGACTTTCGAAGAGATGGACATGGGGGTGCATTCGCTGGATCCTTTGGAATTTAACGCGACTTCTTCGTATCCTGAAAAGTTGAAACAGAATCAGGATAAGACGAAGGAGACGGATACGGTCATTTCTGGCATGGGCACAATGGGGGGCATGCCGGTGAGTATCGCGGTGATGGATTTCCGCTTTATGGCGGCTAGCTTGGGTTCGGCAGCGGGTGAGAAAATCACGCGTGCGATTGAGCGTGGCGTGGAAAAGAAGTGTCCTGTCATTATCGTTTCCGCTTCGGGGGGCGCTCGTATGCAGGAGGGGATTTTAAGTTTAATGCAATTGGCGAAGACCAGTGCTGCGCTTGCGAAGTTAAGTGAGGCGGGACTTCCTTATTTCTCAATTTTGACGAATCCGACGATGGCGGGTGTGATGGCTAGTTACGCATCGTTGGGGGATGTGATTATCGCGGAACCCGAAGCGTTGATCGGCTTTGCGGGTCCGCGTGTGATCAAGGAAACCACGCAGCAGGATTTGCCGGCTGGCTTTCAAACATCTGAGTTTTTACTTGAGCATGGTTTGGTCGATTTGATCATTCCTCGTGGTGAAATGCGCGACCGTATGATTAATTTAATTAAGGCGCTCTACGGCTCTAAGAAGTCGGCGTAGGGTTTGTAGGGGCGTGATTAGTCACGCCCGCCGAGCAACAGCAGCTTTTAGACGCGGGCGTGAAAAGTCGCGCCCCTACGTTTTATGTCTCAATACACCAACACCCTCGACTATCTCTATGCGCTGAAGAATCGTGGTTCTAAGTATGGAATTGATCGGATGCGGCTTTTGGTGGAGGCGCTGGGCCACCCGGAGCGGCAATTTCCGGTGATTCATGTGGCGGGGACCAATGGTAAGGGCTCGGTGTGTGCGATGCTGGAGGCGCTTTATCGGGATAATGGTTATCGCACGGGGTTTTTTAGTTCGCCGCACTTGGTGCATTTGGGCGAGCGGGCGCAGGTGAATCGGCAGATTCTTTCGGAGGCTGAAATTGTGCGCTATACGGAGCAGTTAAAGCCGATCGCTGCGGAACTGGGGCGGGATGACCCGGAGCTACATCCGACTTTTTTTGAATTTGTGGCGGCAATGGCTTTTCAACGCTTTGCAACGGAAGCTGTGGACATTGGGATCATTGAGACGGGCCTCGGTGGTCGTTTGGACGCTACAAATGTGGTGGATCCTGCACTGTCGATTATCACAACGATCAGCTTGGACCATACAGAAATGTTGGGCGATACGCTGGCGGCGATTGCGGGTGAAAAGGCGGGCATTATTAAGGCCGGCAAGCCGGTGTTGATGGGCAAATTACCTGCGGAGGCGGAAGCTGTCGTTCGTCAGGTGGCTGAAGAGCGTGGTTGTCCGTTTTATGCATTGACAGATCGTTTCCCGGAGGGATCTACCCTGCCCTGCACAAATCTTGCGGGCAGTTTTCAGCGTTGGAATGCGGCCTTGGCGGTCTATGCGACGGAGATCCTGGCGGAGCAGTTTCCGCTACAATCGACGCAGGCGCTCTCGCATGTAGATTGGGCGGGGCGCTGGCAGGTGCTCGAGTTGGATGGGCGGCAATTGATCCTAGATGCCTCACATAACCCTGAAGGCGTGGCTGCGCTGGAGGAAAACTTGGCTAAGTTGGTCAAGGCTGAGGGGTGCGAACCGATTATGATCGCTGGGACATTGGGCGAAGATCGTGCCCGCAGTTTAATGTCAGTGGTCGGCCGTTATGCGGATGAATTGTATTTGGTGGCAGCTCAACAAGAACGGGCAACGCCTACTGCTTTTTTAAAGAGCTGTCTTGAGCGCGATGCGGTGGAAACGGACCTTACGGCCCTTTTCCCTACTCCGGGGCGTTGTGCCATTGGAGAGCCGGGCGACACAGTGGTGCTGACGGGCTCGTTGTATTTGATCGGAGAAGTGCTGGAGCGTATCCAGGGCCGGGCGAAACTAGCTGGGAGCGGGCTGCAGGATAAGGTTTAGTGTGGGGGGGATGTCTTTGTACGGCTCGTTCTTTTCTGGCTTGTCGAGACTGCGTAGGATCTGTGCCTGTAAATCGGCGGGCGTGACAAGTCGCGCCCCTAGCTTAACCAATGCTAGAAAGTCGCGTCGTAGAGTGTTTCTACTGGGGCTCCGTCAATATCTATGGTTTGGACTTTGAGCAGTTTCATGCCGGGGAGTGGCTCGTGTAGCAGGCTGTTGAGGTGCTTTAGGTCGGTGGCGTTTTGTTCGCTGGTTTGGCCTTTTTCTGTCCAAGTGATCTGGTAGGCGACCTCATCTGGATTGAGGCGGCGAGGTTTGAATGCGACTTGCTTGGCTTTGCTCTTCTTGGGCTTGGCGGCCTTTTTCTTGATACTTGAGGGCAAGGTGACGCTGGGGGCTTCGAAAGGGTAGTTTTCGCCTAGCAGTTCGTTGATTCGGCTCTCCGTTATGTGCACACGCGCAAGCTCAGCTTCCCGTTGTATCAGGAGGCTGTTGATGGCGATGAGCTCTTCGGGAGAGGCCGACATGCAGGCGAACGCTTACGCGTCGTCGGTCTTTGACTCGTCTTCCTTGGCGCTGGCTGCGTCGTCGGATTTGTCGGATGTGTCAGACTTAGCTGCGTCGTCTGCAGGCTTTGGAGCTTCCTCTTCCTTTTTCACGACAGGCGCTGGCTTGGGAGCCGCCTTTTTCTTTACGGGCGAAGCGGATGCAGTAAAGGTTGCGACGGGCATGGGTGGCTCTGGGAATGGGAAGACGCCGTCTTCGCCGACGATTTCGCAGACTTGAGTTTCGAGTTCGGCGATGCGTTGGTAGGCGGCCTCGCGTTCTTCCAGCAGTGTATCAATCTGGATACGGGCTTCGAGTGCCTGGCGGATCGTCTCAGCGTCGCCGCGGAGAATGATCTCTGTCATCGTCAAGGGGATGAGCTTTTGTGGTTTTTTAGCCATAATTTGATTGGTTGAAATTAGTCGTTAAAGAAATTGGCGATTTTATTAAAGAGGGCTCCTTTACGTGGGCGCTCTGCTTTGGAAGTTGTTTGTTCGGGCTTAGGCTCAGGTTGTGGGGCGTCTGTTTGTGTTTGTTCGCGTTGTTGCTTGCGGATGCGCTGGGCAAAGTTTTCTTCGGCGGCAAAAACTACTTTGCGGTCCGAGTCGTTGAAAAGGCTGCGCAGTAGGTGTTCACTTAGGCTGGGGTTACTGGCGAGTTGACGGCGAACTTGCGGGCTGGGGTCCTTGCTGAGTGTATTTTTGAGTGCTTCGGTGAGTTGAGCCGAACGAGCCACGAAGGCCCGCACACTGGGTGCGGGGTGTATGGCGAGCTGTTGTGCGACTTTTTCGCTAAAACGATCGTAGTTGATTTCTTGATAGGCGAGGTGCTCGGCTACGACCAGTGACTCTCGATGGTTGATGAGCAGATCGTAGTGATCGCTGGCCAAGTCATCGCGATAAGCAACCAGCAGGGCAATGTCGTCGTCGGGGTGTTGGCAGAGCTCGCTGAGGGTGGCATCGCTGGTCGCGCGGTTTTTCGCCAGAGTGCGAATCGCGTTGAGATCGTTGGAGGCAGCAATATGGAGTGCGATCGCCTCATGGATGGCGTGGTTGCCAGCTAAGCGACGGCGCACGCGCGGCGAAGTGTCTTGTGCGAGCAGGCGTTGAATGCTGGCTGGTAGGTCCGCTTGTTCTGCGAGAAAGATGCGATCCCGGGTATCTTCTGATTCGGCGAGATAGAGCATTTCGGGGCCGGATAGTTCGCTGCCTTTGAGCGCGGTGCGAGATACGAATGCGTGGGGCGAGGTGCGTAAGGCTGCGCTAACAGGTGCTGGTAGCGCTTTATTACGTCGTAGCAGGAGCAATTGTTGGTGTTGTTTATTTTGATCGGCCCAGAGCTGGAGTAGTTCTTCGTCGGATGAGAAGTTGAGGATGGTGGCAGCGCTGACTAGGCTGTCGTCGCTATTGGCAAGGTGCACGGCCACATCGGTATCGAGGTTTTTACGTTCACTCAGAGCGATGCGCACGGCGCTGGAAGCGTCGTCCGCCAGTAAGAATTGCAAAGGATTGGGCAGAGCCGAGTTTTGCGCGAGTGTGGCGCGGACGAACTCGTTTTCGTCGGTGACCAGCGTTTGAAATTCCTTAGGCGTGAGGTTTGGGTTCGCGGCGAGGGCGTGGCGGACGGCGACTTGTGGGTGTTGGGTCAGGCGTTGCAGTGATTGCTGCGGACACCGCGGATTGCCGGCCAAGCCAATCGCGATGTCGACCTTCTCCGGATCCAAGCTGCTGGCGATCTGCTCAGCCAGATCGGAGGGAATCAGTGGATAGTGCGCGAGAAAGCTGAGGTAGCGGTCTTGATCGTGATAGAGATCGTAGAGGTCGCGCAAGATACGCGTGAGCAAGGGCGGCTTGCGATGCGCCCGCACGGTCGCCTCGACGCCAAGCTCATCAATTTGCGCCACCAAATCCTCGCAGGTTTCTATTTCTTGCACCATTCGACCTCCTCAGGGGTGATAAAGACCTCACGCGGCGTGGAGCCATTTTGTGGGCCGACATGCATGCGGTCTTCCAGCTCTTCCATTAGGAGCGCGGCGCGGTTGTAGCCGATACGCAGGCGACGTTGTAGGAAGCTGGTGCTGGCCTTTTGGCTTTCGGCCACGGTGAGCATGGCTTTCTTTAGGAGCGCTTCGTCGTCTTCGCCCTCGATACTTTCGATGCCCATTTGGGTGCCGCCTTGATCAACCGGCGCGACCGTGCTGAGGTCGACGCGGAATTCCGGCAGGCGTTGACCCGAAATGTGCTCCACCACTTGAATGATTTCATGATCTTCCACCATCGGGCTTTGGATACGAATCAGCCGCGCAATGCCCGGCGGATTGAAGAGGAAGTCACCACGGCCTAAGAGGCTTTCGGCGCCCTTGCAGTCCAGAATGGTGCGCGAGTCCACATTGGAGGAGACTTGGAAAGCGATGCGTGTGGGGAAATTGGCCTTAATGATACCCGTAATGACGTTCACACTCGGGCGCTGGGTGGCCACGATGGTATGGATACCGACGGCGCGCGAGAGCTGAGCGATCCGAGCCAGTGCGCCTTCGGCGTCGCCCTTGGAAGTCATCATCAGGTCGGCCAACTCGTCGATAATCACGACCGTAAAGGGCATCTTCTTAAAGCCTTCGGCTGCGGCTTTTTCATTATAACCGGCAATATTACGCACCTGCTTTTCGGCCAGCACTTCGTAGCGGCGTTCCATTTCGGCCACCACCCACTTGAGCACTTGCACGGCGGGCTTGGCATCGGCCACCACGGAGTGAATCAGGTGCGGCACTTGGCGGAAGAGGCCAAATTCCACCCGCTTGGGATCGATCAAGACCAGCTCTAATTCATCCGGTTTGAATTTGTAGAGCATACTGAGGATCAGCGTGCTCATACAGACCGACTTACCACTACCGGTGGCCCCTGCGATTAGCAGGTGGGGCGCTTTGGCTAGATCGGTGATGATCGGCTTGCCCTGGATGTCGAGGCCCATGATTAGAGGGATCTCGTAGTCGCAGTCACGCCACGCCTTGGACTGTAGGAGTGTGCGCAGAGCGATCGGCACGGAATTACTATTACCGATTTCGATGCCGACAAAAGGTTCGCCCGGGATGGGGGCTTGCATGCGGATATTGGTGGTGGCTAGAGCCAGTGCGATATTCTTTTGTAGGGCGACGATCGACTCAACCCGCACGCCCATGCCTGGCTGCACGCGGAATTGAGTAATGCGCGGGCCAATCAGGGCGTCATAGACGTGAGCATCGACAGCGAAGCTATCAATCGCATCTTGTAGCGCATTTTTCTGAGCTTCCAGCGCTTCCGGTGTGACCAAAGTGACCGAGCTAATATTCGGCTTGTCCAAGAGTTCAATGGTCGGCACCTGGTATTCGGAAAGATCAACCGGTTGTACGATCGGTTCCGGTTCCGGCGCCGCTTCGGCGGCTAACGCGTCCTCGGCAGCCACTTTAGCCGCTTCTTCGGCGATTTCACGCGAGCGTGGATCTTCGCCAGCCAGTTGGGCACGGGTGTTTGCGAGCATGCGCTGAAAGCGAGCTTCGCTATCGCTTAGGTAGGTTTTAAAATATGCGCTGCGTTCTTCGCGGTCTTTGAGTAGTGCGTCGAGCTCCGTGCGCCAGGTGGCCAGTTCAGCCGCTTCGGCCGCCATGACCGCTTGTTCTTTTTCCGCTTCGCTGGCGATGGTGTCAGGCAAGGCATCGTCCTCATCTTCTTCGAAGGTTTGGTCAGCTCCGTCTTCGTCAATTTCGTCAGAATCTACCAGATCTTCAGCGAGGACTTCGTCGTCTTCCAGCACATGGTTGTCGTCGACCTCATACTCCACCCACTCGTATTCGATTTCTTCTTCCTCTTCGTCAGCGCCCGCAACGCTCTCCTTCATCGCCTCGATGGTATCCACCAAGCGACTAATCCCCGCCTTCATCAGGCGGAGGGAGCTTTTTTTTCTGGAGAAAGGGAGAGCCATGAATGTGGAGCAAAAGGCCCTGCGAATAGTATGTCACAGGGAAACGCGCTACGCTGAAATAACTCTGCAAGGGTTCAAGGCTGAATTTTCTGGGGAATGCGAATTCTTTATAAAGGAGAGAATGGATCTTAAGCGACACTAGCGTGTGATTGCTGTTTTGCGTCGCTTTTGGTTTTTGAGAACGTAAGGCGCAGTTGTTGACGATTAGGTTTTAATATGGAGGCTGCCATCTCGTAGGGACTTCACTTGTGAAGACCGCAGTGGACCGGCTCTTAGGCTCGGCGGGCGTCACAAGTGAAGCCCCTACATTTTCTACTTATGAAAACTAACTCTTCTACCGCGCTCCCCAAGACCTTTTGGTGGCATAACCTCACGCAGTTTGGTGGGGCGATGAATGATAATATTTTCAAGCTGCTGATGGTCTATGCCCTGATTGCTTGGAAGGGGGAGGCTTCCTCGGCGGGTATCCTGGCCTCGGTGGGACTGGTGTTTGCCCTGCCCTTTTTGCTGATCGTGCCGATTGCGGGCAACTTTGCGGATAAATTTAGTAAGCGTAAGCTGATCGTGATCCTGAAGCTGGTGGAACTGGTGGTGATGGGCTTTGGGATTGGTGCGCTTTCGCTTCAAAGTCCCGCGATGTTGTATGTCACGATGTTCTTGATGTCGGCGCAGAGTGCTTTCTTCGGGCCTTGTAAATATGGCATCTTGCCGGAGCAGGTGGATTCCGAGCAGCTCTCGAAGGCGAATGGCTCGCTGCAGTTGTTTACCTTTCTCGCGATTATTTGCGGCACCGTGCTGGCGCCGGAGTTGAGCTTGCTCAGCAAGGGCAATTTCAGTTTGGCGGCATGTGTGTGTCTCGTGATTGCCGGGCTGGGCTTGTTGGCGTCTTGGCAGATTGCGCGCACGCCGGCGCATCCGATTCGTCGGTTGAGCCTAAATGGCTTTGGCTCGGTCTTTCGCACAAGTTTGGAAATTCGTAAGGACGGCTTTCTGACACTGGCGGTCTTGGCCTTGGCGGTCTTCTCTTTGGCGGCCGCATTTATTCAGCTGAATGTGCTGGATTACGGGGAGCAGCACTTGGGGCTGACGCCTGAGGCGGCGACGCGCTTGTTTCTGCTGACCGCGATCGGGATCGGTGTGGGCTCGACCACGGCGGGCTGGTTGAGTGGGCGCGGGATCGAGTTTGGCATCGTGCCGGTGGGCGCGCTGCTGATGAGTTTAAGTCTCGGCACCTTGGGTTTGATGGCAGAGGGTAATGTTTGGCTCTCGGCCATCAGTATGGCAGTGCTCGGCTTTGCGGCTGGGCTGTTCATCGTGCCGCTGCAGGCCTTCATTCAATACCGCAGCCCCGAGGATCGTGTCGGGGCGATTCAAGCGACGAATTCCTTTATGAGCTGGTTGGGCATCCTGTTGGCGAGTGGCTTGATCTATTTGAACGGGGCCGTGTTGGGCGGCAGCGCGCAGAATGGCTTTTTGTTGTTGGCTTGTTTGATTCTCGGCTTGGCGATTTTCAGTTTATGGGTGCTGCCGGACTTTTTTATTAAGTTCATTGTGATGCTGATTACGCATGCCTGTTACCGCTTTCAGGTGCGTGGGCTGCATAATTTGCCAGCAAATGGCCCAGGATTGTTGGTCTGTAATCATGTCAGTTTGATGGATGCAGTGCTGGTGATGAGCAGTCAACAGCGACGCATTCGCATGCTGATGTCGCGTGAGCAATACGAGGGCTACGGGCGATTGACGCGCAAAGTGATCGATCTGGCGCAGGTGATTCTAATACATAGCCAGGACAATCCCAAGAAACTGCTGCAATCGCTCAAGACCGCCCGGCAGGCACTCGATGATGGTTATCTCGTTTGTATCTTTGCCGAAGGTTCGCTGACCCGCACCGGCATGATGCGTCCCTTTAAGCAGGGCTTCGAACGTATCGTCAAAGGAACGGACTACCCCATCATCCCCGTCTATATCGGTGGCGCCTGGGGCAGTGTGTCCAGTTTCTATCAAGGCATGCCCAAAATCCGCCTGAGTGAGGATTTTCGCTATCCCGTCAGTGTGCATTATGGGGAGCCCCTGCCGACCCGCTCCAGCGCTTTCGAGGTGCAGCAGGCCGTGAGTGAGCTCTCGGTGGAGTCCTTCGAACTGGTCAAAGAGCGCCGCAAGAGTCTCGGGCATGAGTTGGTGGCCTCCGTGCGTCGCAACTGGAACAAGCTCGCCAGTGCCGATACCACGGGGCGCGAGATGAAATTTGGCGAACTACTGATTGCCAGTTTACTACTGCGAGATCGCTTGCGGGCCCAGACCGATCCCTCCGAGCGCAGTCTTGGCATTTTACTGCCGACCGGCACCGCTGCCACATTGGCCAATCTCGCTACAACCCTTGATCGACGCATTAGCGTGAATCTCAATTACACCGCGCCGGCCGCCAGTGTCGCTTCCGCGCAAGCCCAATGCGAGATCCGTACTGTGCTGACCTCTCGTAAATTTCTGGAACGCCTACCAGAGTTACCATTAGGTGACAATGTGCTCTATTTGGAAGACCTACTCGCCGACCTGAGTGGTCCAGCCAAATTACTCGCCTTCGTAAAGGCCCGATTGTGGCCCGCCCGTATGTTGATCGCCGGTATCTCGCCGGTGCAGCCCGACGAGGTGGCGACGATACTCTTTTCCAGTGGCTCCACCGCCGAGCCCAAGGGCGTGATGCTCAGCCATCATAATTTACTGTCCAACATCGAGTCCTTTCGCTCCGTCGTGACGCCCAAGCGAGAAGACGTCATGCTGGCCACCCTGCCCTTCTTCCATTCTTTCGGCTATACCGTGACGCTTTGGTTTCCTTTACTTTCCGGTATCACCACCGCCTGCCACAGCAATCCACTCGAAGGCGAAACGATCGGCCAGCTCGCCGAGAAATACCGAGCCTCGATTCTGTTGACCACCCCTAGCTTCTTGCTGGCCTACGTGCGCAAGATCAAGCCCGAGCAGTTGCAGCATTTGCGTTACACCTTCACCGGAGCCGAAAAATTACAGCCACGAGTGGCACAGATGTTTGAAAAGCGCTTCGGCGTGCAACCGCTCGAAGGCTATGGGGCGACCGAGCTCTCGCCCGTGTGTGCGCTCAGCCTGCCCAATGTGACTGTCGATAATCTCGAAGAGACTGGCAATCGCGAGGGACGCCTCGGCCGAGTATTGCCCGGCATGGCGATGAAGATCGTGCATCCCGAGAGCAAGGCCACACTCGGGCCCGGCGAAGAAGGCCTGATTTATGTCAAAGGGCCCAACGTCATGTTAGGCTATTTGAACAAGGAAGCGCTGACCGCATCGGTGCTGCAGGACGGCTGGTACGACACCGGCGACATCGGCCTGATGGATGTGGACGGCTTTTTTGCCATCACCGGGCGACTCTCACGCTTCAGCAAGCTCGGGGGCGAGATGATCTCGCACGGCGCAGTGGAAGAGGCCCTGCAAGGTGCCTTCGGGCTCGGGGCGGATGCACTGGTGGTCGTCGCGATCGAGGATGCCCGCAAGGGAGAGAAGCTCTGTGTCTTCCACACCGAGGCAGCCTTGAGCGAGGACAGCATTCGCGAGCAGCTCAAAGCACTCGACATTCCCAATTTATGGAAGCCCAATCCGAAGGACTGGCAGTATTTGGAGGCCTTACCCTTGCTCGGCACCGGTAAGCTGGATTATCGTGAGTTGAAGGCACTGGCGGCAAGGTAGGATCGACACTCTGTCTGTCTCTGTATCTGTATCATGAGCCACGGCGGCACTTTGCAAGCAAAGGCCCTACTTTTGACTAAATAAACTCAGTTCGGCTTCGATATTGCTTCACGCTGTCGAGTCCCTGACACTCTCTATTCATGCACGCCTCCGAACTCACACTTTTGCTCAACCTTGGCTTCATAGTCATTACGGCGGCGGTGTTTGCCTTCTTAGGCAAGCTGGTGAAGATGCCCTCGATTGTGGCCTACATTCTAGCGGGCATGGTGCTGGGGCCTGGCTTGGGGATTGTGCAGCTGGACCATTCTTTAGAACTAATTTCGGAGTTAGGCATCGCGCTATTGCTGTTTCTAGTGGGGCTGGAACTGAGCTTGCAGAAGATCAAAGACCTGGGGCGAGTGGCTCTTATTTTGGGCGGCTTACAGGTTGTATTCACTGCCTCGGGCGGATTTCTGATCTCGATGCTGATGGGCTTCGAGCTGATGGAAGCAGTCTTTTTGGCGGCGACCGTGACCTTTAGTAGCACGGTGGTGGTGATCAAACTGTTGGATCAGAAGGGGGCCACTGGTCGCCTCTTTGGGCGGATCGCGATCTCGCTGTTTTTGGCGCAGGACATCGTGGTGATCATTGGACTGACGATTTTGAGTGGTCTGGGCTCGGGCGAATCGATCGAGTTGTTAGAATTGGCCAAGGGGCTAGGCGTGGCTTTTGGAGGAATGATCGTGCTGTTGTTGGTCACGCTATTAGCTTCGCGCTATGTGTTGCCGAAGCCCTTTGCCTGGGCTTCGCGCTCGCCAGACACGGTCTTTATCTGGGCACTGTGTTGGTGCTTTTTGGTGGTGCTGCTGGCGCATCAGTTTCATTTGTCAGTGGAGATCGGTGCCTTCTTGGCGGGCATCGCGATTGCGCAGTTACCGATTCATGAGGATCTGCATCGTCGTTTGCATCCTTTGATGACTTTCTTTGTGGCGGTGTTTTTGGTGACGCTCGGGGTGAAGATGGATCTATCAGTGCTGGGGGAGATCTGGGGCTATGCTTTGGGGCTGAGTGCTTTTGTTATATTTGCCAAGCCGCTGATCGTCTTTCTGATTTTGAGCCGTATCCGCTACAGTGAATACACCGCTTTCCAGACGGCCATTGCCAGTGGGCAGGTCAGTGAATTTGCTTTTATCCTGCTCGGGCTCGGTGCAGGGGCGGGCTTGATTGAGGGCGTGGTGGTATCGCTGGGCGGTCTGGTGGGGATTCTGACTATTGCGATCTCGTCCTATCTGATCATTTATAGTGAGCCGCTGTATCTGCTGGTGCGGCGCTTGCAGCTACTGAAGCTCTTTAAAGCGAAGCAAACGCCCGACGTGGAGGAGCTGCATTCACATGCGGGGCATTTGATCGTGGTCGGTATGAATTCGTTGGGGCGTGAGCTGGTTAAAAAGATGCTGGAGCGTGGTGAGACGGTGCTGGCGATTGATACCGACCCGCGCAAACTTGAGGGCTTGCCAGGGGCGATCACCGTCATTGGTAGTGTGGAATACGAATCGGTGGTGGAAGAGATCGGGCTGCGGCGAGCACGCTTGGTGATCTCGGCGCTGCAGATCGAGGATGCCAATCATCTGCTGGCCTATCGTTGCCGCTCGGCCGGGGTGCCTTGTGCGATCCATGCCTTCGATGTTTCGGTGATCGATGATCTGCTGGAGTTGGATACCAATTATATGTTCATGCCCGCCGTGGATGGTGTGCGGGCACAGTTGGCTTTATTTGATGCGATAAATACAGATACCGGCAAGGGGGCGGTTGATCCGACATGACCGCACTTGCGATTCTCCTCTTGGCGGCGGCCATTGCTTTCGGACTGTCTAAGTTCTTACGCTTGCCTGCGATTCCTTTGTTAATGCTCTCTGGAGCCGTCTTGACTGCGCTGGCTAAGTATCAAGCGGTGGAAGTGCCACAGGAGATCATCAGTCAGATGATCCAGATCGGACTGGCGGTTTTGGTCTTTACCGCAGGTGTCGAGCTGAGTCCACGCCGTATGCGCGGGCGCACTCGGGCGATCACGATACTGGCGGTTTCGCAGTTTGTGACACTCGGTGTGTGCGGTGTGCTGACGGCGATCTTTCTCGGTTATGGGTGGACGACGGCCTTGTACCTTGGCTGTGCGCTTTCTGCGAGTTCCACCTTAGTGGTGGTGCGGCATTTGCAGCAACGGCGACAGATGTTTGAGCCTTATGGGCGGCTGGTGCTGGGAGTGCTTTTGTTGCAGGATATCTTTATCGTTCTGATTATGGTTGCGCTGTTAAAGTCGCCCGACGGCTGGTTGGTGGTGTGTAATGGCGTCGCGAATGCTATTGGGCTGGGCATTCTGGCGCTGGGATTTCACCGCTGGGTGGTGCCTTTTGTGGTGAAGCGCCTGAAGCTCGACGACGAGGAGTTGATGTTGGGTGCCTTGGCGGTGCTTTTTGCCTTTTCGACGATGGCTTACCTCTTGCATTTGCCGTTTTTGGTGGGAGCATTTTTCGCCGGCTTTGCGATTTCGGCCTTTCCAATGAATGGCTTGGTGCGCGGAATGTTGGGTTCGTTGTCTGGCTTTTTCTTGGCCTTGTTTTTTATCAGTGCAGGCGCGTTTTTGACGATGCCAGGTCTCACCATGCTGGGGCATAGCCTGATTTTTATCGTGGTATTGATTTCGGTCACGGTGCTGCTGGTGGCGATTGTAGCAGAGGTGGTTGGCTACTCCAGTCGCGCTGCGGTGGAGACCGGCTTGCTGCTTTCACAGACCAGTGAATTTTCGCTGTTACTGGCGCTGACCGGTGTGGCATCGGGGCAAATTACAGAAGAACTATTCTCGATGATCGCATTGATTACCGTGAGCACCATGACTTTGACACCCTTCCTCTCGCGGGAAAGCGTGGCTTTACGATTGGTGAAGTGGCATCCGCGCTATCGTAGCGGTGAGTCTGCCTGCGAAGTTATGTCGGGGCATGCCGTTTTATTGGGCTATGGACGAGCGGGGCCTCGCACGATGCACGCATTGAAAGAGCGTGGCATCGAGATGGTCGTGGTGGACGAGGATGCGGGTGTGATTCGGCAGTTGATCGCGCAAGGAATTCCCTGTGTGCAAGGCGATGGTTCCGACGAGCAGACGCTCGCGCGGGCGCATTGCCGTGAGGCCAAAGTAGTTTTTTGCTCAATGCGTCGCACGCGTGATGCTCAAGTTGCCCTTGAGTATTTGAGAGATTCGCCGGTGGAAGTCATTGTGCGTGTTTTTGAGACTTTCGAAGAAGATGCGGTGCGCGTCGCAGGTGGACATCCCGTGCAGACCGCTTATGCAGCGGCGGCGCAGTTCTTGGAATGGACGGCGGATGTGAATTTACCGAAGGAAGAAGATCAGTCGGCTTAGAGTTGGCGCTTGGCGGCGACGGCGAGGCCCATCAGCGTGAGGTCGCCGACGAAGAGGCTTTTGTGGGCCCAGTCTTTGGTTAAGTTGGCGATGCTGCCACCTGTGGAGAGGACGACCGGTTTGGGCTCACCGCGCTTTTGCAGTTCATTGGTCACTTTAAGTAGCAATGCATCGATCATGCCGGAAAAGCCGACGGCGACGCCGAGTTTCATGGCGTGGACGGTGGACTTACCGATGGCGCCTTCGACGTTGAGCAGGTCTTCGGCACTGAGTTCGGGGAGCAGTGCGGTTTGTTCGTGTAGGTAGCGTGTCATTACAGCGAGGCCGGGGGCGATGATGCCGCCTTCGTAGCCTTGGCTGCTGACGATGTCGAAGGTGACGGCGGTGCCCATATCGATGACGATGGCGGGGATGCCGTAAAATTCCTGAGCGGCGATGGCGTTGGCGATGCGGTCTTGACCGATTTCGTGTGGTTTGGGGTAGACCAGTTCCAGGCCCGCGCAGCTGTCACAGGTGAGGTGGAAGATCGGTTGTTGGCACGCGGCCAGGCTGGCGCGGAGGTTATCGTTGATGTCGGGCACTACGGAGCAGAAGGAGATGCTGTCTGCTTCTGCGAGCAGTGGGGCAAGCTTTTGCGCGAAGGCCGGAGAGGGCGCGTGGCGGAATTCTGCGGTGGGAAAGTGACCGGTGAATTGAACAGATTGGCCTGCGACCAGCCCGTAGTGGGTGCTGGTGTTACCGACGTCGATGCTGAGGGTTTTCATGTTTACTTTTTAAGAGTGACGTCTCCGGCGCGAACTTTTTGCACGCTGCCGTCGGCGGCGATGAGGAGGAGGGCGCCCGTTTCGTCGATGCCGCTGGCGGTGCCGGTGATCTCTTGGTTATTCATGATCGCGGTAACGGTTTTTCCTGAGAGTGAGCTGAGTGGTGCCCAGGCTTCGACTAAGCTCTCGGAGCCGTTGTCGAGGATGCAGGTGTCGTAGGCTGTCTGTATGGCGGTGATCACCTTGGCTGCGACTTGATTCATCGAAAGCTCTTTGCCTCCGACGGCGTAGAGACTGGTGGCCGATTTACGCAGTTCGCTGGGGTATTTTGTCGGATTACTATTCACGTTGAGGCCGATGCCGAAGATAATGCTACGCAGGCTGTCGGCGTCCATTTTAGCTTCGGTGAGCATGCCCGCGAACTTGCGACCATCGCAGTGCAGATCGTTGGGCCATTTGATTTTTAGGGCCGCATTTGGTGTTAGGCTTTGCAGGGCGCGGCAGATGTGGATGCCGGCCCAGAGGGTGAAGTGTTGTAGTGCCTGTGGTGGAATGTTGGGTTCAAACCCGACCGAGAGGTAGAGGTTGTCGGCGGTGGCGCTGTGCCACTCGCGCCCGAGGCGTCCACGGCCTTTGGTTTGGCAACTGGAAGCGATGGCGAAGGGGCTTTTGCGACGATGTGAGAGTTGGCGTTCCGCTTCGCTGTTGGTGCTGTCGATGACGGGGAAATAGAGCACTTCGAGCTTAGACCCGTTTAGTTGGGTGTAGTAGCGCAGCAGATCCGGGTGCAGGACTTCGGGCTCTTTGACCAGGCGGTAGCCCTTGTTGCGGATGGCTTCAAACTCGAAGCCCTGCTCGCGCAGTTTATCTAATTTACCATGAATGGCGGGGCGTGACATGCCGAGTTGCTCTGCCAATAAGCTACCCGAAATAAAGGCGTCCGGTGTATCAAGCAGGGCCTTCAGGATAGTCTGGGCATCTTTATTGGATTCGATTTGGCGATATTCGGTGTCGAGCATTGTCTATGGTTCTGAGTGTTTTCTTCGACTCTGTTAAGCTCATTTTGTCTGTCATATTATCGTAACGAACCGCGTTCAACCAAGCTGCCTTGTAAGCGTAGAATGCTGGGTGTCCGTTCGGGATCTTTGATGCGCTTCATCAACAGCTCTGCAGCCGCTTCACCCAAAAGTGCAGCTGGCTGACGAATTACCGTAAGGCCTGGATTCACAAAGGTCGCCCAAGGGGGATCGTCGAAGCAGGCAAAACCTATATGATTTGGTATCAATATCTTCTGCTTGTGAATTGCCCGATACGCACCGGTGGCAATGAGTGCACTGCTACAAATGACGGCGTCTGGCGCTGGATTGTCTTGCAGAATTTGCTCCATCGCAGCACGTCCTTCATTCTCAAATGCTGGGATACGTCTGATCGGAAAGGCAGTCTGTCCTGCTTCAGCCAATGCGGATTGAAAACCGGCCAGCCGTTCTTCCGCGGTAAAACTGTTGGCCCCGAAAATTCCGGCGATGCGTCGATAGCCGCCTTGTAGAATCCGCTGAGTCAATCGGTAGGCCGCTTCTTTATTATCAGAGAGAACGGCGTCAAAATCTGTGCCCACCTGCCGGTCAACCAAAACAGCAGGGATTCCCTGTTTTTGAAGCGCTTTCAACGGCTTCAAGCCTTGCGTTGAAGGAGAGATAATCACTCCAGCCACTTGTTCCTGGGCGACGAGCTCCAAATAGTGAATCTCCTTTTGAGGGTCTTCATCGGTATTACAGACGAAAACACAAAACCCACGCTTCTGGGCGAAGGTCTCGACGGATCGGCAAAGCTCTCCGAAAAACGGATTCTGTATGTCGGAGACAATAAGAGCGAGAATTCGCGACCCGGGATCCCGTAATTGTTGAGCCGCACGATTGGGGCGATATCCGAGCTTTTTAACGGCAGCCTCCACTTTGGCTCGTGCTTTGTCACTGATGTAACCCTTATTGGCCATCATGCGGGATACGGTTGCTGTCGAAACACCTGCTTCGCGGGCGACATCTTTAATACTAGCCATGGTCGGAATCTAAAAAGGGAGAGAGGCGGGCGCAATACTGATTTAGACTGCGCGTTTCGGAGGAATTTTTCATAAGTTATTCATGATTATGACATAATTTATGTAAACGATACCAGAAAAATATGAAAATAATTTAAGTCTTAAGTATCTAATTATTAACAATATCTGTGTAGTCATGTTCTGCGTTCCTTTTGCTGGGCCGCCTTTTTATTTGACAATTATATGTAAACGATTACACATCGTAACCATCTTCTTTTTCTAACCTCAAAATCAAATACCCCTCATGTTGAATCTAACCCCATCTGATATTCGTCTTGGTCAAAAGTTTTCCAGCAAGGAAGAGGCCATTCAAGGCATCGCGAAGCTTCTCGCAGAGCTCGGGGCTGTAGAGGCAGAATATGTAGATAGTATGCTCGGCCGCGAACGGACAGCGAACACTTACCTAGGCAATGGAGTTGCCATTCCTCATGGTCAACCGCAACAAGCTAACCTGATCCTCGAAACGCGGGTTGTGTTGATTCAGGTCCCCCAAGGCGTGGCTTGGAAAGGCGAGGAGCGGGCCCATCTGATCTTCGGTATCGCCGCAAAAAGTGATGAGCATATCGGCCTTCTCGCTCGGCTGACTTCCATCACGGCTGATGCCGATTTGGCCAAAGACTTGGCGAGCACGACAGACCCGGAAGTAATTATCGCAGCTGTCTCTGGAGAAGAAACAGAAGCCGGCGATGACATTGATGATGACTATGCAGGCGAACGTGTCTTCGTGAAATTTTCCAACCCACGTGGTTTTCACCTTCGCCCAGCCAGTCAGTTGGCTGAATTGACCGAACAGATGGACGGTAATATTAGTCTCGTGGTCAACGGCCGCGAAGCCGATGCTCGCAGCGCACTGAAGATCGTCAGTTTAGGGATCACCGCAGGAAGTCACATCGAGATTCGATCCGATTCTCCGTATGCCACGGATCACCTGGATCGGATCAGTCGCTTGCTCGAATTGATCAATGACGAGCCTCAGGAGCTTATGGATGAGGTCGACAGCGCGATCCATTGGGAGCCTGTTCAAACTGAATCCACATCCTCCATTTCGGGGACAATGGCCGCTCCTGGGATTGCGGTGGGTCCAGTCTTTCATTGGAACCTCGGTAGCCATGATGCAGCAGACCGTAAGCGTGGCGATGAAGCCTCCGAATGCTCCGCCCTCGAAGTCGCCATTGAAACCGCGGTAAGCGGTTTGACCGAGCTCGCCGATGACGAGAACATGAACAAAGTGCAGCGCAACTTGTTCACTGCACATGTTGCTCTGGTCGACGATCCGGAATTAAAAGAAGCTGCCCTGAATAAAATTAAAGAGGGAGAAGATGCCCTGAGCGCTTGGAACGCTGTAATCACCGATAAAGCCGCAAAGTTGGAGGCATTGACTGATGCCAACCTGGCTCAACGAGCCGTCGATTTGAAAGACGCGGGGCATCGTGTAAGCCGTGTCCTGCTCGGCGAGGTGCAGGATCCACTCGCTGAAATTACCGCCCCCGTGGTTTTGATTGCTGAAGATTTGGAACCCTCCGAGGCCGCTCAGTTGAGCTCAGAGAAAGTCTCAGGAATTTGCCTGCGCGCAGGCAGTCCGAATGCGCACTCGGCCATTGTCGCGCGTTCACTTGGTATTCCAATGGTTGTGGCAATGGGAGATGCTCTCGCGGATGCCGTTCGAGATGCGACTGTGTTACTCGATGCGTCCGGTGCTCGACTTTTCCTTGAGCCATCCGAGGCAGATCTTGAATCTGCCTGTAAAGCACTCAAGGCGATTGATGCACGTCGTGAGCAAGCATGGTCGCAACGTTTCAGTCCTACTTTGTTGACTGATGGGCATCGCGTGGAAGTGGTCGCAAACATTGCCCGGGTCGAAGAAGCAGAAAATGCACTCAAGGCTGGCGCGGAAGGGGGGGACTGGTTCGCACGGAATTCCTGTTTCTTGATCGCGAGCACGCGCCGACCGAAGACGAACAATACGAATGTTATAAAGCGATGGTCGAAGCTTTGGGTGGGCTGCCCATGGTCCTGCGTACAGTGGATATCGGTGGTGACAAGCCAGTCGATTATCTCGGCCTGAGCGAACACGATCTTTCCTTCCTTGGGCTGCGCGGTATACGTCTTGGTCTGGCTCGTCCTGATATTATTAAGACTCAGCTGCGGGCGGTTTTTCGTGCCGCGAAGCATGGCCCGATCAAGTTGCTCTTTCCTATGATTGCGACGCCGAACGACTTTCGTCGTATCCGTCAAATTGCGGAAACCGTACGTAAAGAAGTCGATGGCCCGCAGATTGATCTTGGGGTTATGATTGAAGTGCCTGCTGCGGTGACGATGGCACCTGAGCTCGCGAAGGTGGTCGACTTCTTTTCGGTAGGCACAAACGACCTTACGCAATACGGCCTCGCCGTTGACCGGACGCATCCGCTTCTCGCTAAACGGGCGGACAGCCTGCATCCGGTCGTGCTGCGCATGATTGATACTGCAACCAAGGCAGCGCATGCCGAAGGCAAGTGGGTGGGCGTATGTGGCGGGCTCGCGGCCGATCCGCTCGGCGCACAAATTCTCACTGGCATCGGTGTGGATGAATTGAGTATGCCAGCCGCGTTGATCCCTGCCGTAAAAGAAAAACTTCGAAAAGCGAATTTGGCCGACCTGCAAGCGCTGGCTAAACGCGCTCTCGCGCAGGACGACGCCGTCGCCGTGCGGTTGATCCCACCTGCCGTTTAACCCCTACCAGAGACTTATTACCATGACTACGAAACCCTCCATTATTACCGTCACGCTCAATCCGGCGATCGATCATACCGTTTTTCTCGATGAACTTGTGCCTGGTACCGTTCATCGCGCGACCGGATCACACCGCCAAGCCGGCGGCAAAGGAATCAATGTCGGCACCATGCTTGCTATTGGTGGAACCAACGTCGCGGTCTCCGGTTTCCTCGGTGAAGCCAATCCCTCGATTTTTGAAAAGCATTTTAAAGACCACAGATTGATGGACGCCTTTGTTCGTGTCCCCGGTGAAACTCGAACAGGTATTAAGATTGTGGATACAAAATCCAACGATACCACTGATCTAAATCTGCCTGGCCCGGCACCTACAAAGGCTCAGTGTGAGAAGCTCTTTTCCAGATTGCTGAAATTGGTTCAACCCGGCACTTGGGTTGTCATCGCAGGAAGTTTACCCACAGGCGTCGAGCCGGATTTCCTTGTCGAGTTGATTCATAAACTACGTGACGCCGATGCCAAAATTGCGGTGGATTCAAGTGGGGCCGCCCTTGCGGCCGCGGTCGAAGCCGGGATTGATTTGGCGAAGCCAAACAACCATGAACTGGCCGAACTCCTCGGCGCCGATCTGAGCGACTTTCAGTCGATCTTGTCGGCGGCCCGGGAACTCAACCGCGAACGCGTGCCCAATCTGATTGTCTCTCTTGGGGATGAGGGTGCTCTTTTTCTTTCCAATAAGGCTGAGCTCATGGCGAGCGCGCCACCTGTCAAAGTTATCAGCACGGTTGGTGCAGGCGATTCATTGCTCGCCGGGTATTTACAGGGCCGCCTCTTTGGGGAAACCGCACCCGACTGCGCACGCCGTGCCACCGTTTACGCCTGGAGCCGATTGGAATCCCTCGTCTCCGCGCTTCCTGAACCTGAAATCCTCTTAAAACGTTTGGCCCGCGTCACCGTACAGCCAATCGCCCCCTATCAACCCAAGTCCTAAATCCCATGTCAAATCTACTTGTTATCATTCAAGCCCCCAGCAATGCGCCCATCTTGCGTTTGGCTAAGGGCGCCCTCGAAGCAGAGGCTGCACGTCGTGGACTCTCGCTTATAATCAAAGCCGATGCGGATGCAGATCCTGCAGCCGTCTGGAAGTCTTCTTCCGAGTCGGTCAATGCCGTGCTTCTTTCCGCAATCAAAGCACCCGCGCAGCCAGTGTCCACATCAGTGCCAGTCATTGCGACCGAGCTTGCTCGCGTGGCCCGCGAAACCGGACATGTCCTGGATCAACTCTTCCCGGATAATGTGCCCGCACCAGCGGCTAGCCAGAGCGCATCACCGAAGGAAGCGGCCGAATCCACAGAGAGCAAATTCCTTGTGGGAGTGACCTCCTGCCCGACCGGGATCGCTCATACTTTTATGGCTGCGGAATCATTGCTCCGCGGTGCCAAAGCGCTGGGCTACACCATGAAGGTGGAAACCCGCGGCTCGGTTGGCGCGAAAAACGAACTCACGGAAGAAGAGATCGCTAAAGCCGATGCGGTGGTGGTGGCCGCTGATGCCAGCGTGGAAACCGCCCGCTTCGCAGGTAAGCGTTTGCTTGAAACAGGGACCAAGGCCGCTATTAATGATGCGTCCGGACTGATTAAAGAAGCACTCGCATTGGAACCTTCAGCCGCGCAATCCGGTGGCATGAAAATGCCTCCCAAGAAAGCACGCACCGGCGTCTACAAGCATTTAATGACGGGGGTCTCCCAAATGTTGCCACTCGTGACTGCGGGTGGACTTTTGATCGCTTTGGCTTTCGCCATCGGAGGGATCTACGCGGGCGATAACGAGGGTACGCTCGGTTGGGCACTTATGCAGATTGGTGGAGCTTCTGCCTTTGCACTCTTCATTCCCGTACTTGCCGGCTTCATCGCATTTTCCATAGCGGACCGTCCCGGTCTGGCTCCTGGATTGATCGGTGGTATGTTGGCTTCACAAATCGGCGCGGGTTTCCTCGGTGGTTTGGCTGCTGGTTTCTTTGCCGGTTATCTCACTAGTTTACTGAATCGTAAGATCAATCTGCCGGATACTTTACAGGGCCTTAAGCCGGTGCTGATTCTGCCTCTGCTCAGTTCGTTGATCGTCGGCCTTTCTATGATCTATGTGATTGGGCCTCCGGTGAAGTTCATTCTTGATGGCTTGTCCACTTGGTTGAACGGTATGCAAGAGGGCAGTGCCCTGATCCTTGGTTTGCTCCTCGGTGGGATGATGGCTTTCGATATGGGTGGTCCCGTGAACAAGTCAGCTTACACCTTTTCGGTCGGTCTCTTGGCCAGCCAGATCTACGTGCCGATGGCTGCAGTGATGGCTGCCGGTATGGTGCCACCGCTGGCATGTGCGCTGGCAGCAAATATCTTCCGTAATAAATTCACTGACGATGAGCGTCAGGCTTCCAAAGCCACTGCGATCCTTGGAATCTCATTCATCACGGAAGGTGCAATTCCCTATGCGGCCGCCGATCCGATTCGGGTCATTCCTTGCACCATTCTTGGTTCTGCGGTGACTGGTGGAATCTCCATGGTGATGGGCTGTAAGCTCATGGTTCCTCATGGCGGTGTATTCGTTTTGGCGATACCAAATGCCATCACTCAAGGCCTTGCCTACATCGCTGCGATCGTAATCGGAACTCTTGTTGCTACCGCTGCGCTCTACTTTGCGAAGCGTCCGCTCAATCAAATGAACAAAGCCGTCGCTGCTTAATTTTACCTCAACACAACATATATTATGAAAAACAAAATCCTACCTCTATCATTAATTATTGGACTCAATTCTGGTGTATTTGCGGATACAGAATCCGTAGAGAATCCATACGCGGATCGTTTGACCGGCGACTGGGGGGGCGCGCGCACGGAACTCTCCGAAGCGGGCATCGAGTTCTTCGCCTACTACAACACGATCACCTCATCAATTGCCTCAGGTGGTATTAGCAAGGATACAAACTTTGCTGGTGACTTGTTTACCGGATTTAACTTCGATCTTGAAAGAATACTGGGATGGGACGACACCATTTTTACTCTTACAGGAATTGATCGCCATGGGAGTGACATTACTCCAGATATCGGCAGCCAATACAGTGCAATGCAGCTGGTTGGCGGACAAAATGCCTTCCTCTATAATGTAACCCTGGAAAAGTTGTTTGCGGATGGTGACCTCTCCTTGAAGCTGGGCCGTATGACCGCGACCGATGACTTCGTCGGATCTCCATTTTACAGTTACTCTTTGAGCAATGCGGTCAACGGGCAGATTCGGGCTGTACTCTTTGATGGAGTGATGACATCCTATCCGTTTGCCGTTTGGGGGGGGCGGATGAAAGCCAAGCTCTCTGAAGAGAGCACGCTGCAAGTAGGAGTCTTTCAGCTCACTCAGGAAATGTGGGATCGAGAAAAACAAGGGCTCGATTTCAGTATCGATTCCGACGATGGGGTATCGGTTTTTGTCCAATACGACTGGACGCCTGAAATTAATGGGAAGCCCGCTCGTTTCTACGCCGGTGTCAATCAAACCTTCTCGTTTGAAATGAACGATTTCAATAGCATGGATACGACGGATAGTTTGACCCGCTTTTATGCGCATGCGGATTATCAATTTTACCGGGAGTCGGCTGATTCCGACGAAGGGCTGACTCTTTTTATGACCTTTGCGTACACCTCGCAGGATGAAGTCGCCATTGTTCCGGTCCAATCGACAATTGGCGCGCACTACAAGGGCCTGCTTCCCGGACGTCCCGATGACCGGACCGTTTTCTTTGCGACTTATGGAGGCTTCAGTGATGAATACTCAGATGGCTTGGAAGCTGGTGGAGGGAGTCCGGTTGACTATGAGATGGTCTTCGAGTTGGGGCATCGTATCCAGTTGACCGAATACGCGTACATTCAGCCGGACATTCAATTTATCAAGAATCCAGGTGGTAGTGGCGATATTGATGACGCCATCGTTGTCGGAGCGCAAATAGGCTTTAGCTTCTAGAGCCAGTCCAGCCCGATGTCTTTCCAAGTGCTTTGATGAATGGGGGCGCCCGTCGAGATGAAATCGAGGCCGAGGTCATTGAGCGCGGGGAGTGAGTTTAGGGTAATGCCGCCGCTGGCTTCGGTGCAGGCGCGGCCATCGATGATCTCGACGGCTTGCTTCAGTTGCTCCGGGGAGAAATTATCCAGTAGAATGATATCGGCGCCCGCTTCGACGACTGGGGGGATTTGCTCCAGTGAGTCCACTTCCACTTCGATGGCGAGGTATTCGCAGGTGTTGACTGCGAGCGCTACGGTTTCGGTCAGGCGGTTGCCACCGGTAGCGCCGGCGACGGCGAGGTGGTTATCTTTGAGCATGACGCGATCGAAGAGGCCGATGCGGTGGTTATAGCCGCCGCCGCAAGCGAAGGCGTATTTTTGCAGCACCCGATAGCCGGGCAAGGTCTTGCGCGTGTCGAGCAGCGCAGTCTCACTGGGGCCGAGTGCATCGACATAGAGGCGGGCCTCGGTGGCGATGCCGCTGAGGTGCTGTAGGAAATTGAGAATGACGCGTTCTGCCTGGAGCAATGCGCTGGAACTGCCGCTCAGGATGCCGATAATTTGGCCTTGGTCCAGAAAGTCGCCATCCTGCGATTGTGCTTCGAAGCTGCAGTCCTGACCATAGCTATCGAGCACTGCTTGAATCAGGCCGAGACCGCAGACTATCAGCGGTTCGCGTGCCGTCAGTTGCGCGCGTCCACTGGCACCTTCCGGCATGAGTGCGGTGGTGACATCGCCGAGGCGTTCCGGGCGGTGTGCCAGCCCGGCGCCGGCGAGGTCTTCGATCTTGGCGAGGCCGACCAGTTGTCGCAGGTAGTCGGGGTCCAGATCCTGCCATGTGAGGCGGGTCTTAAAGGTGTCTTTTGAGTAGCGGGCGTTATGGCTCATGCAGTGTGTGCTAGATTAGTTATAAGATTCGAAGGTGCTGACTTTTCCAGTCTGGCGGTCGAAGACGACGCGCTTGAGAAGCTTGGTATTGTTTGGGTTTACATTTACGCCAGTGCCGATGCCCACGCCGCTGCCGCGGGAGCCGACACCACCGCCGAGGCTGATGCCCATGCTCGGTTTGATTTGACGGTATTCCCACACGATCTGTTTGCCGGTTGCTGAGCTGACGGTTTTTTCATGTGTTGGATCGCCCCAGGACATGCGCACCATGTCTTGGTCGAAGCCGACGGCGATTTGTTGCGTGCGAATCATTTGCCGTTCACCGGGCGTGTAGGTGTCGAAAGTTGCCTGGTTTTGCGAGATACGTTGGCTTTGCGGGGTGCTGCAGCCCGTAAACAAGACTGCAAATAGTGCGAGGGTCCAAAATGTTAGAGTTTTCATATTATAATTCCTTCATTCAAAAACAGAGGTGATGTGCGGACTCTAGCGAATCGTCGGGTTCGCTCCAGTCAAATATGGCTTGGATCGTGGGAGGGTTTCTTATGCCTGTGGCTTACAGACAAAAGCCAGCCAGTCGGCGAATTCGCTTTCGGTTAACCTTAAATCGGCAAGTGCTAAGGTCTGGAGGGCAGCATCTTCTTCGCTGGGCAAAAACTCGTAGCCGTTCATTTCTAAAAAGACGGCAGCTGTCATCAGCCCAGAGCGTTTGTTACCGTCCAGAAATGGGTGCCCTTTTACGATTCCGGCAGCATAGGCAGCAGCGAGTTCGAAGTGCGTGGGTTGATCGTAGTGGAATAAATTCCTAGGTTTATCCAGGGCATTATCCAGTCGACCTTCATCTCGCATTCCGTCGGTCCCACCGAAGCGGGCGACCAGAGCGGAGTGGAATGCCAGACAGGTCGTTTTTTCGATCCAAAATGGTTCCTTCATTTAGCGAGTTCGCGAAAGGTGTTACGATAGCGCTGCATGAGGCTTTCGGCGATCTGCATCTGTTCCTCAAAGCCGGGGCGTTCGGGGTTGATGTTGAGGGAACAATTGGGGGCTTCGGTTAAATATACCGTCGCACCTTCTTCCACTTTGAGTGCTTGTAGCGCCTCCTTGGGCAATACGATGCCGAGAGAGTTGCCGATTTTGCGAACTTTTGTTTCGATAGCCATGTGTAATAACAAATGTTATTACGGGAAAATGTCAAGATAGGCGCGTAGGGCGTTTACAGCTGTTCGAGCGTTTCTCAAAAGTATGACGTAAATCGTATAATGAAATGAAGAAATCTAAATGAACCGTCTCATGCGCCAAAAGCGCTGAAGCGCTCACTCTTACCTGAGGATATACAGTCAAAGGTAAGAGTGACGGCTTTAGGCCAATGCCTTTAAGGATTGGATTTTAGTTAGCGCAATCATTTAAGACTCGTACTTTTAGTACGATTGCTTCTTTTGTATGAATGAGCGCATCCACCTCCTTGTGTTTCCCGTTGTTTTCTAATTTTCCAGCTGCCTTTGAGGAGCTATTTAGCCGTGAGAGTTGCGCTCTGATTTTCGCGCAGCACGGTCCTCGCGGTGGTGGCCAAGCCAAGTTAAATGGCTGGGAATGGTTGATGTCCAGGGTCTACCATGAGTTGGCACGTTCGGGTACTTTCTCGTCTAATACCAAGGCGGTATCCGGAGTGCGCATCTCGGACAGCGCGCTCAGCCAGCGGGCCTTGTCGATTGGCGAGAAGCTGATCGAAGAGATACTGCCTATCGCGCTACGTCCGTTAGCCGACCGTGAGCGAGATGTGCAGGCCTTTTATCATGCATATCGGTTGGTGGCCATCGACGGGACTCGTTTCAATTTACGTAATACCGGAACCATTAATGAACAGGCTTCAAAAGTGGCTTGCAACCGCGGTAGCGGTGAACCTGCTTTCGCGCATTTGCTGGCAGTTGTCCTGGTGGAATTGGGTATGCACCAACCTTTGGGCACCCGTTTAGGCTGGCAAGGCGAGGGCGAGTTGACACTCGCGCGGCAACTGTTTGCGGCTCAGGATCTGCCCGAGCGCAGTCTGCTTTTAGCCGACCGACTGTTCGGTTATCCTTCGCTGATCTGGGGACTCTGGTCAATGCTCCGGCGCACACACAGTCACGTTCTGGTTCGGATAAAGTCTAATCTCAAAGCCAAGCGCACGCGGCAACTCGCGGATGGTTCATGGCTAGTCGAAGTCAAAGCGATTGATCCATCCACACGCAAGAAGGTGGGGGTACTCGAACTACGTGAGATCTATGGTCGAGTCTGCTATGAAGACCAGAATGGTCACCGTTCGTGTCTTCAAATACGCTTGTGGACGAGTCTGCTCGATGACACCACCAGCCCAGCCACAGAACTGATCGCCCTTTACGCCGCACGCTGGGAGGAAGAGTTATTCTTCCGAGAACTCAAAAGCCACCTGCACGCCCGCGGAGAACTACTTGACGCACTCACTCCGCAAACCGCAGCCCAAGAAGTGCTCGCGATGCTCTTAGCGGCCGCGCTGATCGCCAAGCAGCGCCAAAGCGTCGCTTCTGCCGCAGGCGTTGAGCCCTTGCGCATCAGCTTTGCCAAGGTTTTGCACAAGACAGCCGCACTGTGCGAGCTACTGCAAGTCGGTGCAGACTTGATCACCCCGCAAGCGCTGGCTCAGTGGATACAGCGACTCTTAGATGATCTTATATATGATGCCGTTATTAAAAAACGAAGACCTAGAACTTGCCCCAGAACCCTACGACAACCCACAAAAGACTGGCCAAAAACTAAAGTTGCCCAGTCAAAACGAGTTGTTAAAACTATAGAAGTCACCAATCCTTAAAGACATTGGCCTGAAGGCGGGACTCCAACCCGCTCAATTGAAAATTGTATTAAATCGTAGTTCCCATAATGCCAAAATCACTTTGCAAAGTTAAATCATCCACCATCCACGGGCGCGGGCTGTATGCCACCGCCGACATTGAGGCGGGCACGGATATTATTCAATACATCGGAGAGAAAATCTCCAAGGAAGAGTCGACAAAGCGCGCCTTGGAGTGGGAAGAAAAAGCCCGCGAGACTGGCGAAGGCTTGGTTTATATCTTTGAGCTGGATGATGAGTATGACATCGACGGCCGGCTCGGGGATAATCCTGCACGCTACATGAATCACTCCTGTGACGGGAATTGTGAAGCGATCAACTACGACGGCGAGATCTGGATCGTAGCGCTCAAGGACATCAAGAAGGGCGATGAGCTGGTCTATGATTATGGCTACGACATGGAGCACTTTCTCGATCACCCTTGCAAGTGTGGCTCCGATAACTGCATCGGCTACATCGTGCGCGAAGATCAGCGCGCGAAAGTGAAGAAGCTACTGCGCGGCAAGAAAAAGAAGAAGAGCAAGAAAAGCAAAAAGTAGGTGGCTTGGGTAGGGTCTTCAGGTCTTCACTTTTGAAGACCTGAAGTCATGTAGCTCGGTATCGGCGGTCTTCACAAGTGAAGACCCTACGATTTTTAGTGCTCCAGCTCGTAAGTCAGTGTCTTGCCTGCGTGCTTAATGGTGACGTGGTTCTCGCCGTCTGCGCGCTCGGTGGCTTCGGTGCGGCCGATGATTTGGGCGGGGATGCCGAAGGATTCGCTTTGCGCGATGATGGCTTCGGCGGCGTCGGGCTCGCAGAAGATTTCCATCCGGTGGCCCATGTTGTAGACGCGGAACATTTCCTCGTCGCTGGTGCCGCTGGCCTTTTGGATGGCCTTGAAGATTGGAGGAATGGGCAGGAAGTTGTCCTTGATGTGGTGCACCCCGGTGCCGAAACGTATGCACTTGGTCTGGCCGCCGCCGGAGCAGTGCACCATGCCGTAGATGCTGTCGCGGTTTTCGGTGAGCAGCTTTTTAATGACGGGCGCGTAGGTGCGGGTGGGGCTGAGCAGGGCGTCGCCTACGGTCATGTCGGACTCGGGCAGCGGGTCGTCCATCTTGTAGGGGCCGCAGTAGAGATATTGCTTGTCGGTGGTGAGGTCGACGGTCTCCGGGTACTTCTCTAAATAGTAGGGGCTGAGCAAATCGTGGCGGGCGCTGGTCAGGCCGTTGCTGCCGATGCCGGAGTTTTCGAAAGTCTCGTAGTTGGCTTGGCCGGAAGAGGCGAGGCCCACTATCGCGAGGCCGGGCTTGATCTTGGCGTTGTCGATCACATCCGCACGGTCCATCACCACCACGGCGCAGGAGTCGACGGTGACGGTGCCGGTGAGGTCGCCCACGTCGGCGGTTTCGCCGCCGCCGCTGTGCACGCCGACTCCGTATTCGCGCAGCGTGGCGAGAAAGTCTTCGGTGCCGGAAATGAGTTGGCCCAGTGCTTCGCCGGGAATGGCGCGCGCGTTACGGTTGACGGTGCTGGAGATCAGGATGCCGTCGATCGCGCCCACGCAGAGCAGGTCGTCGATGTTCATGACCAGGCTGTCTTGGGCGGTCTTGCGGAAGCCCTTGGGGTCGCCGGTTTCCTTGTAGTGCAGGTAAGCGAGCGTACTCTTGGTGCCAGAGCCGTCGGAGTGGATGATATTACACTTGTCAGGGCTACCGGTCAGGATGTCGGCGCCGATTTTACAGAAAGCGCCCGGAAAGACGCCACGGTCCAGATTGTCGACTACTGCGTGGACTTCGGATTTCGAGGAAGAGACGCCGCGTTGGGCGTAGCGATCGGAGGATGTGCTCATGGGAATTGAATTTGGGACCGTGGATGGAGGACGTTGATTGGAACCGTTAATTTACGTTAATTAGCGTTAATTTTTATGACTTGGAAATGCGTGGACTTGGAAATGCGTGGGCTTGGAAATGTGTGAGCTTGGAAATGTGTGAGCTGGAAATATGTTGGGCTGGAAATGCGTGGGCTGAGAAGGGGGCTGTAATGAGGTGCTTATGATGGGTTTAGAGTGACTTTTCGCCACTGTAAACTTGGATGCTTAAAATTTATGATGAGACCAGTGGTTTTTTGCGTGAATCGCAGATAGGTCAACATCTGTCCGAGTTCGTAGTCGCCGATGTTTTCAATTGTTTTGGTATCTACGATGACTGCGTCTTCGACTTCGAGGTCGGGGATGTATTCGTCGACTTTGACATCGCGGTAGATGACTGGGTAGCTGGATTGTTGACTATATTGAATGCCGAGGTGCTGGAGCTCGACGACTAGAGCGCGTTCGTAAGTCTTTTCTCGGAGGCCATATCCAATCTTCGAATGAACCGTCATCGCCGCCCCGATCACCTTGTAAATCAAATTCTCTATCCCAGTCTTGTCCATGCGGTTCCCGATAGCTTTAGTGTATGGTGAGATGTTCGACTCGCATCATTTCAGTTTACGTATTTCCAAGTCATAAAAATTAACGGTCATTCACGTAAATTAACGGTCCAAAATCCGTCGTCCATGAACGGTTCAAACGATAGGTGTGATCGGCGGTTTAAGTGCGGCGATGCGTTGCATGATGCGGCGGCTGGCTTCCAGGTAGCGTTCAGGGTGCGCTTTGCCGGGGTCGATTTCGGTGGTTGTCATGGGCGTGCCGTAGGCGATGTGAATGTGGCCACCGAGCTTGGGGGCTTTGGCGTTGCGGCCGTAGGCTTCGTAGGTGCCGAAGAGGCGGGTGGGGATGACGGTTGCTTTGGATTTGCAGGCGATCATCCCAGCGCCGGGTTTGGGCTCAGCCAGTTGGCCGTCGGCGGAACGTGTGCCTTCTGGATAGATGGCGACGGCGCCTTGGGCTTTGAGGGACTTAAAGATGGCTTTGAGCGACTTGATCTCGGCGTTTTCGCGGGCGACGGGAATGGTGCCGATTTCAACCAGTGCTTTGCCGAAGAGGCCCTTAAACAGGGTGTCGCGTGCGAAGTAGTTGATGGCACGATGGTGACAGGCACCAATGGCGGGTGGATCGTAGAAGCTTACGTGGTTGGCCGCAAAAATGACGGCACCTTCTTGGGGCACGTTTTCAAGGCCACTTTGCGTGTAGTCGTAGCAGGTGTTGAAGAACCAGTCTGCGGTGACGCGGACGACTTCGTAGAGTTTTGGGTTGGGAATGGAGCTGGTGGACATCACTGGGTGAAGGTTGGAATCAATGTTTGAGAGCTTAGGCCTTGGACGGGTGGGCGCAGTGCCTATTTCTCGATTAAAGTGGCGATTTTGTCGATCACCTCCTCTAAGGTGTGCGGGCCGGTGTCGATTTGGGTGGCGCCGTCGGGGCAGACGAGCGGTGCGGTTTTGCGGGAGGAATCCATCTTGTCGCGGGCGGCGATGGAGTCGGTCTGGCCCTCTTTAGCGCGGCGTGCGCTGCGGGTGGCCTCGTCGGCATGGAGGAAAAAGCGGTGTTCGGCATCCGGGAAAATGACGGAGCCGATGTCGCGGCCCTCCATGATCAGGCCGGCATACTTGTGCTCGCGGGCGAGCTCGGCCAGCGAGCGCTGGTAATCGAAAAGCTTCTGGCGCACCGCGGGCACGGCGGCGAATTTGGAGACGTTGGCGTTGACCTCGGGGGAGCGAATTTCGGCATCCGCCGGCACTTGACCGTTGATGCCGAGGCGTGCGCTGCGGCCTTCGATTTCGGTGCTGAGGCGGAGTGTGTCCAGCACTTGCGGGATCGTTTCCGGCTGTCCGGCATCCGCGCCGGCGGCGAGTAGAGCGTAGGTGAGCGTGCGGTAGTGTGAGCCAGTGTCCACGTGCATGAGGCCCAGTCGCGTGGCGAGACCCTTAGATGTGGAGGACTTTCCGACGGCTGCGCCGCCGTCCATTGCGATGATTTTAAACTGTGTGGAATCTGACATTATCTTCAAGAAAACCGATAGTGGCTAAAGCTAAAGGCTAAAAGCGGCGGATTGTGGTCTGGCTGTTTAAATGAATTCACAAAAAAACGCCACCGCTGTAAAACGGTAGCGCTTTGGAGAATGAAGATGGGGCTCGCTCAGAAGCGGTAACTGGCACTTAGGCATACGACATGGCCGGCGTTCTGTTGGCTTTTGTCTGTGAACACGGTGTATGCCTGATAATGTCTCCCATAGCAGGGGTCACTCGATGAGAAAAAAGAATCGAAATATGTTGCATTCTTTTAATTGTTGCGACTGTGTCTCACTCGCATTAGAGAATTGTTAAAAATAAAAACCTCATAGCATGGACGAACTCAATCGAAGATGGCCGCAGAAAAACCGCATTGGTGTTTCCTATCCGGATGCGCCTTATTCGCGTCTGAGGCATGGCTTTCGCACGACAGCAGATGGGTTGATCCCAATTTTAGAGGATTGGTCGTATTTGTTATATTGTTTGAGTCGTGTGCCGCAGTTGTTTGTACAGCTTGACCAGCCCTGTGGACGGATGACAGTACGCATTGGGCGCAAGGACCTATTGGCTTCAGTGGATGGCCGAGTGGCTGGTAGCGCTTTAATACCTGCACCCAATTTTGAGGGTTGGAGTCGTGCCACTGCGAAATTGGAAGCGTGTCATTGTTGTGGATCACCGGGGGGCGTACAGTTATACAATGAGTTCGGTTTTCAGTTTATACAGATGAGTGCACCGAGTGATCTGGCGCCGTCGGGCTGGGCATCTGTACTGGGGGACATCGCCTTGGATAGGCCCACTCAGGCGCCAGTTGTCGCGTCGGCATCCACTCGTGATTGGGGGCGTCTGCTGTGCCCGGAGGATGCTGTGGAGCAGCATTGTTGTGGAGTGAGTTGTTTTCAGCCACTTCATGCCGCATATCAGATGGGTTTGCCGTTGGAAGTTACAGCGCGGCGTTATGAAGTAAGTCTGTTGCATACGTATGTGATCGAGCGCTTTGAGCGAGAGGGCTATTGGGCGCACTGTTTCGGTACCCTTGGGGGCTTTAGTTTAGATCTATATGCAGTCAAGCGAACAGTCTTGCATGATGAGGGTGGGCGTCTCGCCTGGCTTTTATTAGGTGATGGGGATGCGGTGCTGTATGAGCTGAGGGCGGCGCGGGAGCTTGCTGCTGAAAGTGCCTGGCAGCAAATTATGCAGACGCAATTGACAACAGGAGGGGCGAAGGATGCATACTAGTTTAAGTATTTATCATAACTGCACTGAAGGTGAGACTTGGGCTTCTGCTTTTATGCTTTGCCGCCATGCTGAAGATTGTGGCGTAAGGGCAGAGATGTTTGAACTATCGACTGTCAGTGAGCAGCGCTTACAGAGCGGAGGTTATGTAGTGTTTATCTTGAATCAGGCGGGTTCGATTGCATTACAGCAGCGTCTCGCGGCAACCAACTTATGGCTGGGGCGACTTAAATATTCTATTTTAATTTTAGGAGATGTTCTTGCTTCGGCTTCTGCCCAAGCGCTCGACGAGTGCTTTCGTTCGCTAGGAGCCGTCGCTGTGGTGGATTCGATTGCGGTGGATTTCTTTAAAGCACGAGTCATTGCGGATTGGGAAGACTGTGTCCTGCAATTAGCGACCGACCTGCAAGCGAGTTAAGCTGAGCGTTGTCTGAGGTCTGGCGCGTTTGTTAGGGAGAGCAGCAGCTGTTAATTAGCGGAGAGCATGCGTCGTGTCGGGAAGCTCTGGGGCACTCTTGTCTTTGGTCGCCAGGGCTAAGTGGCGTTCGCGTGCAAACATATCTTCTTCCCACTGCTCGAGTTCGGCTTCTTTTTGGATGAGTTGATTCATGCGATCCAACAGATCTTCTTCCATTTTGAGTAAATCAGCTTCGCGCATGTCGATTTGGTTCTGTAGGCTGGCCTGCTCGATTTGCTGCTGATCGAGCTGCCGCTTGAGTTTCTCTAAGGTCGTGCGGTCTGCCGTGACTATTTCGACTGTTTTGAGAGCTTGGTCGAGTTTGAGATGTAAGCGCTTTTTTTCCTTACGTAATTCGGAAATCAGACTTTCAAGTTGTTCAATCTGGCCGGCTGCGCGTGAAAGGAATCGCGGCCCTTTATTGAGCGTTCCTTTTTGAGTGCTCACGTAAGCGCTGGGTTCCAGATCATCGATTTTGAGCCCAAAGGTGGCAGTTAAATCGGGGTACTCTAAATTCGGTCCTACTGTGAGTAGATTTCGTCGTTTCCGATCCGGTGACTCCAGTAATACTACATAGTCTACATCGCGATCCGTAAATAGGGCTTCGACAGCTTTTCGCTTAGAGCGATCCACGCTCTTGAGCAGAGTTTCCCTGCTAATTTCTCTAATTGTATGATCTGTGCTCATTCGCTCTGCTTTCCATTCTAGCTAAAAGACTACTGCAGTAGGATAAGAGTTTGATAACATCAACCTTCGACGTGCTGCTACTGATTATTTAACGTATTTGACACTTAGTATCCGATATATGAATACGGTATGAGGTGTGAAGAAGGTTACGATTTTATCCGTTAGATGTCGAACGGGTGAAGTTTTTATTCACTCACTTATGTTCGCTCGACACCTTGATTTCCTTGAATCAGCAACTTGATGGCTAGGGAATATTAGATGAGTAATCCGAATAAAAAAAGTGTGTTGATGGATCTGTCTGATGCAGGTGGGTCAAATGAAAATCAGCGAACAATATCCGTTGTTTGGCTGTGCTTGGGCGCGTTGTTACTTTTTGCAGCTGGTTTGTATGCCTTTTTATCTATTTCAGGTCAGGGCGAGATTACGGAGACTTCTTTGGAGCAGTCGAAGGGGGCGCAGTCTGTTGAGCCTGCTGTCTCTCTGGCATCAGAGGTCGTTGCAGCCCCACTGAGTGTTGAGACTGCAGTGGCGGAAGCTCAGGCAGAGTCGTCCGATTTGTCGGAGTCCCTCGAGTCGAAAAGTGTAAACGATGCCTCTGAGATGGTTCCTTTGATGCAAGTTGGCCAAGCCCAGGGGCGGCATGTCGCAGAAGTGGATACTGCAACACATTTGAGTGAGATCGAAGCGATCACAGAGCAAATTGCCGCGGAACTCGCGAGCACTACTAGCGATCATGCCATCGAGGCGCTTGCTTTTCAGTTGGAAGAAGCGCGTGCTTTGAATTCGGATCAGTCATCGATTCTTATGTTGGAGACGGCGTATGCTCAGGCTTTGTCAAAGCAAGGGATCGAGAGCATTCGCCGTGATTTTGCGCGGCTTGATAAGCTTGCTCAAGAGCATGCTATGCAGAATTACGCGACTCTAGAGTGGCGGCAATACTTGGAACAAGTAGAACATGCTGAAGGCCTTGCGACTGAGGCAGGGCCCTACGCGATGCTTAAAGCATATCGGCAGGCCTATGAATTGGGAAAGCAATTTGAGCAGGTGAGCTTAAAGAATCTATCAGCTCTGGCTCAGCGTGCGATGAGCCAGTCGGAGCCTGCCCGCGCGGTGGAACTGTATCAGAAATTACGCTTACTGGATTCCGATAACGCCGAGGCGCTTTCGTATTTACACCAGCATGCTTATGCGGCAGGTGAGCGGGTGCATGTTGCCCCATTTGGAATTAGAATGCGAATGGTGCCGGCGGGGAACTATACGATCGGAACGCCTGAGTTGGAGTTTCAGCGTGATGCGGATGAGTACTTGCATTCGGTTACACTGACTCGCGCTTATTATATTGCCGAGACCGAACTGACTCAGGGGCAGTGGATGGCAGTCATGGGGGAGTTGCCACAACAAATGCGCAATGATGCTTCAGCTAGAGGTGATACGCTTCCTGTGCATTCAGTTACATGGACTGAAGCCGTCAATTTTTGTGAGCAGCTATCCGCGCATTCGGATTCGATGCAATATCGGCTTCCGAGCGAGGCGGAGTGGGAAATTGCCTGTCGTGCGAATCAACAAGCTGCCTACAATACTGGATCGAATCAATTGAGCTTACAGCAGGCGAATGTGTTTGATCCCCAGTCGCCTCGTAATCATGATCAAGCGCTCCCTGTCGCTAGTTATCAGCCGAATGATTGGGGCTTGTATGACATGCATGGCAATGTCTGGGAATGGTGTCATGATTGGCTCGCTGATTACTCCCAACTAGGTCCTGTCGATCCGATGAACGTTGAAGGTGGGAATGCGGCCGATGAAAATCTGCGCACCAAAGTCCTGCGCGGTGGTTCCTACTATGATGAGGCCCCACTCAGTCGTTCCGGGAACCGTTGGAGTTATGCGCCGAGTGTAGCCACCCAATACATCGGCTTCCGTATCGCATCTACGGCTCAGTTTTAATTTTTCAATTACTTACGTAAACTTGCTATGAAACATACCTACACAAGTCTGGGCTCCGCCTTTTTGCTGGCGATTGCACTTTTATCCGGCTGCCAAGAAGGCAATCGAAAGCAGGCGGCCACTCCGCTGGGCCAATCAGCTACAAGCCGCCAATCGGTCGCAGTCACTGCAAGTCCCGCGGTGATGACGCCGCAGCCGGTGCCTGCGATCCATGCAGTGAGCGCTCCATACCCTGCCTATTCGGTGCAGGTGCCATTGCAGGGGTATTTGAGGAGTATTGGCTCGGATACAATGGATGAACTGTTGGCGGAGTGGGAGGCAGAGTTAGGTCGATTTCAAACCGGGCTTCGTTTTCGACATGAGGGGAAGGGGTCTTCGACCGCGATCCCTGCTCTGTTGGAGCAGCGTTCCGACATCGGCCCGATGAGCCGTGTGATGAAGGGCGATGAGAGCGCACGCTTTGAGCAAGCTTTTGGTTACAAAGCAACACAGTTAGCAGTCGCAGTGGATACGCTGGCTGTGTATGTCCACCCAGATAATCCAATACTAGAGACGGGGCTATCGCTGGAGCAAATCGCGGCTATATTTAGCGAATCAGACTCTCCGATTCAGCGTTGGGGGCAACTTGGTTTAACAGGACCGTGGAGCAATGCGCCGATCCGACTCCATGGTCGCAATCCAGCCTCCGGTACCCACGCCTTCTTTAAGTCACATGCACTGAACGGACGCACCTTTCGCGAGAGTTTAACAGAGCATGCGGGGAGTGCCGAGGTGGTGCGCCATGTGGGGATGGATCCTTATAGTATCGGGTATTCCGGGATTGCATATAAAACGGCAAACGTGGCGACGCTTCCCCTGCAGGCAGCGGATGGCAATTTTGTAAACGCCAATAAGCGCAATGCGGCTCGCGGTATTTATCCCCTGACACGTAGTTTATATGTGATTCTCAATATCAATCCTGAGCAAGGGCCTACCGATCTACAGAAAGAGTTCCTACGCTTCGTTTACAGTCGTGAAGGGCAGCAGATTGTAGAGCAAGTTGGCTATTTTCCCATTGATCCAGCCATTGCGCAGCAAGTATTGCAGCAGTATTAGTTTAGCTGGGCCCATGCATTCATGGGCACTGAAATGAGTCGTTCATTGCAATTCTCAATTGCAATGCTGGTAGTGAGACTCAGTATCATGCTTGACCTGTTTGAGGCGAGCTCGCATTTTGCGGGCGGATTATTCAAACGCAGGCCGTTTTTCGAGGAGCTCCCTCGAGGATCGCGATGCTGGAACCACTCACTTTATTATGAAACGACTAACACTTGCGCTGATGAGCGCATATATATCCGTAGCCAGTGCCTCGCCGGAGGCGCTCGACGACGTGCGTACGACGATCGGCGAGTGGGCCACTGCTGAGAAGGCGATCTCGCGCGAATCTCTGCAATGGCAGGAGGAACGAGTGTTACTGGAAGATCTTTTAACTGTCGCGGACAAGCGGGTGGCCAAATTGGAAGCCATCATTGAAGAGCACGAAGGCTTTGTTTCGACTGCAGATGCCAAGCGTCTGGAGCTCTTGGACCAAAGTGAGCGAGTCGCCGCGGATGTGCAGCAGATCGAAAGTTTTCTGGTTAAAATGGAGCGCGGGCTGCGCGAGTTGAAGCCGCGCTTGCCGGAGCCCTTGCAGGAAGAGTTGGAGCCGGTTTATCAGCGCCTTCCTCTGCAGGCGGACGAAACGACTCTCGGTTTGGGCGAGCGCATGCAGTCTGTGGTGAACCTGCTGGGCAAGATTCGTGAATTTGACGCCAAGATTTCCTTAAGCGAAAGCATCCGCGCGCTGCCGGGCAGTGAGGTGGAAGTTTCCTTCCGCACGCTGTGGATTGGCCTGGGGCAGGCTTACTACCTGGCGCCAAACGATGCGGGCTATGGCAAATTAGGAACGGCGGGCTGGGAGTGGCACTCGCAGCCGGAATTGGCCGCCAAGATTCAGGAGTGCATCGCACTGGTGGAAGGCCGCAGCACCGAGCCGAAGTTAATTGAGCTGCCAGTTGCACTGAAAGAAGGGGCTGTGAAATGAATGGGTCTATCAACACTTTTAAACGCGGGCTAAAGCACCGCGCTACTTTTCCGGTCGTTGCGCTCGCACTCTTACTCGGCTCTTTGAGCGCGTCCGCGCAAACGCTGGAACAAATCACCCAGGCGCGCGAAGCGAAGCTCGAGGCCTCTTTGCAAGAGTTGCACGCTTTACGCGAATCGATCCAAGCTGAGCGCTTGCCGTTGACGCGTGACTTGAATGCGACCCATGCCAAAGCGGATGAACTGGAGGACGAAGTCGCACGTGTGCGTCGCCTCAAGGACAGTCAAAGTGTGGAGCTGGAGACCCTGCGTGAGCGGGTGACCGGGCGTCAGCGCGAAGTCGACTATGTGACACGCACCTTGATGCCTCGCTATTTGGCCAACTACGAGGCCGCGCTCTCGGTAGGCGAGCTGGAGACGGTGGGCGAAAGCATCCGTGAGTATAATTTATATCTTGAAAATGCCGATGCCAGTGAGGCGGACAAGCTGGCCGCTGGTTTGACGCTGATGGCGGATTCGCTGCAGCAGTTGGAGTCACTGCTGGGCGGGCAAATCTATGCTGGCAATGCGCTCACGCCAGAGGGCACCTTGCTCGCTGGGGATTTCGTGCAGGTGGGCCCCTTGCTCTACTTTGGAGCCAGTGATCAATCCACCGCCGGCTTCGCACTCGCCTCACGCTCCGAGCGTGCAGATTTGCACCCTCTGGAGGACGAGGCGGCCGGAGAGATCTTTACCGTGCTGTCCTCCGGCTCTGGCCAGCTGCCGGTCGATCCCACCTTGGGCGACGCGCTCGCAGTCGAGCAAGCCAAGGACAGCATTCCGGAGCACCTGGTCAAGGGCGGTGTCTGGGTCTATCCAATCCTCGCCTTCGCCCTTGTGGCCACGGTCGTGTCGATTTTCAAGGCACTGCAAGTCTTCTCGGTGCGTCATCCGCAGCCACTGGTCATCCACGATATTATCAAGCACTTACGCGCAGGCGAGAAGCCTGCCGCCCTAGAGCTTGCGAAGGCGCAGCCACAGCCCACACGTGAAATGCTGGTCATGGCCGTCGAACATGCCGACGAATCGACCGAGATGGTCGAGGAGGTGATGTATGAGGCCATGCTCACCACACAGCCGAAGCTGGAGCGCTTTCTCAATGTGATCGCAGTCACCGCCGCGGCGGCACCCTTGCTGGGGCTGCTGGGCACAGTGACGGGGATTATTAAAACCTTCCGCCTGATGACCGTCTTCGGTGCGGGCGATCCTAAGCCCCTGATTTCCGGTATCTCGGAAGCGCTGATCACCACCGAGCTCGGTCTGATTCTCGCGATCCCTGCCTTGGTGATGCATGCAATGCTCTCGCGCAAGGTGGCTGGTATCATGGCACGCCTGGAGAAGACGGCTGTGACTTTCGTCAATGGCCTCTCCCGCAGCAAGCCTGAGTAAGATTGTTCGCCATGTTTGGAATACTCGCAGTTCTCGAATCGAATGCACCGGAGAAAATTCCGGTGGATTTGCTCGATTACGCCCTCGGCATTTGGTCCAGCGGGGGCTGGCTGATGCTGCCGCTACTGCTCTTGACCATTTTTATCTATGCCACCGCGTTGAATCTATTTTGCCGGGTGCACTTTCACTTTCTGCTCAAAGGGCGTATTCATAACTTGGATGCGAGCACCCTTGCCCGCTCACAGGAAGAGTCGGTGGTCTTAGCGCGCAAGCTGGTTAACTACGGGGCGCTGAGTGCTGAGGAGGTGCGGCGTCATTTTGAAGCTGTGCGCAACGAGTATCTACCCTTCGTGGATCGCCGGATACGTTTTCTAGGCATCATTATCACAGCCGGTCCGCTACTGGGCCTGCTCGGCACGGTGACAGGTATGCTGTCGACCTTTGACGGTATGCTGGTGGTCGCGGGCAACCGCTTCGATAGCATTGTGACAGGTATTTCAGAGGCATTAATCACCACCCAGACCGGTCTCATTATCTCGATCCCCGCCATCGTCATCCTTTCGCTGATTGTGCAGCGCCGCAATGCCCTGGTGCTCGCGATCGCCCGCCTGGAGCGCTATAATACACGGCTGGCCCTGCGCGCCGACTGTCCCGTGCCGGCGCAACTCGAACGCTTTAAGGCCGCCATCGGAAAATCAAAAAGTAAATCATGAAACGTCGCCGCTTACTCTATGCTTCTGAAACGAAGAGTGAAGAGATCAATGTCTCTCCACTGATCGATATCGTTTTCATTTTGCTGATTTTCTTCATTGTGACGACCGTCTTCGTGGAAGAGACCGGCGTGGAGGTCAGCCGTCCGCAGGCCGCCTCGGCCAGCATGTTGGAAAAAAACTCAATCCTCATCGCCATCACATCCGAGGGCAACGTCGTATATGGCGGCCGCGAGATCGGGCTCAGTGGCGTGCGTGGCACGGTGCAGCGATTACTGAAAAGCGATGAGATGCCCGTGATCGTGCAAGTGGACAAGGCCGTCTCGATCGAGCTCTACACCAAGGTACACGATGCCGCGCTGCTAGCCGGTGCCAAGCGTATCAGCATGGCCACGACGCACTAAGACTGGAGCGCTGAAAACTGAATTTATAATGTCACAAGAATTTCCCAGGCAAAATTGGAAGTGGGCGCCCTATCTCGCGATCGGGGGCGCCTGTCTCTTGGCGGTGCTACTGTTCTTGTTGATCCCTCTCACGCAAATGTTGAATTCGCCCAAGCCACCACATCTGATGGTGCGCGAGATGCAGTTGAGCGCCCTGCCGCCGCCTCCAGCGACACCTCCACTACCCGAAGAAACACCTCCGCCCGAGCCACAACAGGTGGTGCAGGATATGCCGAGTGAGCCCACGCCGATTGATTTGCCTCTGTTGGATGTGGACTTGAGCCCCGGTAATGCCGATGCCATCGCAATGGGCGCGCCGATGCCCAGCTTGCAGATGCAGACCGATACCATTGCTGACATTCAAAAGATGTTTAGTTTCGACGACCTGCCCGAAGTGCCGCGCCTCGTCAATACACCCAACTTCCGTTTTCCTCCCAATTTGGCGCGTAGAGGTGTGGACAAGGGCAAGGTGATCGTCGAGATCGACATCCTACCCAACGGCTCCGCCAAGTTGCGGCGCATTGTGTCCTCTTCTCATGTCGAGCTGGAGGAGGTTGCCAGAAAGATCATCGCCCGTGCCCGCTTTACTAAACCGATGGTCGGTGGCGTGCCGCAAACCGTGCGCGGCTTGTTCCCACTTGTGCTGCAAAATTAAGAATCAATCCTTATGAAACGCTTCTCTACATTATATCTTGTATCTTCGCTACTCACTCTGTCCTTGAGTCATGCGGCCGTCCCTTTTCAGCTGACCGATTCCAGCCCCGGCAGCGTCGAGTTTCGTGAGCGCTTTTTAGGCAATTACGGCATGCTCTCCGAGCTCGAGCCTAGCGTGAGCGTTCAGGACAAGCCGCTGTTTGTGCGGGTGGAGCCCTTTCTACGCAATAACCCCCAGCAGGCGATTCAAGTGCTGGAGTCGGCCTTGAATAATGAGTCGAGCCCCGCCTTTCGCTTTCTGTTGGGCAGCTTGTATTACCAGACCAGCCGCTATGGACAGGCCGAGCAAAATTTGCGCATGGCAGTTAAAGCCTTTCCTGATTTTCGCCGTGCCTATCGCACGCTCGGCTTGATCTATGTGCAGAACAACCGCTACCCCGAAGCCATCACCGCATGGCTGAAGGTCATCTCACTGGGCGGGGGCGATGCGCAGAGCTATGGTTTGTTAGGCTATGCCTATCTGACCGAAGGCAAATATCAGAGCGCGCTCAGTGCCTATCAAATGGCGCGCATGTTTAAGCCCGACAGCGTCGACTTCCGTCGTGGCGAAGCCCAATCGCTGCTTGAGACCGGGCAATATCGCCAGGCCGCCGCGCTCTTCGAAGAGTTGATCGCCGAGCAACCCACCGTGCCCGACACATGGTTACTGCAGGCCAATACCTTCTTACAATTAGAGCGCTACGACGAGGCGATTGCGAATCTCGAAGTCGTGCACAGCATGGGCGCCGGCTCCCGCGACAGTCGCTTTCTGCTCGGTAACTTGTATCTACGCGAGGAGAACTATCGGCCCGCGCTGCAGGCCTATCAGGCCGGCTTGGCTCAGCCCGGCGAGCTCAATGTCACCTCCGCGCTCAAGCCACTTGATTATTTGATTGGTCGCGGCCTCATCGCCGAGTCACGGGTCTATTTGCAAGATTTGCAACAACGCTTGCCCGCGACACTCACGCCGGAGCAACAAGATCAGCTCGCCCTCGCCGAGGCGCAAATCGAGCGTCGCAGTGATGACTCCGCCGCAGCCATGGCCGTCTTAAAGCCATTGGTGGAACGCAACCCCTTACAAGGCGAGGCCTTATTGTTGATTGCCGAGCTCGAACTCGAAGCCGAGCATTACGAAGAAGCCGTATTTTATTTGCAGCGTGCCCAATCCTTGCCCGAGCACAAGGTCGATGCCTTAGTCGCCCTCGGCCGCCTCGAAGTGGCCCGCGACGACTTTGCCGCGGCGCTCAAGCATCTGCGCGCCGCGCAGGAAATAGAAGCCCGCACAGGCGTCGCCCGCTACATCCGCTCGATCGAGCAAGCGTTGTAAGGCATCGTGGACTTAGGTCTTTTTCTCGAATTGCTAGGCTCTGGTTCTGTGGCATTGCCGCGATCGCTGGCTTCGGCAGTGTTTGTGTGGTTGCCCGGTATCTGTCGCATACATCGAATGGGTGTGCTCGGCATGTTGATAACTTAATATGGTGAAATTCCTGGGTATAATCGCCTTCAAACAGACTGCGTAATCCCGCTTAGCGGAATGATCAGTCTGGCTGCGGTTCCGCACGGCCGCTGTCAGTCCCGCCCCGGGGGAATGAGCGTAGCGAGTCTGAAAAGCTGGGGGACTTAGTGCCCTGGCTACTCGATTTCGAGTTTTAGTTAAATGCTATAGGAGTAGTAGTAAAGTCTCTGATTGATTGTGTCATGGGCGATCCAGAAGAATTCTCCAGCAAATATCTTCATCCCTTTTGAGGAGGTCGGCCACCAATTGCCGTTAGTGGAGTCTTTGTCCCAGTATTCTGGAGGATCAGGAACTCGCGTCATCTTATTCTCAAATTCCCTGTTTTTGACAATAGTAGGGATTATCTTTTCGATATCCTCGTTTTTAGCGCTAAATGCGATCCAGCAGGTATAGTCCATGCCTGCGTAGTAGTAATACTCGAAATCATGTGCATCAGAAGGAAGCTTAATGCCCTTCGACTCTATTTTCTCTCTAGCTTGGCTTGAAGATTCATAATCCTGAGTTATAGCCCAAAAGCTTTCACTGATATTTTTTATTGTAAGAGCACCTACTCCGAGCATTAGGCCGAGGACTAACCCGATGGTGAATATTGCGAAGGCTTTCATTTTATTTCTCGAACATTAACAGTGTAGCGCGGAGTGAGATACGAACGTAGTTGTCCACTACTTATTGTTATCGTCCTTGATTAGTTCTAGAAGGATTTGGCACGCTTGTGCTAATGCTTTCAAAGTAATGAATATGATGCCTGAGGCGACTATAATTCCTATTGAGTAATAGACTTTCTCACTGTTCCCAATTCTTTGATTTGTTAAAGAAAGGATCGGAAATATGATACCAATAGCGATGCTAAGCGCAGCCATTAAATTTAATATTGCTTTAAGCAAATGTAGGTAGGTGAAGCGATGTCCTGATAAAATTTCTTTGATTAGCTGATCCAGTATACCTTCGGTTTGATTTTTCATTCCTCTGAGAACTTAAAGTGTTATTAGTGTATTTTTATCGAGGTGTAACGCTTTTATTGCTGGGTGAAGTTGGAAACCTTTTTGTCGCTAGGTCTATTAATTGCAATGCTTTGCTGGCTATTTTGTATTTTAAAATTGTAGAATCTTCACTTGCTGCGGCCTGCCTCGCTGATAGCGACGCAGCAAGTGAAGAGCGCGTTTGAGAAGTGGCTCGGCAGCTAGATTCTATGCGGCGTGCCACAAGTGGCAGCCCTAGGTTATACATGCATCGCACTTGCTGATATTCTCGGTGATGTTGCTTCATTTGATTAAACTTATTGACATCGGGTCTCAGTATCAATTATTCACCTGCGCTTCTTTTAACCGTTAAATATAATGAAAATAACTAACAAACTAACCATTGGCGCCTTCGCGGCTCTATTCCTTGCAGCAGCGGTCCCCGCCTCTGCTGAAGAGACAGAGTTGGCCCAAAATAATAATTCTGCAGAGTTATTGCAATTGGATGCCGTGTATATCTATGGCGACGAGCGTGAGAGCAGTGTTGACACGATCACAGGTGAGGAACTTGAGCGATCCACTGCCACGAGTCTCAACGAGATTTTTAAATCGAACCCTCAGGTGTCCGTCGGCGGCGGTGGGCTACCAGTGGCACAGAAGGTTTATGTTCGGGGTATCAACGATTCGTTGCTCAATGTTTCGATTGATGGTGCAACACAAGCGGGTGAAGTGTATCACCACCAGAGCCGAGTGTTCATCGATCCGATGTTGTTGAAGGTCGTGCAAGTGGAAGCTGGCGCGGGCGCAGCGACGAATGGCCCCGGTGCTTTGGGGGGGGCGATTCGTTATGAGACCAAGGACCCTTCGGATCTATTGAGAGAAGGCCAAGATTTTGGATTCCTTTGGAAAAATAGTTATTATTCTAACACGGATGGCTGGAAAAGCACATTGTCGGTATATGGTAATGCGACTAGCCAACTGGATTATCTGGTCACGGCCAGCATGCAGAAGCTGGATGATTTCGAAGACGGCGATGGGGACAAAGTAGACTACTCCAGCTCCGATCAACTGTTGGGTTACTTGAAATTTGGTTTCCAACACAACGATGTGCATCGCTCCGAGCTGAGCTATGAGCGCAGTGAAGAAAGTGGCAATAGATACAATCGACCCAATATGTTGGCAGGTTTCGGTCACCCAGTGCAGCCTAATAGCTTACATGAGCAGACCACGGTGAGAGACACGGTGACTTTCAATCACACCTTTAACCCTGACAGCGAATGGGTGGATGGTAAGTTCACGCTTTATTATACTTCGAATGACTTCGAGCGTGATGTGCCTGTTACTGAGCCTACTTATGGAAATGCAGGTATTGAATCCATCGGATTTGATTTTAGAAATACGTCGATCATGGGGGCTCACAGTGTAACTTATGGTATTGATGCCAGACATGATGAAGCCTACGCGAATCAGATTAATGCAGGCTTTTTGGGCATACAGCCAGATGGAGATGAAAACGCGCTTGTTTACGGCGTCTATCTCCAGGATAACTGGGACGTCAACGAGCACCTGTTGCTGACCGCTGGGGCTCGTTTAGATCGCTACGAGCACGAGGATGTGGACGGCGATGAAACAGAGGACACCGCCTTCAGCCCAAATGTAGGTTTCAAGTATTTCGTAAGCGAGGAGCTGACATTGTATGCAAACGCATCTCGGGTGGAGCGTGGTTTGGGCGTCTCTGAGGCTTATTTCTCTTCTTGGGCTGACACGGGTGATCAGGTTGAAAAAGAGGTCGCGACTAACTATGAATTGGGCTTTAATTATGAAGCCAATAATTTCTCCTTTGGGGTCGAAGTTTTTGACCAGAAAATTGAAGATGTCGTCAATTATAGTGATGGTGACACGCTGGGCGATATTAAGACCCAAGGTTATTCAGCTCATTTTGGCTACAGCTTTAATCAATGGTATGCACAAATCTCGGTCAGCGAAGCTGATCCCGAGCTTGATGGTGAGACAGTTATTTACAGCTCCTATGCCAGTGCATCGGGTCGCACTTGGGTGTTTGAGTTGGATTATGCCTTCGAGAATGCGGATGCTAGCCTTGGCTGGAGAACTCGTTTAGTCGAAGGAATGGGTACGATTGGTGGTTATGAATTCGATACTTACGCCACCAGTGATATTTTCGGTGAGTGGAGCCCCACGGAGCACGTGAGCGTCACCCTTTCGATCAACAACCTGTTTGACCGAGACTATAAGGATCACCTGACCTTGTATAATAGCTCGCCCACAACTCAAGACGACATCGGACGTGATATCCGTCTCTCTGTCGCCTACAAGTTCTAAGCGGTATAGTCTATAACTGAAATTAAACAAGCGACCATCTCTCTGTCCGCGAAGCGAAGCAGAGGGTGGTCGCTTTTTTGTGTAAGAGCATCAGCGGTTCTATGCTCTGTGAGCATAGGCATTGATGGCGAATGGCTGCTCTAGATTGTTCGTTTAGCTGCTGGCTGCACGCATCGTCTCCAGGGCCTCGAAGAAATTGGGGAAGGTTTTTCCGCAGCAGGCGGGATCGTTGATCGCCAGCCAGGGCTGGCCGTCTTCGAGTAGGTCGAAACTGCCGAGGATGCCGAAACTCATCGCGAAGCGGTGGTCCTCGTAGGTGTCTATGGTCAGCAGTTTGCCCTCGTTGCGGGCCTTGAGTGCGCGGGCGCGTAGTTCGTTGGGCTTAATCGATACGGTGAGGGCCACGGGCTCTTCTTTGACGAGTTGCCCCAGCTTGGAGAGCTCCGCAGCCATGCCGGCGATGCGGTCGGTCTCTTGTAGGCGGGTGTGCCCGATGCCGCAGATGCGCACGGAGCCGCCGAGTAGGGGAGCGATCGCCGCGTAGGTCAGAAAGGTGTCGGAGATGGTGTTGAAGTCGATCTCGCGGTGGCCGCGCTGGATGTCGCGCGGATCGGCGCAGGCGACGGTCCATTCGTTGTTCTCGGCATCCACGCGCAAGCCGTGATGACTGAGTACGTCCACGATATTAAATTAAGGAACAGGTTTTGAGATGTATTGCTATAGTATTATATTGTAATGGTTTATGTTATTTGGGTGGAGGGCTTTGTCTCGTCGGTATCGTTTGTTGCCTCGATTTGCTGGTTTCGCTATTTTACCTTGCCTTTGGTTGCTGCGCGCCAGTCATCTGTTCGAAAGGGTGTGACGGGTAAACCATTTCTGTCCTGTAGATTGGCTACTGGATTTCCTGCCCATGCATAGCGCACGGCAACTGGCTCTGTTACTTGATCACTGCATACTTCAACTTGATTTTTGCTTACTATTTTTGCCTGAGCCCATACAAATTGCTGGTCGGATCCGGCAATGCTGAAGCCTTTAACTTCCTCGGTATCAAAGGCTCGTAGCCCGCCACTGCTTACATGCTCAAAAGTGAGTGTGACTGTTTGGTCTTTCACTTGCATCGAAGTGTAACGTGGACTGTCACTTGCCATCTCGAAGCCATAGTTCTTGGCCAAAGCGTGGCGTACCAAACGGTCGGCCACAGTCTGTTTGTCGCGTGGATGAACGTCGCGTCCTTCGCCTGAATCTATGATGACTGCTTCGCCGGTGTTGGGCAGCGATAGTGTCATTGTTTGTGACTCGCGTAGTTCTGCCCAAGCTGAATTTTGAGGTGTCGCTACCTCTGGATGTCGATTGGCCAGTTGTACCCAATAGAAGGAAAAATCGCCTTGTTGCCATAGCTCACGCCAAGTGGAAATCAGTAGTGGGAAAAGTTCACGATAGGCGTATGCACGTCTGACATTTGATTCTCCTTGATACCAGATCACGCCACGGATGCCAAAACTAAGTAAGGGGTGCACCATGCCGTTGTAGAGATTGGATGGGCGTTGCTGGTCGACGCGTGGGTCTTTCGGCCAGTGCTGTTTTGGATGCGGCTTTCCCGCAGCGACCCATTCCCGGTATTCCTTTATTTTTTGTGCATGAAGCTCATCACTATAGTTCGCGCAACGTTCGTCCCACATTTCAATGTATTCGTTGTATTTATTGGCGTCTTCGAGCACATCTCGAGGCATCCATGCTTCAGCAGCTGAGCCTCCCCAAGCGTTATCGATCAAGCCGATTGGGACGTCTAAGGCATTTTGTAAGCGCTTGCCAAAGAGGTAGCCGACTGCGGAAAAGTCTGCCGCGGTCTCGGAGCTTGAGAGTTGCCATTCGCCCCTTATGTCATCTTGCGGTATGGTTGTCCCATTTCTTTCAATGGTCAGTAAGCGGATCTGCGGATTGTTCGCAGTCGCGATTTCAACGTCAGCGTGGTTGATATCATTCAATGGCCACTGCATGTTGGATTGCCCGGAACAAAGCCAAACTTCGCCCACTAGCACATCTTGAAAGTTTAATTCATTGGTCCCGGATACGCTTAATGTATAGGGGCCGCCAGCTTCGAGTGGGGCAAGTTCGACTCGCCAATTTCCATTTGTGTCAGCAACGGTGACATGTGATTGCTCTTCGATTTGAACAGTGACAGTTTCGCCTGCATCGGCAGTTCCCCAGACTGGATTGGCTTGCTCGCGTTGCAGGACCATGTGGTTCCCAAAGATGCGAGGTAGTTTCACGTCAGCTTGCGCGGTATAGCAAAGACTGAGGGTTGATAGTAAACATACTGTGGCGCGTAGGTTGAGCACTTGCATAAGCTTATTGGGGCGTGTTTGTGGATTTATCAGGGTGATTCAGTTCACCGACGGATAAGAGTGAATCGGAGGATGGCGTGTTATTGGCTGTGAGTGGTTTGTGTGAGAACTTGATAATATTTACGAATTTCAGGTGTACCTTCACTTTCTCCGTGAATGAAGACCCAAGCACGCCGTCTTTTCGGAGGGGCCCAGCGAGATTGATAAATCATTGTCCATCCATTGTTTTGCTGGTTTGCTGCCATTTGTACATCAACATTTTGAGTGTTGGAAGTTGCTAACGGTACAATTAGGCTATTGCCGGGTGCTATTTGAAATTTGTGTTCACCCACACGTATGGCCAAGCGCTTTTTTGTTAAGTTATAGAAGTTGAATGCATTACTCGTGAAATCAGCTTCAGCAGCGGGGAGCGCAAGTATTCTATAGGAATGGACTGAATCGATCGATGAGCGCGTTGGGAAGAAGATTAGCAGTAACTCTTGATGGTTTGCGACTGTTGTGGACGCGACTGTTGGGTAGATGTGCTTACCTTCTTCGTCGATCTCTTGTGTATGAAAACTCAAGTTCGGTGGGCCCTTGTAAGTGAACTCGGATCCGGGCGCGCCATTGGGAATTAAAATTGGAGTGGGAGCGCCATTATTAAAATAGAGCAGTTCCTTGATACTACCTTGCCATGAAAGTGTGCTAAAGGTCATCGTTACATCCTCTTCTGCGTCTTGTGCGACTATTTGTATTGATGAAATGACTACAGCGAAAAGCAGAAGGAGTGGCCGTTTTATCTTATGCATGTGTTGGGAAGTTATTGATCAGAGTATACGGATTGTTGCCATAAATAGGCTTATATTTCATTTTGATTGAGCCAGCGTAAGGATACTATTCGGAACTTGCGTCCGAATGGACTGGTCGGGTTCTGTAGTTCACTGTATGTGGCGTCGGCACCATTCGAGACAGGATCCGGTAGGCGTTGGACGATGGCCTCACACCAAGCAGATGCCGCTGCTTCGCCTGTGACGGGGTGAGTGCTGTTGCCATAAGCGCGAATCTTGAATGTATCCGATCGCACTGTCATTAGTGATCCTAGTGCCTGCAAGAGATCGCTTTGTAGGATCCAACCTGGCATGCCGGTTCCTGGTTTATCAGAGCTATTGTAAACGTCTTCAGCGAAGTCGGGGATGATCAGTTCGTCCGTTTCATTGTAGCCGATTAAGCCCGGGTCCAGAGTGTTATTGATGCTGCTATCGAGTGCCGCTTGAATCGCGCCTCTGCGTTGGTGTGCCGCTTGCGTGGCACTTGGGCGGCGGTTAATGAAATCCGCAAGTGATGAAAAGGGGCCGCGGTCTTTAACTTCGCTGACTATGGCTGTTGCTAAATCTGTGAGCTCGGAATCAGTTAGCTGGCGATATGCGTTCCAGAAATTGCTGCCATTTTCAGGGGTTACGAATCCCTGATCGTAGGAGTATGGAGAGCGAAAGGATATGGGCTGAGATTCGCTTACTGTTGAGGTCGACAATCCTGAAGATACATTGTAAATTGGCAGTTCCAGGTTAGAGTTGCTGGAGAGGAATGCCTTCCATGCGTCGATAGACGTCGAGTTGACGTTAAAGCTTCCCGCTGTCATTTGGAAGGCGGCGGCAATGGCTGCGGTCGCTTCGTCATTATCGTCTGTGAGCAGATCAGCGAGTTCTTGATTGGATAGCTTGTAATTTTCAGGTTGGTATGGAATGAGGCGAGGGTTGGGCATGCTTTGCGCATTGTTTTCGATTTCATCAAAGAGATCTGCTGCGTCGGCGCTATTCTGTGGGATCGTGGAGAAGTAGTAACTGTCCCAGACCGCTTGATTGATTGCATAGGACCAATCATAGACGTAGTGTGTGCGCGTGTATTCCGGGTAACTACTGTGTGTTGACGCAACGGGTATTTTTGAATTGGCGTAGCTATTGCCGAAGATATAGGTAGGTTGATGAGCGTATCGACCGAGAGCTGCATGCTGGAATGCACCGATTGAAGTGATGGGCTCGCGGGGTACGTGGAAGAGAACGACATGACTGGCAGGAGTGGCAGTACTATCGCTTAGAGCAGAGTTGCGTGTGTTGCCCCAAAAGCTGGTATACCGATCCAGATCTGCGATCTGAGGCTCCAGGTTGTCGCCGGCCTTATATTCAAACACAGTCCAGCCGGGAATTGTTCTAAAACCTTTCGAATTGCGGAAACCTGCCTGCTTGCCGGATTGCATTAGAGCGCGTGGGTTCGCATCGACAATCTGGCGGTGTTTATCCTCAGTATCATTGGTTGTGCGCAGGCCAAAAGCCACGGCAGCGATATCTGTGGGGTAGCCGACCAGTGCGCTTAGGTCAAATGAACTGGATTGCTCCTTAGGACGCATGGAGTCCGTGTACTCTTGATAATATCCATCGATGATCTGAGCCGTGATATTGGTGTTGCTGCCTGGACCTGTTCTTAAGTATAAAATTCTGTTTATTGAATTTGCACTTTCGCCAGAGTTGTTAACTACGTCGTAGTCGATGCTGACCTCAATTTGAGGGGGCGCTTCGTTCTCTGGAATTTCAACGGTGAGGCGATCGAGTTCATCGGTGGTAAAACCAAAGCGACTGCTTTTTTCATCTTCTCCAACACTGCGACTTGTGTATTGGGAGTATCTGGATGCGGTATTTCCATCCATTGTCGCAATCGGGATGAAGGGGGCGTTCTCATCGTCGCTGACTGTGCCCAGGCTGGAACTGGTTGCATCGATTAAATTAATGTAATAGGCGCCGTCTTCGCTCCAGTCAGCTTTCATTTGAGCAAAGTCGCTGCTACTCGTCCAATTTTGCATTTTATGGGACTGATCGAGTGCGTAGTAGCGGGTTTCACCTGCTTGCAAATCAGTATCGGTACTTATACGCCACCGGAAAAAAGATCCATACTGGTCATTTTCAGGTAGGATCTCCTGAATGTTGAATGACACAGACTCGACCGTACCTGATGCATAGGTTGAAGTTATGGTGATCTTGGGCGCGAATTCCCAATTTAAATTATAATCAGTTGGGCTTATGGCAATGTCATATGGATTGTAGAGTGCAATCAGAGGTTTTAAATGGAGAACGGGCTTGTAGACAGTCCTAGAAATGCTCGGATCACTTGGATCGGTGAGAGTATCCTCATCGTAACTTACGGCTATGGATAAGCGCATTAGGGAGACAATTGGATGGATGGCTTGATTGTATTGATACGGCTCTTTGGAGTTTTGGTAGGTTTCCTGACTGCTTGAATAGGTTGTTGGTAGAGGTGTGATGACTGAAATCGCGCCATTATTGACCTCACGGTATAGTCGATAGTAAGAGGCTAGAATGCCCCAATTGGGGGCCCCATAGGGGAAGTCGTAGCTATCCTCGGCATCATGAAATGTATAAGGTTCGGGCCAGTTTCCTACTGGAGATTCGGTGGGCCCAACTCCAAAGTAGCGCGTGAAAGCCGTATCGCTTTCCAGTAGATGGCTGAGGTCTTTTTTCAATCCACCGTTTTGAACGTCGACTTGTAGGCCCAGCCCATACGTGGACAGGTCGTGATAATATTGTTTGGCCACGGCTGAATCGATGTCGGCCATGCTAAGGTCATTTAAGTCAAAAATTCGACACAAGCGTGTGTCATTTGCTTGAATGCTAGCGAAGCCAGAGCTAATCAGCGGAAAACCTGTGTAGCGCGGCGCCATCAAATCTGGGTCTGAGTTGCTGGTGTTATTAGACTCAGACAGGCTGATGCGGGCTTTGGTGCCGAGTTCATCGCTCCAGAAAGCATAATATCCTGAGTCATTAATTTCGACTTTTCCTGCAGCAACGTAATCAGCCATTTCATTTGCTGTGACACTTTCTTTATTAACGATCGCGACCCAGTCATCTTCTTGCGCCCAGTCAATATCGTCGATGGCTGGTAGATTCAGGGTATTGTCGATCTGATCCGGCAAAGATACTAACCAGCCTAGAAAATCATTGTCGTTTGCGCCGCCCTTGCTACCTGACTGCCACACCCCAGTCCAATGGTGTTTGCCGTCGACCGTATCATCTTCAATTTTCGCAGGCGCGGTGATTCTCTGATCCGGCCCGGCTAGCTTTTGGAGATTACCAAGTGCAATTTGTAAGCCTAAGAGCGCATTTTGTTCAGCTTCAGTTTTTTTGAGAGTGAAGTTACTGCTCCTTGTTTCTACCTGTGCGAGTGTAATTAGACTGATGATTAATAGTAGAAGGAAAGCCATAAAGCTGAGCGCGAGCACTAGGGCAAATCCATTCTTGTCATTGCGATAGCACCGACACAGGCATTCATCTCTTGTAGTATTCTGAGGCATTTGAGGGGTATTCGTATAGGTTTTTAGTATAATTATTGAACTATAGATTGAACATCAAATGGATATGCGTTCAAACAGTTGCGCATGGAGCGTCGTGTTACATTAAAGACAATTGCCGAGTGTGTCGGCGTGCATGTTTCCACTGTTTCTTTGGCCTTGCGCGATCACCATCGTATTTCAGTTGAAATGCGTAAGAAGATTCAAGACTTGGCTGTAGAAATGGGGTATCGGCCCGACCCATCCATGCGGGCATTGTGTGCGTATCGTCATGCCGTTCAGCCTCGGGAAGTTCAAAGTGGTTTAGCGTATTTAACAAATTTCGATTCATCGGTGCCTTATCAGAGGTTGGTGCGTGATAACGCCCGCCGCAGAGCCGAAGAGTTGGGCTACAATTTGATTGAGTATAATTTGTTGAAACAGGATATCAGTCTAGAACGCTTAAAATCTATTTGGTGGAGTCAAGGGCTTCGTGGGATTATTGTGGGCCCCTTCCGTAATCAGACCAAGCTGGAGTTGACCCTCGATCAGTGGCCCGTGGTGGCGGTTGGACATTCTGTGCAAGAGCCTAATTTCAACCGTGTCACTACACATCATTTGCAGAATATGCTCACGCATTTGGAGGAATTACACTCGCGTGGCTATCGCCGCGTAGGCCTATGTCTTCCCACTAACTTGGATGAGAGGACCGGCGGGCAAATTCACGCGGCATATTTGCTGGATTCCAAGATGGCAGGTTTGGAGAGTCCCCCGCCAGTCTTTTCTAAGTGGCCAGCTTTGGATGGGATCGCGGAGTGGATTCAGCAACATCGTATTGAGGCAGTCATCGGGCATGTAGACCATTATAAAGCTCTGCTCGCGCTAGGCTTCGTAATACCAAAGCAGATTGGCTTTTCAGTTCTAACCATCAGTCGAGACCAGCAGGAGTGGGCGGATTTGGCAGGCTTCGATGAAATGACTGAAGAACTGAGTGCCAACATGGTTGATTTCCTGGTTTCATTGATTCACGAACAAGCGAAGGGAGTGTTGAATCCGCAGAGGTTTTTTCTTGTTTCAGGCAACTTTCGGGATGGGACCAGTCTACGTCCTAAGTGTTAGGCATCATTAGAGAATTATGCGCGATTTGAATGGGGTGCGCAACTGTTTGACTTTAAAATGATTTGTGAAGCTAAAATCAATTTTTACCTTAGTCGTTCTAGTAAGCTATATTAAAAAATAACCCCCTGAAATATTACATATGACCTCAAAAATGAAAACAGTATACTCCCGTGCTTTGTTGTTAAGTTTACCGCTATTGTTTAGCTCTGTTCAGGCAGACGTTCTGCTCTCGGAAGACTTTGATAGCGGTGAGCGAAACACTCAAGATCTGCCTGATACATCTGCCTGGTATAGCAGTGCCTCTGGCGGGTTGAATGATTCCAGTGGCGATTTGGTTTCTACAGCGAATCGCTTCGCGTTAACTTATTTTACTGATTCCGGGACGGTGGATCTCGCTGTAGGCGACTCTCTGACTGTTAATTTTAGCTTTTCGGTGTCGGGGCCGACCGCAAATTACACAAATTTACGTGTAGGGCTTATGGATTCGGGAGGTTCGCGTATCACTGGCGATTTGAGCAGTCTAAGTGATGCCGCCTTTGAGGATTATTCAGGGTACGCCGCCTTCATGAATGTAAATCAGTCATCCGGGTTTAAGTTGAACGAACGTCTTGATGGTTACCAACAATTGATTCATTCTGGGAGTGCTTATTCATCGTTAACTGCATCGTCTTTGGGAACCGGGGGAACTTATGATGAGGAAACTACATACAATGGTGTCTTTTCAGTGACCCGTACATCAACTGGCGTCGATCTTTACTTTAGTATTGATAATTTTGAGGGGTATTCGGCTACAGTATCCGATAATGTAGGGGCCACTATTTCATTTGATACTTTTGTTTTCTACGGCGCTGACACCGCTGTCAGCGGATATTCACTGAGCAGTGTCGAAGTTAATTACTCGGCGGTTCCTGAGTTTTCCTCGTCTAGTGTGGTGCTTGGGCTTGCCGCTGGCTTGGCCGCTTTGGTCAGTCGCCGCCGCAGGTAATTATTGTAAGCAACTTCAATGGTGTCGTAGGGGAGATGCTTCGCGCTCGCTGCCTGAGTCTCCTGTAGTGCCTTTATGTACTTAAGCGTTATAATTTTAATGTTAAAGAGACTTTCATACTTTAGCAGCTGTTTCATGGCTGTAATCTCGATGAATGCAGCGGGTGGTGATGGCACTGTCGTTTCCTTGGCTGCTAGCGAAACAGGAGTGGCTGTATGTTGTGAGGTTGATTCGTCGGCACATGCTCCAGCGTTTACGAAGCTGGCTGCCGATGCGACCTATGGTTGTCGTCGGCCGCATGGCTACGGCTTATACGATGAGGTTTCCAATAAGACATTTGTCTGCTGGAACGGGCCCGGGATGAGTGTGATGGGGCGCTCTTATGATCATGCGAGTCAGACATGGTCGCCCGCGCGTGAGCTTTGTCATCAGGAATACTATGCGACCTGGGATTATCATAACTATCCCAACATGGCACTGGCACCGGATGGGCATCTCATTATTACTTGGGCGGATCATGGTGCGGATCTTCGGGTGATACGTTCTCCACAACCCAACTCAATGGAAGGTGATTGGAGCTATCGAGTCGCAGGAGAAGATCGGAATTGTTATCCGATGATTATGACGGTGGGCGAACGGATATATGTATTTTACAGTCAAACCGTCGACCTGAAGTGGCCTTATCGTTCATTTGGCTATGTCTATTCAGATGACAGTGGTTTAACATGGTCGGATCATATTCCAACCATTGACTCGCAGCAGCTGGATCCAAACAGAATTGATGAAGTATATGGGTACCACTTCAGCGTAGAGCCAGCAAAGGGGGATGAGCCGGATAAAATTCACTTTGTATGGATCATGCGAGGTGGCCCGAATGGTCATAATCAAGGCTCACGTAATGTTTATTTTGCTTCGTTTATCCCGGATTCAGGCACTTGGCGCTCTTTGGACCAGACGGATTTAGGCACTTTGATCGACCTAGAGGAAATGTTGGCCTATTGTATCGTGCTGGATACAGGCCCCATCTATGAGGAGAAGCTGGTCACCCGCGCCCTTTGCTCCTGGTATAGCGATGGCAGTCCAATCGTGATTTATAATAAACGCGAAGAATGCTGGATCGCGGTTTGGAATCAGGATTCCGGACTTTGGGAGCACGAATACTATCAAGATACCTTAGCCAAGGATCTAGAGCGTATGGATGACGGGAGCCATCGTTTGTTGACCATATCGCCATCCTCAAGTGTGCCACATCTGCTCAGCATTTATCAGCAGGGCCAAAAAGGGGCGGATTGGACTCAACAATTTCAGCAAGCAATCCCTTACGAAGATGGTGCAGACCGTACTTGGTCGATGGCATTTTTAGATCATTCATTGCCCGAAGTAGATATCCTATTAAGCCAACTTAAAAAAGGCGAGGAGCAGCGTGACTACTCTGGCCGTTGGCCAGTCTGGACAGTTGATACGAGTGGGGCTGAATGAATTGATTTATGAAATGATACTATCTACTTAAACCATGTGTAATTACCACTTCCAATCTAAATGGGCTCGAGCGACTGGTCCTCTCAATTGCTTGCTTGCTGCCTATTTGTTTATAGTCGTGCAGTCTTTAAGTGCTATGTCTTATGCAAAAAATGATTCGCAGCCACTTCAATCGGTAGAGCCAGTTGTGGTCGGCTATGGTGTGGATGCATTTACCATCGGGGAATTGCTATACGAAACTGATTTTAAAAATTCTCAGGAATGGGAAGTGCAGATACAAGCGAGTGACTCGCCGATGGAGCCGCGGGTTGTTTTTGATCAGGGGATGCTCGACATCTATATGCCAGTGCGGGGAAGCACCGTCTGGCTAAAGCATAAGTTTGAGGGGCCGATCGCAATAGTCTATCAAGTCAGATGCCCCGAAGACACGCTATCCTTTCCGGAGGTTCAGGCGCGCGATATCAATAACTTCTGGCATGCCAGCGATCCCGAAGTCGCGGATGGTCTTTTCGATGCGTCTCGTTATGATGGAGCCTTTCGCAGTTATCATAAGTTACATGGATATTATGCCAGCACTGGTGGTGGGGGCGCGACAGGGAATCAAACCACACGCTTTCGGCGTTATCCACGGCAAGATGTTAAGGGGAATGATGTTCAGCATATTGCGCTAAACGATCGTGATGGGCAGGCAGATTATTTGATTTCACCCGGCAAATGGCACACGGTGCAACTTGTTGCGGCAGAAGGCATCGTGCAGTATTTGATGGACGGTCGAGTTTTCTACGAAATGAAGCCGGGAGATCTGGTTTCGTTGGAGCGGGGCACAGATCCAGTCATCGAGAAAGCCTATACGCTGGATCAATTTCCTGCGCATACAGCAGGGTATTTTGGATTTCGCTTAGTCCGCTCTCATCATCAATATACCGATTTTAAGGTCTATCGACTGAATGCTAAGTAGCACCTATGCTTTTGCTGTGCGAATGGCTGTCAGCGCCTCGAAGAAATCGGGGAAGGTTTTACCGCAGCAGGCGGGATCGTTGATCGCCAGCCAGGGCTGGCCGTCTTCGAGTAGGTCGAAACTGCCGAGGATGCCGAAACTCATCGCGAAGCGGTGGTCCTCGTAGGTGTCTATGGTCAGCAGTTTGCCCTCGTTGCGGGCCTTGAGTGCGCGGGCGCGTAGTTCGTTGGGCTTGATCGATACGGTGAGGGCCTCGGGCTCTTCTTTGACGAGTTGCCCCAGCTTGGAGAGCTCCGCAGCCATGCCGGCGATGCGGTCGGTCTCTTGTAGGCGGGTGTGCCCGATGCCGCAGATGCGCACGGAGCCGCCGAGTAGGGGAGCGATCGCCGCGTAGGTCAGAAAGGTGTCGGAGATGGTGTTGAAGTCGATCTCGCGGTGGCCACGCTGGATGTCGCGCGGATCGGCGCAGGCGACGGTCCATTCGTTGTTCTCGGCATCCACGCGTAAGCCGTGATGACTGAGCACGTCTACGAAGTGGGCATCGCCTTGCAGCGGATCGTTGCCGACTTTGGGGATTTTGAGTGTGCCGCCTTGGATTAGAGTGAGTGCCAGAAAGTAGCTGGCTGCGGAGAGATCGGGCTCGATGGCGTAGCTGCCGGGGCTGTTGTATTGAGTAGGCTCCAGGGTGTAGCTGCCGGCATCGTCGGCTTCGAGAGCTTGGGCGCCGAAGGCTTCACGCAGTTTGAGTGTGATCGCGACATAGAAGGGGCGCACGTTGGGGCAGCTGAGCGTGGTGGGGGCGCTGCCAGCGGGGGCGGAGAGGAGCAGTGCGGATAGGATTTGACTGCTGCTGCTGGCGTCGACCTCGACCGAGCCACCGCGATAGCCCTTGGCTTTGAGGGTGAAAGGGAAATGGCCCGCTTCACCGTGAAATTCAAATTCTGCAGCGTCGAGCGCGACCAGTGCGTCGAGCAGGCCCGCCATGGGGCGCTCGCGCATGGCGGGGTCGCCGTCGAGCTTGTAGCTGCCGCCTTCGGCGAGTGCGAGAAAGGCAGTGAGAAAGCGTGCCGCCGTGCCAGCATTGCCAATGTGGAGCTCCGCTTCTTTGACGGGGATGGAGCCGCCTTCGCCGCGTACGGTAATGGTGTGGGCCGCTTCGTCGGCGCTGACTTGGAAGCCGAGTGTCTCCAGCGCGGCTAGCATGATACGGGTATCGCGGCTGAAGAGTGCGCCTTCGAGGCGGGTGGTGCCGTTTGCCAGTGCGGCGAGGATCAGTGCACGGTTGGTGATGCTCTTGGACCCGGGTAATTCGATACGGGCATCGAGTGCTTGGGTGAGAGGCTGGATAGGTAAAGGATCGGACATTAAAAGAAGAGATCAGAGAGTGGTGAAGGTTGCGTGGTATCGGGGTCTTTAGAGACTGTCGCGGAATTTTTTTCCACGCTCAAGCTGGGCGATGAGAGCGGACGAGTTTTGATCGAGTAGGTTAGTCTTGAGGGCGTGAAGTTCGTTTTCGAAGCCATCGATGGCGCGTAAGACTTCCTCGCGGTTTTGCTCTAGGATTTGTTTCCAGAGAATGGGATCGCCAGCGGCGACACGGGTGCTGTCGCGTAGGCCGCCTCCGCTCAGTGGTTTCCAGTCGGGATTTTTGCTGGCCAAATAGCTGCAGAGACTGGATGCCAGCAGGTGGGGCAGGTGGCTGACGTGAGCTACGATTTCGTCGTGTTGTTCGGGGCTGCAAGTCGTGACCTGCATACCGATCGCTTGCCAAAGCTGGTGTAGGCGTGCGATATCTGTATCTGCAGCGTCATCCAGCGGAGTGACGATGCAGGCCGCCCCGTTAAAAAGGTCGGCGCGGGCGTGTGCCATGCCCGTGCGTTCGGAGCCAGCCATGGGGTGGGAACCGATGAAGTTGACGCCGGTGCCGCGTGCTTCGCGGCAGATGATACTTTTGGTGCTGCCCACATCGGTGACGAGTGTGTGGGTGGCTAAGGACGGCGCGACTTGTTCCAGCAAGGGGACGATCGTTTCGACGGGGGTGCAGATGACGACTAGTTCGCTGCCTGTGCAGGCGTCCTTTGGCTGGTCGAAGACGGCGTCGCACCACTCTGACTCAAGTGCTTGAGCGCGTGTTTCTGCGCGGCGCGACCATGCATGCACACGCTGGCAAAGGCCGCCCTCTTTGAGTGCGAGCGCCAGCGATGCGCCTAGTAGGCCCGGTCCAAGTATGGTGATTTGTTGAAACATGGGTGAAGATGACAAAAATTGGTGTGGACGAGTCGTAAGAGTGCGTCCATGTGCCTTTTGCCTTGCGGCGCAGGTAGCTGCGAGTCATTTAAGGCAGGCAATTTTTACAGCGCCAGCCCCAATTTACTTATGGCAAATTTTAAGAAGTCTTCTCATCGACATCTCCCTCATGCATCGAGTGGCATCAAAAAGTTCGTTATCGGACTGCTGATCGTCGTGCTTGCGCTCGCGATTTTAGCTGGTTTCTGGTTTTTAAGCCAGTTGGGCCCCAAGGATGTCGATTATCGTGATCTGAACTACAGTGTAGAGGTGCCTGAATCTGTGAAGGCCTTGCAGGAAGAGAGTCTTGCGTTGGAGTCACAGTTCGAAGACATACTGGCACTGCGTGATGCGGGGCCAGAGGATATTTTGTTGTTAAAAGGAGCGCTGACAAAGCAGGAAGCCTATCTCTCGCAGATTTCGAGGGTCGATTCGGAGGGGCAGAAGCGCTTGGTGAATTTGAAAGAGCGCTATCATAATCTGGCGGCTGAGCCAATGCGTTTAGAAAGTTTGGACTTGGAGCGTGAGGCGGAGGCCTTGGTCGCCGAGGAGGATTACGAAAATGCGCGCGTTAAATTCCGAGAGGCTTATCAAAAGCAACGTCAAATTAATGAGACTTTTCCTTTAAGTTCGGCTTATAACGTGGGCCGTGCGACGCGATTGGAACGGCAGGCACGTTATCTGATGGCGGTGCCTCTGTTGCAGCGTAGTATTGCGCTGGAGGAAGAAGCGGACCTCTTTATCGAGAGACAGGAGTGGGGGCCGGCAGAAGAGCGTTTGCAGCAAGCGATGGCGCTGCAGGATCAGTTGAACCGGGAATATCGTGGCACCAATCAGTCTAGTGTGGCGCGACTTGAGCGCTTGCGTATCAAGCTGGTAGGCATCCGTTCCGGCCAGAGCTATGTGGAAGTGCAGCGTGTCGCCCAGCTTGCGGATGAACGGCGTGCCGCGAATGAAAATCTAGAGGCGGCCGCGCTCTATCTGGAAGCGTCGCGATTGCAGCGTCAGCTCAATGATGCCTATCGCGACAGTCCTTATGCTTCATCGGAGCGTGTTTCCGAGTATCAACGCAAGAGCCAGACGGCCGAGAGTTTTGAGCTTGGTCTGGCGATCGAGCGTAACCACGACCTGATGCAAAAATTGCTGGCAGAGCGGCGCACCTACGAGGCGGCTGAAGTGATCGCAGCTTTGCGTCGTGATATTAAGCAGATGGAAGAAGCCTTTCCGCGTAGTTCACTCAATGATGAAGATCTGCAGTTGAAAGTCCGCTATTTAAATTTGGTTCAGAACGACTTGGGTTTTATTCAGGACCGTATTTATGATGCTTTACTGCCCATTCCTGAGGTTGAGGGCTGGCGAATGCTGCGCACGGAAGTGCCTCAGGCCTTGTATTCTCTGATTATGGGAACGAACCCCAGTCGTAATAAGGGGGATGTTCGCCCGGTGGATTCTGTTAGCTGGGTGGAGGCGAAAAATTTCTGTGAGCGACTCAGTTGGATTTTGGGGGAGTCAGTGCGCTTGCCGACGGAAAACGAGTTTCGCCAAGCTTTGGGTGCTTTGCGCTACGTGGTGTTGGAAGATCATGTTTGGAGTGTTTCTGATGCAGAGGGCGTGCCGCAATCGGTGGCAACAAAAGCAGCTTTCGCCAGTGGCTTTTATGATTTGTTGGGCAATGTCAGTGAGTGGCTAGAGTCGATCAATCGTTTTGATACAGAGGATGCACGCCACATCGGAGGCCATGCGCAGGATCGCCTGGAATCCATTTTCACTGTGCCCATTCGTGAGGCTCCACGTGGGGAACGCAATCGTCTGACAGGCTTCCGTGTCGTTGTAAAAGTTGATTAAAAAAGCGTGTGCGGAAAGTTCTCGTTGCTAAGGTCGAGGATATGCCTTGTCGTTAATTGATGGGGTCGAGTGAACAAGAGCCTGAACATCACGAGCTTCCGCCTGAAGCGCGGCGCGCGGTACGTGTTATTTACATCGTGATGGCTGTGATGATTTTACTGCCCATCTTGCTTATTTGGCTCCTTGATATTATTCGTTTTGGTGGCTCGTAGTATGATTTTATATGAATAAAACGATTATAATTGTTAGAATATTTTTCCTTCTCGTCAGTGTGCTGGGCTGTGTGCTTTTGACCTATGTCACGGACGGTTGGAGTCTTATGCCTGTGCTTTTTGTGGGGATGAGTTTGGCAGTCTTGGTGATTCTGACGGATGTATTGTTAGAGGGCTTTTCTTTGCGTGGACTTTCGGCGATTACTTTCGGTCTCGCGGTGGGTGGATTGATTGCCTATTTGATTTCCAGTTCGCCGCTATTTGAACCTTTAGAGGCGGACCCTGATCTAGCGGAAACGCTTTTCCTGTCCCGTCTGGCGCTCTATGTTATAACGATGTATTTGGCGACTGTGGTGGCGCTGCGTGGGCGGGATGAGTTCAACCTTGTTATCCCTTATGTTCGTTTTAGTCCACAGAATGTAGAGTCTTCGGTGGTCGTGGTGGATACCAGTGCACTTATAGATGGGCGCATCGCTGCAATTTGTGAAAGCGGTTGGTTTGGCTATGCGATGGTTATTCCGCGTTTTGTTCTGGATGAGTTGCAGACGGTGGCTGACTCGAGTGATACGGCTCGTAAGGAGAAGGGGCGTAAGGGGCTGGAAGTGCTTAATCGTATCCGGAAGATGAAGCATGTTGATATTCGGATACATGAAAGTGCTGTGCCCGACCGCGAGGCTGTGGACTCGAAGTTGGTTTACCTCGCTGAATCGATGAAGGCCAAGTTACTGACTACGGATTACAATCTAGCTAAGCTAGCTGAGTTCCATGGGGTGGATTGGTTGAATATTACCTCTCTGGTGAAGTCTTTAAATCAAGAGGTTTCCGTTGGGACACGTGTGAATGTTGAACTGGTGCGCCCAGGGAAGGATGCGGGGCAGGCGATCGGTTATCTGCCGGATGGTTCGATGTTGGTGGTCAATAATGGTCGGAAATGGATTGGACAAGAGATCCGCGTGGAGGTGGATTCGGTAGTCCCCTCGTCTGGCGGAAAGATGATTTTTGCGACTCATTATCCGGATGTTGCGGAGCTTGATCGCTGAATCTGCAGGCGTTGAACCAAACTTCTGTTTGATGTTAAAAACTTTGTTAAAGCCTGTTCGTTCATCGTTTTTACTTGGGTTTTTTGTACCGATGCACTTTATTTGCCACGCTCGGGGATTCTTCCCGACACTATATATATATAATACATCATACTAAACTAAGGAATATCATTATGAACACACAAAGCAAAAAGGGTTTCACCCTCGTCGAAATCATGATCGTGGTTGTTATCATCGGTCTTCTCGCTGCCATGGCGATTCCAGCTTTCCAAAAGGTTCGCACAACTTCACAAGAAAAAGCGATCACCAACAATCTTCGTCAGCTAGCTTCTGGTGCGGAACAGTACTTCCTTGAAGAAGGTGTCACTACTGTATCTAGCTCAAGCCTGGTTGCTGATGGTGGTTATGTTAAGGCCTTTTCTAATGTCTCCGGTGATGGTGACAGCTACACAGCTACGATCACTACAGCGTTAACTGAATTGACTGCGGATCATCCAAGTGGTTCAGGCAGCATCTCGATTGCTTTCTAAGCGAATCGGATCTTATTTTCTATAATCAAAGCCTTCCGCATCGTGCGGGAGGCTTTTTTTTTATGTATACTAGAGTTTACTTGTTACCATATGTTGTCTAGTTCAGTCGGTCGGTCTTTAATTGTTCAGCGGATTTATGGCTCATATATGGTTTATTAAGTGCATCACATTTGTACTTTCGTCAGTTTGCGCAATTGTTGTGGGCTTTTTTTGCTGTGATAAGTTAGAAGCTTTGCAGTTGATTGCGCGTTACGAGGTACTGGTCGCACTTGGTTCTTTTGCTGCTGTTTGCGACCGCAGCGCTGTGTTTTATGCGGTCAATTCCTAGGCGCATGGTCCAGGGGGCTCTCTTTAAGCGCTCTATGGGGCCAATTATATTTGTGGGCTTGGTTTCTGTGCTGCTTTTGAACTCTCAGCCCAGAGAGTTTAAGATTGTGATGGATGAGCCTGTGTTGATGGCGACTGCATTGCAAATGCACACTTTAAGAGAGTCCAAGACGGCGGCGAAGGCCTATCAGATTAATGGGAACTTCGAAATTTTGACTGCGTATACCGATAAACGCCCCACACTGTTTCCTTTTATTGTGAGTCAAGTCCACGCGTTGACAGGCTATCGTGCGACCCAAGGTATTTGGCTTAATACGCTTTTAACACCTGTGTTTTTGTCACTGTTGTTTTATGCAGGGGGAGTGTTGTGGAATAAGTGGGGTGGTTACATGGCAGTGGTTCTTTTTAGCACCGTGCCGTTGTTGGCCATGAATATGTGCGGGTCCGGCTTTGAACTTTTGAACATGACACTTCTGCTGGCAACAGCGCTGGCTGGATATGGCTATCTCAAGCAGTCGTCCGCTGATCGAGCGAATTTGTTTGTTATGTTCGGCCTTTTGTTGGCGCATACGCGTTATGAATCAGCTCTCTATATCGGGGCTATTGGATTGGTGCTCTGTTTAGTTTGGTGGCGACAGAGGCAAATTGAGTTTTCGTGGGCCGTCATTGTAGCCCCCTTGTTGTTGATTAGTTTGCCGCTGCGACGTATCATCCACTCTGATAATGCGCTGATTTGGCAACTGGACGCAAAAGGCGTGACCAGTCCATTCTCGATTGAATACGTGAAGGATAACCTGTCACATGCTTTGAATTACTTTTTTGCATATGATTTGGAACAAGCAAACAGTCTACTTCTTAGTATTTTATTTGCGATGGCTCTGGTGCTCTTAGGCTGGCTGCTGTTACGGCGTCGAGTGCGTATCGATACGACTTCTCCCCTGTTTTGTATTTCGAGTATTTTTGGAGTCTCCGTGCTGGGGAGTTTCATTCTATTGATGTGTTATTTTTGGGGGCAAGTGGACGATGTGATGGCTACGCGTATCATCTTACCATTTATCCTATTGCAAGTGCTCCTGGTGGTTTGGGGCTGTTCTCGATTGCCGTATGCGCACCGGGTGGCGCCTGTATTCATTTTGGGTGTTGCTATGTATTTTTTAGCCTTTTCACGGCCGTTGATGGCTCAAAGCAACTTCCTGATGCCATCGATTCAGCAACAGGAATTTAAATGGACTTTTGACTATGTTGCGTCTCGGTCTGAACGGCCGATATTATTTATTTCTAAGAGCCATATGGCAGCGCTGATTCAGCGTCGTTCTGCGCTGGTTCCAGATACGGCGATTCGTAATAAACTGAGAATCGATCTGCACTTAAAGCTACATACATTTGATGAGATCTTGATTGTACAATTTGTGCCGTATTCGCATACAGATTTAGAAATAAACAAGTTGTTAGTAGAGGAATTTGAACGAAATTTCGAGACGGAGACAGTTGTTCGAGAAAAAATAAACAATCATGGATTGATGCGGGTGGATCGGATTGTCGGGGTGAAAATGGATGCGCCTCTACGTGCTCGTGCGTTGGCACAGACACAAGAACTGTTCCAGCAAGAAGATGACCTTTGGGATTTTTATCAGACGCTACCATAAAGGATGAAGGAGATGAATATAGGCTTATTGAGTCGTTTTGACGTGATTCCTTGGCGTCGAATTGTGTGCGCGGGAATGCTCGCGCTGCTTTCTGTGGCACTGGTCTGCTTGCTGTCGGCTGATGCCATGAAGTGGGGCGTTCGCTACCTTGGTTATTACTTTGTTTTCGTTATCGTGGCTGCTAGTGGCTACTACGCTTTTCGGGCATGGCGCCAAAGTGGAGTGATTGTGCAATTTGCGAAGAAGGATCTTATTTGTGGCGGCCTGAGTGTCTTGGTCGGCGCATGGGTTATTTTCGTGCATGCCACGCTCGACTATAAGATTGCGATGGATGACTACTTGCTCGCGGCGACTGCCAAAAGTCTGCATGAGACACGTGAGGTCAGTATGGTTACGCTAGGTAACTATTGGGGAGATGCTTTTGTGAGTGAAGCAGTCGAGGTGGATAAGCGGCCTTGGTTCTATCCCTTTGTTGTTTCAGTATTGTATGATGTATTCGGCTATTCAGAGCGTATCCCCTTCTTGTTGAATGCGTTTACTGGCGTCGCTTTTCTATGTTTGGTTTATGTTTTTGGTCATTGGATGGGCGGTCGCTCGGCGGGCGTTTTATCGGTGCTGCTTTGGGCATCGTTGCCATTGTTGTCTCAGAATGCGACTGGAGCGGGCATGGAAATGCTGAACTTGTTCATGCTGCAATTGCTCTGTGTAGTATCGGTTGTTTATCTGAGGGCTCCTGGTGCAGCGCTTGAAGCATTGGTATCGCTGACTGCGGTCTTGCTAGTTTATACTCGTTATGAGTCGGGATTGTTTGTTTTTCCAGCTGCGATTGTGATCCTTCTGGGCTGGTGGCGGAGTGGACGTATTTATATGAGTTGGGGGGTGGTGCTATCAAGTGTGGCCTTGATTGCTGTCGCGTTACAGACGCGTATGTATTCGTTAAATGATGCGGCCTGGGAGCTTATGGATGGGGCGGTGGAGCCGTTTGCATGGGGGCATCTCATTGCAAATATACCACATGCTCTGAATTTCTTTCTAAGCTGCGATATGAGTTTGGCCAACTCTCCCTTGTTGGGCTTGTTGGCCGTGCCCGCTGTGCTCGCTTTTGTATTTCTCTTAGGACAGAGCTTAAGGTTTATTGGCGTCGCAATCCGGCTGGCTTGGTGACTGCTATTTTCGTGCTATTTATTTTGTTACAACTCGTGGTGACTCTCAGCTTCCACGCCGGGCAGCTGGATCAGCGCTTTGTATCACGCTATTCCTTGCCGTTTCATGTCTCTGTAGTCAGTGCCACAGTCTTGATTTTAGCTTATGCAGCCATTCGTTGGCGGTCTGCCTTGCAAGTCGCATGTTTCGTTACTGGTATTTTTATTCTAGTCTATACGCTGCCCAGTAATGATAAATCGATTTTCAATCATTCCAATTTTGTTGTTCGTGAGTTCAACTGGTTTGAAGAGCTTGCTCAGGAGGAGTTCGCACCTCGCAGTCTCTATGTAGACCGCTATGTGGTATTTTGGTCTCTTCAGGACCTCTCAGTCGTGCCGATACCGCGAGTGCTTAAGCGTGTGCCGAAGGTCCTCACTTATTTGGAAAGGGAAGTGTTCGACGAAATTTATGTAATCCGTCGTGCGAAGTACGTGGCGAATGAGTTTCAATCCATAGATCCAGAATTCGATGATTTGCAGCAGATTCTAAATTTAGAATTAGTAGCGGAAAAGAGTTTTAAGCCGCTTCAGCTGACACAGGTATATCGCGTGCAGGGATTGCAGCCAAACGTCGAACTTACTCTTTCAAATTAATTGTATATAGATGATTGAACTTGCTCGCCGTAGGGAGTGATACGAATTGGAGTAGCGTGGTAATATGGATAAAAGTAAATTAAGAGAGCATTTCGACTGGGTGGCTCAGAATGATGCGCGAGCGCGTCGTTGGCAGCGTGGTTTTCATTCGCAGATTAAAGCCTACTATCAATTCCATATTTCAGAAGGTAAGCGCGTATTGGAGTGGGGCTGCGGCGCGGGTGATTTACTTGCGTCGCTAAAGCCAGCGCAAGGTGTGGGAATTGATATCAGTCCTGAAATGCTGAAGCGGGCAGATGCGCAGCATGCAGCGGAGAATTTGGAGTTTAGAGTTGGAGACTTGGAGGATCTAGAGTTTGAGGGCACGTTTGACGTGATTGTGTTGGATTATTTGGTCGGTTATTTGCCGGATGTGCATGCGAGCATCGCTGCGCTGCGTAAATACTGCCATCCCAGGACGCGTGTTCACATTATGTCTTTGAATCATTTGTGGGAGCCGCTCTTGAAAATTGCTCCGTCTTTAGGTATGGCAACGCCTCAACCTCCCAGTAATTGGCTGAGTTCCAGTGATCTGGAAAATATATTGGAGTTAAATGGTTTTGAAGTGGTGAGTTCCGGGAGTGAGCAAATGCTGCCATTCCGGATTCCGCTGTTGGCACCCTTTTTCAACAGCTTTTTAGTGCGACTGCCTCTGCTGCGTCATCTAGGCATGTCGACCACAGTCGTGGCCCGTTTCATTGTGAAGCCGCAGATTGATGGTGAGATCTCTTGTTCAGTTGTGGTGCCTGCGCGCAACGAATCGGGGAATATTCGAGCGGCACTGGAGCGTATCCCAACTTTGGGGACGCAGACGGAGGTGATCTTCGTGGAGGGCAATAGTGTCGACGATACTTGGGAGGTCATTCAGCGCGAAGTGGCGGCTTACGAGGGGCCGCATCGTATTCAATACCTGCAACAACCCGGCAAGGGGAAGTGGGACGCGGTGTTTGCAGGTTTTGCGGTGGCGAAGGGGGATGTGTTGGTCATTCAGGATGGTGATTTGACTGCGCCGCCCGAGGATTTGCCTAAGTTTTATGAAGCGATTGCTTCGGGCAGTTGTGAATTTGCCAATGGCTGTCGCTTGGTCTATCCGATGGAAACGCAAGCGATGCGTTTTTTGAATTTGCTGGGAAATAAATTCTTTGCAGCAGCACTCAGTTTTGTTTTGGGCCAGCCCATCAAGGATAGCCTGTGTGGCACTAAGATGATGCTGCGCTCGGATTATGAGCGCCTGCTCAAACGAATCGAAGTGCTGGGAGACTTTGATCCGTTCGGCGATTTTAATCTACTCTTCGGAAGTGCGATGCTGGATTTGAGGATTCGTGATATCTTGGTGCGTTATCGTGACCGGACCTATGGGGATACAAATATCTCTCGTTTCCGACACGGTTGGATCTTGCTGCGTATGACATGGTTCGGGCTGCGAAAAATCCGATTTTTCTCCTTACGCGAGAGGTAGCCAGAAGTGGAAGGAGGTGCCCTCGGGGGAGGAGTGGGCGAGCTCAATATTGCCGCGGTGGTCGCGGAGGATGCGTTTGCTGATGGAGAGGCCCAGGCCAGTGCCGTCTGGGCGGTCAGTCAGGAAGGATTCGAAGATGTCGGCCTGTATGGCCTCCGGGATGCCGCTGCCATTGTCGGTGATTGTCAGGTGAGCGCAGCTCTCGTCGGTGGTGGCTTCGATTCGAATACGACCGCCATCAGGCATGGCTTGAGTCGCGTTGAGCACCAAGTTGAGCATGACCTGCAACATTTGTCCTTTATTGACGGCGACTAGTATTTTCTTTTTGGGCGGTTCGAATTCTAGGGTGATCTTTTGCTGATGGAGCTTTAGGCGGACCAATTTGAGCGTGTCGTTGACCAAAATACTGAGGTCCTGGCGGGTGTGCATGCCCTCGCGGGTGCGGCCAAAGCTGAGCACCCGTTCGACGATTTCTTCCAGTTGATTCAGCTTCTCTCCGATGACTTGCACATCTGTATGGCGTGGGTCTTCTTGCGTGAATTTGAGGTCGAGTGAGTCGAATAGCAGTTTTATGACTGTCAATGGGTTGCGGATCTCGTGTGCGATTTCGGCTGCAAGCATGCCTAAGGTCGTGAGTTTCTCATTGCGCCGCATCGACTCTTCGCTGGCAAAAATGCGGGAGTAGTGGCGTGCGTTTTGGATCGCGATGGCACCCACCCCGGCGAGTGTGGTGAAGGCGTTTTTTTCGTCGTTGTTGAAGCGATGCGATTGGTCGGTGTAGGCGATGATGACTCCGATGACCTCTTCGCCGAAAATGATTGGGGAGGCCAGCATAGAAATGAGACCTTCGCGTTGGATCGTGCGGAGGGAGTCGTTCTCTTCGGTAAATGCGAGATCGTGGACTTCGATTTGTTTGCGCCGATGAATTGTGGCCCCTAGCGCACTGTCTTCCAGTGGGAGGGATAGTTTTTCATCAACGGGGCCCGATGGATTTATAAAGCTGTGTAGGTGCAGTTCGCGGCCATCTGGACTGAGTAAAAAGAGGGCGCTACTGTGGCAGTCCATTAAGTGCCTCGCCTGCCGGGTCAGTGCTTCCATTAGTTCATCACTGTCGAGCTCGCCGACCAGTTGCTGGCTCATGTCGACCAGAGATTCCAGCTGGTTGGCCTTGGCTCGGAGTTGTTTGATCATCCACAGACGTGAAACGACCCGGGTGGCCTCATTTGTGAGCAAAGTGAGGATTTTGAGAGCGGATTCACCAAAGGCGTTGGTTTGCTCGCTGTCTACGTTGACGACTCCGATCACCATGCCTTGGTCTTCCATGGGCACGGCCATTTCTGAGCGCACACTGGGGCGCACGGAGATGTAGCGTGGTTCATTTCGTACATCGCCTACGATGAGCGCTCGGCCGTGGAGGGCGGTCCAGCCAGTAATGCCTTGGCCCAGGGCGAGTTCTAAATTGCTCCAGTCCTCGGGGAGACCGTAGGAAGCTTCGAGTTCTAAGCCCTTGGTATCGGGGTTGATTAAGGCAATGGACGCGCTACTGGGCTTGAGCACCTTGATGATTTCATCCAAGATGAGGCGCAGGGCCGTCTTAGGGTCTTCCGTATCCGATACTAGGCTGCTGATGCGATAGAGCGAGTCGATCGCGGTTTGCTCGTTTGCTGGGTCGTCCATCCAAGAGACGGTTCTATTCTTTTACGATTTTGTCGAGCTCTTCGCGCAATTCGAGTAATGAGGTGGTATAATTATCTTGTTCGCTCTTGTCGTTCTTGATGTAGAAAGTATCCATTGCGACCCCGCGTTCGGTGGCGATGCGGGCGAACCCGATGTCGAAGCCCTTCTTGGTAATTAAGCGCGAGAGTTGATAGAGCAGACCGATGCGGTCGCTGGCCTGCACTTCGATGATTGTCTGCTTGAGTGAGAGCTCGTGATAGACGTCCACGCTCGGCGGGAAGGGGGCCGGAAGCATGTCTTTAGTCTTGGTCTTGGCCATGATTTTGCTTTCGAGCTCGTTGATTTCTGGCATGAGCTCTTTCTCTTCAATCAGAGCTTCGTGCAGGCGTTTTTCGAAGATCTCACGGGCTTTTTTGTTGGAGACGACGCCTCCGTCCGGGTCCATTACGTAGAAAGTATCGATGGTGATGTGATCTTTGCGGGTAATGGCCTTCGTGCTTACGATATTGACCCCGGCCAGTGTGAGGGCGCCCGCTAGCTTGTAGAACAGACCCGCACGGTCCCAAGTGACGACGTCGATCACAGACATGCTTAGGTCGATGTCATCATGCCAATCGATGATTGGGGCGAGTGTGGCCATGGATTCGGCCAACTGAATCTGTGCCAGCAAGCGGTGTACCATGCGTAGATGAAGTTCGATGTCGTCCTGATGGGTATTTATAAAGTAGCGCTCCGGAAGTAAGTTGAAGTGCGCTTCGATTTCTTCTTCCGAAATGCCTTCAAGTTTTTTCTGGAGTAGTTGTTGGTGTAGCATGTTGATTTGGTCTTTCCGCTTTTGTTCAATGATGGCGTCGTCTTCAAACTGCTCAAGCGTTCTAACGTAAAGTGTGCGGTGCATGGCATCCTTGTAGCTGTTCCACAGAGTGGGGGCAGTTCCGCGGGCGTCGCAGTAGGTGTGTACGTATAGAAATCTGAGTTTTTGCGGGTCTTCGTTGAATTCTGCGAAGGAGGCCGCTGTCTTGGGATCGTCTAAGTCAAACCGTTGCCAGAATCGTGCCATTTCTAAGTGGTTACGAATAATAAATAGAATTTGTTCCTGTTGCTCATGCCCAATGCCAAAACGCGTAAGGATGGGTTGCGCGATGCGGACACCATTAACATCATGGTTCTTAACGCCTTCGGCTTTTCCAATGTCGTGCAATAGTAAGATTAAGTAGAGCAGCAGTGGGTCGTCATTCTTGCGTAATTCTTTTTCGTAGCGTGCGTATTCTTGGTCGTGTTTGCTGAAGACACGGTCGAGGTGCCGGATGGTGCGCAGTACGTGTGCATCGGCGGTGTAGCGGTGGTAATATTCGTGCTGGACCATGCAGGTGAGCTCGCCAAATTCGGGAAGATAGCGGCCTAGTACGCCCATTTCGTGCATTTGCATGAGAATGGGGTAGACTTCACCCGGGCTGCGTAAAATGGCGCAGAAGCTCTTCGCGGCTGAAGGGCTGTTGATTATATTATGGTCGATCAGCGGGATCGAGCGGGTGATCAAAAAGCGTAGGTCCGGGTCCAAGCGGGCACCAAATTGCTGTGATAGACGAAAGATGCGTATCAGGCGCACGGGGTCGTCTTTGAATACGTTGGGGCTGTCGATCGAAAAGTACTTTTTCGTACAATTGAAAGCCTTCGACCTTTTTGATTGGTAGGTGTTGGTGCGCACGTAGGGCCTCGCGGAAGCTGATGCGGGCTTTACTGCCAGTGGCCGCTTCCAGCGCCATGCGTTCCTTGAGCATTTCGCTGGTCTGGTAAATGGTGCGTGCGGCTGTATAGTAGTCCTTCATGAAGGACTCGACCCGTTCGAAGATGTCTTTTTGCGGGTAGTTTAATTGCTCGGCGATGTTGGGTTGTTGCTCCAGATCCAGCTTATCTGTGGGGCGTCGGTTTTGCAGATGGAGTTCCGTGCGGGCGCGCAGTAGAAAGTCGTATGACTCGACCATGGCTTGGCGCTCATCTTCGCGCAGCAGCTTTGCCTTGACTAGGTCTCGAAAGGAGCGAAAGCCGTATTTAATATGTGCCATCCAGAGTATGTTCTGGTAGTCGCGCAGGCCTCCGACGCCGTTTTTTATGTCGGGTTCTTGTAGGTAGATAGTATTGCCGGATTTGGCGTGGCGTTCCAATTCGTCTTCGAGTCGTTGTTGAATGTAGAGCTTCGAATTTTCCTTTTTTACAAACTCCTCAAAGCGGCTGCGCATGCTTTTGTAGAGAGGTTCGGAGCCGCAAATGATACGCGACTCTAAGATAGCGTTTTTCGATTGCACTTCCTTGCGGCATTCTTCGATCACCTCTTTAGCGTTGCGAGAGGCGTGTCCCACCTTGAGCCCCAGGTCCCAGAGCGGATAGAGAATGCCTTCGGTCACCACTTCCTGGAATTTTTCATAGTCCTTGCCCGCTGCTTTGAGCGGATAGAGAAACATGATGTCGATGTCGCTGTGGGGGTTTAGCTCGCGACGACCGTAACCACCAGTGGCGAGAATCGCCATTTTCGTGGGCAGTGGGCCGTGTTCAGTTGCGTAGAGGTCGAGCGCGGCGAGAAAGAGATTTTCGATCACCACGTCGATCATGGCGGCTCTGGCTTGGCACACCTTGCGGCCTGATTCGCCCTTTCGGTGCATACGCTCCAGCATGACGTTTTCCAGCTGCATGTAGCGTTTGTAAGCAGGAAGTTGCTTACTGCGGGAGACACCAGGATCGAATACCAGCCGCTTTTGAGCGTGTTGGTGGAGACGGCGGAAGAGCGGATTATCTTGAATAGGCATGTGCCGGACTGTGGTTGAGTTTCTGAAAGGAACCTTCTTTTTGCGCTTCGCGTCAAGTGAGTTCGCGAATCGTCTACCCAGCTGTTAAATAAATCTGTTTCGCTTTTGACCCCGGGCTGCTTTCTGCTACCGGTATCTGTTCTCCACTAATTAGAAACACCAATACCAAATATTATGCAAATTGCAGAAGGAACAGTCGTCGCTATGGACTACGCGCTTAAGGACGACGAAGGAACATTACTTGATCAATCTCAGCCAGGCCAGCCGCTGACATATCTTCACGGACATAAGAACATCATCCCAGGTCTTGAATCTGCCCTCGCTGGTAAGGTTGCCGGAGATACTGTCGAAGTGCGTGTCGCTCCAGAGGATGGCTACGGTGCGCCGAATCCAGCTCTTGAGCAGGTCGTGCCACGTGATCGTTTTCAAGGCGTCGAGTCGCTTGAAGTGGGCATGCAGTTTCAAGCTAGCACCGACCAAGGCCCCGTTTCAGGTACGTGTGGTTAAAGTCGAGGAAAATGATGTTACAGTCGATGGTAACCACCCGCTTGCTGGTAAACACCTAAATTTCAATGTCACTGTACAAGATGTGCGCGCGGCAACTGAAGAAGAGCTTGCGCATGGCCATATCCACCAAGGCGGTGGATGCTGTGGCGGCGGTGGTGGCGGCGAATGCTGCAGCTCTGAAGAGAGCGAAGGCGAATGCTGCAACGACGAGAAAGAAGAACAAGGCGGCTGTGGCTGCTCGCACTAATCTCATCGCTTAGGTATTTTATTTAAAGCGCCTCATCGAATTCTCGGTGAGGCGCTTTTTTTGCTAAAATTGATCGGTCACGAGCAGTGTCGTAGGTCCATCCGCGCTTAGGCTGACACCTGTCACGTAGGGCTGCAGGTAGTTGCTGCCTTTGCTTAGGATTGTTCCGCTTTGCTGGTCGGTCAACTGACCGGTTACGACGTGGATCAGGCGCGGGCCCTCGCCTGCTGGCAGTTCGAGGACGGCATCCCCTGCTTGTAGCTCGAATTTACGGATGCGGAATTCCTTGCAGTCTGCCAAGGTTTGCGTGCCGGGGACGATCTTGAGCGTTTCCGGCTCGTAGTCTGTGAAATCGATCGATTTGAGCGATTCTTCGATGTGTAATTGACGCGGAGCCCCGTCCAAGCCGACGCGGCCCCAGTCGTATACACGATAGGTGGTGTCGGAGTTTTGCTGGATTTCCAGGATTAAGTTGCCTGCATCGATTGCGTGCATGCGCCCGCTTTCGACTAGGATGGAATCACCCGCTTTGACCGGGAAACGATGCACGCAGTCTTCCGCTTTGTTGTCTGCCAGTGCTTGGGTAAATTGCTCTTTGGTGACGCCCGCTTTCAGGCCGACGATTAGAGATGCACCCTCGTCGCACTCCGCGATATACCAGTTTTCTGTTTTAGGTTCACCACCGAGTGAGGGGGCGATTTCGGCGGGTGGGTGGACCTGGAGTGAGAGGCGGTCCTGGCAGTCCAGCCATTTGATCAAGATTGGGAAAGGCTGGGAGCCGTCGCGCCCCGGGCCTAGGATGTCCGCTGCGGCGCTTTCCAGTAGCTCACGAATGGTTTTTCCAGCTAATGGCCCAGAGGCGACGACGGATTGTTCACCTTTACGGTCGACTAGTTCCCAGCTCTCCCCGATTACTTTGTTTTTAGGCAGTGTGCGGCCGAGTTTGGCTTCGAGGCCGCGACCGCCCCAAACGCGTTCCATATACAGTGGAGTAAATGTGAGTAATTCCATAATACCGTTTCTTGCTGGATTTTCCTGAGAATGCGATACTCAATCGAATCTTGTTATTCACGCATCTGCGTTTAATTTCCCTCCCCTTACATGGCACGAAAAGCAAAGAAAAAAGTCGTAAAGAAAAAAGTGGTCTCTCAACCACGCAAGGCACGCTCACGCCCAGTGTTGGGATTGTTGCTATTTACTATTGCGGCGCTGGTCGCAGTGTCGGTTTTTGATTATAATACCGAACAGTATAATGCCACCAACCCGACTGATCCAAATCTGGTCGGTCTGTTTGGTAGTTACGTGGGCTTCTTCGGCTTTCATTTCCTGGGAGTGGCGGTGCTGTTGGTGCCCTTGTTTCTGCTATGGTTTGGAGTGCGCCTGCTGGTGCAGCAGGAGTATGGGAAGCGCCTTTTAACTGGGCTTGCATCGCCCTTGGCAATTTTTTGCGTCTCTGGATTGATTGCGATGATGCGTCCTGTCAGCAGTACGACTGGTAGCTTGTTTGAAAGCCAACTTTCCAATGGTTTTGGGGGTGTCATCGGTGAGTTTATTGGTCCTGTCGTGTTGGAGCCATATATCGGTCCCTTCGGCGCTTTCCTGATTTTGCTGATGGGCTTTATTATTGGTTCGATCCTAGTGTTTACGGATAACCTCGGGCACTTTTTCGATTATTTACACACCAGTTACCGTGAGTTTCTTGAGAACCGCGCCGAATCCAAGGAGGTGCGCAAAGCCCGTAAAGCGGAGCGAGCCGAAGCTAAACGCGCGGCCAAGGAGGAGGCAGCACGCGCTAAAGCTCAGGCTAAAGAAGAGGCTGCCGCGGCCAAGGCGGAGGCTAAAGAAGCCGCAGCCGCGGCGAAGAAGGAAAAGAAGACTGCCAAGCCGTCTAAAAAATCGGCCGAATCCGCTGAGGCTTTGGACGACGAGCAGCCCCCGGCTGATGGTCGCAAGCCTTCTTTACTGAGTGGTGCGCCCACGCCTTTACCACCGTCCAGCGGGGCGGGGAGTGCTGCAGCGCCGTCTGCGCCTAAGAAGAAGCTCATACCCAAGCCACCTGAACCACCAGCCGAGCCGGAGCCGAAAAAGCCCGTGCTGGATACGGCTACAATTAAGATTATTACCGGTGAGAAAACCGAAAAAGCGATCGCCAGTATTCCGGAGCGTCGCGGCGATTATGTTTTCCCGCCGCTGAATTTGCTCTCGGAGGCGCCGGATGCCAGCAGCATCGCGCCCGAGGACCACGCGGGCACGATGAGCGCACTTGTTCGCACGCTCGACGAATTTGGAGTAAAAGTTATTCCCGGCGAGATTCACACGGGGCCGGTGATCACTCGCTACGAAGTGACTCCCGCGCCTGGTGTGCGTGTTGAGAAGATTGTGAATCTGGATAAGAATATCGCTCTTGGTCTTAAAGCGCTCTCTGTCCGTATTCTGGCACCTGTTCCGGGCAAAGGCACTGTTGGGATCGAGGTGCCTAATAAGGTATCATTGGCGGTTTGCATGCGTGATATCGTCGAGTCCAAAGCTTGGGCCGAAGCCAATGCGGAGATTCCCATCGTGTTGGGTAAAGATGTTACCGGTAAGCCGATGGTCACCGACCTGACTAAGATGCCGCACGTGCTGATTGCCGGTTCCACTGGCTCGGGTAAGACAGTCTGTATTAATGCGATTATCGCATCGTTGCTCTACCACTCCGGCCCAGAGGATCTGCGCTTTATCATGGTCGACCCCAAGGTGGTAGAAATGCAGATGTATAACGCACTGCCCCACATGTTGATCCCTGTGGTGACCGAGGCGAAGAAAGTACCCGGTGCGCTCAAGTGGCTGATCGCGGAGATGGAGCATCGCTATCAAATTTTCGCCAAGACCAATGTGCGCAACATCGCTGGTTTCAATGCCAAGATCGCCAAGGACAAAGAAGAGCAAGCTAAGGCCGAGGCGATGGATGCTGAAATGAGTCCCGAAGAACGCGCGGCCCTTCAGAGTATGGAAGTGCCCCGCGATGACGACGCCTTTGAGGTTCCACGTAAGAAGTTGCCCTATATCGTTTGCGTGATCGACGAGTTGGCTGACTTGATGATGGTCGCGCCCGCTGATATCGAGACCTGCATCGCGCGTATTGCGCAGCTCGCTCGTGCAGCTGGCATTCACCTCATTCTCGCCACCCAGCGTCCTTCGGTGAACGTTATTACCGGTGTGATTAAGGCCAACTTGCCTAGCCGCATCTCCTTTAAGGTCGCCTCTAAGATCGACAGTCGCACCATTCTCGACGGAGGTGGAGCCGAAGCCCTGATTGGCAAGGGGGATATGCTCTTCATTCCTCCCGGCACTTCCAATCTGGTACGTGCCCAAGGTGCTTTCGTTTCCGACGACGAGATCAACGCCATTGTGGAGTTCCTTCAAGAGAAGAATGATCCACCACAGTTTGCGGAAGACGTGCAAAAGCAGATCGACGCCGGTGGCGACGATGCCGGAGGCGGCGACGATGGAGGTCCCAGCGACGGCGACGAGCTCTTGCCTGACGCGATCGACGTGCTGCGTTCTACGAAGCGCGCGTCCACCTCCATGCTTCAGCGTCGCTTGCGCATCGGTTACAATCGTGCTGCCCGTTTGATGGAAGAGCTGGAAGAGCGCGGCATCGTTGGCCCCGAAAACGGCTCCAGCCCACGCGAAATCATGGTGGATCTCGACTCGATGTAGTCAGCGTCACTTGCTGACCTCTGAATTGAGCTTGGATCGAAGTTCGTTCGTCGCGCACGCACAAAAAAGCCCGCCAGGATTCTGACGGGCTTTTGTAAATCTTGTATAGCGAATGCTTCGTTAGAAGTATCTGCTTGTGTTTAACTACCAGGTGAAGACTGGTGAGCTAATGGATGTGTCACCTGCGGCGACTGTTCCGTTTTCGCCTTCGGCCCAAATCTCATCGTTGATGAGGAATTTGAAGGTGACGTCGCCCTTGGCTTGTGTGCTAACGAAAGACCATTCGTATGGACTTACGTTGTCGAGCTGAACGCCTTTGTCCCATGAGAGGCCGGCCCCTTCACCGCGTACGTAGAGACTGTTGCCGAAGCCGACGTCTACTCGTGCGATGATGGAAGTTTTTTCGACTGTCTTAGCAGGAGCCTTCTTAACTTCTGGTTCCTTCGCTGGAGCAACTACCGCTGGGGCGGCTGCCTTTGCCTTTTTGACCGCGACTTTCTTGGCTACCTTCTTGGCTGCTTTTTTGGCAGGCACTTTCTTGGTAGGAGCTTTTTTAGCGGCGACCTTTTTCACAGCCTTTTTGGCTGCGACTTTTTTGGCCGCTTTTTTAGTGGTGGTTTTTTTAGCCATGATGACTGAGTTTTCGAGTGGATTGATGTTTGATGTGAGTCGATTTTGCTGGAAAGACTTCCGCATGAGTGACCGACACAATGGGGACTAGCACAAACAAAGCCAAATTGACAGCTAAAAGTGACTATTCTCCAGTTAGTAGGTAGATGACTTCTTCCGCTAGATTCTTGGCGTGGTCTGCGATGCGTTCGATTGATTTGGAAATTAAGATCGTTTCCACATGGGTGGAGGATTCGCTACTCTCAAGTTTCATCTCTTTATAGAGTGTGGTGTAGTTTTCTTTATTGAGTCGATCGACTTCTTTATCGCGCTCGATGATCCCTCTGGCGAGCTCCAGGTCTTCATCTAAAAATGAAGTGATTGCGTCCCGCATCATCGCGAAGGCGAGTCGGCTCATCTTCTCGATTTGCACTGGATTCTTTGCCTTACCTTCGCTGGTTAGAATCTTGCGGGTCTTTTTCGCAATGCTATGGGCTTCGTCGCCGGCTCGCTCGAGGTCGTGGCTGGCTTTGATGGCGACAAAGATTAAGCGCACGTCACTGGAGACGGGGGAGCGTAGCGTAATGTAACGGACGGAAGCGCGGTCAATTTCGACTTCGAGGTCGTCGATCTCGTCATCCATTTTGACGGCAGCTTGAGTTTTCTCGAGGTCGCTTTCGATGAAGCCTTCAACGGCCAGACGACCAGCTTCGCTGGCTTTTTCGCCAATGAGTATGAGTTTGCTACGAATCTCTTCGAGCTCTTTGTGGAAATAGCGGTTCATTATATGTAGAGTACCAAGGGGAGGGGGAGGGTGAATGGTGATTAACCAAAGCGGCCAGAGACGTAAGCTTCAGTTTGATCGTTCTTTGGTTTCATGAAGATATTATCAGTTACATCATATTCGATGAGTTTGCCAAGGTAGAAGAATGCGGTGCGGTCAGATACGCGGGCGGCTTGTTGCATATTGTGCGTAACGATCACAATGGTATAGTCCTTTTTTAACTCATGGATGAGTTCTTCGACCTTACCGGTCGCAATGGGATCCAGCGCCGAGCAGGGTTCGTCCATTAGGATCACTTCCGGGTTATTGGCGATTGCGCGGGCGATACAGAGACGCTGCATCTGGCCGCCCGACATGCTGAGCGCACTCTCATGTAAGCGGTCTTTGACTTCATCCCAAAGAGCGGCGCCGCGCAGGCTGCGCTCCACGACTTCGTCGAGTTCGGACTTCTTGTTGCGGCCAGCAATGCGGAGACTGAAAACAATGTTTTCGTAGATCGATTTTGGAAAAGGATTATACTTTTGGAAGACCATGCCGATGCGCTTGCGCAGGGAGATGACTTCGAGGCTGGGGTCGTAGATACTTTGATCGCCAATCGTGATATCACCCGTGTGTTGGATGCCCTCGATTAGGTCGTTCATACGATTGATGCTGCGTAGCAAGGTAGACTTACCACAACCTGAGGGGCCGATGAAGGCGGTGACTTGTTTTTCAGGTATGTCGAGGTTTAGGTCGAAAAGCACTTGGGTCGAACCATACCAGAAGTTGTAGTTGTCTTTAATCTGGATGAAAGGCTCGAAGTCTTCTCGGCTGTCGGTTGTTTTAGGTGCTTGGATCATTGCGAAATATTTTGAAATTTTGTTTATGTTGGCGTCGCGTGCGATGGCTTAAAAGGTGTCGCCCTTATACTTTTTACGAAGATGGTTGCGGATTGTGATGGCGCTTAGATTGAGGACGATGACCAGCACGATTAGCAAGAGTGTCGTGGCAAAGACCATTGGCTTGGCGGCATCGGAATCGGGCGATTGGAAGGCGAGGTCGTAAATGTGAAAGCCCAGGTGCATGAATTTGCGGTCTAGGTGAACGAAAGGAAATTCGCCATCGAGGGGCAGGCTTGGTGCGAGTTTGACCACGCCCACCAGCATTAGTGGTGCGACTTCGCCTGCGCCGCGTGCCATGGCGAGGATGAGTCCTGTCAAGATGCCGGGCGCGCTGGCGGGCAGCACGATGCGTTGAATCGCTTGCCACTTGGAAGCGCCGCAGGCGAGCGCAGCCTCACGCATGCCTCGTGGCACCGCCGAGAGTGCTTCTTCTGTGGCGACAATCACGACGGGCACAGTCATGAGTGCCAAGGTGAGGGAGGCCCACAGGACGCCGCCGGTGCCGAAGGTGGCGGTTGGGAGTTTATGACTGAAAAACAGTTCGTCGATACTGCCACCGAGCACATAAACGAAGAAGCCGAGTCCGAAGACGCCATAAACGATGGAGGGCACACCGGCTAGATTGTTAACCGAGATGCGGACAGCTCGTACGATGACGCCCTGGGTGGCATACTCGCGCAGGTAAATGGCGGCGACCACACCGAAGGGCATCACGGCCAGGCTCATGAGCAGTGTCATGACAAAGGTGCCGAAGATCGCGGGGAAAATGCCGCCTTCAGTATTCGCCTCACGGGGGGCTTCGGACATGAAGCGCCAGATTTGTTTCAGAAAGAAGCCAACTTTGCCTGGCAGACTCATTTCATTGGGGAAGTGTGCCTGGGTGATGTTTTCAAAGCTGATGCGCCGCTCTTCGCCGGTGGCTAGACGTAGCAGCAGCGAGTCCTGGTGACGACGTTCGCGCAGCTCGCGGGCTTCCGCAGCGAGTTCGGTGTATTGTGCCTGCAAGGCGGCTTGCTGCTCGTTTAGTTCTTGAATCTGCGGCGAAGTTTCAGCGGCAGCTTCACCCAGCTCTTCGCGCAGTGCGCGTTGCTCGAGGCGGATGGATTCCATCTTGCTGTTGATGCGTCCGATCTGCTTCTTCTCGATCTTGGTATAGGTTTCTAAGCGTTCGTTACTTTCCTCGATCGTCTTGAATAGTGCGGCCTTCAGTGCTTCTGGCTCAGTGATTGTAGTCCCATCGGCGAGTTGGATTTCGAGTGGGAAGCCAAGTGCATCTCCGAACTCGATACGCTCTAATTGGAGGATGCCAGAGGCCGGTGTAAATAAGGGTTCACCTGCTGCGTCCGTCACGATTTGGTCGGCATCGACGTAGTGATACATTTGCCCGTAGGCATCTTTGTTGCCTGCGAAGAACTGGAATTCGCTGGTCAGGCCAGCATTGGTCGCTTCTTGTAGTCGCTTATGACGTTCCAGTGCGATGGCGCCGGCGAAGTTCTGGCCGTTGCGAGGGCCGGCGGTTGAGCCCTCGACCAATTGTACCTCGTAGATGGTGTCGGGCCAAAACATGGAGAGGCCGTTCTTGAGGATGATACCGAGTAGCCCGATAATCAGGAGGATGCCGACACTGAGCCCCATGCCGGTGAACCAAACGAGGGCTTCACCTTTGGGGCGGATCGATGTAAAACTGTGCTGCGATTTTGGCATGAGAAAAAATGCTGGTTTGCCTGTATGTGATGTGGCGGGCGCTGACTCTAGATCGTCTTGTATTTCTCGCGCAGGTGCTGGCGAGTGACTTCGGCGATCGTGTTCAGTATGAATGTCAGGAGGAAGAGCGCCATCGCACCGAGGAAAAGAGTGCGGTAGAGGGTGCTGTATTGTGGTGCTTCGGGCAGTTCCACCGCGATGTTGGCCGCGAGTGTGCGCATGCCGTTGAAGATGTTCCACTCCATGATCGGCGTGTTACCCGTAGCCATCAGCAAAATCATGGTTTCACCGACCGCACGGCCGAAGCCGATGATGGTGGCGGAGAAGATACCAGGTGAGGCTGTCGGTAGGATGACGCGCCAAGTGGTCTGCCAGCGGCTGGCACCGAGTGCCAGCGAAGCAGAGGTGAGGTAAGGCGGCACATTGGTGAGCGCATCCTCGGAAATGGTGAAAATGATCGGGATCACGGCGAAGCCCATCATGAGGCCGACCACTAAGGAGTTGCGTTGCTCAAAGCTAACGCCAGTTGTTTCAGTCCACCAAAGACGGAAGTTGCCAGCTTTGACACCGAGGTCTGGATCATAGACGCGGAACAAGACCGATTCCAGGGTGGGGCCGAGTTGCCAAGACAGGTAGCCGACGATCAGCACTACCGGCAGGATGACCATCCATTCCGAACCCGGGCGTATGCGGTTGCGCACGGTTTGAGGCATGCGTCCCCAGAAGTAGCCCAGCATGGCGGCACTGAGTGGAACGGCAATGAGCATGAGCAGGATGGAGGGCACACGATCTTCGATTAAAGGTGCCAGCCAAAGTGCTGCCAAGAAGCCGAGCACGACGGAAGGGAGCGAGGCCATGATTTCCATGGCAGGCTTGATGTAGCGCTTCGCTTCCGGTTTCAGATATTGCGAAACGTAAATGGCTGCCAAGATCGCGATCGGCATGGCAAAGAGCATGGCGTAGAAGGTGCCTTTGATCGAGCCGAAGAAGAGCGGCACGATCGAGAGCTTAGGCTCGAAGTCGGAGGTGCCGCTGGACGACTGCCAGTCGTATTCAGGCTCGGATTTGCCCTCATACCAGATCTTGCCGAAGAAGGCCTTTACACCCGCGTTTGGGTGTGGGTCGTCGACTGCATACACGTGTAGGTTTTGTTGTGCGTCGAAGGCGAAAATTGAATCCCAGCGTGGGCCGAGCGCGATCTTCTGTAGTGGGAAGTCGGTATCGGTTTCCCAGCGCACATCGCCTGTGGTGCTGTAGCGCAATGAGAGTTGATGCTCGTTGGAGATCAGGAATCCGCGGTTGCGTTGCGCGGGGCTAAAGTCGTTGGCACCTCCAGCATCCAGTGCTGGGAAGTCCTTGATCTTGGTGTAAAGAATTTGGCCAGCCGCTTCGTCTAGATAGCTGGCGAGTGTAATGTTCGCACCGGACTTTGAAGTTAAAATGACGGATTGTTTGCCGAGTAGCCAGTTGATCGAGTGGATCGATGTGTCCTCCAGATCGGCAAATGGCTGCAGCTTTTGCACGCGTTCCAGTTGCCCCTTGTTGAGGCGTAGGTAGTAAAGCCATCCACCCTCGGTGGTGAGTAGGATGCGGTCGCCTTGTCCCCCAATGAGTAAGCGCTCCGGCTTTTCGTCGGTGATGCCATGGCCGAGGTCAATCTGCGCGTCCGCCACCATCTTAGGCGCGCCAAACAGGCTGGATTTAACAACGTAGGTTTGAAGAGTGACGATGGTTTCGCCGTCTGCAGTTTCTTGTAAGGTGCCGATCGCTCGGTTGGTGGTGGACTCAAAGAAAGCCAGCTGGCGCACGGGGGCGTTCGACTGGCTGAGGGCCGGCAGCAACTCTGATTTGACCTGAGGCACGACCGTGCGCGGGGCGTCCGCTAAAAACTCAGCTTTGTAATCGAGGTGCAGCAGGGCGACGCGACCGTCTTCTGAGCCGAGCGCGATTTCACCTTTGTAGGCGTCGTAATAAAAAGCCGTCCAGTTCTTCTCTGGCAGTTTTGTGTCGACTTCAAACAGACCACGCGGGCCGAGCGCGAGTTGATTCAAGTCGCCACCGACACGTTCGTAAGTGCGGGTCTCCACATCGCGCGGTAGATCTGCGAAGTGAAGCTGTCCAGCTTGATTCAGGAAGAAAGGGAGTTCGCCCCATTCGTCGACACCCATCACGGCGACTTCCTCCAGTGGTATGGCAACTTTCCCGACAGACTTAACTTCTGGGTGCCCGAAAAGTGGCAGAATCTGCACAAAGATGAAGGCAAAGATGGCGAAGACCGCCAGCATCACCAACCAGCCGCCACCCTTGATCACGCCCGTCATCAGGCGGTCTAAAATCAGTGTGGTGCGGGCGACGGTGAAACGCTCTTCGGAGGGATTATTGGAAGTCGAACTCATAACGATGTCAGTCGATCATTGAAGGCTAGAATCAGCTAAAAAGCGGTACTGTCTCTATATAGCAAAAAAAAAGTGGGTGGAGAGGCCTCCACCCACGTAAAAATTATGTGACGCTTATTTAAGACTGTTTAGGATCTGTTCAGCGATCGGTGCTGGAAGTGGGTAGTAGCCGTCTTTCTCGACGACTTCCTGGCCTTGCTTAGACAGCACGAAGCGCAGGAACTCGTAAGTCAATTTATCCATGGGCTCGCGTGGGTCGCGATTGACATAGACGAAGAGCTGACGAGCCAGCGGGTAGCTGCCATCGAGGCAGTTTTCTGCAGTGGGTTCGATACCATCGATCTGGATCGCTTTCACGCCAGAAGTGGTGTAGCCGATGCCGGAGTAGCCGATGCCTGCGAGGTCAGAGCCGATGCCTTGCACCACAGAAGATGAGCCAGGCTGTTCCTTAACGCTGGAGGAGAAGTCACCACCAGCCAGTGCGACCTTCTTGAAGAAGCCGTAAGTGCCGGAGGCACTGTTACGACCGTAGAGGCTGAGTGCGCGACCGCCCAGGCTGCCCTCAAGTCCGAGTTGGCTCCATTCGGTGATGGGTGTGCCACCCTTGCGGTAAGTGCTGGAGAAGACAGAGTCGATTTGCTCGGAAGTGATGCTTTCGAGTGGGTTGTCTTTGTTGACGAAAACTGCGAGGGCATCGATCGAAGTGCCGACGGCTGTAGGCTTGTAACCGTAGCGAGCTTCGAAGGCGTCCATTTCTGAGCCCTTCATCTCGCGGCTCATGGGGCCGATTTGTGCCGTACCTTCGATGAGTGCGGGCGGTGCGGTTGAAGAGCCTTTGCCCTCGATTTGAATGTTAACATTCGGGTAAATCGCTTCGAAGCCTTCAGCCCAGAGGGTCATTAAATTGTTGAGTGTGTCGGAACCGATCGAGTTAAGGTTGCCAGATACGCCTGAAACGGATTCATAAACGGGCAAGTTCGGGTCAACGTTAGCAAGGCTGCTGGTCTGCCCAGCAAAACTCATGCAAAGGGCTGCGGTAAGACCGCGAAGGATGGATGTAGTGTTCATTCGTATGTGTGATCGGTTATTGTGATTAAAATGAGTGCGAGCTGATTTGCTCACTAACTTCATTACCTTTATACGCGTGTTTTGTTTCGGAAATGTGGCGCTTATGTTACAGGAAGGTTAATATTGTGACTATTTGTAGACCTGTGGGCAGTGTGCTTGTGGGGTGCTAGATGTGCATTATCTCACTTGTGGTGCGGGATTGTGGTCTTATTGGGGTGTTTGTTGTGTCTGTTTTGCTTGTAAATGGTGGGGCATATTTTCGTGTGTGTTTTACGGATGTGTCACATGGTTACCTGTTTGTGTCCTGGATGGCACATTAATGTAATAAAGTGCGGCTATGTGACGAAATTAACACTCCTGTAACTTTAATGGCTTAGAACTGTAACAATACGGGGGTATTTTTGTGACGTTGCCGCGATGGCGCATTTTACAAACACTAACAATGAAACTATATACATTCACACAATTGACTGCGATTTCGGCGGCCTTACTTGGTTCCGCTAGCTTTGCAGCATCTAATGATGCCTTGCTGGAACTTTTGGTTCAAAAAGGTGTTCTGACTCAAGATGAAGCCACGTCGGTGGCTGCCGAACTTGAGGAGCAGGATCAGGGATTTTCAATTTCGGCTAAAGGTAAGGAAACGGTGAAGCTTCGCTTTAACGGCCGCTTACAGGGGCAATACGATTCACTCGCCGGCAGTGTCAATGGTGCGGATACGCCAACTACGAATCATTTTTACTTCCGTCGCTTGTTCTTTGGTGTAAAGGCAAACTTGGACAACGGCTTTTATGCGGAATCCGTCTTCGACGTCGCAGGTGAAGACTTCTCATTCGATAAAGCATCTTTCGGTTACAAATTTGATGATAAGTTGAATGCACAGTTTGGCTTTCAGAAGGTGCCTTTCGGGTTCGAAGAAACTTCGTCGTCCTCAAAATTGCCAACCATCGAGCGCTCAGCCGCGAATCGTTTTTTCGCAGATCAAATTGATTTCTCTGCGCGTCACACAGGTATTCATGCGCAAGGCGATCTGGGAGCAGGCTTTAGCTATGCGGTCTCGCTGGTAAATGGTGCGCAAGGTGAAGGCACGAAACTCTGGGGAGATTCCGAGTCTGACAACGCGCTCGCCTACTTCGGTCGACTGCAGTGGGAGGCCGATGGACTCACCGTCGGTGTGGATGCGGGTGCTAATTCGAACAGCGACGATAAGGTCGGCGGCAACGATGTGGTCGCGTATACGGGCTATGTGAACTATAAGTTCGAAGGTCTGGATCTGTTGGGAGAATACTTCCATGGTGACTTAGGCGATTTTGGAGATGTCGACGGCTATGCATTACGTGCGTCGTATAAGATTGGTAAGTTCGAGCCAGTGCTTCGTTACTCTCATCTTGAAGCCGATGATTTTGATATCGATGTAGATGAGTTGATACGTCGTGCCTCATCGGGTCCTGATGCGCTTGCTACCAGTGCGAATGCAGGCAACGAAATTGATTCTGTCTATTTCGGCGCTAACTATTATTACAGTAAAGCTGTAACATTCATGGCGGGGTACGAGATCGCCGATGCCGAGGATGAGGCAGGCACTGAAGTCGAAGTTGATGGCTTTCGCGCACGTGTCCAATTACTCTGGTAATCTCTGTTAATTCACTCGTTTGTTTTGAGCCCGGGACGCGCATTGCGTGTTCCGGGCTTTTTTTTGGCATCTGGATCTTGCGCATATCATTGAGACTAGCCTGTGTCTTGGTATGTTTCTAATGGGTTACGGGTTTGCGCCTAAAAGGTCACAAAAGTTACAGCACTGTGATAATTGTAAGGAGGGCGTTATTTACTGTTGAGAGGGCTTAGGGGGCGCGCAAAAGGGATCGTGATTTCCAGTCCGTGGACACTTTTGCTCTGCGGCAACTCTACCTTTTTTCCACAAGAATCAATGAATAACAAAATTTACACTAGTGCCGTGCGCGTGCTCTTTGCTTCACTGCTGGCCGCGCAGTCAGCTTTAGCGATTAAGATCGTAGTGCCTGATCAATACAAGGATCAGGTCGAGGAAATGAAGAAGGCTGAACGCCAATTGCGTGAGCGTGAGTTGCAAGGAGGGGATGCGCCAAGTGATGCTAAGGGCATGTCGATTGCTACGAGCGAAGCGCCCGAAGAGGCGCCGAAGGTCGCAGCAGATGAGTTCCTGGTACAGTCTGTTGTTGAAGCTTCAGCCACCGCGAGCGAGTATGAAGGTACACTTGCGGCTGATCAGGGCTTGGTTTCCGGCCAGATCGTAGACAAGGAATCCGGGGAGCCACTCTCAGGTGTGGCTATCTTGGTGGAAGGTGAGGATATCGCCACAGTCACTGCGGAGGATGGCCGCTACTCGCTCGGACCTGTTGCGGCGGGGCAGTATACGCTCAGTCTTATTAAGGGTGGATACATTGAGGCGAACGTGACGGATTTTACGATCACTGGTGGTGAGGTGAGTGTGTTCCCCTTCGCCTTGCCTCCACGACCTGCGGAGATGTCGGATGATGTCTATGAGTTGCAGGATTTCACTGTGACGGCTGAAGAGGCGAACAACTTGATGATGAAGCTGGAGCTTAAATTTGACAGTAGCCGTGCGCTAGATGTGTTTAGCAGTGAAGACTTTTCTAAGTTTGCGGCGAGCGATGTGGCTTCAGCTGTGACCCGGATATCAGGTGTTTCCGTTAATGATGGTAAGTTTCCTTCAGTGCGTGGCCTGAATGATCGATATACTGTAACCACAATGAATGGTATGCCAGTGCCAAGTCCTGACCCGTTCCGGAAGTCTCCTCAATTTGATATTTTTCCTTCTTCCTTACTTGAATCAATCATCGTCAGCAAAACGGCGTCAGCAGACCTTTCTGGTGAGTCAACTGCGGCAAATTTCAATCTGATTACCAAACAATTGCCTGAAGAGTTCTTTTTAAAGGGTTCTATTGGTACTGGGTTTCATAGTGGATCTATTAAAGATTTTCGGACTTTTGATCGTCCTGATAGTTATCTGCTTACGGATGCTGCTGGAGGCTTAAAGCAGGCGCCATTTGACGAGCCACTTGGTAGCTCTGATCCGAATTTTCAAGGGTCAGAGCAACTGGGGTCCAAGGAGCGGGACGCACAGCCTAATGTCTCCTTTTCGCTTTCTACGGGAAATACATTCGAATTTGCTAATGGGGGAAAGCTAGGTCTCGTTTTCGCAGGCTATCATAAGCGAGAGACCTCCGCGATTCTCGATGCGCAGAATGTACAAGGTTACAATTTTAATGGTGCTGACCGGTTTGTTCCTGTGACAATAACTTTACCGCCTTTCTTGGGGGGCGGCACTGTCGATACTTTTGAGAACAGATCCATTCCATTTGGGGATGAAACAACTTACGACCACGAGGAATACGAAGAAAGCGTCAAGTTGGGTGCCCTCGTTGGAGCTTCCTATGAGCTTAACGAAGACCATCGTTTCTTTGGTAACTTTTTCCTCAGTCGAACGGCGGATACTGTGGTTTCCCGAAATTTTAACGGTAGCAATCCTGACGAGCAGATCTCAGAAGAGTCAGACCTATTTCTTTTACGTGAACAATTATACTATGTTGAGCGTTCTCTTGCTTTAGGGCAAATTGGTGGTGAGCATAAACTGCCAACCATCGACTTGGAACCAGAGATGACTTGGGGGCTTCAGCGTGCACGCACAAGCCAGGATGAACCTGATTTTCGAGATACTTTCGTTGTTCACCGTTACTCAGACTATCCGGATGGGGATATTCCAGAGTCGGTCAGTCGGGATAATCCGGCTTACAACGTCAACAGCGGCGACAATTTATCGCTCTCTTCAAATTCTTGGCGATATGTGCAGGAAGATGAAGATACTGGTCGCCTTGATTTTGCGCTCAATCCGATGGATACGGTCAGAGTCGCTTTCGGGGGGATGGCGAGGCGCGCAGAACGTACCTCAGAGATTCAGACATTTCTAGAGGGGCGCGGCGATGCTGACCCGACTGGTACTACTGAAGCAGGTACTGGAATCACTAATGCAAATTTGCGTAACGGTAGCCGTTCGATTCGTGGTACTTCGGCGGCGATTCGCGATATAGACGCGCTTTACTTGTCTACTGATCTAGAGCCTGCAGAATGGATAAAGCTTAACTTCGGGTATCGCTTCGAAGACTCTATTCTTTCGGTCGATAGTAGGACGATTTTGGATAGCTCGAATTCTTTGGCGAATGTCTTTCGCCAATATGATGCCGCTCGAGCGGAAATTGCCTCAAATCCTAGTGCAGACAGTTCATTCTACGTCCGTGCTGCCGAGGCTGACGTTCTCAACGTTGAGGACGGGCAACGTTTTATTCTCGGCGACAGCATTGCTCGAGACCTCGAAGATCGAGTTTACTTGCCAAGTGCTAACCTCACTTTGACACCAACTAAAGGTATGCAATTAAAGCTGGGCTACTACGAGACCTTGAATCGCCCATCTTTTCGTGAAATCACCCCGGATATTTTCGTTGATGTAGGCACTGGTGACCAGCTCGGAGGCAATCCATTTTTACAATCTTCGACTGCCGATAATTACGATTTTCGCGTCGAGCTTTATCCTGAGCAGTTCGAATTTTCACTCCCCTTTGGAGAGGCTTTGTTCCATGCCGATGATATGATCGGAGTCAGTCTTTTCCGTAAGGAGATTGAGAATCCCATCGAATTTTTGCGTCCTACTGATCGTAACCTCGATGAGATTCCATTTAATAACCCTGAAGGTGCGGTGGCCGAAGGAATCGAATTTGAATTCAGTAAAAATTTAGGTTTTGTGCCGATTCCCTATGCCGAATTTTTCACTTTTGGCGGGAACATGTCGTTTACTTCTGCGATGGTCGGAGTTTCCGACGCAGAAAAAGCTTTGTTGGGGCTTAACGTCAATACGGACGAGGCTCAGCTTGATGACGAGCGTCAGCTCGCTGAGCAACCTGATCGAATTCTGAATTTTAATCTGACCTATGAGCACCCGGATTACGGCACGCGTGTCACACTTGCTTATAACAAAAAATCCGAAATCTTGGAAGCGATCGGCTCCGAGCAAGATTATGATGCTTTTCGTGGTCCGACAGAACGATTGGATTTAATCGTTAGTCACGCATTCGAAAATGGGCTGACTCTTAATTTTTCGATCAAAAACCTTCTGGATGAAGGTTATGAAACCTATTTCCGTAATCGTGCTCCGGATTACAGTTCAGGAAATATCAGCAATATGGAAAACCCCGATGAGTTTGGGCAGGATCAGCCCCGGAAATCAGTCGATACGGTCGGCCGCTCGTTCTCATTCTCCGTCGCTTATGACTTCTAGATTCTTGTCACAGAATCGTAACGAGAAAGGCGTCTCTCTTTGACATTAATAGTATAAATTCTGGGCTCATTCGAAAGCTCGAATGTTCCTAAAGTTAAAAAATCACAAAATAACAAACATGAAAAAACTTATCTCCTCAACTTTGCTTGCGAGTTTGGCTGCGGCCTCTTCTCAGGCGGCCATCGTTCAAGTGACTGCCGACATTACATCGGACACCACATGGACCTCATCGAATGAATATATCCTCACTGACATCATTTATGTTCGCGACGGAGCCACATTGACCATCGGCGAAGGCACTATCATTCGTGGTGAGCCCTCAAGTGGCAACTTTACTTTTGACCCAGGTGCGCTGGTTATTACCACTTCAGGTCGCATCAATGCTCAAGGAACATCCACCAATCCAATTATTTTTACCACTGCTGCTGTCGATTCTAACCTTGATGGTATCGCGGATGGTTACGATTTTTTCGAGGATGACAATGGCACACCTGATAACGCCGACGACGATTCGAATCGTGTGGTTGCCGATCAAACAGTCGTCACTGGTGGTGTTCTACAGAACGGCCCGTTTTTGGATGCTAATCCTGCAACCAGCCCACTACCAGCAGCGCTCTATACAGGTAGCGGTGAGTTTGACCCGATCCAGACTTTTGTCGATGGTAGCGGCGATACGGTCGGCCTTGAATATCGTCAACTTTGGGGGGGGGTTATTATCCTTGGTGAAGCTCCGATCAATTCTGACGTGACTGCAGCTGGCGGTCTCAACCGACAGTTCATCGAAGGTCTTCCTGAGGATGAAGCACTCTCCGGTTACGGAGGTTTTAATCCAAACGACAACTCTGGTGTGTTCTCCTACGTGTCGATTCGTCACGGTGGTGAAGTTATCGGTTCTGGTAATGAAATCAACGGTCTCACCATGGGGGGTGTTGGCTTCGGCACGCAGATCGACCACGTCGATGTTTACTGCAACGCGGACGATGGCTTCGAGTGGTTTGGTGGAACAGTCAACACGAAGTACTTGACCTCTATCTTCAACAATGACGATGCCTTCGACGTTGATGAAGGTTTCACTGGCCTCGGCCAATTTTGGTTCGCGCTTATGAATGCTGACACCGAGAACGGTGACAAGGGCGCCGAGCACGATGGTGAAACTGGCGACGGTAACGACGCTACTTTCAGCACTTCGTTTTCCATTCCGAAAACTTATATGGTTGTTTACAACGCTACCTACATCGGTAACCCAAACAAATCGACTGAGGCTTTCCGTCTTCGCGACAATTGGGGTGGTGAATATCATAATTCCATCTTCTATGGCTTTGGTGGCAGCGATGCGATCGAATTCGAATCCGATGGTGAAGGCCGTTTCTTAGGCGGTGAAATCATCTTCAGTGGCAACACTTTCTTCGATCCGAACAAAGGTTTGACTGCTGCCAGCTATGGTAAGTCTGCTTCCGGTGGCTTCGTTGAAACTGCGCTCGATAGCATCTTCAGCTCCACCTTCGGCACAACTACTGCAAACTTCATCAAGGACCCCGCCTTCCGTAGCCTCAACCGTCGTGATACGACTGCAGATGGCTCTGGCCTCTCTACAGTCGGTGTGAATCCAACTCCAACCGATGCTCAAGCACGTGCCAACAATGGCGGCGGCGGTTCCTTCGGTGTTCCAGTCACCTCGACATTCTTCGATGCAACGCCGAACTACAAGGGTGCGTTTGATCCATCCACAGGCACCACGCTCTGGACAACTGGCTGGACTGCACTGAATGCACGTGGCGTTCTCGTTGATCGTCCAGACGGCAACAGCATTAACTAGCCGACTTTGGCAGCAGGAGGCGCTGGAGATCCCAGCGCTTCCTTTGTCTGCAAGAAATAAAACATAAATAGAAATTAATATGAAAAAAACAATACTAACATTAGCTGCGCTTGCAGGAATTGCTTCCTTCGCGCAGGCACAGCTGCAATTCGTAGCTGCTTGGGATTTTACGTCCCCCAGTGGATTCACATCGCTTGACGTCAATGATGACTTCGCAGCCGAAACAGAATTAGCCGCCGATTACGCGGGTTCCGGTTTATTTCAGTGGGCCAATGTCACTGAAGATACTTCGGGGTTCTACAGTGCCCATTGGAATGATGTGAATTCCGCCGATATATTTGCTGACAATTCCGGTCTTACCCAGCTCGGTGATGGAACTGGCTTCCGTGTTGTGGCAAATCCAGACACGAACGCGATTCTTACCTTCACTGGTTTAGATTTCTCTGGCTTGTCAGGTGCGAATCTTGATTTCGCAGCTGGGGTGCAGAACTTCGATGGATTGACTACACTTAACTTCGGTGGCGATCTCTCCGGGTCGATTGACTTGAGTGGCACAGGAACGGCCTACAATGTCGACTTGTCGGCGTTGGAAGGTAATTCCAACGCAACCTTCACCATTCAGTTCTCGAACTTTAGCGGTAATGAAAATGTTGTTTTGGATAACTTCCAATTCACTGGAACTGCAGTTCCTGAGCCTTCGGCCTTTGCTGCCATTTTTGGCGCTATCGCGATGGGGGTGGCTGCTACCCGTCGTCGGGCACGTAAGTAGTCCAGCGTAAATTTGAGTCTTTTTACAAAGGCGCGGGCATAGCCCGCGCCTTTTTTGATGCTTATTGCATCAGCTCAGCGATTAATAAGCTCGGTGTCTGCCTGTGGCCCGATCCCGTAGTTTTTATAGTTTTACAGGATCGCGTAGATGATGGCAGGACGTTGTCTGGCGTCGGGATGTCCTATGAAGAGCAAATTTTACATCCCGAGTTTACTCGGTCGCACTGCTTACTCGGCGGCGTCATGCTCTTTGATCTGATCTTGATCCAGCGTAGATGCCTGCATGAGCAGTTCGTCGATTCTTTGTCTTCCTTCTACTTGCTTTTTGTGTGCAAGCTAGTGCAACTGTAAACTTGGTCAGTGCCGTAGAGCTTTGAGCATAGCGTAACGGCCAGTATTGTCAGTCGCACGATCTCACGCCTGTCCATTTTCTTTCGGCGCAGTAGTAGCTTGCGTTCAAATGGCTACCCTGGCGTTCCGCTGAAAGTTTTTTGATTGTTACACTTGATCTAATCTACGTAGCGTTAAAAGTAATTTAGAGGGTATAACCTAAATGAGATGATTATTCATAAATTCTAGGCATTTAACTTTTGCCGCAGATCCACCGCCGCCACAGCGCTCAAAACTACTTTGATTTTGCGAATTGCATCATGACACCATCGCCCAAAGCAATTCAATCGTATCGTGGGGGGAGGATTTTCGCTTATTTGGCTAAGGCTTCGTCCAGCGTCGAAGAAGCGCCCAATCGCTTTCCACTCTTAGCGAGTAGGAGGAAATCATGTCCGGCTTCCCTCTCTGTATAGACTGCTTGGAGGAAGCCCTTCTGAAAAATGGGTACAACAACTGGGTGAGGTATTCTTGTTGTTGTCACGAAATCATAAAACTCCTGATTTTTCATGAATTCTTCGAAAACCAGAATAGGCTCAATGTTCTTTGCTTCTAGTGTTTCCTTATGTTCTTCCAGTTTATAAAGCAGGGTCATTAGAGTTTCCTCATCGGCGCTTGTTCGGCAAATGAGGAAAGCTTCAAAGCGGCTCAATTCAGCCTCTGGGACAGCCTTATTCTCGTCGTAATCAAAGTCGAACACTCGGCGGCCGATCTGGTTCAAAAAGTTGCTGAAGTTTCCAGCTTTTTCCGACTCGGCTTGGTGAGTCGCCACAAGACTAGAAAAATTCGTGCCCTCTGCTGCGATCAGAAAAGTGCCTGCTCGATCCACGATAGCTAGCATACCATCCTCGTAGGCGCGGATTAAAACCAATGGCAAGCCAGCTCGAAGTAGACGTTTACCTTCATCGGAGTATAGATCCTGCTCTAGTTCCACATGTGATGGCCATAATTTGTCCTGAGCGTAAACATATTCATAAGAGCCTGTCGCATCCAGTGATTCGGCTGAAGCTCCGACTAGGGAGAGGCAGGATGCGACTAGATGAAATGAAAATTTAGTGTATGCTTTCATGTGAATTTAAAATTGTTAGTTATTTTTCGGTGAGCAGCCGATTCATGTCTTCTGTCGAGGCGCCGCTCGCGATCATGGATTCTATCTCTTTCAAATCGACCGATTTGTCGATGCCCCAGCGAGGCGTATTCTGTTTATTGCGACCAGTCATGATTGGAGGAAATTCGATTTTAAAAAATTCATCGTAGTTGATCGCATCTCCCATTTCTGGTAAGAAATCATTGAGCTCCGAGAGTGAAGGGTTCTGAGCGAGGAAGCGTCTGAGTTGTTCGACCTTGCGGTTATCTTTAACGAGTCGTCCGGTTTCTTGACTCAGAGTACTTTGGATTAATCGCTCGCTCATCTCGTAAACCTTCTGGTTAAGTGGACTTATTTGCATGCTTTCGAGCGCGATAAAATGTCTGCTATTTTCGAATTCCTTGAGTAATAATGTGTGTGCTTGCTGATTCCATGAAATGACTAATTCTTTTTTAGTCGGGTTAAATGCCTCCACTTTAAAGCCGGAGCGTACCTGTCCAATTTGAGCCCACCAGGAACCGCCCATCTCCATGTCACGCAGACTGAAGTAAGAAGTTCCATTGATTATGTAATAACCTCGAAATTCGACTGGGATGGAGAAGTTTACGGCTGTAGCTCGAGGCATATTGTTTTTTGAATCTATACCCATGGAGAGCTGCGGAATTACGAATGCAAGTAGGAGAGCGAGCGCACATCTTTTAAGACTCAGCGTATTGTCGATCTCTTTGGTATGAAAATTCTGCATAGTCATGCTGGCAGATGAGCATACGGAACGCTCCCGCAGTGCGAGACTTTTTGAGTGACAATAAGGTTACATGCTTCGCGCATTTGTATAGTATTAATGGCCACTGCTATGTATAATGTGATGATCCGAACCTTGGACAGTTTGCAGCGTTGGGTAGAAGTTTCTCTCGTGGCGTCTTCTATTCTTCAGTCTAGCTCTGGCATCGTCTCCTAGTCACGGATATAGATGTAGTCATACTTAACAGCGCGCCAGAGCCGCTGGATCATGATGTTGTCCTTTTGCCGTACATATTGATTATAGTGGCGACCCATGAGCGTGCGCGGGTCTGTTCATTGTAGACTGAAAATTGGTACTGGCCCTGGTAGGCCATGATCCCTCGGATTTCAATCGGCACGCCTTCGTTTATGTTTACGCTGGCGTCCGTCGGACTGGCGCATAGCGAGCTGAGTGAAAGGCACACTATGTGAGTCCGCGGTGAGAGGTGCTTCAATGCATGATTAATCAATCTGGCCTTCATGGATGTTGTGTGCCTGCGCTTCTCTATTCTACTGACTCATCCCGCAGCGCTCTATTCAAGAGTTTAGTTGTTGGCAGTTTGTAGCGGATCACCGGCATTGAAATATTCCTTATAGATGCCTACACCGATCTCGATTGATTTCACATCCATGATGGATGTTCCTGTGCTTTTCGCGGTAATCGTAGTGCGAGTCGGGAGGTAGACGCCTTGACGCTCTGTGTAATTATAGAATGAAGTTTCTGTTATGTCTGTAGGTGTTTGAATGTGATGCGCGAGTAAGTGATAGCTGTCTCTGGATACAAAGAAACGATGTGTATGCTGTCTTTCGCTTTGTTCGATTTCCATTACGAATGCATTTTGTCCTTCGAAATTCTCTGTACCTGCTAAATGTATCCTAGCACCATTATGCCACAATTTGATCAGTGGCGGTAGGACTCCGGAGTCGGCAAGTAAGTCTGAGGCAGCTGCATCGTCGAGGGGCTTGCGGAGCATTTCAGTGGCTCCTGCGAGTCTCGTCGCGGTCCATCCATTGTGGCCATCATGCGCAAGAATCATTTGGTACATTTCGTTATTCGGTCCGGGGATGGTGATGGTGGCTCGAATTTGATTGGGACGCTTTTTGACTATGACGAGATCTACCGTCTTGCCTTGGCGCTCAATGCTACCACTGAGTCGAATGCTTTCGACGAGATCCCAGTTGTCCGGCCCTCCTGTGGCTTCCAGGTGCTTTTGTAGGATATTATTCAACGCAGGCGATTCTGTGGCTGTGGTAATATTTCCTAGAGCGAATAGAATGAGCAGTAGGGCGAATTTAAGTTTTGGTTTCACTGCATCACCATAGCTTAGCTAGCGTTTGCGGGCAATGAACATGGAGGTGACTTTAGTGAAGCTTAGGTGTCCCGTGACGGTGCCGTGACGGGAGGGATGATAACGGGTGTCGATTGAGTGACAGCTTGGCGTCTGACCAAGGATTTAGCCTTGGCTGCGAGCGGCTTTTTCGACGCGTTGTGCATAGTCTTCGAGATTGCTGTCAGACTTGAGCTTGAGCGCGCGGCGCAGTAAAGGTAGAGCTTCTTTGTAATCGCCATTGCGGACGCGTGCTTGTGCGTGTGCCACCAGTGCTTCGCGTTCGAAGGCTTCGATCTTTTCGGCTTGTTCGTAGCGGTTGATGGCTTTGGCCATGTCGCCTTGGTCTGCGTAGAAATTTGCTAGTTCGATGAGTGCATCGCCATTGAGTGAATCGCGTTCGACGATTTGCGAGAGTAGTTTAACGGCCGCCTCGTCGTCACCCTCGGCGCGTGCGATCTTGGCTTCAAGTGTGAGGAGCGTGAGTTCGTCTGATTCGGGCAGATCCAGTTTTTCTCGGATCTTAGCAATGATACTCTTGGATTGGTCGAAGTTACCGCTGCGGGTGAGTAATTCGGCGGCGCGGAGCAGTGCTTTACTGTCGCTGGCATTCGCAAGTTCGGTGGCGGCTAGATAGGCTTCCAGCGCCAGATCGGGCGAATTGTTGTTCATGTATATATCGCCAAGCAATGTGAGTGTGCTCAAGTCGGCAGCCCCCATGCGACGAACGATCTCCAGGTTTTTGGCGGCTGCAAGTGGCTCTCCTTTGCCCAGGTATGCGTTGCCTTGTAGCATCCAATAGTCGGCGTTGTTTGGCTCGTCGAGTAAGAGTGTATCAAAGAGTGCGATGGCGTCGGCGTAGCGTTCTGTTTCCAGTAGGCAGCGTGCGAGCCCCACCTTCCAGTCGGTGACCTCGGGTTGCATCAGGATGGCTTGGCGGTAGGCCGCTTCGGCAGGGTAGTAGCGTTCTTGTGTGAGGTAGCCGTATCCAAGTAGTCCATACGAACGACCGTCGACTTCGCCGAGTTCGAGTGCTTTGGAAATGGTTTTGATCGCTTTGTCGAAGTCACCCTGTTGCACCTGCACTAAGCCCAGGTTTTTGTAGGCACGGCGGAAGTCGGGATGCTTGACGATGGCGTTGCCGTAGTATTGTTCGGCCTTGGAGAGGTTGCCATCTTGAAAGTAAAGGTTGCCAAGGATGAAGTCGAAGGCGGCGCTACTGCTTTGGGTGATCTGTGGTTCTAAGGCTTGAATCGCTGCTTTGGGGCTGGCTTTTATGAGGTCGATTAGGTTGCGTAGTGCTTCCTTTTCTTCGTCGGAAATTTGTGGCTCCGCACCAGCAAGGAAGCCATAGCTGCCTAGGAATTCTTTTTGAAAACTTGGGTCGCTCCAGAGTTGGTGATTTGGAGTGGATTGGGCTGTGAGCGAGCTGGCTGTGATGCCTGCGGAGAAGAGAAGTGCGGTGATCTTGTTCATGGAAAAGGATTGCGAATTTTAAACTGATAACTGGAGAACTGAAAACGAGTGAACGGTCTCAGCGGTATGGGATGGCGGCGCGCATTCGGACTTTTACGGCGCGGCCGGATTTTTGTGCGGGTTCGAAGCGTGCGCGTTGCAGCACTTCTTCGGTGGCTTTGGATAGGATCTTGTTAGGAGAGTCGACGATGTTGATCTTTTCGACGTGTCCGTTCTCGTTGACAACGTATTCGACCTTGACCACGCCAGTGATGCCCTTGCGTTTTGCGGCTGCGGGATAGCTGAATTCGATTTTGGTACGTGGCTGTGGGGGGGAATCGACATCGCCTAGTTCAAAGATTTCCAGACCACCTAGATCGCTGCTTTTAACATCGAAAGTGGGTAGTGCGAAGTCGCCGTTCATGGCACCTCCGGTGCCGGGGTCGAGTGCCATTTCAAGTTGTTCGAGTGAAATGGGGGGAGGTGGTGTCTCGAGCTCGGGGGGAGGCTCTTCCTGCTCTGGCTCTGGAGGCGGGGGCGGGTCTTCCGGTGGTGGAGGCGGTGGTGGAGTCGCTATGTCGAGGGCTTCGATCTCATCCGGAGATTTTTCATACGTGGTAAAGATCTGCGTGAGAGGAATCGCTAGAAAAAGGGCCCCACTGATTCCGATGCCGAGCAAGGCACCGAAGGCTGTCATGCTTTTGCGATGTTGTGGTGGGTTGTAAATTTTAGCCATTGGTGCGAAACTGCGTGTTGCTAAAATGGTCTTCCGAAAGCGGACAGGCCACGGACTTAGCGCTTGGTGGAAAAGTTAATAGATTTGGCTCCGGCTAGTTTGGCTTCGCCATAGACTCGAGCGAAGACGCCGTGGCTGGCTCCTTCGTCGGCTTGAATGATGACGGGAATGTCTTCCTGGAGTGTGAGTCGCTTGACGATGGGGGAGACGCCACTGATGCCGATGTCGCGACCGCCGTAGATCACTTTGTTATCAGAGGTCACTGCGATCAGGATGCTGTTTTTTTCCAGTTGCACGGCAGCGGCGGCTTCGGGTTTGTTGACCTCGACGCCAGTTTCTTCCACGAACACGGTTGTGACGATAAAGAAGATCAGTAGGATGAAGACCATGTCGATCATCGGCGAGAGATTGATCTCTACGTCGTCGCGGTCGTCGGATGCTAAGTTTCTGCGCATTTTAAAAGAAGTTGGAAGTTATAAACTTGAAGTTGGAAGTCTTGGACTAATCAAGTTGTAGCTTGGTGAGGCTGAGTGATTCGATGCGGGCGAGGGCGGCTTCGACGGCGTGCTTACGGCGACGAATGATTAAGGTTAGGAAGATGCCCGGTAGTGCGATGAAGAGCCCTGTTTGAGTGGTGATGAGTGCTTCGGAGATGCCGGCCGCGACCATACCTGCGGTTTCTGCGCCGCCTCCGCTGGAGATAGCGGCAAAGGTGCCGAGCATGCCGATCACGGTGCCGAGCAGCCCCATGAGTGGGGCCGCGGCGACGAGTGTATTCAAAAAGATGAGACGGCGCTCGATATTGTGCAGCATGGTTTGGCGCACTTCTTCGAAGCGATTACGCACATGTTTGGCGGCGGTTACGTTTTCTTGAGTATAGCGTATGATCTCACCTGCACGGCCTTCGGCTTGTGCAGGATTATAGATCCAAGTCATCCATTCGCTTTCATGGCCGAGCTGAATGTTACCTTTCCTCAAGAAAAGTAGGAGCTGGATGCCGTTTGAATAAATCAAGACGGCGAGTAGTGCGAGTGGGATCATGACCCATCCGCCGCTGAACCAAATGTCTATGATTTTTTCTAGCATCTTAGTAGTTATTTATCTTTGTTACGGGCACCGAGTACGCCATTGATGAAACCGACCGCTGTCTGCTCCATGTCGCCAATTTTCTGGCGTGCCATGCGTGAGAGTAAGCCGTGGATGATTAGGGCCGGAATCGCGACGACGAGGCCGAGCTCGGTGGTGACCAGGGCTTCGGAAATACCCGAAGAGAGGCTTTTGGCATCACCAGTTCCGAAGATGGTGATCAAGTTGAATGTTTTGATCATACCTGTCACGGTGCCCAACAGACCGAGTAAGGGGGCGGCGGCTGCCGTGAGTGCGATGAAGGGCAAGAAGCGTTCGAGGGCTGGGCGCACGGCCAGGATTTTTTCGTAAAGAATTTCTTCCAGTGTGCCGCGCTTTTCGTCGGCGTGTTCGACGCCTTTGACGAGCAGGGCTCCACCTTGGCCAGGAATGTTGGCGGCGGTACTGCGGGCATTTGCCAGGTCGCCGTTTTCAATTTGGCCGATGATCTTTTGTACGTCTTCCGGGGAGGGTGTTTTGAATGCGGTCACTTCGACCGCTTTGAAGGCGCCGAGTATGAGGCAGATGGCTCCGAGGCTGATGATGACGACACCGACACTGCCACCCTTTTCCAGGTGTTCGAGGATCGAGTCGTTACCTTCGACGATTTTGAGAGCTTTACCGAGAGTGGCATCGGCTGGGATGGTGCCTTCGCCGGATTCAATGAAAGCACGGATGCCTGCGCTGAAGGCTTCGCCGGGCACTGCGATCGCGGCTTCGGCGGCGTTGAGTTTGCTAAAGGTGGTGCCTGCTAAGCTGGATTGCTTGGAGGCGAAGTAAACGGAAGGGCCGTAGGCTGCGAAAGTGCCTTCTTCGATTTCCCCGGTGGGGGAGAGTGCTTTGCCTGGGAATGTGTAGCCACCCACGAGTTGCTCTAGACGGTCGAGTGCGACTCCGATGACTTCAATTTGCTTATTGAAGCGGTCCGCTTGCGACATGTCAGGATCGTCGAGTGCGAGGCGGGCTTCTTCTGCGGCTGCGGAGTAGAGCTGCACTTCGCTGTAGTCGATGCGAGTTTCGAAGGAGCGCACGAATTCGTCCAGTAGGCCCGCAGAGTATTCATTCTGCGCGTTCATGGCTTTTACTTGTTCGCGCAGGCGGTTGAGCCCGAGGTCGCTGTTGTCACGTAGGCGACGTAGGCGGTTGAGCTCGTCGGCCTTTTGCTTCACCTCGTCTTCCAGCGAAGTGACTTCGCGGATGAGAGGGATTTTCTTGGTGGCGATCTCGGTGCGCGTTTCGGCGAGTTGTGCGAGCGCGGCTTTGAGGTCGCTGCTGGCTTGGTCGCTGGCGGAGTTAAAGGACTGCGCTTGAGCGAGGCCGAAGGGAAGCGCGAACAATGAGATCGCAGCAAAGATAGATTTAGCAGTGGTTTGCATGGTTTGGCAAAATTTGAGCTTTAGTTGATGCGTGCGGGAACTTCGACGAATTGGATGTCTTCAGCGCCTTCATAGACGTCGATCAGGCGTTTGATTTCGAGTCCCTTGCCTTCGATTTGCGGCCATTCCCAGCCGTCCGCGCCAGGGTAGCCGATGCCGGCATATTCGCCAGAGGCATCCACGTAGTAAGCCATGGCGAGGCCCCAGTAGAGTGTGCGTACTTCGACAACTTTGCCGCCGGCGATTTCGCGGGACTCACTGGTTTCGGTGAGCGTGGTGTTGAATTTGTCGGCTTGGCTGAGAATGCCGACGATGTTTTGCACACGTTCGCCTAGCGAGAGTTTGGTGTCGCTAGGATCGTCGGGGAGTCGGCGGATCAGTGGCTTGATCTTATGGATGAGTGGTTCCGGTAGTGAGCGGATGATGCGTTTGAGTTGTGTCTCGAGTGCACCGATGTGTTCCTCTACGACGTCTGCCGCTGCGCTCAGCTCTTCTTTCTCGGCAGCCAGTTGGCTACGATCTTCATCGGCGGCGGTGGCGGACGCTTCCAAGTCTGCAAGTGATTTTTCGAGTCGCTCTAGTTCATTGCTCAAAAGTTGAATCGTATCACCAAGAATGGATTGTTCGATTTTCCAGTTAGCTTTCTCTTCGGATATGATTTGACGGGTCTCGACCCATTTATCCAAGGTGTCGCGCGTTTCTGTAACTTTGTTTTGTGCGGACAGGCTAAATGGTGCGAGGGCGCAGCCCAATGCCAGGATTTGTAAAAGTGGTGTTTTCATAGATGAGCGAGATTCGATAGCAGAAAGCATTTTTAAAAGAAAGGGCTCTATCGTTAAGCTTGGGTGTCGGGAATGTGGCGGTTTTGTTACAGCCGGGTGATCTGCTGGTATTGAAAGGAATTTTCAGTAACATGTGAAGATCGATTATTGCTTTTAGGAAGCTGCGATTGTGTCCGTATTGTCTATGGCTAAAAACGTAAATGCTGCTTTAAAGACAGTGGGTGCATCACCGGGAGTGGTGATCGCTTGCCAGCCTTGCTCGGAAATGGCAAAGGCTTGAAATTGTGGCGTGCCGCCGGCGATGCTGTCGGGCCATGGAGATTTGCCAATCAGCTCGGGTGCGATGGCGGGCCATGGATAGTTTGCCGCGCGTAGATAGTCGGCTCGCGCGTCGGCGCTGAAATCGACGGAGTAGGTGAGCACCTCTATTCGCGGCTCGGCTGTGATGATGTCGGGGTATACGGCGCGCAGCGCTTTGGCGGCTTGTTGACAGGGCGCGCACCAAGAGGCGGAATAAAAGAAAATCACGAGCTCCACCTCGGGGCGTAGTTCGGACTGGAGCAAGCGGTAGCCCTGGGCTTGAACGATGCGGCGTCGGTCGCCTGGGTTGTCGAGCCTTGTCCCTACTGGAACGGCACTTAAACTCGTTATGAGGAGTAAGGCACCGCCCCAGAGGGAGCTTATGGCACGAATGGTTGTAGCGATGGGCATGCGTTTTAGGGCCATCTTGAGAAAAAAGCTGATGAAATCTCTGTGGGTGTAGCGGATCGGCGAAGCCGTTTCGACCGACAGGTGTCGGGCTGCCGCAACTCGAAATCGCTTCGCGAGTCCGCTACATTTAAACGAAAAATCATCCGTTAATATCTCAGTAGGCCTCTGAATGTTGCGCTAGAAGTCGATGCGGGCGCCTAGGATGAAGGTGCGCGGTGTGCGCGGGCCGTAGACGTAGCCGGGATCGCGCTCAAAGCCGGACTCTTGGTCGTCTTGATAGGCGTCGAGCACGTTGTTGATGCCGGCGCGTAGGGTGAGGTCGTAGCTATCGAACTCGAACTTCTTGCTGATGCCGAGATCGACGACGAAGAACTGTGGGCTTTTTTCTACGCCGGGCTCTGTAACAGAATCGAGGCGGTCGACATACATCTCGCCGGTCCACTTGAGCGCGAGGTAGGCGTCGAAGAGGTCGTCGTTGTCGTAGTTGAGCTGCACTAGTCCGGTCCAGTCGGGCGTTTTATTGTAGTGGTCGGTGCCGCGGTCGGCGTCTTCTTCATCGTAGCGCGCTTGGCTGAAGGCGAGCCCGGCATTGGCTGACCAATTGTTGTTAAACTGGTAGGCGGCGTCGAGCTCGATGCCGAATATGGTGGAGCCGTCGGTGTTGACGCGGTCGATCTTCTCACGTCCGCCTTCGATGCGCAGTGTGCTCTCGTCGAGGTCGAAGGAGTCTTTCAGGATGGTGTAGTAAGCTTGCACCGAGGTCTTGAGTCGGCCCTGAAAGGCGGCGGGGCTGTAGTCGAGGCCGAGCGCGAAGGTGTAGGAGCGCTCTTCTTTGAGGTCGTCGGCATTCACGATGTCGCGCGGCGTGCCGCCGATGTTTTCGATATGGATGTCTTCGTCAAAGACGCGAGGGGCGAGGAAGCCGCTGCTGAGATTGGAGCGCAGGGTGACCGTGTCGCTGGCGGTGTAGCGAGCGGCGATGCGTGGGGAGAATACCCAGTTGTCGAGTGTGTTGGCCTTGTCGATGCGGATGCCGGGCACAATTTCGAGTCGGTCGTTGATCTGCCACTCGTCTTGCAGGAAGAAGCCGAGGTTACTGAAGCTGTCGTCGTGCAGCATGGCGAGGAAGTCGCCTTCAGCGTTTAGCTGGTCGTCTTTGATCGCTTCGGTCTCATATTGAAAGCCGAATACGAAGCGGTGCTCGCCGGTTTCGCCGACTTGCCCGGCATCGTATTGAAACTTGGCGTCGAAGATGTAGGAGCGTGTGTCGGTCTGGCCGAAGCTATTGTAGGCGCCCCCGCCGGTGCCGTCGGTGGGATTGCCGAAGAAGGCTTCCGTTTCGGCATTGCCGCCGCCGTTGACGGTTTGGTTGTTGTAGTCAATGACGTCGCTGGCGGGATCGATGATTTCGCCGCCGGTGCCGCCGTAGTAGCTGTCGCGCTGGAAGTCGACCATGGCAGCGGAGAGCGTCATGCTCCAGTCGTCGGCCAGTTGCTGATCCCAGGCCAGCGTCGCCCAGTGGTAATCGGTGTCGAGTGCTTCGGCGACTTGGGCAAATTTCTCCGGCTTGCCGAGGCTGTCGCCCCCACGGCGCTCTTCGCCGATGTATTGGTAGTTGCCGCGCAGGCGGGTGCGATCGGTGGGCGTCCACCATAGGTTGGTGCCGATGACGCGATTTTCGCGTTCCACCATTTCGGTGAAGCCATCGCCGTCGCGGTCATACTCGTTTTGGTCGGAGTAGAGGCCGTAGAGCGAGGCCTTGAAAGAGCCGTCTTCGTTGACGTAGTAGCTGGCAAACTGGCTCTGATAGATCGGGCTCTCGCCGTCGGTGCTGCGAAAGGTGCTGTCGATGTGGGTGTGACTTTCGTAGGGCTCCTCCGGAATCAAGTTGACCACCCCCGCCACTGCGCCGGGGCCGTAGAGCGCGGAGCCGCCGCCTTTGACGATTTCCATGCGGTCGATGGCGATCGTCGGTACTTGGTCGATGCCATACACCGCGGCCACGCCGGTGAAGAGCGGCAAGCCGTCGACCAGGATCTGGTTGTAGTTGCCCGGCAGGCCGAGCAGTTGGATCTCGGCGGTGCCGCAGTTTTGGCAGTTCGCCTCGGTGCGGGCGCCATTGAGCAACTCCAGTGCCTGGCCGAGCTCTGTGATCGCGGCGGACTCAAAGATGTCGCTGCCGAGCACTTCCGTTTTGATCGGCACGTCGATGAGTAGCCGCTCCGTGCGGGTGCCGGTCGATACGACGGTGAAGTCTTGAAGTTCGTAGACTTCACCGTCGCCGTCTTGGAGGCTTTCTTGCCCGTAGCTTGTGAATGCTGCCGAAGAGGCGAGCATTAGGCTGGAGAGCTGCATCGCTCGGCTCGAAAAAGCTCGAGAATACAGATTTGTTTGATTGGCATCTTTGTTCATTTTGATGACTCAAAATTAATGGTTTGGCTATTGTCAATAACTTAGTTGGTTCAAAAATTAAGTTAGGACAGGAGAATTTAGAGGATGCCAATGCCGGCGACGGGCCTGACTTAAGCGGTGCGCGTCGGTGTAATTAGAGTGTGGAATCTTAAGCCATTTAATTTTGTAGCGTCGTGTTTATTTGACGGAATTGTTGCCATAATCGGCTGGATTTTACGGCGAAATCCTGTGCAGACTGAGTCTTACTATTTTCTTATGTCTGATATATTCATGATTCTGGGCTTTGCCCTCGCTGCGTACGCGATCGTTGCAAATGACTCGATCCAAACTCTGGGGACATTTTTGTCCTCTAATAGCAAGCGCCCCTGGTGGACGCTGTGGATCTGGATTTCCGGAATCATGGTGGTGACTGTGAGTTGGGGCTGGATAGTGAATGGTGGGGATCCTGCATTTGGGCGGCTTGCGGCTGCGGGCAAGAATATCGCCCACCCGGAGGCCTTCGGGGGAGCGATCACCTGGCTCTTTGTGATTCCGCCGCTTTGTTTGGTAATTCTGACGCGGATGGGGATCCCGGTGAGCACTTCGCTCTTGGTTCTGACTGGCTTTAAGGGGCTGGTCGCGGCGCAGCAGGGGAAGACGCCGAAGGATGCGGTCGACCTGTTTAACTCAATGATGCAGAAGTCCTTAGTGGGCTATGCGATTGCCTTTGCTTTGGGGCTGGCTCTGTATTGGTTGGTCATTTACTTGATGGAGCGCAAGGTAGCCGCGGAGCGAGATGGCGAGGGGCCGCACAATGAGTTACACCCGTTTTGGATGATCTTTCAATGGGGCTCGACTGGCTTTCTTTGGTCGATGTGGCTGATCCAGGATTTGGCCAATATTTTTGTTTATTTGCCGCGTGAGCTCTCGCTGGTAGGCTTGATTTTTGCGCTTGGGGGCATGGTGCTCTTGCAGGGCTATCTTTTCCGTGAAAAAGGCGGGGCGATTCAGCGCGTGGTCACCACTAAGACCAATACCATCGATGTGCGCTCGGCGACTTTTATCGATCTACTCTACGGGATGGTGTTACTCTTCTTTAAGGTCGACTACATTCCTAAGCTCTTTGCGGCGATGGATATGGATGTGCCATGGCCGGAGCAGATGCCGATGAGCACCACCTGGGTCTTTCTCGGTCTGCTGGCCGGTCGTGAGGTGGGGATCGCCCTACGCCTGAAGCTGCGTAAGAAGAAAAAGGTCTCGAACATGATCTTCCGTGATGCGGGTAAGGCCTTCCTCGGCTCTGCGGTGGCCGTGATGCTGGCACTCTTCCTGCCGACTTTTATCAAGCCGGTCGTGCAAGCGCGTGTCGATGCGGAGGCGGTGACTGCAGAGCAAGTTGAACAGGTCAGTGCCCCCGTCACAGATCGCCCACTGCCTGAAGTGCTTGCGCCCAGCGAGTAGCCTCGTTTTTAATACATTATAATCGAAAAGCGCTTCTCCTCTCGGGGAGGCGCTTTTTTTGTGAATTGTGATCATGCTTGATTCTTGCAATACAAGCTATTGCAGTTACTGTAATTCTCATGTCTGAATCAGTGACTACCAGCATACGGCTAAGTCCACGTTTACGGCGGGCGCTTGAGCAGCGTGCGCAGGCTGAGCGTCGCGGCAAGAATTGGGTGATTAGTCGAGCCCTGGAAAAGTATTTAGAAGAGGGGGCGCCGGACTTGGAAGCAGAGGCGCGCCGACAATCGATTTTAGCTTCGCAGCCTCCGTCTGAAGATTGGGGTGATGATGCGGATTTTGAGCAATGGATGTAAAGCGTGGCGATGTGGTCACTTGTGTGATCGCGGGCGATTATGGTAAGCCGCGCCCAGCGTTGGTGCTGCAGTCCAACTTATATAATCGCACCCATGCTTCAGTCGTGGTGCTACCGATTACTTCACATTGTATCGACGCGCCATTATTTCGAATTTCTCTCAGCCCGGGTAAGGGCAACGGCCTGAAGTTACCTTCCCAAATTATGGTCGATAAGCTGAGCGCGCTCCGACGCGATCGCCTCGGGCAACGAATCGGGCATGTTAGTCCGGCGGTGCTTGCGCGGGTCGAGAGTGCCTTAGTGGGCTTTTTAGATTTGCCCGCTAGCTGAAAGAGCATTGGCCGCGCTCCAGTTCCAGGTCGGGGATGTGGTTAAAGGCGATACGCATGGGGGCGGCTTCGCTGGACTTTTGCGCTTCCATGGCGTCGGCGTAGTAGAGGGTGCGGCCGCCGAAGTGTTTGTTTACTTTGTCCATGGCGTGTTGTAGCTGCATGCGGCGCGGATGGTTGTCCTCTGCGAAGAGCGAGGGCGTGTGCGCGGCCAGCGGCTCGAGGCGTGTGAGCGTCACGCTGACTTTGGTCGGCTCGGGTAGGTCGTCAGGGTGCTGTGCCCATAGCTGGTTGAGTAGTTTGCCCAGCACCACACTGTCCTGCGTGGGGAAGCAGTGCGTTTCCGCGCCCCAGCTGAATTCAAAGCCGAACTTCACGCCGAGCTCTAGCTGCCCGGTAAAGTAGTCCATCGCCCGCAGTCGCAGGCAGGCCTTTTGTAGCATGCGGTGCAGCGTGGCATGGGCCCCGTGAAAGCTGCGCAGCTTCGGCGGTAACACGTGCGAATGCCCGATGCTGCTGCGCTGTGTCTCCACCGTGGGCACTTCCACACCGCGCAGCGCATACCACATGCGGTCGCCTTCGATTCCGCCCCAGATGCGGTGCAGCTTACGCCGACTGGCTGCGCACAGGGCCTGCATGTCCATGATGCGGGCGGTGTGGAGCCGCCGCTCGATACGCCGCCCGATCCCGGTGATGTCGCTCAGCTCGAAGCGATACAGCTTTTCCGGGATCTCGTCGAAGTCCAAGGTGGTCAGCCCGTCGGGCTTTTCCAGCTTGCTGGCCAGCTTGGCTAGAAAGCGGTTCGGTGCCAGTCCGATTGAGGCGCGGATGTGTGGGCCGATTTCGGCGGCGAGCGCGGTCTTGATCTCCATGGCTTTGCCCCGCGCCACTGCCAACGGCTGCCAATGTGGCGGTAGACGGCCATACATCTCGTCGATCGAGAGCACCGCGTCGACGTAGATGATTTGATGGATGAGCTGCTTGATTTGTTCGTGCACCTGAATGTAGTTTGAGTGCCCCGCCTCGACGAAGACGATGTCCGGACACAGCGCACGCGCCTCGCGCACTCCCGTGCCGGTTTTCACGCCGAAGGCTTTGGCCTCATAGCTGGCCGCGATGCAGCAGGTCGTCGCCACGTTGAGCGAAGGCACCACGCCCACGGGCTTGCCGCGTAGCTCTGGCTGAAACTGCTGCTCCACCGAAGCAAAAAAACTGTCGAAATCGATGAATAAATAGCGGAGTCCCATTGCTTCGGAATGAAACTATGGAGTCAGTTGGATGCAATATTTAAGTGAACAAATGTATACTCTTTTTGAGTGTTGCCATCGATTCAAGTGATAGCGCCTCGACTTATTCTAACAGGATTTCAGGACGGTTTTCATTTCAGGTTTTACATGTAGCTGACTTTGAGCGAATGCTTGATTCAACATGACCGTAAAACCCCTGTTGTCTCGTGCGTTAGCAGCGCTTATTGTGTTCACGCCTTTGTCTTCGACCTTGTGGTCGCAAGATGAATTTTACCTGAAAGACGGCGACCGCGTTGTTTTTTATGGTGATAGCATTACGGATCAGCGTCTCTATACTACTTTCACTGAAACTTTTGTGGTGACTCGTTTTCCTGATCGAGTGATTGACTTTGTGCATTCTGGCTGGGGTGGTGACCGTGTCGGCGGTGGAGGCGGCGGTCGGATTGATACACGTCTTGAGCGTGATGTATTTGCTTATGATCCCACAGTGATGACAATTATGCTGGGGATGAATGACGGGGGGTATCGTGCCTTTGAGCAGGGGATCTTTGACACCTATGTGAATGGAATGAGTGCGATCGTGGATAAGGTTGTCGCTCAAATACCAGACATTCGTATGACTTTGATCCAACCGTCGCCTTACGACGATGTTACGCGTGAGCCAAAATTTGCAGGGGGGTATAATGCGGTCTTGCTGCGTTTTAGCGAAGCGGTGCAGGAAATTGCCGAGGTTAAGCAGCAAAACGTGGCGAATTTAAACGCGCCTTTGGTTGCTATGCTGGAAAGAGCTAAGGCGTCAAATCCAGAGCTTGCTAGTAAAATTATACGAGACCGTGTTCACCCGGGGCCAGCTGGGCATTTGATCATGGCCGAGCAGTTGCTCAAATCATGGAATGCACCTGCGGTTGTTTCAGTGGTTGAAATTGACGCGACTGCCGGGAAGCTGAATCAGGCAGATAATACAGATATCAGTGGCTTGAATGTTGGCTCTGAGCAGCTCGAATGGACGCAGCTCGACCATGCACTGCCGATGCCGGTCGATCTGAGTAATGCTGAGACTGCGCTAGCAGTTGAATCCTCCGACTTTGTTGAGGCACTTAATCAGCAAATTATTCGCGTGACTGGGCTTCAAGCTGAGGGCTATGCACTGCAGGTGGATGGCAAGGAGATCGGGAGGTTTTCACCCGATGAATTGAATATTGGGGTCAATCTCGCCATGCTCAATACGCCGATGAGTCAGCAAGCGGCAACTGTGCATAAGTTGACTATTGAGCGAGCGAACATGCACAATATGCGCTGGCGCACTTACCAGGTTCCTTACGCGAACGCATCCGAGGAGATTCAGGCCTATTTGCCTAACTTATTGGAATCGCTGGATGTTGCGGATCGTGAATTGGCGAATATTCAGCGGGCGACGGCACAGCCCGTGGCGCATCAATTCAAATTGATTGCGATCAGTGCAGAGGACCTCCTGTTGGAGGGAGCGCCCGTGAGTTCGGTGCCTGCAAGCTTGGGGCGTAATTTGGCGCTTGGGAAGTCTTGGGTGACGAACGCTCCGAATACTTATGGCTGGGATAGCGGTTTGACCGATGGCTCTTGGACGGTGGGGAAGGAGACTACCTTTGCGACAAACGATGCAAGCGATTTTCCTAAGCATGTGACGGTCGACTTGGAAGAGGCCGCCGTGGTCGGGCATGTCGTGATCGGCGTGCCGCAGTTCGGTTCGACTAGATTGGTCGAGATTGCTATCAGTGCTGACGGTGTTGATTTTACCAAAGTGGGGCGCTATACCTTTTCATTGCGCAAGAAAGAAAAGCGTTTGTTTGATTTTGATGCTCAATCAGCGCGTTACGTGCGTCTGACTTACCTAGATCATTATGATGAGCAGGTCGGTTATACGCCGAGCTTTGCATTTACGACGGACTTGCAGGTTTTTGCCGCATCGAAGTGAGTGGAGCGACTGGATCCTTCAGGCTGCAGATTTTATTCCTGTGATTTTGACTATTGAGAGTTGGTTATGAGGGATTGATGAATTTGATTCACTAAAAAATATTATGGAAATTTTCATGCTTCTCTTAGGCGCGGCGCTCGCAGCCACGGGTGTTTTCTTATTCGGAGTGTATACGGTCGGCCCGACAGAGCGCGGCGTGTTAACAACCTTTGGTCGAGCGCAAAGACTGGGCGCGCAGTTGATCAGTGAAGACCCCGAGCTTGGCGGCTTACTCTCTGAGGCCGAGAAACTGCGCTACGATTACCCGATGATACGTGTCATTAAGCCCGGCGGCCCCTATTTTAAGTGGCCATGGCAGCAATTGATAAAAGTGGACATGACGATTCAAACCACAGACATCACTTGGGATCCGGACATCACTCAGGAATCGATCGAGTCGGTGACTAAGGACAATCTGACCGTGGCCATCACCGGGCAGATTCGCTGGCGCCCGTGTGAGCGTAATCTTTATGCCTATGTCTTTGGCGTGAAGTCGCCCCAGGCGCATATTATGGGGTATTTCATTTCGGTTTTAAGGGACCGGATCGCCACTTTCAGCGGCGCTGACGCGAATTCCAGTGAGCAAGAACTCGTTGAATTTATTTCGATCAATGACCTGCGTAAAAATGTTTCGACGATCAATCAATACATGGAGCAGGCTTGTAAGAAGACTGCGGCCCGCTATGGGGTCGAACTGGATGCTGCCTTGATCACGACCATTGATCCGCCCAATGAAGTGGATGAGGCGCTGGCCTCGATTAATACCACCAGCAACAATGTGGCCGCCGAAATCTCTCAAGCCAAGGCGGAGGCGGATCAACGCTTAAAGATGGCGGAGCAGGCGGTCTTGATCGCAGAAAATCAGGCCAATGCAGAGGCCGCTCCGCTGCGCGAGCTGTTCGAGACGCTCTCGCAGATGTATGCCAATGGCGGACGAGCGGCTCTAGACTCCTACCTGCGCAATGCCTCCTTGCCGCTACGCAAGAAGGCCTCCCAAACGATTATCAACCTCAATTCGGACAAAGTTTAACATGTCTTATTTAGTCTCTCTGATCTTGGGCGGTGTCATCACTTTAGTCGCGATCCCTATTGTTTATAACCTTGGCCGTTCGGCTCAGCTTTGGCGTGTGATTCCGGAGCGGACAGTGTTGGTCTACACGCTCTTTGGCAAAGTGATCGGCACACTTGAAGAGCCCGGGATCAATTTGCCCTTCAAGTGTTTCGGGCTACGCACCTTCTTGGTGCCTTTCTTTGGGAAGGTCTATACGGTTTCCACGACTATTTATCAGCATTATCTCCGCAATCAATTGGTCAACTCCGCCGAAGGGGCCCCTATGGGCGTGGGGATTTGGTATGAGTGTTTCATCAGCAATCCTACGGCTTACTTGTTCGAAAATTCGGATCCGGTCGGTTCCTTGTCTGCCAACGTGTCCACCGCCGTGATCAAGCAACTATCGAATCTAGAGTTAGATGTGCTGCTTGAGGATCGTGACGCACTTTCGCGTAAGGTGCGCGAGGAAGTTTCCCCGACATCCGAGCAGTGGGGCTTCACCCTGGGCTCGACCTATATCCGCAAAGTTGCTTTCCGCGATGCGGGCATGATCAAAGAAATTGAGCGTAAGGTGGTGAACCGCCTGCGGCAAGTGACTGCCTCGATGCGGCAGGACGGGGAGAATCGGGTCGCCATTATCAGTTCCAATGCCGAGAAAGAAGCCTCCCGTCGGCTGGGCCAAGCTGAAGCCGTTCGCCCTAAAATTGTGGGTGAGGCGCTTTCCGAGATCCGTGAAAACGAGGATGTTGCTGCTGTCCTATTCGATTTGCTGGATCTGCAAGCGACACTGAAAAGTGACGGTAAGATCATCCTCAACACCGGCGATTCGCAAGGGGGCGCAGGCATTCTTTTGAATAGCTAGTCGCGAGGGGATGCTTGCCTAAGAATGAAATAGGCGGCGGCGCATCATGGCTGCTTTTTGAGCCTGTTTCGTTCGCTTATACTCATGTTGTGGAGGCAAATTGAACTTTAACGAGCACTAGATGTAGGGCATCCCTGATGGTATGGCTACGACATCTAGTGCAATTCAAGCAACTTTATTTGAAACTCCGCAATCACTTCCTTATCCCATTGTGCGTAAACGGGATGGCAGTTTTATCCCATTTTCACTCGAACGCATCGCTCAGGCCATCTACAAGGCGGGCCATGCGGCGGGCATCGACGACTTCGCTTATGCGGGCCAAGTGACTGCCTTAGTGACGGCGAAATTCCTGGGTCAAAAAGAGACCTGTGTGACGGAAATCCAGAGTCTGGTGGAGCACGAGCTGATGGCGGGGCCGCACAAGGAGATCGCGCGTGCCTACATCGAGTATCGCCACGATCGTGACGTGGCTCGCGAGCGTGTCAGCAAGCTGAACCAGGAAATTCATGGCTTGGTCGAGCAGAGCAATGCGGAACTGCTCAACGAAAACGCGAATAAAGATGCGCGGGTGATTCCGACCCAGCGCGATTTGTTGGCCGGGATCGTGGCCAAGCACTACGCTAAGCAATACCTGCTGCCCAAGGATGTCGTTGCTGCCCACGAATCAGGCGATCTCCACTATCACGATCTGGATTACGCGCCCTTCTTCCCGATGTTTAACTGCATGCTGGTCGACATGGAAGAGATGCTCACGCGTGGTTTCAAAATGGGCAACGCGGAGATCGAGCCGCCGCGCTCGATCGCGACCGCCACCGCGGTGACAGCGCAGATCATCGCCCAAGTCGCCAGCCACATCTATGGCGGCACCACCATCAACCGCATCGACGAGGTGCTGGCGCCTTACGTCACGATCAGCTATGGCAAACACCTCGAAACCGCCCGGCAATGGAAAGTCGCCGACCCCGAGGCCTACGCCCAAGCGCTCACCGAGAAGGAGTGCTACGATGCCTTTCAATCACTCGAGTACGAGGTCAACACCTTGCACACTTCCAACGGGCAGACGCCTTTTGTCACCCTCGGCTTCGGCCTTGGCGAGAGCTGGGAGGCACGCCTGATCCAGCAGTCTATCCTGCGTAATCGTATCCGCGGGCTGGGCAAGCAGGGTAAGACACCTGTCTTTCCCAAGCTGGTCTTTGGCGTCAAGGCGGGGCTGAACCGCAAGCCCGGCGATCCGAATTACGATATCAAGCAGCTGGCCCTCGAGTGCGCCTCCAAGCGCATGTATCCCGATATTCTAAATTACGATCAGACGGTCAAGGTGACTGGCTCCTTCAAATACCCGATGGGCTGCCGCAGTTTTCTGGGCGCCTATGAGTCGGAGGGCAAAGAAGTCCACGAGGGCCGCAATAATCTCGGGGTGGTCAGCCTCAACTTGCCCCGCATCGCGCTGGAAGCGCAGGGGGATGAGGCACGTTTCTTTGATATCCTAGAGCAACGCCTGCAGCTCGCCCGCAAAGCGCTCGATACGCGTATCGCCCGCCTGCAGAATGTGCCTGCCCGCGTGGCGCCGATCCTCTATATGGAGGGCGCGTGCGGTGTGCGGCTCAAGCCCGAGCAGCCGGTTTCGGAGCTCTTTAAAAATGGCCGCGCCTCCATTAGCCTCGGCTATATCGGCCTGCACGAGTGCATCAACGCGCTCTATGGCAGCGACACCCACGTCTTCGACAGCGAGGCGCTGCGCGGCAAATCGCTCGCCATCGTCAAGGCCCTGCGTGCCGCCGTCGACCGCTGGAAGGAGGAGACTGGCTACGGCTTTAGCCTCTACAGCACTCCGAGTGAAAACCTCTGCGACCGCTTCTGCCGCTTGGACCTCAAGAAGTTTGGCCAAATCGCTGGCGTCAACGACAAGGGGTATTATACCAACAGCTTCCACCTCGACGTCGAGAAACAGGTCAACCCCTACGACAAGCTCGACTTCGAGTATGCCTATCCGCCCGTCGCCAACGGGGGCTTCATCTGCTACGGCGAATACCCCAACATGCAGCACAACCTCGAAGCGCTCGAGGCGATTTGGGACTACAGCTACGACCGTGTGCCTTACTACGGCACCAACACACCCATCGATGAATGCTACGACTGCGGCTTTACCGGCGAGTTCGAGTGCACGGCCAAAGGCTTTACCTGCCCCAGTTGCGGCAACAACGATCCCGCCCGTGTCTCCGTGACCCGCCGCGTCTGCGGCTACCTCGGCAATCCCGACGCCCGCCCCTTCAACGCCGGCAAACAGGAAGAGGTGAAGCGCCGCACCAAGCACCTGTAGTGCATGCTCGCATGAATTATCATCGCTACATCGAGCTCGACGTCATCAACGGGCCCGGCAACCGCTGCACTCTGTTTGTTTCAGGCTGCGAGCATCGTTGCCCCGGCTGCTACAACGCGTCCACCTGGTCGCCCGAGTCCGGGCACCCAGTCACCGAGGCGCTCATCCAGCGCATCCTAGCCGACCTCAAAGACAGCCGCATCCCACGCCATGGCCTCTCCCTGACCGGGGGCGACCCGCTCTTTCCAGGCAATTGCGCCGACATACTGCAGCTGGTGCAGCGCGTCAAAGCCGAGTGCCCCGAAAAAAATATCTGGCTGTGGACCGGTTACTTGCTGGAAGACCTCACGCCTGCGCAAAATGCCGTGCTCGACTACGTCGACGTCCTCATCGACGGCCCCTTCATCCAGTCACAAGCCGATCCCAGCCTTCGCTTCCGCGGCTCCGCCAATCAACGGATTCTAGAGCTTCAGCCAGATGACGCGTTGGAATCGTTTGGGTTCAAGCTTCTGTTTTCTGACCTCTGAATTAAGCTTCAAGCATGCTCCAGTTTCTATACGAAATCCAAATCTAACGATGCGCACGCTCACAAAGCATCCGCCGGGCTATTCGGCCGCTTCGAGCCCTCGATATGCAAGTAACGCGCTATCCGCCTCTTGATACAGCGGGTTTCAGAAGCAAGCAGCCTTGAATATCAGGGTTTCAGCGCCATAAAGAATTACTTAAGAAATATACACACAGAAATAAGGTGAAAGCCCCGTAGTGTTGTAAGTGAAGAGCCTAGCCTAAGCGAGCGTTAGTCTTAATTATGAAAATGCTCCCCAAACTTCCTATATCAAGCTGATCCAGGGGCAATGGAGCCATCAAGCAATAACTCATCTAATAAATAGCAAACGATACTTAAAGCATCTTGCATCAAGTGCTTAAGTAAGCATTCATCTTAGTGTCTACCCCAAAGCTAAATGATTAGCCACGAGGTGTTATAATACTGATGTGGAAATAAAATGAAAAATGAAATCGACGAGCCGAGATATTCAAAACACGCTTTAAAGGTAAGATAAAACAGAATCCCCAGACGCTTGAACCGAGTCGTCGATTAGAAAAAGAGGAAAGCAAACAGACATTCGAAGCACTCGATGAAGACCAGTATTCTAGACTCCACACTCACCACGGCCTTCGGCCACATCCAGACGCACCTTGTCAACGGCTAGCGCCGCGCCAGTGCTCATCGATTCGAAAAAAAATAAAATATGACTACACCACGTCCAAAAGTATTCATCGGTTCATCAAGCGAAGGCAAAGCAATCGCCGAAGCAATACAAGTAAACCTTGATTACGATGCCGAGGTTACAATATGGAGCCAAGGTGTCTTCGGACTAAGTCGAGGAACTCTGGAGTCGCTTGTTTCAGCAGTAGAGGAATTCGACTTCGCGATTCTTGTTCTCACTCCTGATGATTTAGTTACTTCGAGGGATGAGACGCAGAATGCACCACGAGATAATGTATTGTTTGAGTTAGGCCTATTCATGGGAAGTCTGGGCCGTGATAGGTGCTTTATAACTTATGACAGAAGAGCAGACATTAAGCTTCCCTCTGACCTTGCTGGAATAACAGCTGCGGATTTTCAGCCACATAGCACAGGGAATTTGCAGGCAGCAGTTGGCAGTGCTACGACGCGAATAAAAGCTGTTATGTCCGAGTTGGGGCCTTTGGACTCAAATGCGAGCCTATCTATAGATAGCGACGTGACATTTCAGCTACTCGCAGACTTATTAGATCGAGCAATTCATCAGTTTCTAATATTAGCCGAAGAGAACGAAATTGCTTTAACCAGAGCTGGAGTATTTGGGTTTGGTCCTAGATATGAATACAGTATTGGTGAACCTGGTAGGCAAAGTAGAGGGAATGGTTATTTTAGTGTTTCGGACACGTGCCACAAGTTAGCAGACTCCGGATTGCTCCAAGTTGATTTAAGAGATCGAGTTACTCTAACCGAGCGTGGCAAGGCATTTGCCGAATGGCTAAGAGAAAGTGGTTACAAGGCGAGCTACTTTTGGAGTGATCATGGAGGATGGGGAGAACGCCCAGATGGCATGAACGGAAACCATCCTTCAGAGGCACCAAGAAACCCGCTACTACCCCAAAACGATTAATTCGAACTAGCCGGTGGTCCCAATTCCTTTCGCGCTCCGCGCTTCAGTCTTGAGGCACCTCGACGTTCGCCTAAAGAAAATCGCCGATGTGCAAGTCGCTCGATAACTACACCAAAGCTGATTGGCTAGCCGCGAATACGCATGGCGGTTTAAGTCATGACACCAACATCTATCGAATTTTCCGCGTCGATTTCTTGTTGGCTGACCTCAACAGTGGCAAGAACACGCTCGTAAACCCGTGCTACGAAACCCAAGGTGACGATCTTGAGAACCCCTTGAAGGACGCAACCTTTGAGGTGGACGGAACTCAACATCAGCTCTTTCGAAGCATGATGGCGGAGTACTGATTCTCAGTCCTGGTCACTATCCCCTATTCCATGGGGGACATTTGGTGAGGGGCGTGATGCGATCAGAGTTCGCACGCAGGCCGGAAAGCTATTTGAGCGTCTGATGGATGAGGAGGATCGATTCTACAGTCTGTTTTATCACATGAGTTTGATCACCTATGACGACGCACAAGACATCCGAGACGGTATTGCCGCTGCCCACTTTTCCGATTTCCTAGACAGTCGGGGATACGAATTGCTACGGACTGTGATGAAGATTAGATCTGACTTCGATAAGGAGCAGGAGGTCAGACTGGTTTACATCCGCTCTCCTCGCGACGGCTACGACACTCCGCTCAAGCACCCCATTTCAGGTGATCAGAATCAGTTCTGCGCCCATCAATTTGATTGGACGGATATTATTGATGACTTCGAGTTCGATCCCAACAATCAAGGCTCTCCTGATGAGATCGAAGACGCGATAGCACGCTCGAAAACCTAACATGGCGAACAAGTAGGCATGAGAAGGCGTAGCGAGTAAGCTTCAAAAATGGAGCTCAATCGCATAGAACTACGCCACTATGAATACAGCAAAAAACACCCATACCATCGGCATCGACCTAGGCGACAAGAGCCACGAAACTTGCACTCTAAACGCAGAGGGCGAGATTATCGAACGAACAACACTGCTCAACAACCAGCCCGAGCTGATCCGTTTCAGCAAAGCCAACCGAGGCGCCACTCTCATCATGGAAGCCGGTTGCCATTCACCATGGATTAGCCGTCTGTTTAACCAGCGCGGCCACAAGGTAGTCGTCGCCAATCCACGCAAGGTCCGTGCGATCTACCAGACCGACAACAAAAACGATGAGCGTGACGCGCTGCTGCTGGCTCGTATCGGACGTTTTGACCGCAACCTACTCTACGGCATCGAACACAAGAGCGAAGCGCACCAAAGAGCGCTGAAGATCATTGAAGCACGCGATGCCCTGGTGAGCGCACGCGTCAAACTGGTCAACCATGTGCGCGGCTCTCTCAAAAGCCTAGGCATCTTCCTTCCATCCGGGTGCAGCACGGAGGCCTTTGCCCGTAAGGCCACGGAGCATCTTGAAGCCGCGGATTACGCACTCGTTGCACCGGTCATCGAAAGCATCGGCCATCTGAGTGAACTCATTAAAGCCGAAGACAAACACATCGATACTATGATCGCCGAGGACTACCCTGTGGCTCAGAAGCTATTGACGATCCCCGGAGTCGGCCCAATCACAGCGCTATCCTTTGTCTTAATTATCGGCTCGCCAGACCGCTTTGCGACAGCGCGAGATGTCGGCCCGTTTCTTGGACTCGTGCCTGGGCGTGATCAATCCGGCGACGTCGATAAGCCCATGCGCATCACCAAAGCCGGCAACCGCATGATGCGACGCTTACTCGTCAGCTTCAAGCCAAACCATGGCGATACAATGAAAGCGTGAACCAGTTAGCAGCTCCGAGACAGGACACCCACAAGCACCGAGCCTGGTAAGCTCACAAAAAAGAGTGCGTATGGAAGTCTGACATAGGGAATCCGTCTCGACATCCTCTCAAACATACATCATCAAAGAGTAACAAAATTGAAATTTTCACATTAAATATTAACCCCTTCTCATGGAAGTCGGAGTAGTCAACGTGGCTAGCGCCCCGTGACTATCCTCGACGTTGGGCAAGAGAATGAAAATGAATAAACAATCAGATTGTAAGCTAACCATCGGTTTATTTGCGACTCTAGTCATTTGCCTTCTAATTGCTGTTCTAGTTTACCCTGATGATTGGGTGATTCCACTCCCACTTGCCGCAGTATTTGGTCCATTTCTTGGAATGAAACTTGGATTATATGACTCATTCCCACTTGCATTGCTAGCCATCGGGCTCATTGCTCCAATTGCCTTTAAAAGAAATAAATTAAGAGTATTCCTATCGATTATCGGCATCTGTATCTGGGCTTTTGTCGGCCTTGCATGCGGTGCCGTCCTTTACGCCTAAAGCCCAACAAGTCGGGAGATGACAACTCCGTTACGGCTTCGCCTCCACTCCGCGCATCCCCTCTACGATCTACAGAAATAATGAAGACCTTCAGATTCACAGTTCCTGAACCTCAGCTGACTAAGCACGAAAAAGAAGGAAGAAAGAAAAAGGAAAGCTTAGGGCATTCTGACTACATACGAGCTTTCATCGTTTTTTGGATTCTTGCCTGGGTTTTCAGTTTTGCTCTAGGAGTGATTCTTCCTCACATACCGATTGAGAATACTCTGGTCATTATCACGTTTTTTCTAGCGATATTAGCATCAAGCTATGTTTCATTTTTTTTGGCGACGAGACACTTCCTAGTTTCCCGACTGAAAGTAGATCAAGGCGGAGTGATCAACTCCGAGTCGCTGCGCTCCTCTACGTGATCATCCTCCACGTTCGCTGAATAAATGAGAGAATTTAAACATCCACCATCGAAAGGAATTAAATATTGCTCCATCCTTCTTTGGGTTCAATCCGCGTTCTATTTGTTGCTGCCCCTCACGTTTTTGAGTGGGTCGAATTCAAACAGCTTGCAGGAGAAAATAACGTCTTCCGTTATCCTGTCTGCCCTAGGCATCTTAGCTCTCATTACTGGAAAAAAATTAAGATCAGCAAAGAAATGGGCTTGGGTTGCAGCTATAAGCTTTTGCTTCGTCTCCTTGGGTAGTCCATTCTTACCATTTAGTGCTCTAGCGCTCTATTTCCTATTCAAGAAAGAGTCTATGATGTATTTCACTCTTCCACACATCCCGAAGAATCAGAGCGAACAAGGCGGGACTGGACAATCCCATTTACGCGCCTGATATTCGATAACCACTTAGACTACTAAATTCATAGGCTGGGATTCCAGCCTAACCGTTCGAAAAAAATGAAGCTACACTGGTGTAACATGATCTACGACCCGGACTTGCGTGTAATCAGAACAAAAAAACACAGTGAGATGATCCTCGGCACAGTCTTCGTTACCCTTTTTATTGCCGTGGCAATTTTCTGGGTGTATATCCCTTTTCCAAAATTGGCGGTATATTGCTCCCCCCTTATTGTGTTGCCAATATTAGTTAGTTTAACGAAGAAAAAAACAAAAATAATCCTAGGGCAGGAAGGTGATCAGAATATATTCTATGGCGATTATAAACAGACTATAAGGCTGCCCACAGAGGGGCTGTTTAGTTGTCATGTCACGCTCAGTCATGGAGACAGTTATTTGGCCGAAATTGCCCATCAATACGGGACGAAAAGAACTACGCTATTTCATTGCGATGACACACCGACGGAAGCTGAGTTTGAAGAAATGTTTAAACATTTTGGAGCAGGAACGAAATGGACCTTCGAGAAACATTAAGCAATAAGAGAAACTTATTCGAACCAGTAGGCATGAGAAGGCGTAGCGAGTAAGCTCGAAAAATGGAGCTCAATCGCATAGAACTACGCCACTATGAATACAGCAAAAAACACCCACACCATCGGCATCGACCTCGGCGACAAAAGCCACGAAACTTGTACTCTGAACGCAGAGGGCGAGATTATCGAACGAACAACACTGCTCAACAACCAACCCGAGCTGATCCGTTTCAGCAAAGCAAACCGAGGCGCCACTCTCATCATGGAGGCCGGTTGTCATTCACCATGGATTAGCCGTCTGTTCAACCAGCGCGGCCACAAGGTAGTCGTCGCCAATCCACGCAAGGTCCGGGCGATCTACCAGACCGACAACAAAAACGATGAGCGTGACGCGCTGCTGCTGGCTCGTATCGGACGTTTTGACCGCAACCTACTCTACGGCATCGAACACAAGAGCGAGGCGCACCAAAGAGCGCTGAAGATCCTTGAAGCACGCGATGCCCTGGTGACCGCACGCGTCAAACTGGTCAACCATGTGCGCGGCTCTCTCCTTTGTATTAATTATCGGCTCGCCAGACCGCTTTGCGACAGCACGAGATGTCGGCCCGTTTCTTGGACTCGTGCCCGGGCGTGATCAATCCGGCGACGTCGATAAACCCATGCGCATCACCAAAGCTGGCAACCGCATGATGCGACGCTTACTCGTCAGCTTCAAGCCAAACCATGGCGATACAATGAAAGCGAGAACCAGTTAGCAGCTCCGAGATAGGACACCCACAGCACCGAGCCTGGTAAACTCACAAAAAAGAGTGCGTATGGAAGTCTGACATCGGGAATCCGTCTCGACATCCTCTCAAACATACATCATCAAAGAGTAACAAAATTGAAATTTTCACATTAAATATTAACCCCTTCTCATGGAAGACGCTTCTGGACAACGCCTAAAGGCGCGCCAGCCCTCCACGATCTGTGAAAGAGAATTGACCGCTTCTAAATTGAGCTTATTCTCCCCAATATGCGCACTTTAATGGAGCTTCAAAAAGAAATTACAGCGCTCGGCGAAGAAGAGCGCTCTGGGCTGGCATCTTTCATTTTATCGTCATTACCGAACGCACCCCTAGGGCCGGACGACCAAGAAGTCGTAAAAAGAGAAAATGAAATGGATTCAGGCAAAGCGCCCCCAATCAGCTATGCAGAATTCAGGCAAGCAGTCGGGCGATGAAGAAGGAAATAGTGTTCCACCCGAAAGTTCCGAATGAAGTCCGCGATTATTTGGAGCACTAGGCCAGCATATCTCAAGAACTGGAGGAAGCCTTTTGGAGGGAGCTGAACCTCTCTTTGGAATCAGCAGCCTCAAACCCACAACACCACCATTTTGATTCGAGCGGCTTGCGCAGGGTGAATCTGACACGTTTTCCCTATCACATCCTTTTTCGCGTGTTTCCGGATTATATCCGCATTACAGTAGTCCGACACAATAGACGACATGCTGTCTTCGGAACAAAACGTAAGTGAAGGGCAGATTCAGTCGACGCAGACACCCCATTTACCCCGCCCCTAAAACTCAACAGGACGACGAAGCTCATTGGCTGGTTGTCTGGTATCCACGTTAGCCAAGAAAACGAAGGTCTTGACAAATTCAACTATTGGTATAATTTCTATACCTAAATGGAGTTTGAGTATGATCCCATAAAAAGTGAATTAAATAAGGCGAAGCATGGTCTTGATTTTGAAGAAGCTCAATCACTCTGGAACGACCCAGATTGCATTGGATTTCCGGTGAAAATCAGAAGACGAAGAGCGCTTCGCCCTGCTCGCGATGTTAAATAGAAAGCTCTGGGTCGCCTTCTACACTCCCAGAGGAGACAAAACACGGATCATCTCAGTGAGAAGAGCCCGAACGAACGAAAGGAAACTATATGAAAGCTAAGGATTTAGATAAAATTTTTGATGATGCCGAAGTCGACATCAACGATCACTTGGATTTATCGAAGGCATTCCGCCCGGGGCAGGAGCAAAAGCGAGTGAACGTAGATTTTCCAGTCTGGATGATCGAACGTTTAGACCGTGAAGCAAATCGTATTGGCGTGCCTCGACAGTCCCTAATAAAAGTCTGGATCGGTGAACACCTAGACGCACCTAAGTCCAAAAGAAAACTGAAGGCCAACAAGGCAGGATAGGACAATTCCGTTCGTGCCTCACTCCATGCCACACTTTAACAATCTACAAAGAATGAACCAGACCCTCAAAGAGTTCTATTCCCAAGACGCTAGCTACAAGGCTTTGAGCGCGGAAGATCAAATTCGTCTTTTTGGCGATTGGGCGGCTAAGAAAAAAATCAACCTACAACTCTCGTTTAAGAAAAGAAGTCAATCTAAGTGGTTACGGGCATTATGGATGCTTTTAGCTGTTGTTTATCTGCTATCCTACATAACTAAAAAAGGAACTGAATATACTGGATATCTTTTCCCAGTCATCCTAGTTCTACAAATGGCACTCTACACGCAATCACCACATCTAGAGAAGGTAGATCCAAGTGCTGTTGGGCAACGTCGCTGACGCGCCGTCGTCAGAGCTCCACGATAGACAGAATTAAAATGAAGATCTTCCCTGAAATAGAAAACTAATCGAGATGTCACTCACGTTGGGAACGATCTGTAATGTATCGAACTGAATCTCAAGCTAAGCATGCAGGCATCTTCTGGGGCTTAGCATTGGCGTGGTCACTCATCTGGTTTGTATTCGGATCAGAAGATGCGGGGCGTCCAATAATATTCTCTTTTTTTCTTAGTCATCTCATGGCTCTTGGTCTTCCAAGCATACTCAGCAAAGGTAATTTTAAGAATCTTAGACCGAAGCCGCTCTGCCGACACCTCTGGTAAAGATACTGAAGTCTATCCAGTCGATGGTGGACAATGGATTTTGCTGGCGCTCATCTATGTTCATCCTTCACGATATCCAGAAAGAGAATGCCCATTCAGCGTATTTTTTTAACCGCTTACCCACGCTTAATCAAGGACTGCCAACAGGGCAGTCCGATGGCATTCTTACAGTGCAATCGACCCGCCCCGTTGGCTCGGGCATTACAACTATTACGGTGTGATTGGAAACTCCAAGAGTCTGGGCAAGTTCCAGGATTGGTGCCAACCTATCCTATTTTAATGGTTGAACCTCTTAAAGCGGCCCCGCAGGGGTGAACGAAGTGAATCAAAACCGCACGCATGGGATCTGCGAGGGGGCCGCTCGGTAACGGGCGGTTCCTGTCTTGGTAGGAATTAAAAATGAAAAAAGAATAAGAGTTTGGAAGATAATCTTATCCGTTTTGGTTTTACTCTGTCTGACTTTTTCTCGGCTGATCCTCATTAATATGATTCGCGGAGCGTCGCCTACGTTCATCCCTCATATAGTTATTGGAGCCGTCTTTCTCATGCTGTCTATCCAGCAGTTTTTTACATCGCTTGCACTTTGGAGGTCTATCCAGTCGCGGTAGTCAATGCGATATCGCGAGCTTGTGCTGAGCTAAACCGCTTGCCTCGCATCGACTGCGCTTTACGATGGAGAGGAAATTGACAGCTTGACTTGTGTTGCGTATGCAACACATTTTAGGGGGTATGAAAACAGCAGCAGGACACAGCCGAATCGATCCAGAAACGAAACAAAAAGCGGAAACCATTCTCAACCGCCTAGGAATGAGTCCCACGGAGGCAATTCGTATGTTCTACACGCAGATCACCTTACGGAACGGTCTTCCCTTCTCGGTAGAAATCCCGAATGAAGAAACTGAAAGAGCACTGCAAGATTCGCGTTCAGGTCACAATCTAGAGCGTTTCGAAAGTGCGGATGACCTGATAGACAGCTGGAAGTAATGAAGCCAGTCATTCAAACCAGCCAATTTAAGAAGGATATCAAACGTCTAAAGAAAAGGGGAGAGAATCTCGAAAAGCTGGGGGATGTCGTTCGGCTACTGGCGGCAGATGAGCCCCTCGAAGAAAACTATCGAGATCATGCTTTGATTGGTAATTGGTTCGGTTCAAGAGATTGTCACATTGAACCTGACTGGATTTTAATATATCGAAATGAGCCAGAATCTTTATTCTTGGAGCGGTCTGGAAGCCACAGTGATCTCTTCAAAAACTAGCTCCATCAAGAGGCTTCTGGATAACATCGCCAACGTGCCATCGCTCAGGGGGCTAAAAGGGGACATGTCATTTCCTTTGTGGTCTGTCTTTGGATTGGGGGGCACTCGTGACGTCTTTTAAAAGTGTAAGAATACGTGGACCGCTTTAAGCGGCCCCGCAGGGGTGAACGAAGTGGATTAAAACCGCACGCAGGGATCTGGGAGGGGGGCTGTTCGACAACGGGCAGCTCTACCTCAATGGTAAAAGAATGGAGCGCCGATGTAATTGACTAATGGGCGTCGAATGATTCCAGACGTTGAAAGCATGACAAAAGAAGAGAAGTTACTCACAGTGAGAAACTTATGGGAAGACATGCGCAGCGACATTAGCACAAGCTCCGAATCTCCTGAGATCATTGACTTGCTGGACCAGCGCTCAGCTCGCATTGAATCGGGCGAGGCAGAGCTTCTGGAGTGGGATAAAGTCAAGGGAAGCATTGGTCGCCATTTGGAAGAAACAAAGACCCTATCAGTCGATAGTGAGCAATAGATTTTGCTGGCGCTCATCTATGTTCATCCTCCACGATATCCAGAAAGAGAATGCCCATTCAGCGTATTTTTTTAACCGCTTACCCACGCTTAATCAAGGACTGCCAACAGGGCAGTCCGATGGCATTCTTACAGTGCAATCGACCCGCCCCGTTGGCTCGGGCATTACAACTATTACGGTGTGATTGGAAACTCCAAGAGTCTGGGCAAGTTCCAGCATTGGTGCCAACCTATCCTATTTAAATGGTTGAACCGCTTAAAGCGGCCCTGCAGGGCTGAACGAAGCGAATCAAAACCGCACGCAGGGATCTGCGAGGGGGCCGCTCGGTAACGGGCGGTTCCTTCCTTAGTGGCCAGAATATGAAATCGACAAATTTGATTTTTGGGGTAATTAACCATTATGAGCGCAACATTTGAAGAAATTAGTAGGGATTCTGTGCAACTCCCTCGCAGTAAAAGACTTGCCCTCGCGAGGTTCCTCCTCGAGCTGGATGATCCGGCGGAGGACATGGAAGCTTCCGACCTTTGGCATTCTATCGCCGAGCAGAATGGAAAATTTGACAAGCGCACGTAATAGCGCACGCTACCTGTCATGACCACAATTACTGCCACCAGCGCTCGGAATAAGCTCTACAGTCTGATCGACGAGGCGAATAGTTCACACATTCCCATTCAGATCACAGGCAAGCGGGGCAATGCGGTGCTTGTTTCAGAGGATGATTGGAGGGCTATTTCTGAGACGCTTCATCTGAGCGCGATTCCCGGTATGGTCGATTCGATCAAAAAAGGAATGAAGGAAGAAATCGAGGACTGCAGCGAGACGGTTGAGTGGTGAGTTATCGGATCGTATACGCGAAGCAGGCGCAAAAAGATGCCAAGAAAATTTCTCGGAGTCATCTAAAAGAGAAAGCACTGGAACTGATCGATATATTACAGGAAGACCCATTCAGGAAGCCTCCGGAATACGAGGCACTGGTTGGTGACTTATTAGGTGTTTATTCCAGACGAATTAATATTCAACACAGATTGGTCTATCAGGTTTACGAAGAAGAAGAGGTCGTAAAGATCCTACGGATGGGGACACACTATGGCGATTGATGCGCCATCGAGTCGCTGGTATTAACTCCGATTCGCTGGGCTCCTCTCCGTGATACAGCTCTCCGTTCAGAAGGAAGAACTCAACCAAACCAATAATGAAGCAATAATAACCGCGAGCCTAGGAGATATAAAAAAAGAGAATGATTTCGCAGACGTCACGGATAGTTTCACTCTCCTTGCCGTAGAGCCTAATGCCTATTCGAAAAAAGTTTGGTCCTAATAGATATGTCTTTTGTAAGCTCGGTTCTCGCCAGTCCTAAGCTCGTCGAAAGGGGAACCGGGGCGATGCCGATCGCCCCCCGACTGTGTCCTGCATAGCCGAAGGCGACGCATGGAAACAAAGTTTCGAGGCTACGCAAAGCCCAAGCTTATAGATCATATATTCTTAGAAGTGGAGTGATATCTCGGTTGAGGCAGGTGCCCTGGGTGTATTCACTCCAGCATAATTCAGTTTAGAAATATAACCGGCTTCTGTAAACTATTTGTGGGCGGGGGAGTTTGGCTCTTTTATTTTAAATGGAATATGTTCTGCCGCTCATGTCCCTAATGCTGTGATATGAAATTTACACGACCATTCAAACAGGCACTCGCCGTCCTTCTTCTCCTTGTCGCAGCTTTGCCAGTTGTGGCGCATGGCCAATCCGCGCCTGCTCGCCCTAAGGTGATTTTCTTCGACGTTAATGAAACTCTGCTGGATTTGGAATCCATGCGGGCATCGGTGGGGCAAGCGCTCAATGGGCAGAACGAGCTTTTGCCGCTTTGGTTCTCGACTATGCTGCATTACTCGCTGGTGGATACAGCTACGCAGCGGTATCATAATTTTGGAGACATCGGTGTCGCTGCTCTCATGATGGTGGCTCACAATAATGGTATCGAATTGACTGAAGCTGCGGCTCGCGAGGCGATCGTGACACCGCTTCGTAGTCTGCCACCTCATCCTGATGTAAAGGCAGGGCTGCAAGCACTCAAAGACCAGGGTTTTCGTCTTATCAGCTTCACCAACTCCTCGAACAAGGGCGTGCAAACTCAGTTTGAAAACGCAGGCTTGATGGAGTTTTTTGAAGCACGCTACAGCATCGAAGATATTCAAATCTACAAGCCAGCACTTGCGTCTTATGAGTGGGCGCTGAAGCAGGCCGGAGTCGAAGCGGACGAGGCCATGATGGTGGCTGCACACGGTTGGGACATTGCGGGCGTTAAAGCCGCTGGCATGACTGGTGTGTTTGTGACCCGTCCGGGAAAGAGCACGTACCCGCTCGCGATACCGGCTGACAAAGAAGTGGGCAGCATTACCGAGCTGGCTGCATGGCTTGAAAGCTTGTAGTTCAACTGGCTCAGCCTGTCATCTTCAGGCCACTGGCAATGGCGTTGACTGTCAGCAGTAGGCGATTGAGCATGCTTTCGTCGGCTTTATCACTGCCGTTGGCGCGCCATTGCTTGATCAGCTCGATCTGGTAGAAGTGGAGCCCTTCGAGCGCTTTGTTGCGACGCTGAGTGGTGTTGACCAGGTTGGGACGGCGCTCCTCGATCGGTGCCACGAAGAGATGTTGCAGGTGTTTGTGCGCCAGCTGCATGTCGTGGTTGATGGGATCGATGAAGCGGTTGCGTAGTGCATCGTCCTCGACCAGCTCGGAGAAGGCGGTCATCACCTTGTGGTCGACGCTGATCAGGCTGGCTTCGACATTGGTGAATACGTAGCGCAGGAAGGCATTACTGTGGATGCCGTCCTTGAGTTGTTGGTAGGCATCGGCATCGCTTTCGCAGAGTTTGTCCAGGGCGCTGCCCACGCCATACCAGCCGGGCAGGAAGTAGCGGCTGAGCGACCAGCTGAAGACCCAGGGGATGGCGCGCAGGTCATCCAGCGAGTGCGCGCCTGTGCGGCGCGAAGGGCGCGAGCCGATCCGGCTAACTTCGAGCACGTCGATCGGAGTGGCCTGGCGGTAGAAGCTCATGAAGTCCTTGCCATGCAGCAGCGCTTGATAGGTTTCGGCGCTGTAGTCGGAGAGGCTTTGTAGCGTGGCGGCGGTGTCCTCGTCGTACTTGGTCTGTTTGTGTGGCTGGGAAAAGAGCAGGGTACCTGCTGCCAGCAGCTCCAGATTGTAAGTGGCGGTGCGCAGATTGGCAAACTTCTGGGCGATGACTTCGCCCTGTTCTGTGGTGCGCAGGTCGTAGGAGAGGGCGGCTTCGGGCAGGGCTTCGAGGAAGCGGTCCGTTGGCCCCGCGCCGCGGCTGATGGTGCCCCCGCGACCGTGGAAGAAGCGGATGCGGAAGCCGTGCTGCTGGCCCATCGCGACGATCTTTTCCTGTCCTTTGTGCAGGGCCCACTGGCTGGCGAGGATGCCCTTGTCCTTGTTACTGTCGCTGTAGCCGATCATCACTTGCTGGACCAGATCCTTGCGTTGGCGGTTGTCCGAAATCCAGCGCTGGGAGTGGCGGGTGATGGGTAGCTGTAAAAAGGCATCCAGAATTTCGGGGCCGTTTTCCAGATCCTGCACGGTTTCCAAGAGTGGGACGACTGGTAGCGGGCAGATGATATTGGCATCGGCATCCTGCTGTAGCAGTCCTGCTTCGCGGGCGAGGAAATACACCGCCATGAGGTCGGAGACCGTGCGGGTCATGCTCACAATCAGCGCGCCCAATGCGGGAGTGCCGTAGCGCTTTACGTGGCGGGCCACTACGGTGAGTGCGCCGATTGCTTTTTGTGCGTCTTCGCCCAGCTTGGCATTGTGGCGTAGACGGCGATCGGTACGGCTTAATTGTGATTTTAGGAAGTCGACGCGCTTGGCCTCATCCCATTGGTCATAGTCGGTTTCCGGGAAGTTCAGGCATTCCAGCACTTGGCTGACGGCGCGCTCGTGCACTTCGCTGTTTTGACGGATATCCAAGCTGGCGAGATGGAAACCGAAGGTGCGCAGCTGATTGATGGCAGGATCGATATCTTCCTCGACGATGGAACGGGCATTTACGCGTAGCAGGCTGCGACGTAGCAACTCCAGATCTTCGTTTAATTCGCTGGAGCGTTTGTAGCTAATAAAGTGATCCGTTGACAGGTGGTCGACCTCGGAGTCGACACCTTCGGTGACCGGAATGCGGGCGATCATCAGGCTGACGAATTGGCGCCAAGGCTCATTTTCGTTGCGCGCGCACATGGCCGCCGCACGGTTGCCGAGTATTTCCCATTGCTTGGCGATGCCATCCAACAACTCTTCCGGCGGTGATTGTAGGCTGGAGGACAGGCTCAGCTTGGCGCGGAGCTCAATCAATGCCTTTTTGTGAAGCTTCAGTGCCTTGATGCGATAGGAGAGCAGCGACTCTTCTGTTACTTCCGGTGTCACGAAGGGGTGACCATCGCGGTCGCCTCCGACCCAGCAGCCGAAGTTGATGTGGGGGCGGCGTTTTTCCAATGATGCCGGGTCGAAGCCGAGGCTTTCCCAGGCGTGGATCAGGTTGCGGTCCAGCGTCTGGATGGCAGTCGGAAAGATGGAGGTCAGGTAGTGTTCGATGCCCTGGCGCTCCATTTCGATGCTGGGCTTGGTCAGATAGATTTCTCCCGTCCGCCACAGACGATCGAGGATGGTGCGGATGCTGCGGCGGATGTCTTCGATCTCGCTAGGCGTCCACATGGAGTTTTCGCGCATCACAAGTTTCAAGTAGAGCTCGCGGTGCAGTTCCAGCACGGTGATCCGCTTCGGTTCGGTGGGGTGTGCGGTCAGCACAGGCTCCACGTGTACCTCATGCAGCGCATCGGCGATCTGCTCTTCGGAGAGGCCTTGTTCCTTCAGTTCTTTGAGGTGGCTGCCCCACAGACCGCGCCATTGGTGTAAATCCCCCTCCTGTTCGTGGATACGGCGAATTTGGTTGGCGGTATTTTCCTCCACCATGCTGAGGAGCTGGAAGGCGATCGAGTAGGCCTGCACCATGCGACTGGTAAATTGCTCTTGTTGGGCGAGCTTGCTGCCGGTCCAGGGCAGATAGTCCGTCATGTCGGCGTAGCCGGATTCCTTCATTACCTGTTGGAGTTCGCCCATCAGGTAGTTGACGTCGGCGTCTATTTTTTCAAATCCGCGGTTCTGAGTGGTGGCCTTGGCCGCTGTGGGGGCCGGTGTGGTGCTTTTTTGAGTCAAAATTGGTATCGGTTGGTATGAGTTTATGCAGTCGAATTGTCTGATAAGCAGCAAGAATGCCTGATATAAGAAAAGTCCTAGACTGATCAATCTAAAAGACAAGTTGGGCGGGGATGCAAGAGGACTGCAATGATTTGTCTGTGAATGTGGAAATCAGTGAAGGAGTGTGTGGGATTGTCTATGAGAACTCACTGCATGGAAAATCGTGCCGAGTAGAATTGATGTATATGATTTTTGTTGAGCTCAATCTAGATACTGTATCTCTTTGCGCAGTGTTGAACCTGGCATGGTTCGCAGAATCCCCATTATCTCAATCTGTTTGTATGATCGCTTCGACCTCATGGCTTAAAGACGCCGTTATCTATCAAATTTATCCGCAGTCCTTTCAGGATAGTAATCAGGACGGGGTCGGGGATTTTCAGGGGATTATTCAGCGATTGGATTACATTCGTGATTTGGGAATCAATACCATTTGGTTGAATCCCTGTTTCGACTCCCCCTTCGGGGATGCTGGCTATGACGTGCGTGACTTTTACAAGATTGCGCCGCGCTATGGAAAGGAATCGGATTTCGTAGCGCTGCTTGCGGCGGCGCATGCGCGCGGGATACGGGTGATCCTGGATCTGGTGGCAGGACACACTTCGATGGACAACCCATGGTTTGTTGAAGAAGCGAGCCATCCCCAGAGCCCCGAGGCGAACCGATACATTTGGAAAAACCGCGCATTTGATCCACAGCAGGGGCCTGTCAAAGACGACTTTGTGTCCAATTTCTTTTGGTATCAGCCCGCATTGAACTTCGGTTATTCTGAGCCGAGCGAGCCTTGGCAGGACCCCATCGACGCGCCGGGGCCGATGAAGAACCGTGCAGAATTGCGAAAAATTTTAGCTTATTGGTTTGATTTGGGGTGTGATGGCTTCCGCGTGGATATGGCGGGCTCGTTAGTCAAGCCAGAGAATACTCCCGCTTCGATCGAAGCGACCAAGGGCATTTGGCAGGAAATTCGCGCATGGATGGATGTGGATTATCCCGATCGCGTGTTGATGTCTGAGTGGAGTTATCCGAGTCGTGCCATCGCGGCAGGTTTTCATTTAGACTTCATGTTGCATTTTAATGCACCCGGCTATTCGTCGCTCTTTTTCAATGGCAACGGAACCCTGCCACCGCCCGCCGGGCAAACGCACTGTTACTTCGATGCAGCCGGTAAGGGGAGTCTTGAGGTCTTTCGTCAATCCTACATGGAGCAGCGGGCGGCCACCGCAGGGAAGGGCTTGATCACTTTACCTGTAGGCTGTCATGACTTTCAGCGTTTGCGCTGCGCGCCACGAGGCTGGGAGGAACTTCGTTGTGCCTGGGTGTTCTTTATGACGCAAGCCGGCCCGCCCACCATTTATTACGGCGAAGAGATTGGTATGCGTTACGTCGAGGGCGTGGCGGCGAAGGAGGGCTCGACGCTCGATGGGATCGTTGCGATCAATGCTGGCACCTCGGGACTAGGTGAACGAGCTGGCACGCGCACACCGATGCAGTGGGATGCGTCAAAGAACGCCGGCTTTTCCAGTGCCGAGGCGGAGGCGCTCTACCTACCGATCGACGAAGATGCAAATCGCCCGACCGTGGCGGCGCAAGAGGCCGACCAGGAATCATTACTCCATTTTGTTCGAAAACTAATTCGAATTCGCCGCGCGCACCCGTGCTTAGGCACGGATAGCAGCTTCACGATCCTCAATCCCAGGGAGACTCCGTATCCACTGGTTATTTTGCGAGCGTCGGAGCAGGCGCGTTGTATTGTTGTTATGAATCCCTCTTCCGAGTCTCAGTCCATCGAGCTCGCGATAGATGGGCAAGTCGAGGCAGTTCTCTTGAATCAAGGCTGCGACTGGACTCAGGAGCAGGCGGGCGTTTCGTTGACTGTATCTAAGTTTGGATATGGTATTTTCAATTTGAATACATTCCCCGGTTGAATCGCCCCGTGTGTAGTGTGCGGCCGTGTCCGGTGCTCCGGCGACACTCGATCCAGAGCACATATTAGAGTGGATGCCCAAAGTCTCACTCACTCTTCCAACTGCGGAACACTGCTGGTTGAAACATTGAAGACACTGATTGTCGCTTACGAATTTGTGCACGGAGGCGTCGAAGCGCCGCGTTTGCAAATTTGTGATAAAAAGTAGATTTTGAACTTTTTTGGAGAAGGGGCGTATTGTGGGATTGTTTCTGCAGAATGATTAGGGAGCAGAATGATTAGGGAGCAGAATGATTAGGGAGCAGAATGATTCGGGAGCGTTGTGTGTCTGCTCGCGGACGCGGCGCTTCCCAACCTTGCACCCGTCTTCGCACAACACCAACGCTCTTCTGCCGAGATGTAGGCTTTGACGCCTGCGCTCGTAAGCACCCTAAGGGCATAAACTCGCCCTACACCGCTTTGGCTTCGACCGCTTCCACGATCTTGGCGTAGATCGCTGCGACGGGCATCTGGGCCAGTTCGCTGGAATGGATGCGGGCTTGATTGAGTTCGGGCAAGGTGTCCAGTGACTCAGAGAGGCAGACGTCGCGGTTGGCTTCCACCTCTTCGACGCGGTCGATCGGGGTGAAGTGGGGCGCGGAGTTGAGCGCTTGCGGGTGCTCTTTGACCAGTTTCAAGATCGCTTTGACGGCTTCGGCGAAGCGGTCGAGCTCGGCTTGGGTGTAGCTCTCGGTGGGCTCGATCATGAGGCCGAGGGCTTCGGGCCAAGCCACGGTGGGCGCGTGAAATCCGAAGTCGAGGAAGAGCTTGCCGATACGGGGCGCGGCGTCGCTCTTGCGTAGGCCGACACTTTCGAGCGCCCCGAAGTCTTCGGTTTTGAGCGAAAGGATGAATTCGTGCATGCGCGGTTCGGCGTCGGAGCCGGTCGGCAGGGTGGCGTAGTCTTCGCGCAATTGCTCATGCAAGTAGCGGGCACTCAGCACTGCCATGGCCGACATGCGGCGCACGCCAGCGTGGCCGAGGCGCAGCAAATAAGTGAGGCAGCGCACCTTGTGGGCGAAGTTGCCCCAGTGACGGTGGAAGGAGCCAATTGACTTTTTCGCTTTGACGGGTGTGTAGGTGGTGCCGTCGAACTCGATTTGGTAGCCAGGCAGGAAGGGAATCAGCTTTTCACTGACCGCGACGATGGCATCGCCGGGGCCGCCTCCGCCGTGGGGGATGGTCCAGGTCTTGTGTAAATTATTGTGCACCGCGTCCACACCGAGTGCCCCGAGGTCGATCCAACCGGCAATGGCGTTCATGTTGGCGCCGTCCATGTAGACCAGGCCGCCGAGTGCGTGAATCTTTTCCGCGATCTGCTTGAAGGAAGTCTCGAAGATGCCCGAAGTGTTGGGGTTGGTGATCATCACGCCCGCGATGCGCTCTCCGTATTCTTCGATGCGGCGGTCGAGGTCTTCGTTGAGCACGCGGCCCTCGGTGTCGGCTTCCAAATAGACGATTTTGCCCTGCTTGCCGCCGAAGCCGGCCATGGTGGCGGTGGCGAAGTTGGTGCCGTGCGCCGAGCGTGGGATCAGGATGATGTCGCGTGTCTCACCTTTGTCGCGGTGGTAGGCTTGGAATAGTTTGAGTCCCACCAGTTCGCCCTGCGCGCCTGCGAGCGGTTGCGTAGTGACACCGGGCAGGCCGGTGATGCCCTTGAACCATTCTTGAATTTCGTGCAGCACCATCAGGCAGCCCTGTGAATCTTCGACTGGCGCTTGCGGGTGCAGGTCGGTGAAGCCAGGCAGGCTGGCCGCCCAGTCGTTGACCTTCGGGTTGTACTTCATGGTGCAGGAGCCGAGCGGGTAGCAACCGTCGTCGGGGCTGACGTTGAGTTTGCCCAGTTCCTGATAGTATTGGATCACTTCGTCGGCGCTGTAGCAGGGCAAGCCCGGCGCGGTGGCGCGGATTTGCTCGGCAGGCACGGCGGCCAATGTTTGCGCGTCAGCTGCGGGCGCTCCGAAAACGGATTCAAAGGCCGCGAGCAGTACGTCGAGTGGTTGCTCGCGATTGGAAAAGGAGAGCTTTAAGAGCTGACGTCCACCTGCGATGCGATCGGAAACATCGGCCCCAGCCAATACACCCGCTGCGCGAGCGGCGGTTAGCACGGAGGCGACCGGTTGGGAGAGCTTAAAAGTCACCTCGTGGTAACTTGTGGACTGGGGGAAGGCCAGCTCGACGCCATCGAAGCGAGTCAACTGGGCGACCGCCTGGCTGAGCTTGCTGCGGAGATCGCTTAAAATTTGTTCGAGTCCAGAGTCGCCGCGTTCCAGCAGCGCAGCCCCGACCAGTGTCGCGATGAAGGCCTGATTCGAGCAGATGTTGGAGGTGGCCTTGTCCTTGCGGATGTGTTGTTCGCGGGTGGAGAGCACGCCGACGCGGCATTCGCGGCCGGCGCTGTCTTTGGCCTTGCCGATGAAACGGCCAGGGGCGGCACGCACGCCGTTGCGGTCTTTGCTACTGAAACGCACACCGAAGAGTCCGAGTCCCGGGCCGCCGAAGTTGGGGGCCAGTGCGAGGTGGTGGGCTTCGCCGACGATGATATCGACGCCATTTTCGCCGAAATCGCAGGGAGCCTTGAGTCCGCCGGGCGCCAGCAAGAGCGGATCGATCACTGCGATCGTTTTGAGGCCGCGTTCAACGGCAAATTGAGTGAGCGCATCGACCTCTTCCAGTAAGCCGAAGGTGTTTACTTGGGGGAAGACGATGGCGGCCAAGCGATCTGCCGCATCCGTTGCGGCCGCGGCGAGGGCTGCTGGATCGATGAGACCCGTCTCCGGATCGGCGGGCACGCGGATGAGTTCGATTTCAGTGCCTTCTGATTGAGTGGCCAGCACTTCCAAGTCGCCCGGGTAGAGTGTTTCGGGGATGAGAGCCGCTGATTTGCCACGGCTCATGCGGATGGCGGCGCAGATGCCCTCGAAAATAGAAGTCGAGCGGTCGTAGAGTGAAGCGTTCACCGCTTCGAAGCCCGTCAGGCGGGCCATCGAGCACTGGTAGATCCAGTGCGCTAGCAAGGTGCCCTGGCTCAGCTCTGGCTGATAGGGCGTGTAGGCGGTGGTCATGTTGCGGATGTCGCAAATCGGCGCGATGACCGGGGACGGCACAAAGTCGGGCACGCCGTCGCCGAGAAAACTGGTGCCGATGCGATTCTTGGCTGCGATGGCGCTGAGGCGCTCTTTAAGTGCCTCGTATTCCAGCTCCTCCGGCAGCTCCAGCTCGTTGGGGAAACGCACATCACTGGGGATGTGGTCGAAGAGGTCGTCCAGCCGTTCTTTGCCCACGGCGTCGAGCATGGCGCGAATGTCAGATTCGCTGGCAGGAATGTAGTGGCGCGCGAGTTCGCGCTGGTCGGCTAGGCTGGTGTGCATGATAGGATGGTAGAAACTGCGTTAAAGCGCACGATCCAGACTTGTGACGCTCGCAAACACAATAATTTTTAGATAAGATTTCTATGCCTCCCGATTAAGTATCTTTGCGGGGAACTTGACTTTATGAGATGGAATTGAGTTTCATTGCTCACGAGCTCGCAGCCACTACTTTAGAATTATTACTAGCAACCGATACATCTTATGCCCAGCGTACTTCAAATTCCACTTCACGATTTTCATGCCGCTCAAGGCGCACGGTTCGTTGCTTTCGGCGGTTGGAATATGCCGGTGCAATACACTAGTATCTTAGAGGAACACAAGGCAGTGCGTGAAGCCGCCGGGCTCTTTGATGTGAGTCACATGGGGGAGTTTTTCGTGCAGGGCAGCGATGCGGCCCTGTTTTTGGACCGTTTGGTGGTGAATGCCGTGGCCAGTGCGCCAATCGGGAAGGCGGTCTATTCCCCGATGTGTAACAGTGAAGGCACGGTGGTGGATGATCTGATTGTCTATCGCACCGGAGAGGAGGCGTTTCTGGTCTGTGTCAACGCGGGGAATATTGAAAAAGACTACGGCTGGTTCTTGAAGCAGGCCGAGCGTTGGGGCTTGGATGTGAGTGTAGAGGATCAATCCGACGATTACGCGCTGTTGGCGCTGCAGGGGCCTCAGGCGGAAGCGATTTTACTGGCCGTTGGACTCGAAGAGGTTGCCGAAATTAAGCGCTTTTGGCACCAGTTGGTGACATTTGGGGGTGAAAAGATTCGCATATGTCGCACGGGCTACACCGGAGAGGATGGCTTTGAGATCTATAGTTCGCCCAAGGTGGCCGAGGTGTTGGCGAAGCAAATTATGTCCGAGGGCGAAGCCTTTGGGGTGAAGCTCTGTGGCTTGGGGGCGCGTGACAGCTTGCGCCTGGAAGCGGGCTTGCCGCTGTATGGGCATGAGTTGAGCGACCATATCACTCCATTTGAGGCCAGTCTCGACTGGACGGTGAAACTGAATAAGACTGATTTTATTGGTAAGAACGCGCTGACGGAGCAGAAGGAGAATGGCATTCCGTGTCGCGTGGTGCATTTCAAGCTCGAGGGGCGCCGTATCGCGCGTGAGGGCACGCCGGTGTTGGATGAGGCGGGCGAAGTTGTGGGGCAAGTGCTCTCTGGCACCTTGTCGCCGATTTTGAGCTGCCCGATTGGCAGCGCAATTGTTCGTAGTGAGGTTAAGGACGCACCACTATTTGTAGATCTGCGTGGGAACCAACTGGCGCTGCAAATCGCAAAGCCTCCACTGCACAAGTAGTGGGTTTTATTCGCTTTGCGGTGGGAAGCTGGCTAAGATTTCGGAGACGATCTGCTGTACTTCTTGATCATTGGGAGCGCTCCAGCCCAGGCGTTTGGTATAGGTGCCGCGCCAGACGAGTTCCTTGCTAGCTTGGTCGATGATGTCGACGATGAAGGTGCCTTCTTCGTATTGATTCACGTCGATTCGGCTGAATGCGCCGTATCCATGATAAGGATAGCGCCGGAAGGGAGTAGGGCCGACTCCGAGGTCGTTGACTTCGGTCTTGGTCTTGGTGATGGTGTTGAAGGTGACGCGAAAGTCGGGTTGGGCGCAGTCTTGGCTCATGCCTTTGGCTTGTAGTGTGCGGCTGATCGCTTGCTCAATGCGCCGATCTACGATGGGACTGAGGACGATGTCCTGATAGTTGGAGCGCTCCTCGCGGCTATCGATCACGAAGCACTTGTAATTGCTGAGCTTTGCTTTGGCGGAGCGGTCGTAGTCGACGGTTGTGGGAGAAACACAGCCTGCAAAGAATAGAGTCGCAAGTAAGAGAAGTTGGACGATGGGCTTCATGGTTATAGGAACAGTAATTGAAGGTCGCTGGATTGCAACTGTGAGTTTGCAGAGGAGCTATGGTTTGAATGCATTGCAGGCTTGGTGGCGGAGCTGGCCTTGGGGATGTCGTCGTGGGATGCAGCTGTGTGCCGTTGTCTTGGTGATATAATTATATGGGACGTTGCTTGTTTACGAAGCTTGTCTCTGCCACTTGCTAGCTTTCAATTGGCTGTATGAGAGCGGTGATTCAACGAGTATCGAAAGCGCATGTAACTGTGGCCGGCGAGGTGGTCGGCCAGATCGGGCCCGGTGTATTGGTCTTTCTGGGCGTGGGTAAGGAGGATTCGCAGGCGGATGCCGATTGGTTGGTCCGGCGCATCGTTAAGTTGCGCATCTTTGAGTCGGAGCCAGGGCGTATGAATGAATCCTTGTTGGATATCTGTGGGCAGGCATTGGTGATCAGCCAGTTCACCTTGTTCGGTAGTTTGAAGAAGGGGAATCGGCCGTCGTTTAACCGCGCTGCATTGCCGGAGCAGGCGGTGCCGCTTTACGAGTATTTTGTGACTCGCTTGAGGCAGGACTTGGGCCAAACAGTGGCGGCCGGGGTGTTTGGCGCGCACATGGATATCGAGGCCCAGAATGATGGGCCTATCACATTGGTAGTGGATACGCAGGAGCGAGACTTTTGATCGCCAGGGCGATTATTGCCGATGCGCTTCGATGTTGATGGTGACGTTCACTTCGTTGCCGACCGCGGGTTGACCGCCATTCACGCCCCATTCGGTGCGATCCAGTGTGGTGGTGGCTTCCCATCCGGAAAGGTATTTCCCACGCATGCCTTCGCCGAAGCCGAGTAGTTCGACATCGAGGGTGACGGGTTTAGTGATGCCGTTAAAGCTGAGGTCGCCAGTGACTTTGAATTGGTTTTCGTCCTCCGTGGCCTTCCACTGGGTGGACTTAAAGGTCATGAGTGGATGTTTGGCTGCGTTGAAGTAGTCGTCTTCCTGCAGGTGTGCATCACGCTTGTCGCTATCGGTGTCGACGGAAGGGATCTGGATCGTGGCTTCGACGGAGTTTTGGCTGAGGTCGTCGCGGTTAATGGTGAGTGTGCCTTCGAACTCGGAAAAGTTGCCCGTGGTCTTAGCGACGAAGTGGCGGATGCTGAATTTTACCGAGGAGTGGCTGGTGTCGATTACGTAGGTTTCCACTTCGGCGGCATGGCCAATGAGTGAAGCTAGAACTGCGCTGGTAAGTAGGAGGATGGTTTTCTTCATGATTGATTGCGTCCTTTATAATGGTAATTGCACGCGGGGTGCCTAGATGAATTCGGGAATGTTCTCTTTGGTTCCTTTGACAGAGAGGATTTTAACTTGTTCACCATCGACCCAGATTTTGAAGGCTTTTCCAGAGCACTGGAATACTTCGGGCTCGAGCGGCAAGGCGTCGGGATATGTTGCTTTATCGGCAGTGATCAGGTGATAAGTCTGTCCGCCTTTGAAGCAAATCATGCTGAATTTGGCGCCTTCGTATTCATAGGTGATACAGCCGATCGTGGGTAATTTTTCCAAGCAATCGGGGATCGCTTGTGGCGAGGGTGAATGTTTACTGGCTAGGAATGTTTGCAACTTTTCGGCTTGTACATCGCGGTGTTCAAACTGGCTTCTGCGCAGGGAGTCGATTTCGTTCGAGAGGAACTGAATGACGGGGGGGAGGCCTGCAACGGCTGCTTGCTCGGTGGGCTGTGAGCTTTTGGGCACATTCATGATGGCCATCATGACCACGAAGAGCGCGGCGATTCCGGCCCATGGGCTTTGCCACCATGCGCGGGCTTGCGGTGTGTTGCTGGTGTCTTGGGGGAAGTCTTCGCGGGCGCTGGGTTCGAAAGGAATGCTGGCATCGCTAGCTACGTCGCTGGCCGTATCGCTGGCATGTGCCTGGTGGAGGCGCATGCCTGCCAGAATGCTGGCCTTTAGGTCGACGGGAACTTCGACGGCGCAGATGCTCTCGCTGATGCGGGCGTCGATGGCTTGTTGTTCGTCAAACCAATCTTTGAGTTCGGGATCGTTTTCGAGCAGGGCAAAGGCTTCGGCAAGCACGGGGTCTTGACGATCGTCTGTATTGCCGGGACGGCAGAGTTCGAGGAGTTGTTTGGCTTCTTCGCGGTTCATTACGTGACTCCTTTAGGCGGTTTCGGTTTCCTTGCGTTTAAAAATGTCGCGCAGCTGTGCTTTGCCTCGGGAGAGGCGCGACATGATGGTGCCGATGGGCACGTCCAAGGTTTCGGCGATCTCTTTATATGAGAGATCTTTCATGTAAAATAGGGCGAGTGGCTGACGGTAAACTTCGTCAACCTCTTCGAGGGCTTGGACGGCTAGGTTGGCGTCCAATGAGCGACGGATATGTGGCTCTTCGGTGCCGCCGACGACTTCGAGCATCTCGGGCTCGTAATGGTCCATGCGGCTGTCTTTGCGGCGGCGACGTAAAAACTCGCGATAGAGCGTGGTGAATAACCAGGATTTCACCTTGGACTTATCGCGCAAGCTGTCGCCCTTTTCTGCAAAGATGAAAAAAGTCTGCTGGGCGAGGTCGCCCGCCTCATGCTCGTTTTTGGCTAGGCTGTAGCCGAAACGATAGAGCGGTTGATAATAGGCACTCACGATTTCGTCGAAGTTTAAGGTTTCTGTATCGTTCATGTGAGTGCTGGGGGCGGGGCTTATTCCCGAAATTATATATTGGTGTGGTATAGGGGGCGCGGCTAGAGGATTAGCATGGCATCTCCGTAGCTGTAAAAGCGATACTTGTGATCAATGGCTTCGGCGTAAAGTTCCTTTAACCACTCGATTCCATCTTTGCTGCCTGGTGTCAAAAAGGCCGACACGAGGCAGAGTAGAGTGGATTTTGGTAGGTGAAAGTTTGTGATCATGCCGTCAATTCCCGCAAATTGTGCGGGTGGATAGATGTAAATGTCGGCCTCGGCTTGCACGGAGCCAGAGGGGGTGATGCAGCTTTCGGGGGCGCTTTGGCTGCGGCGCATGGCGTCTTCGATCGAGCGCACCGAGGTGGTGCCGACGGCGATGCGGGGGCCGGCTTCGGGCTTATTGAGCTCAGCAAAGGCGGTGGCTGGTATCTCATACCACTCGTGGTGGATGTTGTGGTCTTGGATGTTCTCGACTTGGATGGGGTGAAAGGTGCCGATGCCGACTTGTAGGGTGAGATCGTGAAATTGTGCGCCGCTTTTCTCTAGTTCGGAGATCAGGCCGGGGGTGAAGTGGAGTCCGGCAGTGGGTGCGGCCACCGCGATGCGTTTGTCCAAATCGGCATAGACGGTCTGGTAGCGCTCGTTGTCGTTTTGGCGACGCGGGTCGTCCTGGCTGCGCTCGATGTAGGGGGGCAGGGGCAGGATGCCGAGTCGCTCCGAGAGCTCGGTGACTGATTCGTCGCGTTCGGGATGAAAGCGGACGCGGTAGTTGCCGTTGCTGCCGGCTTCCAGCACCTCGGCGTGATATTCGCCGGGCAGGCCGAAGCGACCCGCGTTGAAGGTTTTCTTGCCGGGCTTGAGCAGGCACCACCAAGTCGTTGCGTCTTCGGCGGGCTGTAACAGCAGGCACTCGACCTTGCCGCCGGTCGGGCGTTGGCCAAAGAGGCGTGCTTTGAGCACCGCCGCGTTGTTGCGGAAAAAGCGTGCTTGGGGGGGCAGGTATTGGCCGATCTCTGAGAAATGTGTGTGCGTCACGCGACGGGTGGCGCGGTCGACGACCATCAAGCGGGAGGCATCGCGAACGGCTGCGGGTTCTTGCGCGATGAGCTCTGTGGGGAGGTGATAGTCGAAGAGGGAAATATTCATTGCAGAGCTTTTTCGCGTGGGAAGGCGGCGAGGTAAACATTTTTATCTTTAATATTTGGCCGGCTTTGTTGCTATGAGGCGCATGAATTTAATTACACCCGAAGTTCGTTCGCAAATACAAGAGCTCACGCGTCGTGCCGGCCATATCTGGAGGTATCTTTGACGGGGCGACTAAAATTACACAAATTGAAGCGCTGGAAGCGCAAATGAGTGAAGCCAGCTTTTGGGATGACCAGGCGGCGGCACAGAAAGTGATCGGCGAGGCGAACCGTTTGAAAAATACGGTGAATCCGGCTAAGGCCTTTAATGCGGAAGTCGCGGACATGCAGGCGATGCTGGAGCTCGTCGATGAAATGGAGGGCGATCCGGATGCGGAGGCGTATCAGCAAGAGATTCTGGATACTTTGAAGCGTTTGCAGCCGAAGCTGGATCAGCTGGAGCTGGCCTCGTTCCTGAGCGGGCCGCATGATGCTTGTAACGCGTTTTTGACTGTAAACTCCGGAGCCGGCGGCACCGAGAGCTGCGATTGGGCGGATATGATGCTGCGCATGTATACCCGCTGGGCCGAGCATGCCGGCTTTAAGACGGAGGTGCTCGACATCCAACCCGGTGAAGATGCGGGCATCAGTTCGGCGACCATCCGTATCGAGGGGCCCAACGCCTTCGGCTATGCCAAGGCCGAGCGCGGCGTGCACCGCTTGGTGCGGATCAGCCCCTTCGATTCCAATGCGCGTCGTCACACTTCCTTTTCCTCGGTAGATGTCACCGCAGAGATCGAAGACGATGTCGAGATCGAGATCGACGAAGCCGACATTCGGACCGATGTCTATCGCGCCAGTGGTAAAGGCGGGCAGCACGTGAATCGCACTGAGTCTGCCGTGCGTCTGACGCACTTGCCCAGTGGCATCGTGGTGACCTGTCAGAATGAGCGCTCGCAGATCAAAAATAAGGCGACCGCCATGAAGACCTTGAAATCACGTCTCTACGAAAAGCAAGAAGATGAGAAGCGCAGCGAGATGGAGAAATTTTACGGTGAGAAAGGTGAAATCGCCTGGGGGAACCAGATTCGCTCCTATGTCTTTCAGCCCTATCAGATGGTCAAAGACCTTCGCACTGGCGTGGAAACCGGCAATGTGCAAGCCGTGATGGACGGCGCGCTCGATCCCTTCATCCACGCCTGGCTTCGCGCTGGGGGCCCCACTTCACGCAAGGCAGCCGCCGATCGTGAATTTGGCGACGAGTAAGTAAGAGAAAACTGATATAGAAAACTAACATGGTTGGTTTACCCGCAATTTCAGGCTGTCTGCAGCAAATCGCTGTTTATGGCAGTTAAGAAGAAAACGAAACTCCCAATGTCACGGAGAATGGTTTCACCATTTTGCGCGATTTGATTGTTTCTGTTTGTATTAAATGCTTTGATACGGCGTTGTTTCGCGCCGTCTCTTGACATATTTGCGTGCTCAGGCAGGTGTATTGTTCTTATTGGATTTTCTCCGCATTTAGTTCGTTGAAGGGCTTGAGCGAGGGTCCTACACCACTCGATATGAAAGAAGCACATTTATCCGGCCTTAGCTATGAAGACGCGTTGCAGGCGTTCTCTGATCAGAGCTTGTTTGAGAATAAGACCTGGCGCTATTCGCCCGAGGCGTTTCCGCTGACGTCGGCGCAGGTGAAGCAGATTGAACAGATTGGGCAGGCCTGCTATGAGTTTTATCGAGCGCAGGAGACGCTCTATCTGCGCTCGGTCGAGGGGAAGAATTTACTGCGCAATCGGCCGCTGAAAGCGCCCTGGGTGGCGGCGTATTTGGATCGTGGCAAGCCAGAGGCCTTGATTGCGCATGCGCGGGCAAAGGCGCTGCGCGGGACGGTGCCGATGGTGATCCGACCCGATTTATTGGTGACGGAAGAGGGCTTTGCCATGACTGAGATCGACTCGGTGCCGGGCGGCATTGGGCTGACGGCTTTCTTGAATCGGCTCTATACTGATGTGCATGGCGATGCGCTGATCGGTGCCGGCACGCAGGATATGGTGAGCGCCTTTTACGGGGTGCTGGCCAGTCGGGTACCGAATGTCTCTGCGCCTTATATTGCGGTAGTTGTGAGTGACGAGGCCGCGACCTATCGCCCGGAAATGGAGTGGCTCGCCTCGCAGTTGCGCCTGCTCGGCAAGCGTGTGCATGTTTTCCACCCCGATGATGTGATGCCGCTGGGCGACGATATCTGTGTGGACATGGATGGCGAGCCGCAGAAGGTGGATGTGATCTACCGATTCTGGGAGCTCTTCGACCTCGCCAATGTTTCGATTGCCGACTTTTTGCTCAAGGCGCGTGAGGCTTCGCAGGTGCGGTTGACTCCGCCGATGCGCCCCTTTCAGGAGGAAAAGCTCAATCTGGCACTCTTTCACCATCATATGTTGGAAGATTATTGGCGGGAAAATCTCTCCAAGCAGTCTTACAAAGCCTTGGCGAAGGTGATCCCTAAGACCTGGGTCATGGATCCCGTCGAACTGCCGCCCAATGCAGTCTTGGATGCGCCCTATGTGGGAGGCAAGCCGATGACCGATTGGTCGCAGTTGATCGAGGCGAGTAAAAAAGAGCGTAATTTGATTATCAAAATCAGCGGTTTTCACGAGAGTGCATGGGGCGCGCGTAGCGTGACCCTAGGCAGCGACTCTTCGCGCTCTGACTGGGAGAGTGCGATTCAACAGGCGATCGCGATGGCCGACACTTCACTGCATATTTTACAAAGCTACGAAAAGCCGAAGCGTTTGCGGCATCCGGTCTACAGCGACGACGGTCGTCTCTATCAGATGGAGGGGCGCATGCGACTCTGTCCTTACTACTTTGTGGATGAGTCGGCCAAGCTTGCTAACCTTCAGGGCATTTTGGCCACGCTCTGTCCCGCAGATAAGAAGATTATACACGGGATGAAAGACGCCGCCTTGCTGCCCTGTGTGCTTAGTGATTCGCCTCGCTAAACGGTCGAATAGGACAGGCGTGGCACTTTTTAGAAGACGAAGCGCAGATTTGTGCAGAATCGGCGTCTTTTTTGCTTTCTAACTTCCCTATCTGAGCGAAATGCCTATGAAATTCAAATGCACGGGTGCCGCTGAGCCAACGATATTTTACCTAACATCAGTTTCTCATGACAACAAAAGCTACAAAGTCTAAAAGATCTTCCACTAAAAAAGCACCCTCCGCAAAGGTCGCGGAGAAGGCTTTTCGTTTCGACGTTGGTGATACTAAAGAGTCGATGAAGACATCGATTCTGAATCACTTGCGTTTTACGCTGGCACGCCACCAGGCGAGCGCGACTAAGGACGAGTGGTGGACGGCCACCTGTTATGCGGTGCGCGACCGCCTGCTGGATCGTTTTATGAAGACCCAGGCAGTGCATCACGAGCAAAAGGTGCGCCGTGCCTATTACCTGAGTTTGGAATATTTGATGGGCCGCCTGTTGGTGAATAATTTGCATAATGCCGGACTGTTCGATCAGACGCGCGATGCGCTGACGGAGCTGGGGCAAGATTTTAATGAAGTTTGCGACGAAGAGGCCGATATGGGGCTTGGTAATGGTGGCCTTGGTCGCCTCGCAGCATGTTTCCTGGATTCGCTGGCCACACTGGATTTGCCAGCGGTCGGTTATGGTATCCACTACGAATTCGGTCTATTCCGTCAGGAGTTTAAGGACGGCTATCAAGTCGAGCATCCGGATGTCTGGATGGAGAAAGGCTGCCCCTGGGAAGTGATGCGCCCGAATTACGCTCAAAAGGTACAACTGTATGGTCGTGTCGAGCACCAGATGGACAGCAAGGGCGTCTTTAAGCCAAAGTGGGTGGACTGCAAGGTGCTTGAGGGCGTGCCCTATGATATTGGTATCGTTGGGCATGGTGGCGAGACGGTTAATTTCTTGCGCCTGTGGGATTCCAAATCGACTCAAGAGTTTGATCTTAATATTTTCAATGAGGGAGGCTATGTCGAAGCCGTTCGCGAAAAGGCAATGGGGGAGACAATCTCCAAGGTGCTTTATCCAAATGACTCGACTGAAAATGGTAAGGAGCTGCGCTTGGTGCAGCAGTATTTCTTCGTGAGTTGCTCGCTGAAGGATATCATCCGCCGCTTCCATGCAAATCATAGTGATTGGGCGGATTTTGATGATTACAATGCGATTCAGCTAAACGACACCCACCCTGCGATCGCAATTCCGGAATTGATGCGCCTCTTGATCGATGAGTATGGTCTCGACTGGGATGCGGCTTGGAAGATCACGCGTAACACTTGCAACTATACCAACCACACCTTACTGCCAGAGGCGCTGGAAAAGTGGAGTGTGCCTCTCTTTGAAAAGGTATTGCCGCGTCATTTGGAAATCATTTACGAGATCAACGCTCGCTTCCTGCAAGACGAAGTCGAAGCGAAATGGCCTGGGGATGATGCTAAGAAGTCCGAGCTCTCCATCATCGAAGAGGGCTATCCTAAGATGGTGCGCATGGCCTATCTGTCTGTGGTGGGCTCGACCAAGGTCAATGGTGTGGCTGCGCTGCACACTGAACTATTGAAGAAGCATCTCTTCGCGACCTTCCACGAACTCTATCCGAACAAGTTGATCAATATGACCAATGGCATTACGCCGCGCCGCTGGTTGCTGGCCTGTAATCCAGGCTTAAGTGAATTGATCACAGAGAAGGTTGGCGATGATTGGCCGAAACATCTCGATCAATTGCAGGACATTGCAAAACTCGCCGACGACGCGGAATTCCAAGAGCGTTTCATGGACATTAAGCGCTCGAATAAGCAAGCCTTTGCCGATTTCGTGTTGGAAGATTCGGGCACGGTTATTAGCCCTGATGCGCTCTTTGATGTGCAGATCAAGCGTCTGCACGAATACAAGCGCCAGCACCTAAACCTGCTGCACATCCTTACGCTCTACCGCCGTCTTTTGAACGATCCGAGTTATGAGATGAATCCGCGTGTCTTTATCTTCGGAGCGAAGGCTGCGCCAGGCTACGCGCTGGCTAAGAACATCATTCGCGCCATCAACAAGGTGGCCGATAAGGTGAACAACGATCCCCGCATTAACGATAAGATTAAAATCGTCTTCCCGCAAAACTATCGCGTGACCATGGCAGAAAAGATGATCCCAGCTGCGGATCTCTCCGAGCAAATCTCGACTGCAGGTAAGGAAGCTTCCGGCACCGGCAACATGAAGCTGGCCCTGAATGGCGCACTGACTATCGGCACCCTGGATGGAGCCAATGTGGAAATCGGCGAAGAAGTTGGCGACGACAATATTTTCATCTTCGGTAATACGGTCGAGCAGGTCGATGCGATTCGCTCCAAGGGCTACAATCCATACGATTATTACAACAGCAATTGGGAGCTTAAGGCTGTCATTGACTGGTTGCGCTCCGATTACTTCACTCCTGGCGAGCACGACGCTTTTGCGCCGCTTTGCAGCAGCTGGCTGGAAGGGGGCGACCCATTCCTTTGCCTTGCAGACTACGCCGACTATGTGCGTGCTCAGGAAGAAGTGGATAAAGCCTTCAGCGATAAGAAACGCTGGGCCAAGATGGCCATTATGAATACTGCGCGCGTAGGCAAGTTCTCCTCCGACCGCACCATTGCACAATACGCAGAGCAAATCTGGCATCTTAAGCCCGTCAAAATCGGTGCTTAGTCCCTGAGGTCGGAGGTCAGAGAACAGAGGTCAGAGAACAGAGGTCAGCTACTGTGAAGCAGTTCGTTATGGAAATCGCGGCATGCGCCATTTTGGCGAGATCGGAAGCGCTATAACTGATTGATATTCATATCGGGCCTCTGGCCTCTGTCTGCGGGCCTCTGTCTTCTGACTGCTCTCTCTCAGGTTCATAATGTAAGAGTGTGTGTTTCAGCGCTTCCAGTGGCAGCGTTGTTATCATTGCGCGCGTACATGCTTAGAGCTGCCGTCAACACGACGATGATCATGTGCTTGCAAAGCGGTTTTAAAGCGACAGAACTACGCATGGCTAGTTTTTGACTCACGAAGCCAGCCGAAACCTCTTACTTTCCAAATCCTTCTACTTTCGATCAGCAATGGAGCCGAGTTCAGCTAAGCATCGTCGTCACTCATTGAAGCGGCGACACATGGGGCCTCCCGCCAAGGGAGCCCGCAAGCATGCATCCTCGAAGCGGGTCGCGCCGACGGAATCTTTCGCGCCGCCTCCAGTGGCTTCGCGCAGAATGATTAGCTTGCCCAAACCGCCGGGGCCACCGCCTGCGTTTAAGCTGTTTCTAGGCGCATTTTTGAGTGTGATGCTCTTAATCGCACTCGGTGGGGGCTATAATGCAGTGGCTTTAGCATTTGCACTGTTGTTGCCGGGCATCGCCTTGGTGATCAAGCCTCCCAGCAAGGGGCTGGGGAAGCTCGGGGATTTTGGTTTCGTGGGCCTATTGCTGTGCTTGCTGCTGGCCTTTGTGCCGCAGTTTTATTGGCCGTCTGCCGCTTGGCGAGAGGAAGCAGCCGCACTCGGTATTGATTTGCCCGCGACTTTGTCGGTGCAGCCTTGGTTGAGTTTTGAGGCTTGGTTGCTGACGTTGGCGGGCTTTGGCTGGTTGTATGCGGCCTTGCAGTGGCCTGTGAATCTATCGGGGCGCCGTTGGTTGTATTTTGGATTGTCGATACTCGTTTGTGGGCTCGCGGGATTTGTGCTTTGGGGCAACCTAATGGGCGCGCGTTACCCCGCCGCGGGGGAAGTGGCTGTCTTTAGCTATTTCAAAGATCCCAAGCTGACGGCTAGTCTGCTGGCGATCGCTGGCATCGCCACTTTTATCTATTCCATCGAAGGGCTGCGTTCGCGCAACTTGGTGCCTCTAATCGGGGTGCCGGCAACTGTGCTTTGTTTCGCCGGCTTACTTGTGTCAGGGGCCTGTGTGGGGCTGTTACTGTATTTTTCCGGCATCGCATTGTGGTTTGTTTGTAGTATACGCTCACGCTCTTTGCCACGTGCGTTTAAGTTCGGCTTCCCTCTGGTGGTGCTGATATTCGGCGTAGTGCTCGTGAATAATGATCGCAGCGTGCAGCGTATGCTGGATCTCGTACGCACTGACACGCAGTTGAATGATCGCTTGCGACTGCCCGTATATGCGGATGCGACGGACATGGTGTTGGCTGCGCCATTGAGTGGTTTTGGGCTGGGCTCGTTTTCGGCTGTGTTCCCTCAGTATCGTGAGGCTTCTGCTAATTTTCAGACTGTGGCTCAGCCGAAGAGCGATCTTTTATGGCTTGCGTCTGAGGGCGGATTGCTGGCGCTTGTTTTCTTTGCGATCTTTCTATTCGCCTATGCCAAGCGTTGCCGTGGCATGCTGGAGGGGGCCAGTGCGAGTTATCGTTTGCTGGCTCTGATCGCGGTGATCATCTTTGCCTTGAACGGCTTATTCGATGTGCCATGGCACCGCCCCGGTACGATGTACTTTGCGATTTTGTTGGCGGCGTTGGCATTGCCGACACGCACGCGAGCGGCCACCCATCTTCCCAAACTGTTCTGGCGAGCTTCGGGCGCATTATTGATTTTGTTCGGCTTACTCTGGTTGGCGGCAGGACTTTTCAATGCACCGTTTTACTCAGCAGTTAAATTGTCACAGGCGCAGGCTACCTTAGAGGCGCAGCTGTCGGAGGGCACGAAGCCCCCGGAGCGACCGTCTGAGGCGGATTTCGCGAATGCGACAGCAGTCGCGGATAGCTGGGTCGCCCAGCGTCCTCTTGACTGGCGGGCTTATTCGCTGCGTGCGCAACTTCGGTTGCAGGATACGCGGGATCTGGAGCAGGCCGATGCAGATTTTCGCCGTGCGCGTTTCGTCGAGCCGGTTTTGGGCGTGGTGAGTCAGGCCGAGGGGCGCGCTTGGTTGCCCTATGATCCAGAACGCGTGGTGGGGGCATGGCGAGAGACCTTGTTGCGAGAAATTGAGGATAAAGATCGCACTTACTCGAGCATGCTGCAGCAGGCCAGTGAGTCTTCAAGGCTGCAGGAGCGTATGGCCCGTCTGTCGGAAGTGGACCCTTACTATCGTGCATTCTTTTTATGTTCTCTGCGTGGACGGGAACTACAGCGGGAGATGGCGCGTGAACTCGCGAAGGATGCCGGGTTGAAAGCTTACAACGTAAAACTGCGCACTGAAATTGTGGAAAATTGGATCCAGCACGGAGACTTGAATTTGGCCGAAGCGTTCTTACAAAGCTATGAAGATTCCTTGGCCAATCGCTGGTGGCTGTGGTCTTTGTTATTAAAGGATCAGGCGAAATTCCAGCAGGCGATTCAACAGATTCGTGAGCATGTCGAGGTGCCTGAAATCCCGGCAGTGAAGGTGAACCTGGAAGAAGTGTCGATGGCACGTTTGACGCGTGAATATGCGGTTGATTCCGGAGACCGGATGAAGGGCGCGACTCTCATTTCGATTTATTTGGAGGGACAGGAATATGAAAAAGCCCTGTCTGTTTTGGACCGACTGCTTGAGACGCCTCAGCCACCCTTGTATCTCTACTACTGGCGCGCGGAGTGTCTCTACCAGTTGCAGGATTATATTGAGAGCTGGTATTCTTTTGAGAAATATTTGGAGAGGCTGTGGGGACGGGATGACGCCGCTAACCCAGTAGCTCAGGGATCGTAAAGGAAAAGGTCGTCCCTTCGCCGGTCGCGGATTCCCAGGTTAGGTGTCCACCGTGGCGCTGAATGAAATCTTCACAGAGCAATAGGCCGAAGCCTGAGCCCATTTCGCCGGAGGTACCGCTCTTTTGTTTGCGACCGTCGATCTTAAGCAAGAGTGCCTGAGTATCTTCTGTCATGCCGACGCCCTTGTCTTTAACCTGAAACTCCCATAGCCCCGGTTGGCGATAGATGCAGACTTTAATCTCGCCGCCTTGGTGGGAAAACTTGATCGCATTGGTCAATAGGTTGCGAAAGATCGCTTGTAGCATGTAGGGGTCGGCACGGATGATGCCTGAGTCGAAGGCATCGATTTTAATGCGTTGTTTTTTCTGATGCGCCACTGCGTGTAAGCGGTCGACCTCAGTGTTGAGTAGCTGCAAAATATCGATGGATTCGAGGCGAAACTTGAGCTCTTGGCCCGAGTTGCGCGTCCAGGCGACCAAATCTTTGAGCAGATCTTCCGCATCTTGGCCCGCCTTGTAGATGAGTCCGCTGAGACGTTTGGCCTCTTCGATGTCGTTTTGTTCGAGTCGCTGGTCCAGCATCCGGACGATGCCTAGCACGCCGCCAATCGCTGAGCGCAAGTCATGGCCCACCAGCGAGAGCAATTTATCTTTTGAGTGGTTGAGCGCCTGCAGGCGTATTTCCTCATCCGTTGGGCTGCCATGGATAAAGCCGTTGGAGCTGTCTAGCGGGTATCCATTAAACTGTGTCGGCGGGGTATTTGAATCCATATTGGGCCGACGATACTTATTCTTCTCGCCATGTAAAGGCATGACAGAGCGCAACCGCGGCCGCATCGGACTCGTCGAAGCGTAGTTCGAAATTGGTGCCGGTTATGTTTTGAATGGTGCGGGCGACTTGCTCCTTACTGGCGCGTCCCATGCCGACCACGGCCTGTTTGATGCGTAGCGGTGCATATTCGAATACGGGCAGCCCGCGCATGGCGGCGGTGCCGATGGCCGCGCCCCGGGCTGCTCCTAGGATTTGCGCGGTCTGAAAGTTTTGCACGTAGATGGTTTGCTCCACGGCGACATGGTCGACGGAGTGTTGATTTAAGAAATCGTCCACTTGATTGCCAATCGCGCCCAAGCACTCCGGCATCGAGAGACTGCGGTGTAGTTTCAAGGTGGCGGCTTCCAATATACGGGCTGTGCCATCGGCGCTGTAGTCGAGCACCGCAAAGCCACTGCCGCGTAAGCTGGGGTCGATGCCTAACACCCGCCCGCGAAAACTCCGGCCCAGTGTGACCCGTGTGGGCGCCTGCTTGGCGCCTGCGGCCTTTCCGCCGCGGGCGATGTGCGCCGCCCATAGTTTTCGTGTTGAGTTACTGGCCATGGCTTTAGGGAATAATGAGTTTGATACCGCCCACGATTACAAAGAACCAGATCAAGTATTCAAACAGCTTTTGATTGATGTGTTTCACGATCATTGGTGCGATTGCAGCACCCATCACTGAATAGAGCATAAAGCTGGCGCTGAAACGAATCGAGGCGAAATCGATGATTTGTAAGTCCACCATCAGTGGCACTTTCACTAGGTTCGCGAGTAAGAAGAACCAGGCCGAGGTGCCAATGTAAGCATATTTCGGCAGACCGGAGGCGATGAAGTAAAGCGCGGCCACTGGACCCGCGGCGTTGGCGACCATGGTGGCAAAGCCGCCAATGATGCCAGTGCTGCTGATAAATACGGGATGGTGAGGTAGGGTGTCGATTTCGGTCGCATGGCGGCGTAACCATTTGCGGTAAAAGTGCACCCCGGTCATGCTGAGTAGGATCAGCCCGATTAAAAAGCGCACCTGCGCATCGTCGACGCGGCTGAACACAAAGTAGCCGATCACAATGCCTGTCAGCATCCACGGGGCGAGTTTCCAGATGTAGCGCCATTCGGCATGACGACGGTAGACGATCACCGCGATGATGTCGGCCGAAATTAAAATTGGCAGTAAGATGCCCACCGATGCCTTGGGCGGCAGTGCCAGCGCCATTAGCACCACCGTGATATTGCCGACGCCGGGCAGGCCGCCCTTGCCCAAGCCCACTAAGAAGGCGCCCAGAGCGATCAGTCCATATTGCCATAGTTCGAGTGTGTCCATCGTCGCGAGCCTTGCATTCCGCGCCGCTTTGGCAAGAGTGCTTCAATCTATGCGATGGAAATGTATATGCGCCTATGATGGCACCGATTTTGATGGCTGGCAGCGCCAGCCGGGCGGCGAAGCTGTGCAAAATTATCTCGAGCGCGCGCTCTCGCAGATCTTTGACCAGCCGATTCAACTGCAGGGCAGCGGCCGCACCGATGCGGGCGTGCATGCGCGTGGGCAGTGCTTCCACTTTGATGCCGATTGGGCGCACGCTCCGGAAAAGCTGATACGTGCCTTGCACTCGATCTTGCCGACTTCCTTGAAGATTCATTCGGTCAAGCAGGTGAGCGAGGACTTTCATGCGCGCTTCTCTGTGACTGGTAAGCGCTACCTGTATCGCTACTATCTGGGCCGTGCGGACCCGATCGACGATCGCTACGTCTGGGCCTGCCGCGATCTGCCACTGGACGTCGAGGCGATGCAAGCGGCCGCCGACATTCTGGTCGGCACTCACGATTTTTCGGCCTACAGCGCCAGCCATGGTAAGGATAGCGATCCCAACACGGTCAAAACCGTCACTCGGCTGCAGATCAAGCAGAGCGGTAAGCACCTGCGCCTGGATGCCGAAGGCAGTGGCTTTCTTTATCGCATGGTGCGCAGCTTCGCAGGCGCACTGCACTCGGTCGGCCGGGGGCAACTGAGTCCTGCTGATATCGCAGAAATTCTTGCCTCTAAAGAACGCACCCACCGCATCGTGACCGCGCCCGCCAAGGGTCTATTTTTGGATAAGGTATTCTATCCTTAGGTGAGGAGGGCGCTGTGCCCTGCGTAGCTCGAAGAGCGAAGCACGGGTGACGGCGCCGGCAAAAGGTCTCTTTTTGGATAAGTTTTTTTATTGAAAGAAACTTGCAATAAAGGACTTCTTGATAACAGTCGCGTCTATCTATGGAAAATGCGACAGTAAGTACATGCCGTAGCCACGGCTGGCTCGATCACCTTGCGATAGGAATGGCAGCGGTTTGCGCCTTCCATTGCTTGTTGACGCCGATTCTCGTGATCGCGTTACCGATCATCGCGACGAGCTTTTTTGTGCATGAGGATTTCCATTTATGGATGATTCTGCTGGTGCTGCCGACGACAGGTTTTGCAGTTTTTATGGGTTGTCGTCAGCACAAGGACCGCTGGGTGGCGGTATTCAGCGCCATCGGTCTTTCGATTTTAGTTTTTTCCCTGGTGCAGGAGCGTTTGCACAGTGCGGGGCAGATGGAGGCGGCGAATGAAGCGGCGCATTGTTCAGCTTGCGCGGGCGATGTGCTAGCAGAGCCCGCTCCACTGCACAGCGCGGCATGGATCAATACGCTGGGCGGCTTGACTCTAGCGAGCGCGCATATTCGCAACTTCCGGCTGTGCCGCAAGCGTCGTTGCCAGCACGATTAGAGCTGAGACCAGCGCGACTCACGCCGCTCCCCAAAACGGTGCAGTGGCCTCGGTTCTCTGAACCGGGGTGGAGGAGGCGGTGGCCTCGGTTCTCTGAACCGGGGAGCGGTGGGGATTGGGAACGTCGAACGTCGAACATCGAACGTCCAACTTCGAATAATGAACCTTGATTCAAAAGCTGGAAGCCAGAGGTCTGAAAACAGAAGCCAGTCACTGTGAATCAGTCAGTTATGAAAATCACGGCATGCGTCATTTTGCGAGACAGGAAGTGCCATCACTGATTGATATTCATCTCTTGCCTCTGATATCCATTCGAAAAAAGTTTGGTCCTAATAGATATGTCTTTTGTAACCTCGGTTCTCTGAACCGGGGCGATGCCGATCGCCCCCGAAACAAAGTTTCGAGGCTACGCAAAGCCCAAGCTTATAGATCATATATTCTTAGAAGTGGTATGACATCTGTCTTCTGACTGCTTTGTCTAAGTTGAATGAAATAGCGCACCCATCAGAGATTCATCATTGGACGTTCGATGTTGGACGTTCAACGTTCAATCTGCCTCAAGACATGAGTCTTCAAGCGGCTACGGTGCACTGGCCTCGGTTCTCTGAACCGGGGTGGTGGTCGTGGAGGAGGGCCGCGCGGCTAGGGCTTCGCGCACTCGTCGCACACGCCATAGACTTCCATCATGTGGGCGATCTGTGAGTAGCCGTGCGCTTGGGCGCGTTTCACGACTTCGTGCCCGACACAGACATCCAGCCGCTCGGCTTTGTGGCACTCGCGGCAAATCAGGTGGTGGTAGTGCTCGTCGGGCGCTGTCAGTTCGAAGAGGTGGGTGCCGTTTTCCAAGGGCACGCGTTGCAGCACGCCGAGCTTTTCAAAGGTTTCCAGGTTGCGGTAGACAGTCACCAAATCAGACGCGGGCAGCTGCCCGCGTTCGCGTATTTCTTCCGCGCTGGCCGGACGATCCATACTCAGGAGTGCCCCGAGCACGCATTCGCGTTTTTTTGTCATGCGGCCGCCAGTCGCCTTGAGGCGTTCCAGGATGATGTCCAATAACTCTGGTTTTTCTATACTCATGCGGCTTCCCTAAAAAAAGAGCCTGATCGGATATTCAGTCCGATCAAGCTCTTTTGAAAGTCGCGGTTTTCGCGCGGGGGGATTAAAACTCCATGCGTGCGCCGATTGTGACATTACGCCTGGGCAGTGGGGCTACGTCCTTGATGTAGGAGGTGTGATGTCGGATTTCTTCATCCAGCAAATTGTTGGCCTGGGCAAAGAGTGTCAGATCGATACCGCTGCCGAGCTGGAAGGTATAAGCGAGGTCTGCTTTGAGTTCGGTGTAAGCATCGGTTTCGGTTTCCAGCGGCGCGGTGTCGTTTTGCTCGAACGCATGACGTAGCAGTAAGCCGGCATCCCACTTGCCATGAGCCCACTGGATCTTTCCGCCCATCCGTAGGGGAGGGATGCGGGGTAAGTTATCGTTGCCGTCACGATTTTCTGCCCGCACGAAGTCACTCATCAGGCCGACTTGTAATTGGCTATCTTCTGAGCGAAAGAGGATGCGGTTTAACTCTGCTTCAAATCCATAGAAGTTGGCATTTACATGGTCGTAGGCGTAGACATCCAGTTCGCTCACAATACCGAGCGCGGTTGCGTCGGCTTCAGCCGCGTAGATGTAATCCTCGAAGTAGGTGTAGAAGAGCGATGCGCTCGCTTCCCACTTGTTTCCTTGATAGCGATAGGTCAGATCTACGCCGTAGGCGGTTTCCAGCCCTAAGTTTGCATCCCCACGCTCATATTGGCTAGTGACGATGTGTTCGCCGTCAGCATAGAGTTCGGTGGAGGTGGGATGGCGCTGTGAGCGTTGTAAGGAGAGTGCGAGCGAGTTGCGCTCATTGATGTCGTAGATGATGCCTACGGCTAGGCTCATGGCCATGTCGCTGTAGTCGGTGGTGCCAGCCGCATTGATTTGCTGGGTTTCTAGTCGACCGCCGAACTCATAATGCCAATCGCCGTGGTGAATGTGTTCGCTGATGAAGATGGCTTGATTGCGAGTTTGAGTGGCAGGGCCGAAGGCGGCGCCCTCTTCGCCTGTGGCTTCGAATTCGGTATCAGAGATCTGAATACCAACGATGCCCTCGTCGATGATTGACCATTCGTAGTGCGCCGCTTCGGCTCGCAGCTCCAAGCCATCACGTTCGAATACGGTGCCTGTTTCATCGCCTTCAAGCTCGATGTGCTGGTAGTCGGTGTATCCGAAGCGGACGCGAGCAGCCTCGATCCAGGCAATCGGCTCGAAGATTGCGAGTTCCAGATCGAAGCGCTTGCGTTCGAGATCGATGGCCACGCCCTCTTCTGCGTGTTCGTCCTCGTCGTCATGGTCATGATCGTCTTCCTCATGTTCGTGCTCATGTCCTGGCACGCCATAGTTCGAGTTGTAAGATGAGAAAGACGCGCCGATATAGTTCTGCTCGCCAAAGAACCAGCTACTGCCTACGGAGTAGTAGTCAGTTTCGACGAAGCTACTGCCTAGTTCGTCACTGCTCGTTTCTTCGTGCTCATCATCGTCATGATCGTGCTCTTCTTCGTGGAAGGCTTCGGCGTCGCCGGCGATTTCATAGTTGTCGGCATTTCGTTTGAGGCCTGTCACGCTGAGTGTCCAGTGTTCGCCGCCGATGGTGCCGTAGCCGAGGTGGGTCTCTCCGTTGGATACGCTATCGTAGCGGGTTTCGATGGCCCCTTCGTAGCCTTTCGAATCGACGCGTTCGCGTGGGATTTCTTTGCCCATAACATTGACGACTCCGCCGATAGCGGAGCTGCCGTAGAGCAGGGTGGAGGGGCCACGTAGTATTTCTACGCGGTCCGTGAGTAGTGGCTCCACGGATACGGCGTGGTCGGGGCTGGTTTCAGACACATCGAGTGAGCCGAGTCCAGCCTCCAGAATGCGCACGCGTGGGCCGTCAAAGCCGCGAATGATCGGACGGCTGGCACCGCCACCAAAGCTGGTCGCGGTCACACCAGCTTGTCCATCGAGCAGCTCACCGAGACTGCTGCCACCTTCTTTTCGAATGGCGGCTTCGTCGAGCGAGGTGAAAGGGCTGCTATAATCTTCGATTGCCCGAGCGACGGGTCCTGCGGAGACGATATACTCCTTGAGCTCGTAAATGGGCGTATTGGCGACTGAATTATTGTCCGCGTGAAGTGTTGTAAGAGCGCACGCGAGAGCGCTCATTGAAAGCTTTTGATGAAATTGCATGTGATATGAGTACTGACTTGTTTGACCGGCGAGCCGGCTTCCGGGAGGCGAGCCCTGACCATGTTATCGCGCTTTCTTCGAAAAGTGCGTTGGCATCGGTCGTCTGGACTTAAACAAGAGGACTCAAAGGCGGGGCACGTGAATGAAGCCGGATCGGGGCTTGGCCACACCAGAGACTTTCCATTTCGATGGATACGGTCGATAATAGCTGGTTTGTCCGCTCTGGTGTAGTGAGCGGTATGATTGCACTGCAACCAGTCGCTAGAAATGTGACCGCACAGACGTGTGTGTCATTTTCGGAGTTAGATCGCTTGTCATCCGCAGCATCGTCTTGCCCCGCGCAGGCATGCTCACAGTTCTGCTTGCCGTGTAGGTAATCATGCAGGTCTGCACTACTCGAGGCGAGTGTGAGCAGCACAATCAATACGACCAATGCACCCGAGAGTAATCGGGTGATGGGGTGCTTGGATTGTTTGCTGCTTAACATGTGATCAGGTATTGATTGGTTGTGTCAGCATGAAGCGCGTTTCTTTTACTAATGCAAGTAATTTGCGATAAAAATGTCTTATCGCAGAATTGCCGTTGCCAGTTACGGCAAAGCGCGCTGAATATTCCTTATGGAAATACTTCTCACGCTACTGTGTGGTGTCGTGCTGGGGGCGGCGATTATCTACCTCGCTCTCAGCTCAGTTCTCAAGCGTACTCAGCGCTCAGTGAATGCGCTAGAAGCGGAGTGCGATGCTGTGCGTGCGGCCCAGGGTGCAGCCGAGCAGGCCTTGGCCCGGTTGGAAGCGCAACGCGAGGCAGAACTCCGTGCTGCTGCGGAAAAATTAGCACTGCTTCAGGATGCGCAAACTCGTTTGCAGGAGAGTTTCAAGGTGCTTTCTTCGGAGGCACTGGCTAAAAACAATGAGTCTTTTCTGAGCCTGGCGAAGACTGCACTGGAGAAGTATCAAGCGAATGCACTGGGTGATTTAGATAAGCGGCAGGCGGCGATTCACCAAACTGTCGAGCCTGTCAGCCTAGCGCTCAAAGCCTTTAACGAACGGGTGGAGCGCATCGAGACACGTCGCACCGCGACTGATGCTAGCCTGCAACAGCAACTCCAGCAGCTAGCTGAGTCACAAGCGAAACTCAGCAAGACTACGGGGAGTCTAGTGCAGGCGCTGCGTGCCCCACAAGTGCGAGGCCAGTGGGGCGAAATGCAACTGCGTCGCACCGTCGAAATGGCGGGCATGGTCAATCGGGTGGATTTCTTAGAACAGGCCTCGGTCGATATCGCCGATGGCCAGCGTCAGCGCCCCGACATGTTGATCAATCTACCCAACGGCCGCCAAGTGGTGGTCGATTCCAAGGTGCCGCTGGCCGCCTACCTCGACGCCCTCGAAGCCGACGACCCCGCTGTGCAGACCGCTCGCATGCAGGCGCACGCACGCCACATCCGCGAGCACATCAAGGGGCTCTCCGCCAAGTCGTATTGGACTCAGTTTGAGAATACGCCCGAGTTTGTCGTGCTCTTCATACCCAACGAAACCATCTTCAGCGCCGCGTTGGAGCAAGACCCCGCACTGATTGAGCTGGGAGTGGACAACAAGGTCATCCTCGCCACGCCCACCACGCTCATTGCACTGCTCAAAGCGATCGCCTTCGGCTGGCAGCAAGAAGCCATCGCCCGCGAGGCCAAGGAGATCGCTGCCCTGGGCAAAGAGCTCTACCAGCGCATCAGCGTCGTCACCGGCCACTTTACTAAGCTCGGCAAAAGCCTCGAACAATCCGTCGGTCACTATAATAAAACGCTCAACTCCATCGAAAGTCGCCTAGTGGTAACAGCTCGGAAGTTTGAAGCCTTAGACAGTGCCGCCCCCGAGCCCCTCCCCGAGCCAAAAGGCATCGAAAAGATCCCAATCCTGCCACAAGGCGACTAGTGGCAGAGCCCGGGAACGCAACTCTCCTGAGTTGCCCTACGTCGGAGTCAGCCGCCGCAGCGAATGCGGAGATTCGCGAGCCCGGGAATGCAACTCTCCCGAGTTGTTCCGCGTCGGAGTCAGCCGCTGCAGCGAATGCGGAGATTCGCGAGCCCGGGAATGCAACTCTCCCGAGTTGCCGCGCGTCGGAGTTAGCCGCCGCAGCGAATACGGAGATTCGCGATCCCGGGAACGCAACTCTCCTGAGTTGCCCTACGTCAGAGTCAGTTGCCGCAGCGAATGCGGAGATTCGCGAGCCTGGGAACGCAACTCTCCCGAGTTGCCGCGCGTCGGAGTCAGCGCGCATTCCACCATTGCCATTCAGCGATCTTTACATAACGTTCATTCACAGCCTAAGTTAAGTTTAAGCGAGTCATTGCTCATTGACGCCCGTCCCTCCTTCAGCCCCAATCAAGTGTCTCAATCGTCGCCAGACCCCAACAGCCCTGGCGTCTGGCATTCAAGAGGTTACTTGCCTCATTTTGAAAGCCAGGTGAGCACACAGCACGTCACCGTGCACTTATCGGACAGCTTACCTCAATCTGCGATCGAGCGCATCGATCAAGCGATTCAGAGCCTTCCCGACGAAGCGCGAGCGATCGAGCGCAGAAAGCGCTTACATGCGTGGATTGATGCCGGTTATGGTTCCTGTATATTAAAGGAACCCGCCTTAGCCCAGATCGTGGAAGGCGCATTTCATTTTTTTGATGGTGAGCGTTATCGTTTATATGCGTGGGTGGTCATGCCCAACCACTTCCATGTCTTATTTCAACCCATGGCAGGGTGGACAATGGCTGAAACGCTAGCTTCATGGAAAAAGTATACAGCCACTGAGATCAAAAAATGGCTAAGAGCGAATACGGAGATTCGCGATCCCGGGAATGCAACTCTCCTGAGTTGCTCCGCGTCGGAGTCAGCCGCCGCAGCGAATACGGAGATTCGCGAGCCCGGGAACGCAACTTTCCTGAGTTGCTCCGCGTCGGAGTCAGCCGCCGCAGCGAATACGGAGATTCGCGAGCCCGGGAACGCAACTCTCCTGAGTTGCCCCACGTCGGAGTCAGCTCCCGCAGCGAATACGTCCGACAAGTCACCGTTATGGCATTCAGAATACTGGGACCGCTATATCCGTAACGAAAAACACTTTCACGATGTGATCGACTACATCGAGCAAAACCCTGTTAAAGCTAAACTCTGCGCATCACCGAGCCAATGGCGTTTTAGCAGCGCCTACCAATCATGAATCAAGAGCCCAACGACGACCCCATCGAGTTTGAAATCAACGGCGTGCTGGACCTCCACACCTTCCGACCCTCTGAGCTCGGCGACCTAATACCCGATTACATCGAGCTCGCTTTGGAAAAAGGCTATCACCGCATCCGCATCATCCACGGCAAAGGCATCGGCACCCTGCGCGAGACTGTGCACACACTTTTAAGGCGCGACACACGCGTTAAGAGTTTCCAGCTAGCCGACCAGAGCGAAGGCAGTTGGGGCGCCACCGTAGTGCAGCTCCGCTGGAAGAAGGAAGGAATTAAGGAACGTTGAACATCGAACGTCCAACATCGAATTTTGAATGTAGGACTACGTCATCGGGCGTTCAAAGCGAGTGGAGAGTCTCGTCAGACGGGTGCTAGTCTCCCGCAGCCCTGATCGCAATTCACCATTGGACGTTGAGCGTTGGACGTTCAATGCCTCCTCCGTTCTCTCGTTTCCTAGGAAAAGCGTTTCCAAGCCGAGGGCATAAACAGCACCAGCACCGCGTATAGCTCCAAGCGTCCCAAAATCATTAATAGCGATAGAAAGATCTTGGTGCTGCTGCGCAGAAACTGAAAATTCTCGGCGGGGCCGACTTCCATGAAGCCGGGGCCGATGTTAAACAGGGTCGCTTGCACGCTGGAAAACACCCCCATAAAGGACAGGTGCGGCTCATTGGCCGAGACAAACAGCATGGCCAGCAGCTGCAGCGCGGTCATTAAGATCACAAAGAGCACCACACTATGAATGGCGCGCTCGCTCAGCGTCTGTCCGCCCATGCGCATCGGAATGGTGATATTCGGCCGGTAGGCGTGCGTGATACTGCGCATCGCAGCCCGCAGCGCGATTACGATCCGCACCACCTTCACCCCGCCACTGGTGGAGCCGGAGCAGCCGCCCACAAACATGATCAGTAGCAAGGTCATCTTGGCCGGCGGCAGCCAGGTGTCAAAATTCGTAGTGGAATAGCCGGTGGTGGTGATGATCGAGACCGCTTGGAAGGCCGCCACTCGTAGCATGTTGTGATCGGGCAGTTGGCCGGTCAGGTCAATCAGGAACACCATGAGTAGCAGTGTGCTGCCAATCACGATGGCATAAAACCAATAGACCTCGTGGTTTTGCTTTAATATATGCGTCTGCCCCCGTATTAGTCGGATCATATACACAAAAGTGGTGCCACTGAGCGCCATGAATACGATCGAGAGCCACTCCAAGACCGGGCTTTGAAATTGTTCCATGCTCATCGGCTCGGTGCTGAAGCCTCCGGTCGAGATGGTGGTCATCGAGTGATTGATCGCCTGAAACCAGTCCATGCCGCCGACTTTATATGCGATCGTGCACACCAGAGAAATCCCCACATAGAAGAGCATCAGCTGAAAGGCGCCACTCTGAATGCGGCCGTGGTCGAAGTCCGACGAGGTGCCCGAGGACTCATTACTAAACAAAATTTTCGCGCCGGCCCCCAGCGAGGACAAGATGGCCACGAAAAATACCACTACACCCAAGCCGCCCACCCACTGACTCAGCGAGCGCCACAGCAGCAAGCTCTTGGGAAACTCATAAAAGTTGGAATAGGCGGTCGCCCCGGTGGTGGTGAGCCCCGAGGCGCTTTCAAAAATTGCATCCGAGAAGCTGCCATGCGTCTCCGTCAATGCATAGGGCAGGGCACCGATGAGTGTCGCCAGGATCCATGCCAGCCCAATCGCGCACAGGGCCTCGCGCCGAAACAGTTTCGCTTCCCCCTTGCGGCCGAGCATGTGGAAGAGTGCGGCCACGCTGATCGATATGCCCACCGTGCTGATAAAGGCCTGAATCGAATCGTCGTGGATGGACTCGCCCAGCAGGAGCCCCGCTCCCGCGCACAGCCCAAAGGCCACCGCCAGGGCCAGCAAGACCATGCTCAACAGTTTGTAGATAATTGCAGTATTCACAATTTATACCAAGCTCGCCATCACGGCTTTTTGTTGTGCTTCACTCACGATCACCACCACCCGGTCGCCGGCCAGGATGATGTCGTCGGCGGCGGGCACCTTCGCTTTGAATTTGTGCAAGAGCGCCACAAAGACCGCTCCCGGTGGCAGGTGGATGTCTTTCACCATCTTGCCCACGCAAGGGCTCGAGTGCTTGATGCGCACTTCCACGATCTGGCCATCCCCGCCCGGCACGGTCGCCAAGGTGGCACTGGAGTCCGCGGACAAGTTGCGCAGCATAAATTCCGCCGTCGCTTGGCGCGGCGAGACCACCACCTCGATGCCCAGCATCGTTTTCAAAATGCCCAACAACTGGTCGTAGTCCCCCTTATTGATGACCAACTGCACATGATTCGCTCCCAGCTTGGCCGCCTGCAAACAGGTCAGGATGTTTTCTTCGTCATCCTTGGTGCAGGCCACAAAATAATCCGCACTGCCGATTTGCTCCTCTTCCAGTAAGCGCAGCGAGGTCGCATCGCCATTAATCACCGTGATGTCGGGAAAGCGCTCCGCCAGCGAGCGGCACTTCGCCTTGTCTTTTTCGATCACCCGCACCTTGAAGCGCGGATTCGTCAGCAGTCGGATCAGGCTGATCGCCGTCTCACTGCCTCCGAAGAGCACCACCCGCGCCACGTCGATCTTATGCTTCGGGTCGAAGCGCTCGCGCAAGGTAAACAACACTTCCGGATGCCCAAACAATGTCACCATGTCGCCCGCCTCCAGTATCGTGTCCGCACTGGCCACCTCCGAGTGCCCATCGCGCTGCACGTAGCCGATCCGCACCCGCGAGTCCAGTTTCAGGTCTTTTAACTTTTTGCCGACCAGACGCGAGTTTTTCGCCACCTGCTGCTGCTGCACCTCGATTTGACCACGCGCAAAATTCTCCACCGCCACCCGGCCCGCACTGCGGATCTCCTTGGCCAGCTCCACCGCGCAAATCGCTTCTGGGTTCACCAGCAGGTCGATTCCGAAGTGCAGCTGATAATTGATCACCGAGTTGTCGCTAAAGGTTTCGTCATGGATGCGGGCAATCGTATTTTTGGCCCCCAGCCCCTTAGCCAGCGAGCAAGAGATCACATTCGTGCGGTCATCACTCGTCATGGCCAGAAAGGCATCGCAGGAGGCCACGTCCACATCCACCAACTGGCGCGCCGAGCTGCCGTTGCCCGTGATGATGCGCGCATTCTGTTCCTCGTCCAGCTTCTCACAGCGCACTTCCGATTGCTCGATGAGAGTGACGTTGTGCCCCGCTGCGGACAGCGTCGTGCACAAATTATGGCCGACTTCTCCGGCGCCTATAATGATAATCTTCATAAAGGAAAAACGCGCATATTGACGCCCCTGCCCAGCATTTCCAGAGTAATATTCAGCCCAGATTTTGGGCGTCTTGAGCAGAGCCAGTGGGAACATGGGAACCTAGGAACGTCGAACGTTCAACGTCCAACATCGAATGTTGAATTTCTTATTCGATGTTCAGCGTTCAATGTTCGATGTTCAATGTTCAGTCCGCGTTCCGCGTTCGTCTCTTACGTAGCCTCGGCTTCCATCGCGCCGTCAGTGCCACGTCGCTCGCCTGCAATACACGCCGCCAGCGGGAACGTCGAACATCGAACGTCTAACATCGAACATCGAATAAAGCCGATTCACCATTGGACGTTCGACGTTCCCAAATTCAGCTGCCGTCTTAGACTTGCATGCCGACTTCCACTCCGAAGCGGGCACTTGCGCCCGCGGGCACTGTATGCAGGCCTTTTTTGTGTTCCGGAGCATTTGGCGGGCCCATCCACGGCTCCACACAGTAAAACGGGCTGTCCGCCGCTTCCGTCCATATCACAAAGGCATTCCAAGGCGAGCGAGTGTCGGAGTCGTTCAATATGCGCACCGCGATGTCCTCGTCGCCGCTGTTGGGACCGAATACCGCCGTGTCGCCCTTGAGCGCAGTGTAGATTTGATCGCAATTGGCAGGATTCCCAAACGACTTGTCCTTGTTCCAGCCGCGCGGGGCCGGCTTCAGCGAGCCATCCGGCTCGTGAGTGAAGCATTTTTTGGCCGGAATTTCAAAGCGGTAGTCGCTGCGCTGCTGTCCCTCATGCCAGGGCAGGGTGAAGTAAAAATGGTGCCCCGCCGACCATTGGATCGCTTCGTCGCCCAAATTGTCCAGCTGCAAAAAGACCTTAAACGAGGTCGCTTCGAAGACATAGCGCACCGTGAAGCGGTAATTAAAAGGGTAGGCCTCCGCAGCCGCCGCGTTCGGTTTCAGTTCCGCGGTAAAGCCGGTCTCATCCGCCGCGACCATTTCGAATTGCCCATCCCGCGCAAAGCCATGGACTGGCATCGGCCGCACCACGCCCTTGGGATCCTTCCATTCACCGATTTTCCCCTCGTTGAAAGTGCGTGCCGAGAAGGGGAACAAGATCGGATTGCCGCCCCGCACCTTCGGGAAGCGATCATAGTCCGCATCATCGGGCCAATGGATCACATCACGGATGGAGCCATCCGCCATTTCCAGATTCCAGTTCATCAGGCGTGCGCCCAGTTCCGGGCGCGCCAAAAAGGTCGAGGGCCCACAGCTCCAGCGATGCAAGCGCACCCCATTATATTCGATCGTTTCCATCGCTCCGTTCTAAGCACAGCCCCCCGATAAAAGAAAGCCGAAAGCGCAGCCAAAACGACTCGCAGGATTCCGTAGCGATGTGACGCCAGTCACGTTCTGAATCCACGCGGCCGCTTAAAAGCGGAACTCCAACCTTGAATCGTGCGTGCTCCAAGGTTGGAGTCCCGGCTTTAGCCGGCCGCGTGGAGCGGAGCTTCCGGAAAGCGGGCTGCTGTTCGGTCCGTCGTATCTGGTCTTATGAAAGCGTCGAACGTCCAAGATCACACCGTGCCACATTCACCATTGGAAGTTGGATGTTCAATGTTCGACGTTCATCCCCTCCCTCTTCGCGTTTATCGCCCAACCGTACTTGCGTTTGTCGACAAGTCTTTCAAGATAGCGCTTACCATGTCGTTTCGTCCATTGATGGCTCTATTTTTCTTTCTCACGCTCGGGCTGATTGCCTCGGCGCAAGAGCCTGTATCTGTCCCTGCAACAGAGCCCGCACCGTCTGCCGAGCCTGCCGAGCCTGCCGCCCCGGCCGGGGAGCGCATCGACGTCTATGTGATCCCGATTACGGGGGCGATCAATAAGCCCAACCTCTACATTTTGCGGCGTGGCCTCAAAGAGGCCATCACCAACCAAGTGGATATGGTGCTGCTGGACATGGACACCCCAGGCGGGCGCGTGGACTACACCATCGAAATGATGGAGATGCTGGCCAAGTTCGATGGCATCACCGCCACCTTTGTGAATCCGGACGCCATTTCGGCTGGCTCCTTTATCGCCTCCGCCACACAAGAGATCTATTTTGCGCCGCAAGGTAAGATGGGCGCCTCCGCCGTCATTCAAGGCGGCGGTCAGGATGTGCCGGAGACTGCCCGCATGAAGATGGAAAGCTACCTGCGCGCCAATATCCGCAGCATCACCGAGGACTATCCCTTCCGTTCCGATGTTTTGCGCGCGATGCTGGATGCCGAGTTTGAGCTCAAAATCGGTGACGAAGTCATCAAGCCTGCCGGCGAGCTACTCACGCTGACCGCTCGCGAGGCTATGCGCGAATATGCCCTGCCCGATGCCGCGCCCCAGCCGCTGCTCGCCAGCGGTATTTACGATTCCGTCGACGCGCTGCTGGATGCTCGCTTAGGCCCCGATCAATACCAGATCAAAGACTTCCATATCACCTACTCCGAGGTTTTGGCCAAGTGGATGAATACCTTTGCGCCCGGCTTGCTGGGCATCGGTTTGCTGGCGCTTTTCTTTGAGTTCAAGACGCCCGGTTTTGGCATCTTCGGCATTGCGGGCATTGTGCTGCTGGGCATCTTTTTCATTAGTCAATACATCGCCGGTCTGGCGGGCAACGAGGCCATCCTCTTCTTTGCGCTGGGTGTCTTGCTGGTGCTGATCGAACTCTTCTTTTTCCCGGCACCCTGCTGTTTGCCCTGTCGGGCATCGCGCTGATTTTTGGCTCGCTGCTGTGGGCCATGGTCGATGTTTGGCCCAACGAGCCCTTTAGCCTATCGCCTGAGCGCTTGGCCGAGCCGCTGGTGGATTTGATTTTTGGCCTGTCGATTGCCGTGGCCGGCGCGCTGCTGCTGTCGCGTTTTTTTCCAGGCTCCTGGATGGAGCGCAAACTGGTGCTATCCACCGCCGCTGGTGGCGACAGCCAGACCCTGCGCGCCGAGCGCGCGTCGCAGCTGCCCCAGCCCGGTGCGCAAGGCATCGCCGTCACCGACCTCTTCCCCAGCGGTCGCGTCGAAATCGACGGCCAGCGCTACGATGCCCGCAGCGCTCTAGGCTCCATCGACCGCGGCGCCCAGGTGCAAGTGGTCCAGACCAGTGCCTTCAGTCTAATCGTAGAGGCTCCCGGGAACGCAACTCTCCCGAGTTGCACCACGCATGGCACCGCAGCGAATACGGAGATTCGCGCCGCCCGGGATCGCAACTCTCCTGAGTTGCCCCCTTCAGCGCCGCCCACCGCAGCGAATACGGAGATTCGCGATCCCGTGAACACCCCGCCCCCGAGTGAGACCACGTCCAATCCCACATCCCAGGAGGCCTCAAAATGACCACCATCCTCGGCCTTTTAGTCGCAGCCATCGTGCTGGTATTTTTCGAAGTCATTCTCCCCGGCGGTGTGCTGGGGGTGCTCGCTGCGCTGTGTCTGATACTCGCCACCTGGATCGCTGGTGCGCAGTACGGTGCCGCGATCGCTATGCTCACTTTTGTGGGCTCCGCCATCGCGATCGCCATACTCGTCTATTTTGAATTCAAATTACTGGCCCGCACTTCCCTCGGACGTGGCTTCTTTCTCAAGTCCACCGTGACCGGGCGCTCCAACATGGCCCCCGCACAGGCATCTATTATTGGAAAAGAGGGCACCGCATTAACGCGCCTCAACCCCAGTGGAAAGGTTGCAATCGACGGCCAGGCCTACGAAGCTTACTCGCAAGACGGCTACATTGATGCCGATCAGCGCATTCACGTGGTTTCTCAGGATAATTTTAAACTCATCATCAAAAAAATATGACCTCCATCACACTCCCACTCGCCCTCGCCGGCTGGCAGCTCGGCGCCGCCGCCATTCTCGGACTCATTCTCCTGATTGGTGCGCTCATTATGATCACCTTCTTTAGCATCTGGCTGCGTGCCTTGCTTTCCGGGGCCGCTGTCGGCTTCCCGACTCTGGTCGCCATGCGCTTGCGCGGCGTGCCGGCTTCATTGATCGTGGATGCCCGCATCACCTCTGTCAAAGCTGGCATCGAGATCAGTGCCAACGACCTCGAAGCTCACTACCTGGCAGAGGGCAACGTCATCCAAACGGTGCAAGCCCTCATCGCCGCCGACAAGGCCAACATCGCCCTTGACTGGCAGCGCGCCTGCGCGATCGACCTCGCCACCAAGGGCACCGGCAAGTCCGTGCTGGAAGCGGTGCGCACCTCCATCAATCCTAAAGTCATCGAGTGCCCCGCCGCCGGAGGCGGACGCTCCACCATCGACGGTGTGGCCAAAGACGGCATTCAGGTCAAAGCCCGTGCCCGCGTGACCGTGCGTTCCAACTTGGACAACTACGTGGGCTCCGCCCTCGAAGAGACCATTATCGCCCGTGTCGGTGAGGGCATCGTCACCACCATCGGCTCCGCCGACTCCTACAAGTCCGTGCTCGAATCCCCCGACAGCATTTCCAAAGTCGTGCTCCAACGCGGCCTCGATGTCGGCACCGCCTTTGAGATCCTTTCCATCGATATCGCCGACGTCGACGTCGGCGAGAATATCGGCGCCCAACTCCAAGAGTCGCAAGCCGAAGCCGACAAGAACGTCGCCCAGGCCAAGGCCGAAATGCGCCGCGCCGCCGCCGTCGCTCTCGAGCAGGAAATGAAGGCCCGCGTCGAAGAGATGAACGCCAAGGTCGTCGAAGCCGAAGCACAAGTGCCGCTCGCACTCGCCGAAGCCTTCCGCAGCGGGAACCTCGGAGTCATGGACTACTATCGCCTCAACAACATCAAAGCCGACACCGACATGCGCGACAGCATCTCCAAAGGCGACGAGAAGAGTTAGGGCTTTTTTTGATGGCGGATTAATGATTAATGATGGCGGATTAATGATGAATGATTAATGATGAATGATGGAGGATGAATCATGGCGAATGGAGGACTCTTAGACTTTGAGCAGATGGAGGTCTGGCAGGATACTCAGGACTTGGCTGTCGATGTCTATGGCGACTTCCGTGCCTGTCGTGACTTTACCTTTGTCGATCAGATTAAGCGCGCTGCTGTGTCGATTTCCAATAATATTGCAGAGGGCGCCGAGCGCTCGACAAAACCGGACTTTGCCAGATTCCTCGATATAGCCAAAGGATCTACCGGCGAAGTCAGAAGCATGTATCATCTAGCAGAGCGATTGAAATTCGTGGAGGAATCCACCGCCAACCAGCGCCGCGGTCAGTGCAAAAGCATTTCTCGGCAATTAGGCGGCTTTGCTAAACATCTACGTAAAAAGTAATCCACCATCATTCATCCCAGATCCGCCATCATTCATCCACCATCATTCATCCTTCATCCCCAATCCACCATCATTCATCCCTAATCCGCCATCCCTAAATGGACAACCTACTCAGTACATCATCCCCGTCATTTTCGCGGCCATTTATTTCTTTGGAAACTTGCTTTCCAAGAATGGTGACGAGGATGAGGCGGCGCCCGGGGCGCCTCGGCGCAGTTCCGAGTCGGACCCTGAGGCTGCGGAGCGCCAGCGGCGCATACAGGATGAGATTCGCCGCAAGATCTTAGAGCGTCGTCAAGCCGAGCAGGGCGGTGCCGGCACATTTGAGCAGTCGCCGGCGCCAAACATGCGGCAGGCAGACTCCGCCGAGGCTGCGCAGCGCGAGGCCGCTGAGCAGCGCCGCCGGCGAGAGACGGCCGCCCGCCGCTCACAGCCTGAGTCGTATCGTCCCCAGTTTGAGCCCGAGCGTCCGCAGGCGAATCCTTATCAGGACGAAATGCAGGCTCGCTTGCAGCAAATCGAGGCCACTAAGCGCCAGGCGGAAACGCTCAAGAAGCAAGCCCAAGCCTCTCGTGAAAAGCTATCGCCGCAGGCCGAGCGCCCGAGCGGGTCCACCTATCGCACCCGCGGCCCCATCCGCAGTCGACTCAAAGACCCCGCCGCCGCGCGTGCCGCCTTTATTTATGGAGAAGTCTTAGGCCCTCCCGTCAGTCAAAAGAAGAGCCAAAGCGTCCCGGGTCTCGCCTAGGCGATGGTTTTAGGCGGTCCAGTGGCCTCGGTTCTTCGAACCGGGGAGAGGCTTCTTGTGGTATTATTTTGGGGCAGAATCATTAGAGGCAGAATCATTTTTCCTATGGCTGCTGGTCGTGGTCGAGCTGGCTGTGAGCTGACGTAGCGGACGCCGGTGATTTGAATGGGGGCGCGGCTGAGCTCAAGCGGAGCGGGAGAGATCCTTTCGTGGCCTCGGTTCTTCGAACTGGAGAGGGTGCTGGTTGTGGCATTTTTCTGCAGAATGATTAGGGAGCAGAATGATTTTTCCCCTGTGGCTGCTGGACGTGGCCGAGCTGGCTGTGAGCTGATGTAGCGGACGCCGGTGATTTGAATGGGGGCGCGGCTGAGCTCAAGCGGAGCGGGGGAGATCTTTTCGTGGCCTCGGTTCTCTGAACCGGGGAGGGGCTTCTTGTGGCATTATTTTGGGGCAGAATCATTAGACGCAGAATCATTTTTTCCCTGTGGCTGCTGGACGTGGTGGAGTTGGCTGTGCGCTGATGTAGCGGACGTCGGTGATTTGAATGGGGGCGCGGCTGAGCTCAAGCGGAGCGGGGGAGATCCTTTCGTGGCCTCGGTTCTCTGAACCGGGGAGGGGCTTCTTATGGCATTTTCTGCAGAATGATTATGTAGCAGAATGATTTTTCCCTGTAGCTGCTGGTCGTGGCCGAGCTGGCTGTGCGCTGATGTAGCGGACGTCGGTGATTTGAATGGGGGCGCGGCTGAGCTCAAGCGGAGCGGGGGAGGTCTTTTCGTGGCCTCGGTTCTTCGAACTGGGGAGGGTGCTGGTTGTGGCATTTTTCTGCAGAATGATTATGTAGCAGAATCATTTTTCCCCTGTGGCTGCTGGACGTGGTGGGGCTGGCTGTGCGCTGATGTAGCGGACGCCGGTGATCCGAATGGGAGCGCGGCTGAGATCAAACGGAGCGGGAGAGATCTTATAGTGGCCTCGGTTCTTTGAACCGGGGAGAGGCTTCTTGTGGCATTATTTTTGGGCAGAATCATTAGAGGCAGAATCATTTTTCCCCTGTGGCTGCTGGTCGTGGCCGAGCAGGCTGTGCGCTGATGTAGCGGACGCCGGTGATTTGAATGGGGAGCGGCTGAGCTTAAGCGGAGCGGGGGAGATCTTTTCGTGGTCTCGGTTCTCTGAACCGGGGAGGGGCTTCTTGTGGCATTATTATTGGGCAGAATCATTAGGGGCAGAATCATTTTCCCTATGGCTGCTTGTGCTTTAACCTGAAAAGAGAAGTCAGATCTGGGACCATAGAAGAATATCAATGAGTGATGGCCCTTCCTGTCTCGCCAAAATGGCACCTGCCGCGATTTTCGTAATTAAGTGCTTCACAGTGGCTGGCTTTTGCTATCAGTCCTCAGTCCTCAGTCCTCAGTCCTCAGTCCTCAGTCCTCCTGTCACTTTGAAGCACGCTCTGGTGGACGCATGGCTAATTGAGGGTTGAAACTTTAATCAGCAAGTTTAAGCGTTCTCGAAGTCGTGGTATGCGCTTCGAATGCCCACTGGGCGCTTGCTGTTTGTGCGAGTCGCCGTCGTTAGCCTTTATACATCAACAAAGCCTACAACTTTATCCAATCCGTGTATCTCCGAGTCCATTCGTGCTTCAGTCGAGCCCTAGTTACGCTAGCGCTTGTGTTTACTTTCACCCGTGCTTCCGGCGCTGCTGAGCCTGAGCCTGCCGAAGCTTCCCCGCCCGCGCCGCCTGCCGCTGTCGCGGCTAGCCAGTCGCAGTCCGCCTATGCGGCCTCCATTCAGAGGCTCGATTCCATGGACACCACTGGCCTCAGTCCGGACCTTGTGACGGTTCTGACTGGCTACTATCGCAACAGCTTCACGAGCCAAGAGCACTGGGACTTGGTCGAAAGCATCCGTTTCGACGGCACGCTGCATCTGGAACAGGGCGTCATCCGCTTCACCGCCTTTAAGAAAAAGCCCGATTATAGTAAGATCGTGTTGTTCCTTCCCAATGACGGGCGCATTGTCATGGCATACGATGGCGCAGACGCTTGGCAACTCCAAGCATTCCGACCTGGCGCGGAGCCGATCGATATGCCGGCTGACGAAGCCCTCAACTTTATCCGCGACGCCACCACCGGCGGCCATCTGCTGTATCCATTGGTTGCGGGGAAAACGATCGAGCTTGTCGGCTCCGCCACCCTCAACGGTCGGCGTCATTACGATTTGCGCACCACCTTGCCCGATGGGCAAACCATCCGCTCGCTGCTGGATATGGCGAATTATGCCGAGGCCCAGCAGACCACCCTTAATAATGTCAGTGGCCTGACCGAAGTCACCACTCATGGTGATTTTCGCGTGATCGATGGCATCCGTCTGCCCTTTGTCAGTACCCTAACGGTAGACGGAGAGCACGTGCATGAAACCCGCATCGAGCGGGTGCAAGTCAATCTCGGGGTCATGCCTTGGATGTTTAGCCGATCTTCCGGGGCCAATGTGCCCGACCCCTTGCCCGCTGTCGCACCCGCGGCGGCCGCCTCGCAATCGCCTCGCCCCCTATACGAGCTTTCCGCGCCCGACCCGCGCTCGCAGCTCCGCCTCGGAGAGGCTCCCTTCGACCCCTGGTCCACTCAATCCGCCTTTGAGATGGATCCCGCGGACCTCTCTGAGCAGGAAACCGCCGACATTCTCAACGATTTGAAGGCTGTCGCTAAATAGAACTTGCCAAATCGCTCCGCACTGTCACATGTATGTTACCATGTTACGTTTGACCGTTGAGCACTGGATCGAGTCTTTTAGACTTGTGTGACCTGAGTACCCTATCAAATATTAGCCGAACATAGTTATGAAAAAATCTATTAAAACTTTCTCTCTTATCGCTTCGGCGGCTCTTTTAACTATCACCAGCCTTAGTGCGGTTTCAACCGATCCGGTCGGGTATGTGACGACGACTATTCCTGCGAATAGTGATGGCTTGCTTTCAACTGCTTTGCATCGGCCAGCTATATTTAGTGGTAGTGTAGCTTCTATTCCAGATTCTGATACGATCGAAGTTAGTAATTCTCCGGAATTTTTAGCTGATGAGTATGCTGGCGGCGGGAATTTTATTCTTTTTACTAGTGGCGATCGAGAAGGGCTTTGGGCAGTTATTGATTCTAATGATGCTGATTCGATTGATTTAACCTTTGTGATTCAAGATCTTGGTGAGGATGTTGAAGATCGTGTTGAGATTGGAGATACTTTTAGTATTATTCCATTTTGGACACCTGCTACTTTATTGCCTGAGGGAGAAACAGCCGCTGGAACTCAATTGTTAATGTTTTCTCGTAGTCAGCCTGGTATTAACATTTCTGCTGCATTTATTTATACCCTTTATGATACTTATGGTTGGTATGCGGGGCCAACGGATGTGAACAATGAGCCAATATATCCTGATGAGTCACTTATTGTGCGCAATGTAAGTGATGAACCCTTGAAGTTGGTCCAGGCTGGTAATGTGCCGATGTCTGCTTATCGCACCGTTTTGTCATCGTTAGCTGAGGGGGTTGAGCAGGATATTCGATTGACTTCTGGTCTTCCATCTGAAGTAGCTATTCGCGACCTTCTTGATCCAGGAACTGCAGGTGCAGGAGATCAAATCTTAATCTTTGACCAGGATCAAGTCGGTCAAAATAAAAGCGCCGCAATTATTGCTACTTATTATGAGACTTATGGATGGTATAGTGGTCCAACCGAGCGTAATAATTATTTGCTTCAACCAGGGCAAGGTTTTGTTTATCGGAAAGCCGCTGCCAATAATTTAGATATTGTCGTTACACATTCACCTTCTTATCAACAGTAACCTGTGGTAATAAACTAAATCGAGCTGATTAAAATTAACATGAAAAGATTATTAATTGTCGCCGCGCTAACAACTGCCTGTATTTCTTTGCAGGCTACAGTTACCATTAATATTAATTCTACTGGATGGGGAGATGCTAGTTCTACTGGTGTCAATGATCTAGCTTGGGGAATAATTGTTGACTCTGATGGTAATAGCGTTGGGGGAGATTTTGGTGGGACTTTTATTTCAGATTTGTCCGCTGCTCTCGTTGGTTTTTCTCTGCCTGGGACTGGTACTTTTAATTCGGGAGTAAATATTTTCGATGAGTATTATTTCGTTCAAGGTCAAGATCTTACAACAAATTCTGGGCCTCCAGCATTTTCAGATGGTTATATGAGTATTGTTGGCGTGAATCTAGATGGTAACGTAAGTGCTGGTGATGACTATGGACTGTTGTGGTTTTCCGTTGCAAATGGCACTCTTACCAATTCTGACTTCTTTGGTTTTCAGGACATTGGCTTGCTTCCTGCTGACTCTTCAGTCATTTCACCATCAACTACACCAGGCCAAACCTCGAATGCAATCGGCGTTCCCGAGCCTTCCGCTTTCGCGGCAATGGCTGGTTTGATGGCGCTTGGTTTCGTGATGGTTCGCCGTCGCGGATAAGACTCGTCACAATCTTTTATTCTAAAAGCCCTCTGGTGTCTGCCAGAGGGCTTTTTGTGTACGCTCAGCTAGGGGACGCATTCACTTGACTGTGAGGATGATGAAAGGCGGACAGGATCAGAGGACAGAGGACAGAGGACAGAGGACAGAGGACAGAGGATTGAGGGCAGAGGATTGAGGGCAGAGGGCAGAGGGCAGATAAGAATATCGGCACTTCTTGTGTCGCCGGAATGGCGTGTGCGGTGCTTGTTATCATACCCATTTTCAATAATGTTTGAACCTTCGCAAACCACCTCCACCTCAGCACTGACCAAGCAAATGCATTTTAACCTGCCCGTTTCCTGCCTCCTTCGCTCTGCGAGCTACGGCGGACAGGTCGGTCTCTAGAGTTCGCAGAGGACGCAAAGGAGGCGGATCGAGTTTAGTTAGAGCAAAGTAACCTAGAAACGCTGATAACTATTCGAATAGCCCTTGATTCCTTTATGAAGCTCTGCGCTCTCAGTGTTCTCAAGCGAAGCGAGCGGTTAAATAGATGTGTCCAAAGGTTTCTCGTAGCCTCGGTTCTTGGAACCAGGGCGATGCCCATCGACCCCAAAACTAAGTTTCGAGGCGCCCCTTCAGTCGCGTCGTAGTGTGCACCCGAAGGGCATAAACGAGCACACTACGAGCAGCGCACGCTTCAGGCTCCGGGTATTCATTCGAGCCGGCTCGCTTGCATCAAAATGAGTGACAAGGGGGTGATTTTGGTAGAGAGTTTGTGCATGGCAGTGGCACTACATTCTCTTCGTTTCAAGAATCCGGGGGCGCCGGTTTTAGTGGTTTTGCATGGGCTTTTGGGCTCTTCGCGTAATTGGTCGACGATTGGGCGGACGCTGCAGGATCGTTTTGATGTGCACGTGCTGGATCTGCGTAACCACGGCAGCTCGCCTCATTCGGAGGCGATGCGCTGGTCGGAAATGTGTGAGGATCTTCAGGCCTATCTGGACTTACATGAGCTTGAGTCGATTGAATTGATGGGACACAGCCTGGGGGGCAAGGTGGCCATGCGCTACGCCTGTGAGCGTCCGGAAGTGGTGGAGCGTTTGGTGATCGTGGATATCGCCGCGAAGCCCTACCCTCCCTATCATGATAATGAGTTTCGCGCGATGAAACGTATTCCGGTGGCTGAATTGGCTAATCGTAAGGAGGCGGAAGAGCTCTTGGAGCCGATGGTGCCGGATTGGGCGCTGCGACAATTCCTATTGACGAATTTGGTGCGCGATGAGGCGAGCGGCACTTTTCGTTGGCAGGTCAATCTTGAGGCCTTACACGCCAGTTTGCCCCATATTCGACAAAACTCTCTATTGGAGACGGATCGCTATGAAGGCCCTGTGCTCTTAGTGCGTGGGGCCAATTCTGATTTTATCGATGACGACGATGCGAATGAAATGCTGCATTGGTTTCCGCACCTGCATGAGGCGATAGTCTCCAGCGCGGGACACAATGTACACGTTGAAAACCGCAAGGGTTTTCTGGAAGTGCTGGATGCTTGGCTGTAGCGGAGCGACTCACTGAGTCAGTTGTCACAATAGTCTGTGTCCTGCTGTCTCATTTTTTGGCAGTGATGAGGGCCTGCCTGTGCCTGTGCGTGGTGCTTTGCTATTTGTAAGTTGCTATGTTTACGGGGGTAGCGAATTTTCGAAGAATTTTGGCACATTTTTTGATAAATCTTGTTCCAATAAGTAACGCAAATGAAGTCACACGAAAATTCGTTCATTCGATTATTTGTTTTGGCTGAGGGGCAGGCGAGTGGTTCACCTGCTTCAATCTTTGCGTGCGGTTTTAACAGCAAGCTTTCCCGCCCTCAGTGCGCCCGGACTTTCGGTGCGTGCTGAGGGCTTTTTATTAACCGATAACAAAGGATACATATACTATGGCTATAGCTACGAAATCATCGATCAAGATCACGCCGCTGGGAGATCGCGTTCTTGTGAAACGCATCGAAGCGGCCGAACAAATTAAAGGTGGGATCTACATTCCGGAAACCGCCAAGGAAAAATCGCAGGAGGCTGAAGTCGTCGCTCTCGGCTCTGGTAAACGCCTGGAGGATGGCAAGGTGCAGGCCTTTGAAGTGAAGGCGGGCGACCGTGTGCTCATCTCCAAATACGGTGGCACCGAGCTCGAGCGCGACGGTGAGCAATACGTGCTCCTCTCCGAAGACGACATTCTCGGGATCTTAGAATAATCATTAACACGTAGCGATGCGACGCCAGTCGTGTCGACGTAGGGTAAGCTTTCGCCTCCGAGAGGATGCAATCAGCCCTCCGTCGACCTCGCTGGCGCGAGGTCGCTACAATGCACAATCTAAACAATATTCAGAAAGGAATCACACATGAGTAAGAAACAACTCCGATTCAGCGAAAGCGCCCGCCGCGAAGTGCTTAAGGGCGTCGAAACTTTGGCCAATGCGGTCAAAGTGACTCTTGGTCCTAAGGGCCGCAATGTGCTTATCGATAAGAAATATGGCTCGCCGAAGGTAACCAAGGACGGCGTGACTGTGGCTAAAGAGATCGAGCTCAAAGACCCTTATCAAAACATGGGCGCGCAAATGGTGCGCGAGGTATCCAGCAAGACGGCAGACAAGGCCGGCGACGGCACCACCACCGCGACTGTCTTGGCTCACGCGGTCTATCGCGAAGGCGTCAAGGCGGTCGCTTCCGGTAGCAATCCGATCTACTTGAAGCGAGGTATTGAAAAGGCGACCGACTGCGTCGTCAGCGAACTCGCCAAGTCGGCCACTAAGATTAAGAACAACGACGAGCTGCGCCAGGTAGCCACCGTATCGGCCAACTGGGATCGGGAAATTGGCGACATGATCGCCGAGGCCATGGAGCGCGTCGGCAAGGACGGCACCATCACCGTCGAAGAGGCCAAGAGTATGGAAAGCACGCTCGACGTGGTCGAAGGTATGCAGTTCGACAAAGGCTTCCTCTCGCCTTACTTCACGACCGATCAGGAGTCGATGGAGGCGGTGCTGGAAGACACTTACGTGCTGCTGCATGAAAAGAAGATCAGCAACATGAACGATCTGCTGCCACTGCTGCAGGAGACTTCGAAGCAGGGCAAGCCGCTCCTCATCATTGCGGAAGATATCGAAGGCGAAGCGCTCGCGACGCTCGTGGTCAACAAGCTGCGTGGCGCGCTCAAGATCTGCGCGGTCAAAGCCCCTGGCTTTGGGGATCGTCGCAAGGCCATGATGCAAGACCTCGCGGTATTGACCGGTGGTAAATTCATCACCGAAGACCTTGGCATCAAGCTCGACAAGGTGAAGCTGGAAGACCTCGGCCGCGCGAAACGCATCACCGTGACCAAGGAAACCACCACCGTGATCGAGGGTGCCGGCAAGCAATCCGACATCCAGGGACGTGTCGCGCAAATCCGCCGCGAGATCGAAGAGACCACTTCCGATTACGATCGCGAAAAGCTTCAGGAGCGCCTCGCGAAACTCGCTGGTGGTGTCGCCGTGATCAACGTCGGTGCCGCCACCGAGGCGGAGATGAAGGAGAAGAAGGACCGCGTCGACGACGCCTTGCATGCCACACGCGCTGCCGTTGAAGAAGGGATCGTGCCCGGTGGGGGTGTCGCCTTGCTGCGTTCTGTCGCTGCGCTCGACGCCTTCATCGATAAGATGGAAGAAGGCGAAGAAAAGACCGGTGCCCGCATCGTGCGCCGTGCGATCGAAGAGCCTGTCCGTCAGCTCTGCGTCAACGCCGGAGTGGAAGGTTCGCTCATCGTGCAGGAAGTGCTCCGCCGCAAGGGGAACGAGGGCTACAATGTCGCCACGGGCGAATACGAAGACCTCGTCAAAGCCGGCGTGGTGGACCCTGCCAAGGTCACACGCACCGCTCTCCAGAACGCCACTTCCGTGGCGGGTCTGCTGCTGACGACCGAGTGCCTCATCACCGAGGAACCGGAAAAGGAAAAAGCGCACGCCCATGCCGGTGCCGGTATGGATGAGATGGACTACTAATCTGAATACGTCACGGATCGGCGGCCTGTCCGCCGATCCGTTTACCCCAAAATTTTCTTACGTAGTGGCGCGCTTTTGCCGCCATTTTCGAACCCCAGACGGCGGCTAAAGCTCGCCGCTACCTAACAACATCCAAAACTATGATACAGATCCAATCCCTGTCTCGAAATTATGGAGATTTCAAAGCGGTCGATAAGGTCAGCTTTGAAATCGGAAAAGGCGAGGTGGTCGGACTGCTCGGTCATAATGGCGCGGGCAAGACGACCATCATGAAAATGATAACCGGCTATCTGGAGCCGACGAGCGGGGAGATCCGTGTCGATGATCTCCAGGTCGGCCGCGATACCCGGGCGATCCAAGCGCGGATCGGTTACCTTCCGGAAAACTGTCCGGTCTGGCCGGAAATGACGGTGATCGAATACCTGGAATATCAAGCCAACCTTCAGGGTGTATCCGAAAATCAAATACAGTCAAGAGTGGCCGAAGCGATCCGGCGTACTGCGCTCGGTGAAAAAGCCACCGCGCCCATTCAAACGCTCTCGCGCGGTTACCGTCAACGTGTCGGCGTAGCGCAGGCGATCCTACACAAGCCGGACATCATCATTCTCGACGAGCCGACCAACGGACTCGACCCGACGCAGATTTTTCAAATGCGTGAGTTGATTCGGGATCTGGCTAAGTCGGCGACCGTCATTATCTCCACCCACATTCTGCAGGAAGTGCAAGCGGTCTGCGAGCGCGTGTTGATCATGCGTCAGGGCAAGCTGGTCGTCGACTCGCGGATCGAGGATTTGCAAACGGGCCGCCAGCTGCGGGTCACGGTCAACAACGAGCAGGCCGCCGACTATCTTGGCCGCGTGGCCGGCGTCTCTGCCGTGCACAAAGTAGAAACGGTCGACGAATTGTCGTCCTATCTTCTCGACGCGAAGGGCGACACCGCACCCGAAGTCGTGGCCGCAATCACTGAAGCCGGCGATAAGCTTTACCGCCTCCATCCCGAAACTCGTAATCTCGAAACCGTCTTCGCCGAAGTGAACCGCGGCGAGGCGGCGCTTACATAAAATGTAGGGGCGTCACTTGTGACGCCCGCCGAGCTTGAGCGCCGAGCCTGGCTGCGGCGGTCTTCATAAATGAAGCCCCTACGAAAAAACCTATTTGTTGAAATACTCATTATGAATCGTTTTAGGCATATCTTTCGCAAAGAGTTTAACAGCTTCTTCGCTTCGCCGGCGGCTTGGCTGTTTATGGGCGCCTTCTTGGTCGTCACTCTCTTTATCTTTTTCTGGGGCGAGGCTTTCTTTGCCCGCAACATCGCTGATGTGAAGCCCCTCTTCCAATGGATGCCGGTGTTGCTGATCTTCCTCGTCGGCACGCTGAGCATGCGCACCTGGTCTGAAGAGCGTCGTGCAGGCACGATTGAGACCTTGCTCACTAGCCCGGTCGGCTCCTTCCAGCTAGTGCTGGGTAAGTTTGCGGCCAATCTCGCGTTGGTCGGCCTCGCACTTGTATTGACATTACCACTACCGTTTTCCGTCGCGCTGGCGGGGCCGCTTGATTGGGGGCCGGTGATTGGTGGCTACGTGGCTTCGATCTTTTTGGCGGCGGCCTATGTGGCGATCGGTCTCTATATGAGCAGTCGCACGGATAATCCCATCGTCGCGCTGATACTCACCGTCTTTACGGCGGGCGTTTTCTACCTGGTCGGATCCAGTATGTTGACCACGCTCTTCAGTCATCGTGTTAGTGGTGTGCTTGAGTTGATCGGTAGTGGTTCGCGCTTCGATTCGATCACTCGCGGTGTGCTCGACTTGCGTGATATTTATTACTATTTGTCGATCGTTGGTGTCTTCCTCGCGCTCAACCTCTTTAGCCTAGAGCGCTTGCGCTGGGCGGGCAATCCGACCCAAAGCCGTCATGTGCAGTGGGTCACGGTGTGTGCCTTGGCAGTGGTCAATCTACTGGCGGCCAATGTCTGGCTGCACAGCGTTCGCTTTGCCCGCATCGACTTAACCGAGGGCAATGCCTATTCGCTTTCCGAAGCGACCGGGGCCTACTTGCAACAGGCTGCGGAGCCGTTGCTGATCCGCGGTTATTTCTCGCAAAAGAGTCATCCGCTGCTGGAGCCGCTAGTGCCGCAATTGAAGGATCTGCTCGAAGAGTATCAGGTGGCTGGTGGCGAGAAAGTGCGCGTCGAGTTTGTCGATCCGCACAGTGATCAGTCCATCGAAGAAGAGGCGGCCGATAAATATGGCATCCGCCCGGTGCCCTTCCGTATGGCCAGCCGCTACGAGGCTGGCGTGGTCAATTCCTACTTTGACCTCGTCGTTGCTTATGGCGATCAACACGAGACGCTTTCCTTTGATGATCTGATCGAGGTCAAGTCCTCTGGTTCCGGTGAGCCGGAAGTGCTGCTCAAGAATCCGGAATACGAGATCACCCGAGCTGTGCGCAAAGTCATCAACGGCTATCGCGCCGGATCCGACGTGTTTGCCGAGCTTCCCGCGCCGGTTGAATTTAAGGCCTACGTCTCGCCAGCGGAGAAATTGCCCACCGCATTGGCCGAGCTGCGCGCTTCGCTGGAGAACACCCTTGAAAGCCTGGCCGAAAGTTCCGCTGGTAAGCTGAGTTATGACTTCGCGGATCCCGATGCCAATAACGGTCAGCTGGGCCAAGAGCTCAACCGTGAATACGGCTTTGTGCCTCAGGTGGCCGGGCTCTTTGATACGCAGCCGTTCTGGTTCTACATGGTGTTGGAGGGCAGTGACGAATCCGTGCAAGTGCCGCTGCCGTCCGAGCTCTCCGAGACGCAATTGCGCCAGTCGATCGAGTCCGCCATCCAGCGCCTGTCGCCCGGCTATTTGAAGACCATTGGCCTGGTGGCACCGGAAGGGCCGGCGAACAATGCCATGAACCCTTACATGATGCAGCCGCCGGCAGCGAAGGAGTTTAATGAGCTGCGCAGCACGCTCGAGGCCAATGCCCGTGTGATCGATGTCGAACTCGATGCCGGCCAAGTGCCCGTGGATGTCGATCTGCTGATGGTGCTGGCTCCCGATAATCTGGGAGAAAAGGAGATCTTCGCCATCGATCAGTTTCTCATGCAGGGCGGCTCCGTCGTGATTGCGACCTCACCCTTTGATGTCTCGATCACGCGCTCGATCAATGCCAATGAACAGCGCTCCGGTTTGGACGAGTGGTTGGCCAGCATGGGCATCACTGTGGGGGACAGCCTCGTGCTCGATACGCAAAACGCCTCTCTGGCCATCCCCGTGCCGCGCCGCGTCGGGCCCGTCACGGTGAACGAAATCGTGATGATGCCGTATCCACATTTCCCCGACATTCGCAGCGAAGGCCTGGATGACGGCCATCCTGTGACAGCTGCGCTGGGACAATTGACCATGAACTGGGCCTCACCCATCACGGTTGATTCGGAAAAGAGCGCCGAGCGCGAAGTTGCTCGTCTGGTGCGCTCCTCGACCGACAGCTGGACTTCGGAAGAGGCCGATGTGATGCCCGACTACCAGATGTATCCACTCACCGGATTCGTGCCCGGACTGGCGCGCAGCCCGCAGACGCTCGCCGTGGCGACTCAGGGGCACTTCGATTCTTACTTCAAGGACAAGGAATCACCACTGCTGCCCGAGGAAGAGGCCGCGGAGGCCGAATCCGAGGATGCTGATGCAGAGGACAACGCAGTCGCCGCAGAAGCGACTGAAGAGCCCGAAGATTTGGTCGTTGGCTCAGTCATTCAGCGCTCTTCGGATTCCGCACGTCTGGTGGTGATCGGCAGTAATAGCTTTGCCGAAGACAGTGCCTTGAGTCTCACCTCGCAAGCACTGGGCACGGAATACACCGCGCCGCTGGAGTTCATGCAAAACGTGGTCGACTGGTCGCTCGACGATGCCGGTCTGCTCGCGATCCGCGGGCGCACCCAACTCGCACGCACACTGGAGCCGATGAGCGAAGAGGAAATGCGCGTGATGGAGCTCTCCAACTACGGGCTGGCCATCAGCGGTCTGGGGCTGGTCTGGCTCATTCGCCATCTCTGCCGTCGCAAGCGGACGGCGCACTACAAACAAATTTTAGCGGAGGTTTAAACGTATGAAAAAGAAAATCACAATACTGGGCGGATTGCTTGTCCTGCAGGCATTTTTGATTCTCGCCATCAGCTTTCGATCCGAGGGGCTGCAAAGCCATCAGGGCATGCAGGCGCTCCTCGACTTTAACCGCGAACAAGTCGACCGCATCCTTGTGGCCGACGGCGAACAGCGCAGTGAGTTGAAGCGCTCCGGCGACAGTTGGACGACCGCCGAGGGCTTCCCCGTTGAGGCCGACCGCGTGGACCGACTCTTGGACCGACTGAAGGAGTTGCAGCATGGTCTTGCGGTCGCGCAGACCGAGGCCTCGCTCAAGCGCTTCAAGTTGAGCGATGACGAATTTGAGCGTCGCGTTGAACTCTACGCTGACGGTAAAGAAGTCGCTTCGCTCACCCTCGGCAGCGGTGCTGGTGCGCGCCGTTCGCATGTGCGGGCAGGCGATGGCAAAGAGGTCTACGCCGTCGCCCTCGGCAGCTACGATCTACCCGCCGACATCGCACAGTGGCAGGACAAAACCTTGCTACAGCTTGAGGCTGATCAAGTGGCAGCCGTGCGCCTCGGCGATCTGACCGTGCGTAAGGAAGTCGTGGCCGCCGAGCCTGTAGAAGCGGCCGAAGGCGAGGAAGCCAGTTCCGAGGCTGAGCCTGAAACCACTTGGGTGGCTGAAGGCTTGAGCGAAGAGCAGTCCTTTGACGCGGATAACTTTGAGCGCGAGCTGAACCGCTTACTCACCCTGCGCTACACTCGCGCGGCCAGCGATGCCGGCTTGCCCGAGACAATTGAGCCGGTCAATACCATCACGCTTGAACTCGCCGATGGTGAAACGCGCAGCTATGAGGTCTATCATGAGGACGCGGCCGACGAGCACTGGCTCAAGGTTTCCGATCGTGATGAATACTTTGAGATCAGCTCTTATCTCGGTGGCCGTTTCTGTGAGCACCTCGCAGCTGACAAACTCATTGAAGTCAACGAAGCCACGGCTGAAGACGAATCCGAGCCGGACGCAGAGGAGTCCAGCTCCGGTGCAGTCGAAGGTGACAGCGCGGGCAGTGAGACGGCAAATCATCACGGAGCGGACGAAGCCAAGGCCGATGAAAGTTAATTCGATGTAGGTTTTACTGGAGGGGGGCAGCCCTGTGGCTTGTGTATTTAGCAGTGCGGAAAGCCCCGGGGCGGCTCCTCGCCATGGAAGGAGGTTAGCATATGGAGAAAGGAAAGCCGAAGGCGGATCTTTTGAATGATGTGGAATCCGCCTTTCATCACATACTCAACCAGTCACACCAAGGAGCATCGTGTGGTCTCTCGATTCACGAGCGAGCCCGCTTGCTGGAGATCTTACGGGATCTATACCGGGCAGAGTCGAGGGATTTGCACGAACGCGCCCAGGTCTGTTATTGTGAATTGGAAGACTTATTAGAAAAGATCGAAGCCGGTCCCAGTCGTTTGAGCGAGGCCTTGCACGTGATACTCTGGCGCGTTCGCCGCCGGTTCAGTGGTGCCCAGCACGTGGCGTGAGCTGGTGGGGTGCGTGTTTCCGGCTTGGGAGAATTCAGCGCTTTATCTTTGCACCTTTCGACCTTCCGACTTTCATGCTTGTTTATGACAACCCGCTCTCAGTCCGAAGTCGATCATGTAGCCGCCGCCGGTTTTGCCGAGGTCTATGCTCCAGTGAAGCCTTATCTCGATGATCTTGATGTTTTTTTGCAATCTCAGGTGGGTGAGCTTGAGCCTGAAGTTCAGGAGCATGTGCGCTATGTGTTCGGGCATAGTGGCAAGCGCTTGCGGCCGATGCTGGTCGCTTATAGTGGTTGGGAAGGCCCGGGGCAGACGCGTGCGCAAGATCTAATCAAGCTGGGCTCTGTGATCGAACTGGTGCATCTGGCCACACTGGTGCACGACGATATTCTGGATGAGGCGGATACGCGACATCGCCAGGAGACTGCGGCTAAGAAGTTTGGCCCTGCGGCAGCGGTGCTGATTGGTGATGTGCTTTTTTCGCATGCGCTGAAGTTGGCTGCTGAGTTTGATACCAATGAGATCTGTCGCTCGGTGGCGCGCGCGACTTCGCGTGTCTGTGCGGGCGAGATCGCGCAGACCTACCAGCGTGGCGAGGTCAATTATAGTCGTGAGTTTTACTTTCGTGTGATTCAGCTCAAGACGGCAGAGCTCTTTGAAGTGGCATGCCGCTTGGGGGCAAAGGTGGCCGGTTATTCGAATGAGTTTAGCGAAGCGGCGGGGCTCTTTGGGCGTCATGTGGGCATCGCCTATCAGATCTTTGACGATCTGGTGGATCTATACGCCGATGAGTCGATGATCGGTAAGACGCTGGGCACGGATCTGGACAAGGGGAAATTCACATTGCCCTTGTTGCTGCTCTTGGAGAAATTGCCAGCTGAGGAGCGTGAGGCGTTGATGGAGCGCTTCAACGCGGGCGATCAAACGGTGGCTGCGGATTTCACTGCGCGTCTGCATGATTTCCCTATTTTTGATGAGGTGGTGAAGACTTTTGAGCATCAGTTGTCGCTCGCGACGGATGCTGTCGCGCCCTTTGCCGAGTTGCCACCGGTGGCTTCGATGCAGAAGATCGCGGACTTGGTGCGCGCGCAGCTTGGGCGGATTGCCTAAGGGGCGGGGCTGGACTTCGGGCGGCTTTGGATATTCTGCTTCATTGCAGTAAATCGCTTTCGATTTCAATTGCCAGAACCGTTCTTCCAGTTAGCTCTCATGCTTTGTCGATGATTCGACATCTCACCCACCCATTCATTTATCCTCGCACACGTCCTTGACGAACCCCCTGAACGGGCGTTCTCCGTTTGCCGAGCCACTTTTTTACAGTTATATGGACATTGCAATTGTCACTGGAGCCGAGACCCCACTCGGGCTCAGCCTTATTCAACGCTTGGTTCGCCAAGGTTATCGCGTTCACGGAATCGGAAACAATTTTTCCAAAGTTACTTTCGCGGACCCCCAGTTTTTCGCCTATCCGGTGGATCTGAGTAATCTGACTGCGGTCACCGAGACCATGGCTAAGATCCTGGAAGGAGAGAAATCGCTGGATCTGTTGATCCATGCGATTGACGTCACGCCTGGTGCGGCTTTTGAGAAACTGCCCGTGGGGAATCTGGAGGCTATTTTGAAGATTGGCCTGCTGGGCCCGGTGATGCTGACGCGTTTGGCGCTGCCGAATTTACTGCGTTTTCGCGGGCAGTTGATCAACGTGATCCCTGCGAATAAGAGCGGTGCACCTGCCAGCGCGGTCAACGCTCTATTGGAGGGGGGGCTGCGTGAGATGAATCGTGCGCTGTTTGATCGTGCACGTGATGCGGGGCTGCGAGTCACGAATCTGGTGCTACGGCAGAACCCAGAGCCTGATGCGCTTTCTGTTAAGAGCAGTGAGCAGACGCATATCGATCTCGAGGACGTCGCTCGCGCGGTCGAGCACCTGCTGGACCCCAATTTTGCCAATGTGCCTGCGGAGTTAGTGTTGCATCCGCGCACCAGTGCGCACGCCGACCAGGTTTTACCGGAAGTGCCGATGGCGCTGGATCCTTACAGTGAGATTGTGCTGCCGCCGCAGGCTTATTGCCCGCCGGAGCAGCCTAAGATTCCGACTCAGCCCAAGGAGCGAGTCGAGCGCACGATACCTTACACCGACGAGGAGATGGAGGATAAGATCGCTGCTGCAATTGAGGATTTTGAAGCGCATCCCGAGCGCTACGAGCCTTCGTCTCGGCCAGAGCGTAAACCGCGGCCTGAGCGCAAGCCGAAGCAAGATCGTCAGCCGCGGCCTGAATCGGCTGCATCGCAATCTGAGCCCGAGGGACGGTCCGAACCGGAGCAGGAATCAAATCGCGATGCGCAGGATTCCGGCAATAGCAAACGACGCCGTGGCCGACGCCGGGGTGGGCGTAATCGCAACCGCGATCGCGAGTCCAACGAGGCGGAGCAGCCAAATTCTCAATCTCAGCAGGAGGGAGGCCAGTCGGCGCAATCAGGTGACTCATCGCATGGGCAGCCAGAACAGCCTAAGCCAAACCCGCATGCTCAGGAGACTGTGCAGGCGGCAAGTGGGGGGACGGGTGAGTCTCAACATGCATCCGCGGAGTCGCGGGGAGATTCCGCGCCACAGTCTCACTCCGATTCGCATGGCCAGACAGCCTCGGCTAAGCCCAAGCGTAAAAGCCGCAGAGGCCGCTCGCGTGTGGAGCCTAAACCTTTATTAGAGGCGCGGATTGATACCGAGTCTGAATTTTTGTCCAAGCCAGACCCGCGGCCACAGCGTAGAGGTCGTACTCGCCCGGAGTCCAAGTCGAAGTCCTCTGCGAGTGCATCGCCCGCGCCCGCACCTGTAGCTGCGCCGGCTCCTGTGCCTGCACCGGCCCCTGTGACAGTGGCTGATTCCAAGCCATTGCCTCGCGACGAGGTCCAAGAGTCTGAAGGGGCACGGGCGCCCAAGAAAAAAGCCGCCAAAAAGAAGGCACGTAAGAAGACCGCTTCCAAGGAGACGGCTTCGCAGGTGGAGACGGCAGGCAGCCCCAGTGGGGACTCGGCTGTGGTGGACGACGCGCCGGTGAAGAAGAAGGCCGCCAAAAAAGCGGCGAAGAAAGCGACTAAAAAGGCGGCCAAGAAATCTGCAGCTAAAAAGGCGACCAAGAAGGCGGCCAAGAAAAAGGCTGTGAAAAAGGTGAGCCCTGAGGCGGAGTAGTCCGGCAGTTTACAGCACCGCGTCGATGGCGCGGATGGCTTCGCCGAAACGGGCGGTTGGATCGCCGCGGAGTTCCACGTAGGGGAGTTGCAGCTTGTCGAGTGTCTCTTTGAATTTCGCCTGTAATTCCGCACGGGCAGCGGGGCTATCGCGCTGGCCGGGGTCGTCTTGCCACTCGATACCCTGCGGACAGCAGAGCAGGTAGAGGGTGTAATCGCGCTGTAGGAAGCACTCGTTGACCCAGTCGATCACTTCGTTGAAGTAGTGGTTCGCGTAGATGATGGATGAGAGCAAGTTGGTGTCGTGTAGGATCAGTCGCTTGGCTTTGTCGTGGCAGGCGTCTTCAGTGGCAATTTGCCCTTTAGCGATAGGCTCCAGATCCTCGCGTGTGAGTTCGCGACCAATGTGGTCGACGTAGTCGCGTACGTATTCCGCGGTCCAGGGCTCGCCGTAGTAGCCAGAGAGCGCCTGGGTGAGCGTGCTCTTGCCGGTACATTCGGCTCCAGTGAGGACGATACGTTTCATGTGGATGATTGGGAGCTTGGGTTTTGAGCGGCCAAGGCAGTGATTTTAGCTTTCCATTCGATCCAGCCCTTGATCGCTAAAATAATAAATACGACAAAGAGCACCACGCTGGGCCAGATGCGGTCGTTGAAGAAGAAGACCAGGTAAATGACATCGGAGAGAATCCAGAAGATCCAGTTCTCGATATGCTTACGGCTAAGCATCCATTGCGCTGCGAAGGCGCAGGAGGTGGCGAAGGCGTCGTAGTAAGGTAGTCGTGCCTCACCAGTGGAGGCGAGGAGCCAGCCGATCCCGAGGGTGCCGATGCCGATGCAGAGTGCCACCAAGCCGCGCTGCTTGGCGGGCATGTGAGAGATTTGGATTTCGCTGCCGCTGTGCTTGTTTTCAGGCTTCGTCCACTTATACCAGCCGTAGCCCGCGATTGCGACAAAGACGACGTTCATGCCGCCGAAGGCGTAGTAGCCTTCGCGAAAGCTAATATAGACGTAGGAGGTGTAGCACAGAATGAACAGTAGCCACGCGAGCGTCTTCTCTTTGACGCTTAGGTAGACGCCTATGATGCCTGCCAGCATTGCGAACCAGTCGATCAGACCGATTTCGCTCATTTGAGACACAAAGTCGTCCATTTAGGAAGTTATTCGGCGTCGTAAACTTTGACCTTTTTCCACTGTTCTTTGTGAGCAGCGATAAAGGCCTGATGCGTCTCATGGGCCTGGTAGGCATCATGAGCCGCTACATCTTTGAGGATGACGGTCAGGCAAAAGTCGTAGCTGGTGTCGAGCACGGGGCGCTCTGCGGTGTGTGCCGGGCTGCCGACGTAGACGGCATCCGCAACATCGATTGTCTTTAGGCTCTCCAGGCCCATCCGAAATTCGGTGATTTGGGCACCGTCGAGGTCTTTTCTTAACCAGAAGAATACTGTGTGAACTAGCATGATGTTTATTGTTTGGGGGGGTTAAAGAATGCCTTCGATGATTTGGCGAAGTTCCGCGTGATTACGTGCGACAGGGAGCTCGGGGCGCTCGGTCGTGAGACGCTCCGGTGGGCAGTAGAGTGCACGGTTGTGGGCGACATCGATCATGGAGAGGTCGTTATAAGAGTCGCCGGCTGCGAAGGTGTCGAAGTTGAGCGCCTTGAAGGCCTCCACTGCCTTGCGCTTGTGGTCCTTGAGGCGGAGCGCGTAGTCGGCGATGCGGTCTGTCTCATCGATCACCAGATCGTGGCAGAATAGGGTCGGATGCCCCAGCTTGGCCATGAGTGGGCCCGCGAATTGACGGAAGGTATCGGAGAGGATGACCAGGCGCGTCTGGGAGGTGACCCACTCGACAAATTCCACTGCGCCCGGCAGTGGGTCGAGGGTGCCGATGACCTCCTCAATGTCGGAGAGTTTGAAGCCTTCCTTGTCGAGAATGTCCAAGCGGTAGCGCATCAATACATCATAGTCCGGCTCATCACGGGTCGTGCGCTTGAGCGCTTCGATTCCGGTTTTTTCCGCAAATGCGATCCAAATCTCGGGGATCAACACCCCTTCCAAGTCTAGGCAAACGATATTCATGCCTACTAAACGGCTAGAATCGGCCTTAGAGTCAATCTCTTAGTCATGTCTACTCGTGTAAGGTCTGCGGAGAGAGGCGATAGATCGGCCTTGCTTTGAATTGCGTTAGGTGCATAACGGTCTTTATGCTATTTAGGTGCTTTACCCCTTCTTTGTGCCTGTTCGTCGGCTTGCTTTCAGCATCGTATTCAAAGTCACCTGCGCGAGCCTCATTGGTTGAATTGAGTGATTCAGCTTTATTTTCTTATATGGCAAAGCCCGGGCGCGCGCCGCAGGTGCCCCGCTCGGAGCCGAGTGAGCCCCAGTGGCTGCCGGCAGATTTTTGGCAGCTGAGTCCCGCAGAGAGTATGCGGCTCTGGATCGACCAAAGTCGTAGCGCGGCACATCGGGCGAAATTTGATCTCGTGCTTGAGCCGACAGAGGCGGCTTTGACACCCTTGCGTTTGTCATTGGATGATTCGCCCTCGCAGTGTTATTCGACGGGGTCGCGTCATTACTACGTCAGTTTTGCGGATGGCGATGCTTACTTTGCTTCGGGTCAAGTGCGTACGCCGGGCGGTGCTCGACTCTACGATGCGGTCTTTTCGCCTACGAAGTATGAACTGACTTTTGCGACACTCGATGCATCGATGGCACAGGCTGTGAGTGCTCGGATCGGGAGTTTACCGCAGATTCAGGTGGAGTATCGCCAGGATTATGAGCGGCCGAAACGAAGTTCGATGAGTTCTGCTTGGTCCTCGGCCGATGGTCGGGGCTATCTGCAGCTATGGGCGACTGCGGCACCAGACATGCCGATTGTTTGGTCGGGGACGCTTTGGAATTGGGGCGTGGAGCTGGCGAAGCGAATAAATTTCAAAATCGATCAGGAGGTCAGGCTTAATTATGCTAATTCATTGCTGACGCGTGTGCTGCCGCAGCATGTGGATCTCTCTTCTGCAGAGACGGATGAGGCAATTGAGGCTACCGTGCTTGCGATTTTAAATCGTTATGTGGCTGATGCGAGCGCGATGTCGCAGCCTGTTGTTCAGATCGCGGTGGAGGTGGCGGGCGAGCGGGGTGTGGCTGTGGCGCGGTCTCAAATCGAGTCCATCTTATCAGACGCTGCTTTGCCGGCGTCGGATACCAGTGCATTGCTGGCGGAAAAGGAATCGCTGCAGCAGGCGATTTGGGCGATTGCGCCGAAGTTGAAAGATTATGGAGTGCGTTATGGCCAATCAACTTCGCACATTCCAGAAGCGCAGGTGTTGATTGAGCAACGAGCGCTCCTGCTCGCTCAACTCAAAGCGATTGAGGTGAGCGTGGAAGATCAAGAGCGCTTTTCATTTCGCCAGTCTTTGCAAGGTGCGCTACTGAAGCTTGAGTTGGCTGAGGATGTGGATGCATTGAAAACCTGGGTCTTGGAGGAGCGCTATGGGGCTCGTTGGGCACTGCGGCGCCTGCATGCGCACTATCCGGCTGCCTATGCGGAAGTGTTGGAAAGCAGCCTCCAGCGGGGGGATCATCAAGAGCCGGGGGAGGTGTTGAATCGAATCTATATAGCCGATCGAGCGCGGGGTGTGCGGCTCGCTCAGCAGTGGATTGATACGACGGATGAGGATGCACTTTTCGTGGATTGCTTTCAAATATTGCAGCGTGCGGATGCGATGCCTGATGAGTCCGCTCAGGTGGCGCGCCTCATACGTTTGATACGCGCGGATTATACCAACAATTACTTGCGTGCACGTGCGCTCAATTTGCTGGTGCCGCAAAAAGAGCCGATGCGTTATACGGATCTTTCGGTTGATGCGGCCTTGCTCTATGTGATCGACCCCAAGGCAAACGGCTTTCCTGATCCAGGCTATAATTATACGAATGCGTCGATCAACTTGATCGAACGAGATGCCGCTCGCTATTATCCTCTTGTAATGCGGCATGTGGATTTAGTGAAGATGCCCCATCAAAAGGAGCATTTTCTTGTTCAGCTTGCGAGCTACGCCGAAGAGCTGCGCCCGGAAGACCGTCAGGCCTGTTTTGATTGGGTGCGTAAAGAACTGCGCTTTACGCAGAGTAATGTGAATAGTTTGTTGTGGATCGTTTGGCGTAATGACTGGCGGATCTTGACGCCTGAGTTGCGTGCCATGGCGACCGAGAGCGTCGGCGAGGAGGAATCGGAGGATGCCGTCTATGGCAACACAGAGACGCGGGCGATATCGGGGCGCTTCCATTTGGCGCGGCAGATCTTGGCTCTCTGGTCGGAGCCCGATCCGATGACTTGTGCGAAGCTTTATATCGCATTTGCTTATCAGCACGGTTTCCAAATAAGCACGAATGGTGAGGGACGCTCCGCTGCGCCGTTGCGAGCGACTTTTTTGCCCGCTTTGGCACGATTGGATGCCGCCGAGCGCGCTGAGTTGGTCGATTATTCGTCCTGGTGTCAGCAACAGGCCGCGTTGAGTTCAGTTAAGAAAGAGCGCATAACTCAGCTGCATGCGAATTTCGTTCATATGATCTTGGAAAGATAAGACTCTTGCCAGCCATCGTGATTTTTACCATTTTGGCCACTTTTTCGCATTTCGAGTGTCCTCTATGAGCTCGAACTTCGCGTAATTCTTATTTCAAACGCAGCTAACAGGTCTCATGATCTCATCTATTCTAAAGAAATTCTCTGGTCGTCACTACGGTAAATACCTCAAGAAGTGTCAGCCCATCATCGAGCGTATCAACGCTTACGAAGTGGAGTATCAATCGCTCACCGATGAGCAACTTCGTGCGAAGACGGCCGAATTCATGAAGCGCAACCAAGAGGGGGGCGAGAGCCTCGACGATCTGTTGCCCGAGGCCTTTGCAGCGGTGAAGAGCGCGGCGCGTCGCATGTGTGGCCAAAGCTACGATGTCTGTGGACACCAACTGCCCTGGGAGATGGTGCACTACGACGTGCAGTTTATCGGTGGTATCGCACTCCACGAAAAGCGTATCGCGGAAATGGCGACGGGTGAAGGTAAGACTCTGGTTTCGACCTGCCCGCTGTATTTAAATGCGTTGAGCGGACGTAATTGTCAGTTGATCACCGTCAATGACTACCTGGCTCGCCGTGACTCCGAGTGGATGGGGCACCTGTTCCGTTTCCTAGGGCTGACAGTCGGCTGTATCCAAAATAGCATGGACCCGCAGACGCGTCGTGAGATGTATAATTGCAACATCACCTACGGCACTGCTTCCGAGTTCGGCTTCGACTACTTGCGCGATAATGGGATGACCAGTCGCAAGGAAGACCAAGTGCAGCGCGATCACTACTTCTGTATTATTGACGAAGTGGACTCTATTTTGGTCGATGAGGCGCGCACGCCCTTGATTATTTCCGGTCCGATGCAGGATGACAACCCTTTGCCCTTTCACGAGGTCAAGCCCAGCATTCAGAACCTCTTTTCGCAGCAGCAGTCCTTTTGTAACAGGCTGGTCGCCGAGGCCAAGACTGTGTTGGAAGACGATAGCGCCAGTCAAGATGCCAAGCAAGAGGCGGTGTCCAAGCTCTATCAGGTCAAGCTGGGCATGCCGAAGAACAAGCAGTTTCACCGTCTCAACGAGGTGCCCGCGATTCGCCGTGCCGTTGACAAGTTCGACCTGGAGATGAACAGCGACTTCAACAAAGAGCAACGCTATGCACTCAAGGAGGCGCTCTACTACGTGATCGACGAGAAGCAGCAACAGGCCGACCTCACCGAAAAGGGGCGCACCTTGATGAGCCCCGACGATCCGGACGCCTTCATGCTGCCCGACTTGCCGACCCAGTTTATCGAAATCGATAAGCAAGAGGCCCTTTCTCCCGAGGAGAAGCAGCATGCCAAGCAGCAAGCCGAAACCATTTTTCAGACGACCAGCGAGCGCATCCACTGCATCAGTCAGTTGCTGCGTGCCTACAGTCTCTACGAGCGTGACAAGGAATATGTGGTGCAAGAGGGCAAGGTCAACATCGTCGACCAAAACACCGGTCGTGTCATGCCCGGTCGCCGCTGGTCCGATGGCCTTCACCAAGCAGTGGAAGCCAAAGAGAATTGCACCATCGAGAAGGAGACCAAGACTTACGCCACGGTTACGATTCAGAATTACTTCCGCATGTATGACAAGCTGGCTGGCATGACGGGCACCGCGGAAACAGAAGCCTCCGAGTTTCACGAAATTTACGGCCTCTCGGTGATGGTGATTCCCACCAACAAGCCGAACATTCGCAAAGACCTCAACGACGTCGTCTTCAAGACACGTCGTGAAAAGTTTAATGCGGTCATCGACCAGATTAAGGACGCGAACAAGACCGGGCAGCCTGTGCTGGTTGGCACCGCGTCGGTGGAAGCCTCTGAACTGCTCTCCCGCATGCTCAAGCGCAGCAAGATCGTGCACAGCGTGTTGAACGCCAAATTTCACGCCCAAGAAGCTGAAATCGTCGCCAATGCTGGTCAAAAGGGGGCCGTTACCATCGCCACCAATATGGCGGGTCGTGGCACGGATATCAAACTCGGGCCAGGCGTGGACGAGCTCGGTGGCCTCTTCGTGATCGGCACCGAGCGTCACGAATCCCGCCGGATCGACCGCCAGTTGCGTGGTCGTTGTGCCCGTCAAGGCGACCCCGGTATGTCGAAGTTTTTCGTTTCATTGGAAGACGACCTGATGCGTCTCTTTGCCAATGCAGGCCCGATTTCCCGCATTCTGGAAAAGTCCATGACCGAGGGCGAAGAGCTGGAACACCCCGCTCTGAACTGGTCGATCGAAAACGCTCAAAAGAAGGTCGAGCAACAAAACTTCTCGATTCGTAAGCGTTTGCTCCAGTTCGATGACGTGTTGAACACGCAGCGTGAAGTGATCTACGGTCTGCGCAACGATACCATCCATTCCGACACGCCGCGCGAGATCATCTTCGAAATGATCGATGAGGAGCTCGAAGAGCGCCTCAACACACTCGATGCCGAGAAGTCGGATACCGAGGCGATGGATCGTTTCCTAGGCTGGCTCAATGCCTACTTCCCGATCGCGCTGAAGGCCGAGGAAATCGAAACGCTGAGTGCAGAAGCGCAGCACGAGCTGATCCTTGGCAAGATCAACGAAGCTTATGATCAACGCGAAGAGTTTGAAGACAAAGAAGCCCTCATTGGGCTCGAGCGCTACTTAATCATTCGCTCGCTCAACCGTCGCTGGCAAGATCACTTGACGGAGATGGAAGAGCTGCGCCGCAGTGTGAACTTGCGCAGTTACGGTCAAAAAGATCCTCTCAACGAATACAAGAGCGAGGCCTACGGCTTCTTCCAGGAGTTGATGAGTAACGTCCGCACAGAGATTTGTAATTCCGTCTTCCGCAGCGCCACCAGCGCCGAAGCCTTTAACAACATGCTCGCTCGCATGTCGAAGGTGGCACAAGTCGCCGGCCCCGGCACCGGTAGTGAGCAAAGTGCGGGTGCACTCGCGGGTGCTGCCGCGGCACAGGAGCCACAAGCCGCGGCGCCGCAGAGGCCCGTTGAACTGCCCAAGGTCGAGCCCATCCGTCGCGAATTGCCCAAGATCGGTCGCAATGACACGGTGACCATCCGCAAAGGTAGCGAAGAAAAGACTTTGAAGTTTAAAAAGGCCGAAGCGATGATCCACACTGATGGTTGGGAGCTGGTGCAGAAGTAAGAGTGCTGATTCTTAAGAGCTCAGTAAGACTTGAGGGGCTGAATAAATTATGAAGAAGATCCTGAATGTTTGTATGTTGCTCCTGCCGCTGTGGGGGACTGCGGAACCTCTGCTTATTTCGGCTAAGGTCTTGGATCGCGCGCAGAATGGAGCCGCGATTCGAGGTCTTTATGTATATCCTTCGGTAGTTCTGGAGCCTGGTGAAAAGGCTTCGCTGCACATTGGGCCCGAGTTACAGTTTCCCGTGGGCGAGCACAAGGTCGATCTCGGGGAGGGTGTTTCCAAGATGGAAACGATCTATGACACCGTGCCCGTAGGTTTTAGTTTTACTTTGAGTTACACGCTGAAAGACGGCGTGATCAGCTATACTGGTAAAGGTAGCTCGAAGATGTCGTTAGGCATCGACGGGCAGACCTCGGAGACTGCTTCACGTGAGATTATTTTTTACGGTAAGACAGAACTCGGTGGCCTCGTTGAAGCTCAGTTAACCGGCCCGGATGGTAACCTAGAGGACTTTGCATTTCATTTCGGGCCCGCGCCCGAGGTGGACTAGAGTCTCTCCAGCCTCGGTTCTTTGAACCGGGGGGGCTTATTGTGGCATTTTTTGGCAGAATCATTAGAGGCAGAATCATTTTTCTTGTGGCTGCTGGACGTGGCCGAGCTGACTGTGCGCTGTTGTAGTGTGTCCGTTCGCGGACGCCGGTGATTCGAATGGGGGCGCGGCTGAGCTCAAGCGGCGCGGGAGGAGCTTTTCGTGGCCTCGGTTCTTTGAACCGGGGATGGGCTTATTGTGGCATTTTTGGGCAGAATCATTAGAGGCAGAATGATTTTTCCCTGTGGCTGCTGGACGTGGTCGAGTAGACTGTGCGCTGTTGTAGTGTGTCCGTTCGCGGACGCGGGTGATTTGAATGGGGGCGCGGCTGAGCTCAAGCGACGCGGGGGAGATCTTTTAGTGGCCTCGGTTCTTTGAACCGGGGGATTGTTGTTGGACGTTTGGCTTTCGCGGTTCCGCTGTGTCCCAAAATAGAGTTTTGTGGATACGAGATGTTTTTTATCTGCGGCTAAGTTGTCGGCGTAAACGGGATCAGTGTCGTGAGTCGCTCGACTTGCATTTCATACTGTGTAGCATCGTCGGGGACGAACCATTGCTTGCCTTGGCGGTTGACAATGCGTCCGTGTGAGAATTTTCCCCAGTTGGCGATCGTGATTTTGCCGGAGGTGTCGCCGCGGATCACGAGCACGGCATGATAGTTCATGAGTCGGCCAGTCATCGGGTCTTTGGGACGCACGGTTAGAATGCCAGCGCGATAGTTACGGGTTAAGTTGAGGAAATCGTGACGATTTAAAGGGGGTTGTTTGTATTCGAAATGAATGCGTGTCTTGTCGTTACTGGCCTTGCGTCCTAACTCGTCGATTGCGACCACTTGTTCCACTAGGTTTGTTCCATCGGCGCGGCTGCGCGAGTTTCCCTGTATTCTATTAATGATTTGGTCGATCTGCTTGAACTTTAGCTGCTTGTAAGTATACGGATCCGAGTGCTTTACCGACTCATGAATTAAACCGAATTTAGAATACCAGATGTATAAGTTGAGCAACGCGGTGGGGCCGCATCCGCCCTCTGGCTCGGGGTAATCGGATTGATTCTCCGATATGAAGTAACGGCGCACGTCGTGTCGGATTACGCGTTCGCTACCTTGCATGCCTACCCGGTAGAAATTGTAGCTTTGTTTTCGATTGTCCCATTTTTTCTCAGCCACATAGAAAGGGTAATCTCCCTGAGCTTGTAAGAAGCGTGTGTTTTGGTAGCGCGTAGCTGATAACTTCGGGGCTGAGGGCTTGCTTGTGATTCTGGGTGTCCTGTCTGTGGTGATGTATTGATTTACGGGCTCTGGGCGCTGCTTGAGGGCCGATGTGATGGGGCGAGGGAGGGGCGTTTTGGCTGCGACCTCTCTTGGCGCTGCGGAGGCTGGGAAAGTCGAACTGCTTAGGCGCTCGGGGGGGTGGCGCTCGGGGGTGTGGCTGTCTGTCGTTTTTTTCTGCGGGGTCGATAGTTGAAACCAAAAGGTCAATGCAATCACTAGGGTGCAGAGGAAGAGCGCTGTGAGTTCGGCCGCGTGGTTTTGGCTGCGCTTGCAGCTAGGGCATTTGCTTGTGTCTTCGGGGAGGATCACATTGCAATGTTGGCAGTTTCTTGTGCGTGGAGATTTCAACGGCGAGTTCGTTACTGGGAGTTTGTATGGCTTACATGGAGTTGGAGGTGCGCCGATTTGTCAATTTCTGGTGGTACCCTCGGCGGGTTCGCCGTAATTTTTTGGCTTACATATTGTAAGTTTGTTTAAAGTGAGTCACCTTCGGACCTGTGAACTCAAACGAAGGCATCCCTGATCTTGATCCTTACGAAGACGAATACTCTGCTCGATTGCGGAGAATTGAGAAACTCGCGTATCTCTTTGACGCACGTTTCGAGGTGCCGGGCACTAAGATTCGCTTTGGCTGGGATGGCTTGATTGGCTTACTGCCGGGCATTGGTGATACCCTGACATTGCTGCCGCAACTTTATCTGTTGTATGAGGCGCTGCGCTTGAAGTTGGGCATGGGCACGCTATTTAGAATGTTACTGAATATTCTGATCGACTGGCTCGTGGGCACGATCCCCGTCCTGGGGGATCTTTTCGATGTCGCTTTTAAAAGTAATTTACGCAATGCGAAACTTGTCGCCGAAGCCATTCGAAAGCAACGATCAGATGTATGAATTGCAATGATATGAGACCGTGAGGTATTTGCTTGCCTCATGTCTTTTTTTATTGTTGTTAGATCTATGAAAGTAAGACGTCCCCTTTTGGCGCTGTTGGCTGCCTTTGCTTTTGAATGTTATGGTCTTCCTTTGGATGCGCCTAGGGTGCGGGCGCCTGAGTTGACTGCGAGCGACATTGCCTGGGCGGAGGGGGCGAGCTATGTCAAAGGACTGTTACCCGATGTGGAGGGGTGTCGTATCTCGTCGGTTCAATTGGATTTCGTATATGTCGACGGTCGTCGTAGGACCATTGTAGAGAGGCAAGTTGTTGAGGTGCCGGAGAATCGACCGAATGCATGGCGTGGGATGAATGGTGAACTATTGATTTTCTTGCAGGAAGCTCAGGGTAAAACAAAGATCTTCATGGGGGTGGCCACCTTGGAGCGTTCCACGCATGTTCGTGCTTTGGAAGATTTTGGAGACAGTGCTTTGCCGGGTGTGATTCGGCAATTTGCTGGCAGCACAGGAAATACTACAGCAGACCTCAGATATACCGTCCCCGTGGGAGAGTCGGAGGTGTTTCAATTTGTCGATCAGGATGGAGAATATTATGGCAGTTTAGTCGTGGTGGCTGAGGGAGAGACTGTAAAAGCAGCGAGTGGACCTGCGAATCGTTCTGTGACTGCCGTAGTTCAGCGCGCGCACAGTCTCATTTTACGTGCCACGGGCGATGTGTATGTTCTGGTGAAGACTCGTGATACAAATGAAGAGGTCTTTAGACGCACTCTAAGCGCTGGTGATTCTGTTGAGCTCGAGGTGCAAAAAACGGTGGATCTTTTGTTTACTGCAGGGGAGCACCTGATCATTGAATGGGATGGTGAAGAAATGAAGCCGAGCACCCGGGGAACCGCCAAAATTAGTCTGAAATGATCTTGGCCCGGGTGCTTAGATTCAATTGAATATAAAGTAAATTATATGTATTTCGTTGGACAGACCGCAGACGTCACCCATCTGTGAAGCTGAAGCTTAACTTTCATCAGGGTGAATTCTATTACGTACTTTATTTCCGCCCCAATATAATATGCCGCTTATACTGAAAAAGAAGAGCGAAATGTAGATTACGTAGAGTCGCTGAGACCAAGGGTTGGGAATGAAGAGAAGTAAGAGGACCATTGCCCCAACTAGAAAGACTGCTTTGCTCAATACGAAATACTGAGAGTAGTCGATTTCGGAGGATCCAATTTCTTTTTCATAATCAATGGGGTGATGCATTGTCTTGAAAAAATCCACTGTTTTCTGGCGCGATTCAGCTGAAGATTTCGCATAGAAGAGTCGGCAGATGAGTGTCGCTAGTAGGCCAAATGCTAAAATCCAGAGTGTGCGTTCTTGCATTGTCCAAGAGACTCCAGTTTGTCGTTGATCGATGAAAGACCAAATCGATGGGATCATGCATGAGCCATATATAGGGAAGTATGACCAGTTTGGTAGTTTCTTGAACCAGAGTGCCATGAAGAGGGGGAAGCCCATGGGGACGCCAACAATCGAGCCAATTATGAGATAGGCGTCGAACAAGGCTATTTTATCCTGAATAGACAAGAATATTGAATAACTGATGATCAGCGTACCAAGCACTAGGGTCGCGACATGGCAGATTCTTAATTCTGTTTTCGGGGGCAATTCATTGTGATTGCCTAATGCCCCACGTATGCGCGGTATGATGTTTCGCACGATATTACCGACTTGACCGTTTAGACCAGAATCCATGCTGCTCATAGTTGCGGCAAACATCGCAGCAATCATTATTCCCATCATTCCGTTTGGTAGAAGTTTAGTTGCAATGAAGGAGTAGGCAGATTCTGCTGGCTTTTCGAGACCGCTTGCCATGATATCTGCTTCGAACAAAAAGCGTGCAACCATCGGTGGTAGAAACCAAATTGCGCTGCCAAGTGCCATTAGTAAGAATGCCCACCAAGAGGCACGAGATGCTTCTCTTCCGTCTTTTGCTGCGATGAAGCGTCCAGCAGTTGTTAGACTGATTTGAGAGTAGAACTGCATGAAAAACACGATCAATGCCCACTTTATAGTGAAGCGATCTTCTGGGAAATGGCCGGGTTCATTGAAGAAACTAAAATCTTCAGCAAAGCGTGGATCTTTAAAATAATCGAAGAAGGCTCCAAACCCACCAATTGCCTTAGTTGATAGGTAGAAGACCAGCATAGTAATTGATAAGAGAACTAATGCCTGTACGAAGTCTGTTGCCATGACTGCCCATTTTCCGCCCATGGTTGAGTAAAATGTGACGATGATTCCGATAATAATTATGAGTGGTACTAAGGGGAGTTGAAGTGCGGTACTGGCGAATAGGGCGAGTGCGTAGAGTTGAATTGCGGCCGCGAATGGCCCCAGTATAACCCAGAAAAAGGCGGAGAATTGTTCAACAGAAGTTCCGAATCGTGAGCGAACCACGTCAGCTGTTGTGTAAGCCCGTGTTTGCCGAAACCATCGACCCAAGAAAAGACCTCCCATTGCGTAGCCTGCGCAATTCGCCATATAAATAACGAGTAAGCTGGGGCCACCTTGATAGGCCGCTGAGGCATTGCCAGTGAAAGTAAAAGCGCTAATTCCACTCATCAACATGCTAGTTCCTACCATCCACCAAGTTCCCTGGCCTCCTCCTCGAACGAAGTCGCTTAAGTTCTTATTAAACTTCGAGAAGTAGCCGCCTAGTAGTAGGAGCAGGCCGAGATAAATTGCTAATGTAATATATTCTATCTTCATATAGTGGCGTGGACTAAAAAAGAAAAAAGGGAGGGGGGGGGCTCTGTGCTGAATGTGAAATGATAATTGCGCGAAAATGAGCAATTAATTGGGGATGTGCTGAGTCGTCCGGCAACTTAGGTTGCAGGATAAATTTGCCAATCTTTAGTTAGCTCAACAAGTTGACTTTATTAGCTGTCTGTCATGCAGGATTGTTTTTCCTGGTTTCCAATTGCCGGTAATTAACAGACGTTGGGGGATCTCTGGCACGCCATAAGTTTGGTTGTTCAACATTGATACTAGTAGATCTACAGCATTAGATCCCAGCAGTAGGCCGTTTTCATAGATACCTGTACTCTTGCTATCAGTTGAACTAACTGAGTGTCGGACGAGACCAATGTCATTGGGAATCTCAAGTTTCATGCGGTACAAATATTCCTGAATGACTTCGCTTGCAGATGTGGAGACGATGACCTGAGGTTTTTCTTTGGATAGCCACTTTTCGAAAGAATCAAATTCTAGATGGCAGCGAGGTTGCAATACCAGTGGTGAGAGGCGATTTTTTTTAGGCTGTCTATAGTAGTCTACCCAATATGCAGCTTCCCAATTGTGACTACAGCGCGATTCAAAGCCTTCTGTAAGTTCAAAGCCGATACGCGTGTAACCGATCTTGCGAAGTTTTTCTAGCATCAGTCTCATCTGTTGGTATTGATCGGGGCAGACCATGTGCAAACGTGGTTCCAGTAGGCTATAACCGAATGTCACGGCACTAAAGTCATCAAAATTAAAATCTATCTGACTAATTCCTGTTGGTTGAGGCTGTATTAATATTCCACGTATGTTACGGGCTTTTAGTATAGAGTGTAAACGTTTAGGTGAGTAGCCATTCTTTTGTAGCTTAAACTCTTCTATTTTATAGCCGAGTTTCAGTGCTTTGAGGCGTGCGCCTTCCAGATATTCAGGGAAGGGGCATTGATTATAAGATTTGGGAGTGACAGGATGGTTGTTAAACCAAGCTAGGGTTGCTTCATAAGGACGACTATTGTTTCTGCGGCGATAAGCACTGAGAGCATTAAGCATTGGATCTGGGCTATATCCCATTTTTTTTGCTAAATTTTGAATGCGTAGACGGGTTTTCTTTGGGATGCGAGGATTGTCATGTAGAGCTAAAGAAACTGTGGAATAATGTACATTTGCACGTTCTGCTACTTCGCGAATTGTCACTTTTTTCATTGTTGCATAGTTGTGCTCAACTTGTTGACCAAGGCAATGCTTTTAATTTTTTTTGCATAGCCTACAAAGGTAATCTTCACCCCCGTTTATAACATAAACCTAATCTATAACTATGACGTCTACATATACTAAAACATCCTTAACAAAAACATCCGTTTATTCTGTTTCTTTGGCTATGCTGCTATTGGGAGGTGCTGCGCTGGATGCGAGCACTGTTGCGCATTGGCGTTTCGAAGCAGGAGAAACATTTACCGATTCCAGTGAAAATGGCTATGATCTGACTTCAAAAGGCACTACAAACCCTTCTTCGACAGTTATACCAGCTAGCGGTAATGGTTCCAAGTTTCCTAGTGTCATTCCGCAGACAGATGAAACAAATGCTGGTATGGTTAGCCTTTCTACGAATAAGAACTTTAGTCAAAGTAGTTCGAGTGCATTTATCAATAACGAGTTCACTTTTGAGCTATATATGAATGCCAATGATTTCGGATCTTCAGTTAAGCTAATCGCGACTGTGGATGACAGTTGGAGATTGCTGACTTACAAGGGAGATTTGATTCTGGCACTTTACGATGCTCCGGGGAGTCCTGAAGAGGTTAAGCCTTCGATTAGTTTGTCGGTAAACGTTGACTATTATATTGGGGTTTCGGTGGATCTTGCGGATACGAGTACTGATGGAATCACATTTTATGTGCAGGACTTGACGAACGAGACTGCAATGCAAACTTACAACATTGCTCATACAACAACAACGCTGAATGCATCCACCTCAGCGTTTAGTATTGGTTCGCCTTCGAGGTACTGCAACAGGGTCCTATTTCGTTGGTGTGATCGACGAAGTCCGTTACTCGGATGCGGCTTTAAGTGAAGGAGAACTTTTGAATGTTATTCCTGAGCCTTCGTCATTTGCGCTGCTATTGGGAATTACAGCAGTTAGCTGGGTTTCCATGTCTCGTCGTCGCAAATAAGCTCCCATCGTAAAGTGATTTGATCCCACTTTCGCACCATTTAGTGGTGTGCTGTGCCTTAGTGTCTGCATTCTAGAAGCCGAACCGATGGAAATGGTCTAGTGTTTTACGCAGTCAACGGAAACTAGAATAGTCGTAATTGTTGAGCATAAATTATGAAGCGCTTCTTCAGTCATCAATCTCTTGTAAGTGTCGCAATCGTTTTCGCGGTCCTCATGTCCTACCAAATTGTTGGAGCCGTCGAAGAATACGATGCTATCCAGCCCGTTTCCCGGAAGCGTGTACAAGAGATTGTTCAATGGCTTGAGGATGAGCCTCGTGGTCTCGGTTACCCTATCGGCATTCGGGCGCAATGGGATGCTTTGGCGCAGTATCCAGAGTTTGCTCAGGTCGTGCAGAAAGCTGAGAAGTATATTGGTACGGAGCCGCCAAGGTTGACCGATGAAGACTATCTTGCATATCAGAGGACGGGTGTTCGTGTGTCAGATAAAATTTTCCGTGAGCGCCTGAAGCGGATCAATGATATGGCGCTCGCGGAAGCCTTGGAGAATCGCGGGCGTTTTTTATCAACCCTTGAAGCTGATATTGGAGCCATTTTGACAGAAAGGACATGGGTTGCAGCACCCACTGATCGTGAATTAAAGAATTTTCATGGAGAGCGCATGGAGACAGACTTGGAAGTGGCTATGCGTGCTTGGGCGCTTGCGACTGTCGATTATTGGCTAGGGGAACGTCTCAGTCCGAAAATTCGCGAAGGTATACGATATGAGGTCCACCGTCGTGCTTTAGAGCCGTATATGAGCATCCTCCGCACTGGTGAATACCCGGACGATGAACGCGGTTGGTGGTGGTGGATGACGGGGTCTAACAATTGGAATGCCGTTTGTCTTGCTGGTGTGACTGGTGCTGGTTTGGCGCTTTTGCCAGAGAAAGATGACCGCGCGTTACTCTTGGCCGGATTAGAGCAGTATCTGCCTAATTATCTAAAAGGGCTTGGGACTGATGGATACTGTAGTGAAGGGATGATGTATTGGGGGTATGGCTTGGGGCATTATGTGTTGGCGGCAGAATTAGCTCGGAATGCGACAGGCAATAAGCTGGATTTATATCAGAGTCCACGTCTCCATTTGGTGGCTAGATATCCAGAGAAATTGATGCTTGGCGATGATTTGTATCCAGCATACGCGGATACTAGAATTGGTTCGAAACCGAGCACTTGGGTTCTGGACCTATTGGCTCGTCGTCTTGATTTGGGGGGTGAAGGCTGGATTCAGCCAAAGCCTCAACGCAGGGACCCATGGGTATACATTATTGGAACTACGGCTTTTCTTCCGCGTGATCAACAGCAAGTGCACCGGACTGTCTTGCCGATGCGAAGCATCTTTGAATTAAGTGGGATTTATACATTGCGACAACGAGATGCAGCGGCTCCGCATTTTGCTGTGGCCATTAAAGGAGGCTCTAATGGCGAGTATCATAATCATAATGATATCGGCACGTTTGTAGTCGCCTCGGGAGGGACTGTGCAAATACTGGACCCTGGTCATGAAGGATATGATGCTGATTCTTTTTCTCCTCGTAGGTATGAGAATAAGATTCGTTCTTCATGGGGGCATCCTGTGCCCTTAGTCGGAGGGCAGCTGCAAGTTGCTGGTAAGGAGCGACGGGCCGAGTTGATCGCGACAGATTTTTCTGATGAACAGGATGTTATTCAGTTTGATCTTAAATCAGCCTATGATTTTGAGCCATTGAGTAAGCTTCACCGTAACTTTATTTATACTCGAGGAGAAGCGCCTTCGCTTGTAATTGAAGATTATGTTGAGTATACTTCGCCTGAAGCCTTTGGTGTGGCCCTTGTGGCGGGGAGCTCCTGGAAATCTTTGGGGGATGATCGGCTCATTATTCAGTCTGTGGATGGTGGTTTGTATGTTGATATCGATACGGATGGATTACCATATTCTATAGATGAGGATACATCCATCGCCCGTGATCTTCCTATCACACGAATAGGTATTAATTTGGATGAGCCGACCAGCAAAGCCCGGATCACACTTCGCGTTTATCCTCAACATATAGAATTATGATTCTGAAAAGCTTACTTCTGGTCTGGCTTTGTGTGCCTGTATGTTTACAGGCGGTGCTTCCACGGTCTGAGCTGTTAAGGCCAAAAGATCGTTGGGTTGTTGTGGGAGACAGTATCACCCAGAATGGTACATATTATGCCTGGGTTGCCTTGTATTATCTTACACGATATCCTGACATGGACTTCTCGGTCGTGAATGCTGGGATTTCAGGCGATAATGCTACTAAGGCGCTCAGTCGTTATTCATGGGATATTGCGTGTAGTCATGCATCTGTGGCTACAGTCATGTTTGGAATGAATGATATTGGCCGGTCTTTGTATGGAGTTGATTCTCCCAGCGAGAAGATTCTTCAGCGTCGGAAAATGGCAATGGATGATTACCAAGAGTCGTTGACCACATTAGTCAAACGTCTTAAAGAAGACGGGATGCGTGTCATATTGCTTTCTCCATCGCCTTACGATGATACTGCTGAAGTAAAATCTGAGAATCATAAGGGTGCCAATCTTGCGCTGAGAGCATGTGCAGATTATATGCGTGAACTTTCCAAGCGTGAGCAGGTTGATTTTATTGATATTCATAAGCCGATGACTGAATTAAATCAACAGCGGCAAGCTCAGGATCCGACACTCACACTTACTGGCCCTGATCGTATTCATCCCCAAACTCCGGGGCATGTGGTGGCTGCGTATTTCATGCTTACGAGCGCGGGGGTAACAGGTGAGGTCTCTAATGTTGTTTTGGATTATCAGACTAAGCGTGTCGTAGATGTTCAACGAGCGACGGTCAGTGATCTTAGCTTCAGTCCCGATGAAATGAGTTTTACATTGTTGGAAGAGGCTTTGCCTTATCCGTTGGGTAAATACGGAGCGCCAGCCAGGGAGTGGATTCCACTTGAGCAATCTCTGAGCCGGGAAGTTTTACGGATTAAAAATTTACCATCGGGTAATTATCGTTTGAGTATTGATGATATTGAGATTGCGAATATGTCAGCTCAAGAGTTGGGGCAAGGTGTCAATTTAGGAACCCATCAGAATACGCCTCAATATCTTCAGGCACAAGAGGTCCTACGGGTTTTGATGGAATGGCGTTATAACGTAGGTTATCGTAAACGTGCCATTGCACAGATTGAGTATTGGACATTGGGACACTTAAAAAAACCTGTGGATGTATTGACGGGCGTGACCGCCGCGACCAAGAAGAGGGAAGAAGTCGCACAGTCTGCTGATAGCAAAAAAGATTACATTCTGGGCTTATTAGATCGATATCTCGAATGGAAGGCCAGAGAGGCCGAAATAGATGAAAGGATCAAAAGGCTGTTTCAGCAAGCACGCGTAAAAGCTCGTCCAGTGTCACATCAATATACGATCAAACGAATTGCTGATTGAGGATAATTGTTATCATGAAGATATATATTCGGGCAAAGCAGAAAATGGGGTTTTCTTTAATTGAGTTACTCAGTGTGGTTGCGGTGATTACTATTCTTCTGGCGATATTGATTCCAGCGCTATCAAAGGTGCGTAATCAGGCCAAAGCTGTTGGTTGTCTCAGTAATATGCGCCAAATTGGACTGGCGATAAATATGTATGCAATGGAGCATAATCAAACTTTGCCAGGGCCACTTTACTTGGCGGGAGGAAACATTGTGGGGACGAAACGATTACCTTATTATATCGCTCCATATTTAGATCGAGGCCAAGCTGAAGATGGGGATTCGCTTGATGTATTTGTTTGTCCCGCATGGGCAGATGCAACGCAAGGCTTGGAGGGTGCGGGCATACAGTATATTCATGTGAAGACAAGTGCCGGTAAGGATCCTTTTGGTTATCCGGGTGCTAAAGTGACCGCGCCTCCTATGACGCTTTACGATATTGCGGAGGGGGACGGATTGGCTCAGACTGCGGTGTTGACTGAGTTGGATGCTCAGTCGCCAATCGTTTCGTCTGGTTGGGGAACACTGGCGCCAGAACCTGTCCATGGTACATTTCGGCATACTCTGTATTTTGATGGTCGTGTTGAGAAGACGCCACTGGATGAGGCTCCGTGAACTACTGATAAGCGCGATGCATCATCAGTTACTGTTGATAGCAATTGTCTATAATTGCGTACATATTTATGAAAAATAAACAAAATGATCTCACTGCTTTACAATCTGAGCAGTTAATTAATCTATCTGAATACGGATTGCGTTATCTCGGCGATATTCCTATTCGAGATTCGAAGGATATAGTTAAATCTCGAATCGGAGTTGGCTTTGAAACTTTGGATCGGCAGATGTTCGACCCTGAAAAAGTTTATCCACATTTGGCAAAATTGGGGGCGAAATTCGCGCGTGTTCAGACGGGCTGGTCTCGATGTGAAACATCGAAGGGAGTTTATGACTTTACATGGTTGGAGGAGATTGTGGATCAATTGATCGAAGTCGGAGTTGAGCCCCTATTCTCACTTAGTTTTGGCAATACTCTATACTGCACGGATGCTGAGCACGAATCAGCAGTCGGTTACGTTCCTCTCTATTATGGAGAAGAAGCGACCCAAGCTTGGCGCAATTACCTCACCGCCTTAGCGGAAACTTTCAAGGGGCGTGTGCGCAGTTGGGAAGTTTGGAATGAACCAAACATCTCTCAGTTTTGGTATCCTAAAGAGCCCGATCCCACTGCCTATGCGGAGCTGGTACGCATCAGCGCAAAAGCTGTGCGTAGTGGACACCCCAGCGCAAGGATCATTGGAGGTGCTATGTCAAAACTGGATTCGCATTTCCTCGAAGCAATTCTTCAGTGTGGTATCGCCAAGCATATTGATGCCTTTTCATTCCATCCTTACCAACTGGTTCCTGAGGATAACATGTTGAATATGCATGCGGTGATTCGGCGTCTTCTCGATAAGTATTCGGACGGGAAGGACATCGAAATCTGGCAGGGAGAAAATGGCTGTCCATCCCAGACCGAAGGGCACAACGATGACTGGTTGGGGCTCTATGATACCGATCAGGTGGTGCAGGCGAAGTGGGTCGTCCGGCGTATTTTATGTGACTTGAAAAATGATTATGACATGGCACTCTATTTTCATGCCGTGGATTTGATGGCGCGTCCTTATCGTCAATCTGATGGGAAAGAGCGCAAGCCAGTTATGATGGGGCTCGTTCATGGTGACAGTTACGAACCGAAATATTCATTCGAAGCTATGCAACGGGTTTGCACCCTCTTCGATAGTGACAGTCATGTGGAGGAACTTTATTGTCAGTTTTTAGAGCCGAACCCAGCACGGCCATCTCTTTGTGGACGTATGGGGGGCCCGATGTCTGCAAGCTTCACTCGTAAAGGAGTGCCTCTGGTCGCACTTTGGTTGACTGAAGATCCACAGCAAAAGCGTCCTGCGGAAGAAATCGATCTAGTGTTCTGGTGTGACAGCAATTTAAAATTCGATGAACCTGTATTGGCCGACATTATGACTGGAAGAATTTACGATGTGGCTCCACTTTTGTCGCCATTTGTTCCTGGTCGAAAAGATGTTGGCCTTCGTTGTCGTATTCCCTTGCCAGACTATCCACTTATTTTGACGGATCGATCTGTGTTTGATGAATTTGGAGGCATGGTTGATTCGCAGTAAGATTATGGGAGTCGCGGAAACGATTTAGCAATAATGAATCAACATACAGAGACTATGGAACATCAACATCAATGGTTTAAAGATTCCCGATATGGGATGTTTATTCACTGGGGAGCCTATTCCGTTGCTGCACGCGGCGAGTGGTTTGCCAATCGAGAACGTATTCCGAAGGCGGAATACACAGATCGTTATGTTGACCAGTTTAAAGCGGAGAATTATGATCCTGAATCCTGGGCACAGTTAGCGAAAGAGGCGGGTATGAAGTATGCCGTGTTGACTACGCGCCACCATGACGGCTTTGCGTTATGGGATACGAAGACTAGCGATTTCAATGCAGCAAAGATGGGACCGGAACGTGATCTGGTGGCTCCATTTGTTGAGGCCTTCCGTAAGGTTGGCCTTAAAGTGGGGCTTTATTATTCGCCTGCGGCGTGGTATCAAGAGGATTACCCAGGATACTTTTTTCGGGACTGGCCCGATGAAAGTGATTGGAAGTCGCCAGAGTCTAGGAGTCGGTTTATCGACTATTACCGTTGTCAGCTGGCTGAATTGATGACGAACTATGGCAAGATCGATTATCTCTGGTATGATGGTTGTGCGCCTGAGGACTTACAGCTCAGTGAGGTGAATGAGCAGATGCTGCAATTGCAGCCGGATCTTCTCATTAATTTACGTAATGGTGAGCCCGGGCATGTCAAAATTTGTGAGCAAGCGATTAAAGCGCCCAAGGAGGATGTGATGTGGGAAGCTTGTATGACCTTGAATGGGCATTGGGGCTATCACGGGGGGGACGATTGTTGGAAGCGCCCGAAAGAAGTCATTCGTATGTTATGTGATACGGCAGCGAAAGGTGGTAATTTGCTTTTGAATGTCGGTCCCAAAGCAGATGGGAGCTTGCCTGACGCGACGATAGAAATACTACGAGAGTCCGGACGTTGGCTATCAGTAAATGGTGATGCGATTTATGGTTCCGATCGCACGCCATTTTCATGGGTCAATTGGGGTAAAGTGACGGCGAGGGGAAATAAAGTGTATCTGAACGTCCTTTTTAGTCCAGGTGAGGAACTCTGTTACTCTGAGATTAAGAATCGAGTGCTTTTTGCTAAATATTTAAGCACAGGTGAACCTGTTGAGTTTGAGCAAGTTGGTGAGCGACTGTTTATTAGGCAGCTTCCTGTGCCTTTGCCTGATGCGATTGGGATCACCATTGAGCTCGAACTAGATGGAAAACCAGAGGAAATTCTCGCTCAAACTTCGTATTGGATTCCCGAGTGATCGTCACTCTAAATTCAAAAACGGTGGATCTTTTGTTTACTGCAGGGGAGCACCTGATCATTGAATGGGATGGTGAAGAAATGAAGCCGAGCACCCGGGGAACCGCTAAAATTAGTCTGAAATGATCTTGGCCCGGGTGCGCTTAGGCTTTACAGGCCGGGGTTTTTGTCCATGTTAGGTTAGCTGATTTAGGTGCAACGTAAGCCTGATTAGTTATCTAGCTATGGAGGTTAAAAGAAACACGTCACTGAATCATTTTCTTAAATTAAAGTCTTTGGGCGTTGTCGTAGTGGTGTTGATTGCGTGCTTTATTGTGTTTAGTTTTTATCGGGCTGAACGACAGAAGAACGTGGATCAGTTGTTAAGTGAGAATGGGGACGTGCTTTTGTTTGCGGATGAGTTGGTGCGTACTTATTTGGGGGGCGTGGTTGAAGACTTGTTGGTGGTCAGTCATTCACGTTCTTTGCGCGATTATATTGAAGATCCAGCGGATGCGAAGCGATTGCGTTTTTTGCAGGATTTGAGAAATCTTTCGCTGCACAAGAAAGAGTATGCACAGTTACGCTACTTGGATGTGAATGGGCAGGAACAGGTTCGTGTGGATTCTGGTGGGCAGGCGGTGCCAGTCGATAAGCTTCAGAATAAGTTGAGCCGCTACTATTTTACTGAAGGTATGCGTGTGGCTTCTGGTACGATTTATATTTCTCCAGTTGATTTGAATATGGAGAATGGGCAGGTGCAGTTGCCGCGTGTGCCGATGATTCGTTTTGTGTTGCCGATTGATGATCCTGAGCGAGGGCGACTTGGGGTGATGGTGCTTAATTTTAATGCGCGGCAATTGTTGGAGCGTTTACGTTTAATGGGTAATGACGCCGAGGCGAATGTTGAACTTGTCAACGAGGCTGGCTATTGGTTGGTGCATCCGGACTCTGCGATGGAGTGGGGATTTATGTTTCCTGAGGGAGCGAACTTAAGCATGCAAAAGCTGCATCCTGCTTGTTGGCAGCAAATGTTCGGCACAGTCGTCGGGTATGGTGAAGGGGGAGGAGAGTGTTCTGTTTTGGAGGCGCATACCTATTGATCATTCAATTAGTCCCAATTATAAGCCAGGAGTGGTGGATGCCACCCAGTATTGGACGATGGGCTTGCGCTATGATCGCGAAGTTTGGGCGGAAATGTTTCAGCCGATTGTTTCGAAATACTTAATTCTAGGAGTCTTCCTCATCTTTTTGGGGATTGGGGTGTGCGTGTATTTTGTGCTGCGAGAGCGCTACATTACGAAATTGGACGCAATTAACCAACTCAATGCGAATATCTTGGAGAATGCTCAGGTGGCTGTGATCTCGACGGATCCTGAGGGGCTGGTCACTTCGTTTAACGAGTTTGCGCAAAAGTTGTCTGGTTGGGAAGCGGATGACTTGGTGGGGCAGGAATCCGCTGAGATTTTCTTTGAGCCTTTTGAGCTGGAAGCACGTGCCCAGAAAATGAGTGAAGAGTCGGGTGCCTCGGTGGCGTCGGATTTTGAGGTGTTTTCTGCTGCGTCGTTAGAAGCTGGACGCGATGTGCGGGAGTGGATTTTTACCCGCAAGGATGGTAGCAAGATTCCAGTGATCGCAGCGGTGTCGGTGATCCGCGATGCGAATGATGAGGTGAGTGGCTATTTGTTGGTGGTGGTGGATATCAGTGAGCAGAAGGAGGTCGAGGGGGCTTTATTGGAAGCTCGTGAGCACGCGGAAGCTCTGGTCAAGATGAAGTCACAGTTTCTGGCAAATATGAGCCATGAGATCCGGACGCCGATGAATGGTGTGATCGGCTTGGCGAATTTATTGCTGACGGATGACATTAGCATGGAACAGCGCAAGCTAGTCGAGACCTTGGTGCGCAGTGCGGATACCTTGATGATCGTGATTAATGATATTCTTGATTTCTCCAAGATCGAGGCCGGGGCATTAGCTCTGGAGGAGGAGTCGTTTGATTTAAGAGAATCGATTGATAATACGCTAACGCTCTTTGCTGCGGACGCGGAGGCGCATGGTGTAGAGCTGATCAATCAGACGGCCCCTACGATCGATTATGCACTGTGGGGAGATGCGCACCGAGTGACTCAGATTTTATCCAACCTGGTGGGGAATGCGGTTAAGTTTACTTCGGATGGTGGGGAGATTGTGCTTTCGGCACATTCGAGCCGGGTTTCTGACGATGTGATCATGGTGCATTTTGTTGTCTCGGACACAGGGATTGGTATGGATGAGGAGTCGCAGAAGAAGATTTTTCAGCCTTTCATTCAGGCAGATGCCAGCACCACTCGCAAATTTGGTGGCACTGGCTTGGGCTTAGCGATTACGACGCAGTTGGTTGAGATGATGAATGGCACGCTTCGGGTGGAAAGCGAGTTGGATGTGGGCACGAAGTTCTCGATCGATATTCCCTTCTCGCCCGATTTTAAGAATGTGCACAATTACAGTACGATTTTGGAGCGGAACTCCTTTGTTGGTAAGCGTGCCTTAGTGGTGGATGATAATTTGACCAATCTGTTAGTGATTCAGGGGCAGCTTTCGAATTTGGGCTTTATTGTTAAAACTTTTGAGGATCCCAATAATGCTTATTTGGAGTATGTGAATCAGCCGGACTATGATTTGCTGGTCTTGGACTATTTAATGCCTGAAGTTGATGGCCTAGAGCTGGCTCGTCGTTTGAAGGGAAGTCGCTCGGGGCAAAAGACAAAATTGGTGATGTTGAGTTCGTCGCAGGTGGTGATTGATCAAGAGGAGCGTTCTTTTGCCGGGATTGATGCTTATCTGACCAAGCCGATTTCACAGCGTGAGCTGCATAGCGTGTTAAATGAGCAGCTAGTCCGGGGCGTGGTGAATGCCAGTAAAAAATTAAACTCAGCTGAGGAGATTCGTGCGCGCTTGAGCAAGCGACTCAATGGGCGTGTTTTACGCCTCATTTTAGTGGATGATAACGAGACCAATCGGATGGTGATGGGGCTTCAGTTTCGTACGATGGGGCTGGATGTGGTCGCGGTTGAGAGTGCTGAGGAACTGTTTAAGCGCATGGAGAAAAGTGTCTTTGATGTCATTCTGATGGACTGCAATATGCCTGACATGGATGGCTACGAAGCGACTGAATTGATTCGTAAGCGTGAAGCTGAGGGCGTGTACGCCGAGCATCGGGTCTGGGTCATCGCAGCCACTGCATTCGCTTTCGAGGACGACCGCGATAAATGCTTAGCTGCGGGAATGGATGATTACGTTTCCAAGCCCGCGCGCTTGCCAGAATTGTCGCAGGCGATTGAGCGCGCGATTGATGTGCAGCTGTAGCTTATTATGTATAGTGAACGACAGCTGCCCGTGGCGACTCGACGATGAACCCTTTTGGAGGGGGGGGGGATTGTGGATTTTTTCGAGCAAAATGATTTTTCCCGATTTATCAGAGGCGCGGTTGTGTTCTGGGAGGCATATTTCCAGCAAAGCTTGAGAGCGCTTATGGACGTTTATACCAGAAGCCGCATAGTTTGCGTGAGCGTACCGCGAGTGGCATCAGGACCATAAGTGCGACCCAGCCGAGAATTTGCGGGCCGGAGACCATTTCAATTTGCGGGCGGAGGTGTATGCGGGCGCGTGGCTTAGAATGGTGAAATGGAGCCCTTGAGCCTTACCCCATTTCTTAAGTTGGCGTGAGAAACGGACTTCTTCGCTGGCGTAGAGGCTTTGATCATAGCCGCCTACGGCGTCGAATGCATCACGGCGGCAGAAGAGAAAACTGCCTGCGGCTGTGCGGGTGAGTTTTGAAATGCGTTCCCACAGTGCTATGCCGAAGCGGCCAATGCGGCTGACTTCGCCTTCGAATTTTATGGTGGAGCCACCACCGACACAGGGGGAGGTTTCTAGTCTGCGTAGGGCTTCTGTGAGTAGCGGTGGGGCGATCCGTGTGTCGGCGTCGATAAAGATGAGCATTTGGCCCCGGCTTTGGGCGGCCCCTGCGTTGCGAGCGCGTGCGATTTGGTTGATCGGCTCGTATACGACTCGGTCGGCGCCATGGGCGAGGGCTACGCGGTGGGTCTCGTCGCTGGAGTTGTTGTCTACGACGATGCATTCGCCCGCGATCGCTGTGGCCTGCATGGCTTTGCGGATGGCTGTGAGCGTGGCTGGTAGTTCGGCCGCTTCGTTGTAGGCGGGAATAATGATGGAATATTCGGGGCGCATGATGAGTCTTGGTGGAGCCAGTCAGCCAGGCTTGAGGGTGTAAATGGAGGACCTGAGCTTGAGTTGTCTAACAGAATCGGTGCGGGGGCACATTCCTTACAGATTGTAAATGTGCACTTGTTCTGGAATAAATCAGGCGTCCCGCTATCCATCTTATTATGTCACAAAACATACTGCGACTTTGCTTTTCTCTTTTTATCTGGATGTTCTCGAGCGCGCATGCGGCGCCGGTGGAGGCGGAGCACACCACGGTAGAGCTGATCTCGGAAACGGACACCATCGTGCCCGGTGAGTCTTTCGATCTGGCACTGCGTTTTAAGATCGAGCCGCACTGGCATATTTATTGGGAAAATCCAGGTGCCAGTGGTTTGGCGACGACAATTGATTGGACACTGCCGGAGGGCATTGAGGCTGGGGAGATTCAATGGCCTGTACCAGAGCGCATTTCGATGGCGGATATGGTAAATTACGGTTACGAGGATGAGGCGGTGCTGATTGTTTCGATGCAGGCTGCTGAGGGCTTACAGTTGGGCGAGCGCCTGACGTTGCAGGCGGAGCTCTTTTGGTTGATTTGTAAGGAGGCCTGTTTGCCGGGCGATGCGCAGGTGGCCATCGAGTTGTTGGTCGCCGAGCAGGCGGTGCCGAGCGCAGAAAGTGCCGCTTTTGCAGCTGCGCGTGATCTACAGGCGCAGCCAGTCGCGCCGTGGGCGGTCACGGCTCATCTTGCTGAGGAGCAATTGGTATTATCTCTGGAAGGGAGTGAAATTCCAGAGGATCTTTATTTTTATGCGCAAACCGAGGGGCAAATTGACCCGAGTGGCCTGCAAACTTTGAGCTATCCCGCGGCCAATCGTGCCGAACTTCGCTTGCCCTTGGATGTGCCTTTCTTTGATGCGCAGCCAGAGGTGATGCGTGGGATCTTGCAGTCGAGTGCGGGCTCATGGCAGATTGCGGCTACGATTTCCGAGCAAGCGCCTACGGGGGCTCCTGCAACTCAGCAGGTGGTGGACCTTGCGGAGGCGGATTCGTCGGGAGCGCTTGGTTTCGAGCAGCGCTTGTTGGCGCTGGGGCTGCCAGGCTTCTTGGCCTTGTCCTTTCTTGGGGGGCTGATTTTGAATATTATGCCCTGCGTCTTGCCGGTGCTGTCACTCAAAGTGTTTTCTCTGCTCAAGCACGCGGGACAGACGCGTGCGGATGCCTTGCGACATGGTCTGGCTTATACGATTGGTGTGGTGCTGAGCTTCTTGGTGTTGGCTGGGGTCTTATTTGCTTTGCGAGCGGTGGGTGAGCGTATCGGTTGGGGCTTTCAGCTGCAGAGTCCGGGCTTCGTAGTCTTCCTCGCGGCCGTCTTCTTTTTGTTTGGTCTGAATTTGATGGGAGTCTTTGAGCTCGGTGGCAAACTGGTGGGTGCGGATGCGAATGTGGCGAAGCGCAACGATGTGTATGGCTCCTTTGGCATGGGGATTTTGGCCGCTGTGGTGGGGGCGCCTTGCATGGGGCCCTTGGTCGCGGGCGTGAGTGGGCTGGCCGTGCAGGCGAGCATGGGCACAGGCTTATTGATTTTTGGCACTATGGGCTTAGGGCTGGCATCGCCGTTTTTGCTACTTTCGGTTTTCCCTAAACTGGTGGCCTTTTTGCCTAAGCCAGGTCTTTGGATGGAGTCTTTTAAGCAAGGCATGGGCTTTTTGTTGATGGCGGCAGTGTTGTTTCTCGCTTTAGTCGCGGGGCGGCAAGGCGGAGTGGATGCCATCTTTATATTGCTGGTTATCATGTTGGCCTGTGGCGTGGCGGCTTGGATTTTTGGCCGCTGGGGGGCTGCTTTTCGTTCGAAGCGTGCGCAGTGGATTTCGAAGCTGCTGGCGCTGGCGTTGGTGTTTGGCTCGCTTGCTTGGGGGATCCCCGCAACGAAGGCCGCCTACGCGAGCTATGGTGAAAATACAGCAGCAGCGGATGCCTCGGGGCAGTGGGGCCCATGGTCGGCAGAGAAAGTGGATGCGCTGCTGGCTGAGGGGAAACCTGTGTTTGTGGATTTCACTGCCAGCTGGTGTTTGATTTGCCAGGTCAATAAGAAGGTGGCCCTGCGCACGGATGCCACTGCGGCCCTATTTGAAGCGGAGGGGATCGTCGCCTTGGAGGCGGATTGGACGCGCTATGATCCTGCGATTACAGATGCGCTAGAGAGCTTTGGGCGCTCTGGAGTGCCGCTGTATTTGCTGTATTCTCCGGATGGAGAGGTCACTGTGCTGCCCCAGAGTCTGACGAATGGCGTCGTGCGCGATGCAGTGGAGCAGGCGCTGTAGTCGTATTAGCCATGAGGACTCAGTTAATAGATTTGCAAAGTGCGGATACTCTGCTGAAAAAGGTGCATGTTTTACGACGAGGTCAAAGTTAATTTCAAGGCGGGTAAAGGAGGCGATGGCTGTTTCAGCTTCCGCCGTGCAAAGTATGAGCCCAAGGGAGGCCCCGACGGTGGCGACGGTGGTCGCGGCGGCGACGTCTATATTGAGGGCGATACCAATGTGGCAGATCTTACAGATTTTCACTTCAAACCAGGCTGGAAAGCCAAGAATGGCGAGCCTGGTCGCGGGCGTGATCAGCACGGTGCCAATGGGGCCGACTTGATTTTAAAGCTTCCTGTGGGCACGGTGGTGGTCGATCGTGATTCGGGTGATCCCATTGCTGAAGTGATGGAGCACGGTGAGCGCGTCTTACTGTTGGAAGGTGGCGAAGGTGGTAAGGGGAATGCCCAGTTTAAGTCTTCGACGAATCAAGCCCCGCGTCAGTTCACATTGGGCAAGCCTGCTGAAGAGGGCGATTTTCGTCTCATTATAAAGACGATTGCCGACGTCGGCCTGATCGGTTTTCCCAATGCGGGCAAGTCAACCTTGCTCAACATGATTACCAATGCGCATCCGAAGACCGGCGCCTATCCTTTTACGACTATTTTCCCAACTGTTGGCGTGCTGGAGTATCCAGAGCAATATGAGCGTATCACGGTGGCGGATATTCCAGGCTTGATTGAAGGTGCCAGTGAGAATCGGGGCTTGGGGCATCGCTTTCTTAAGCATGTGGAACGCTGTAAAGTGTTGATCATTATGCTCGACATGGAAGGCACGGACGGCCGCGATCCTTTGGGCGACTACAAGGTCTTAATTAACGAACTGAAGCTCTACATGCCCGGACTGGCGCGTAAGCCAGAATTGATTTGTGCCAATAAAATGGATGAGCCCAATGCGGCGGAGAATTTGAAGCTATTTCAGAAGAAGGTGAAGGAAAAGGTCTACCCGATCTCCTGTGTTTCTGACGAAGGTTTTGAAGACTTAAAGCAGGCTATGTTGGCGGAGGTGCTCAAGTTGCGTGCCCTTGAAGAAGAGGAAGAAGACGAGAATAGTGAGTGAGACGAAAAGAGTTGAGCTAACGGCTTGTTAGGTTCTTGTTTAGAACATGGCAAATCGCTACTTATCTCTTTTGATCCTTCTCGCATTTGTCGTATTTCCTGCTGGCGCTGAATTCCGTACTTTTACTAGTGATTTTGGTGACAGTGTAGATGCGAAGCTAGTGGAGCTGAAAGAGTCCGGAAGCATCGTCACGATTGAGCTTCGTTCGGGTAGACAAATAGATGCTCGGGTGACTGCTTTTTCGCAAAACGACCAGAAATTTATCCGTAAATGGTGGGCTGCGATTCAGGCGGAGAAGCAGCTACTCAAGGAGGATTCGCGAATTACAGTGAGTGCAAAAATGAACCGTAAGTCGCAAAGTAATCACTACGATAACTGGTATTCCATCGATGATGAGACGAAATCGTATTTTCCTGAAGTGGTGATTGAGAACGCTGAGTTGGATGCTTTTAAGGGGAACACGGTTCGCGTCGTCGTAGTCGCCGATGATCGGCATAATGAAGGGCAGAAATTAATCGTGTCGGCGACGACGGTGAAGGCTGATTTTCCAGATCGAGGTAAAGTCGTGCTAGAGACGGATCCCTTTCGCCTCCGCCTTTACGAGTATGACAGCAGCAGCTCTAACTACAATTACGAATACGGCTACGAATACAGCGGCTATATTGTAGTGATTCAGAATTCAGCCGGAAAAATTACTCATACGCGTGCATCGAAAACTAAATACTTGAGCAATATGGAAGTCGTCTTGAGTTGCGAGGCAGGGGAAATGTATGATGAGTCGCTCAATCGTAAGCTCAATGTGAGTCCGAGTTCGTATTTTGTGAGATGAGTTTTAGAAAAATAGTCGATATTGATGAGGCCGCGTTTAATCAGCAGCCTAAACTTGAGAGCCATTTAGCATACGAGAGCTTTATTGCCTTGGCGCGTCATCCGAGTCGCGAGCTGATCGTGGATCGCACGCTGCAGCGGCGTTCTATGAAGAGCGGGTTTCTGCTCGCAGTTTCCTATGTTTTGTCGCGTCGCATCGCGGCGTGGACTTCAAAACCGCGAGTCGGCATCGTATTTCCACCAGGTCTGGGTGGCTATATTGCGAATCTCGCCGTCGTCTTTGCAGGCAAGGTGCCGGTCAATTTGAACTTCACGCTCGGAGCGGCGAGTGCTGAGGCTTGTATGCGTCAGGCAGATGTCGATTGCTTGCTCACGACGAAGCAGGTGCAGATCAAGATGCCATTGTTTCCTTGGCCGGAAACGGGTGTGGTAGATTTAGTCGATGAACTGAAAGGCCTGCCAAAGGCAAAAACACTGGCGCTGCTCAGTTCTGTTTATCTATGTCCTGCCAAAATACTGGCGAAGTTACTTAAGATTCCAGCTAAGGGCGGGGAGCGTGAGGCTGGACTACTTTTTACCAGTGGCAGCTCTGGGGACCCAAAAGGTGTCGTGCTCACGCACCGTAACGTTTTAGGGAATTGTGCTCAAATCGATGCGTCGGGACTATTGCCGACTACTGAAAAGATCATCGCAAGCTTGCCTATCTTTCATAGCTTCGGTTTTACGGTGACGCTCTGGTATCCACTGCTGCGTGGCTGTGGTGTCGTGACATTGCCCAGTCCGTTGGAAACTAAAAAAATCGCGGATGCAATCGAGGCGGAGACAGCGACGATCTTGATCGCGACCCCGACATTTTTGAAGCCGTATCTCAAGCGGGTGGACCCGCAGAAATTGGCTACCCTCAGATATGTGGTTGCCGGTGCGGAGAAGACGCCGGCTGGCTTTGCCGATGCATGGGAAGCTCGCTTTGGTGGTTTATACCTAGAAGGCTATGGCCTGACGGAAACCTCACCCGTGGTGAGCGTCAACTTGCCGTCGGTTCCCGTTGGAGTCGAGTATTTCGGAAATTCTCAGGAGGGCAGTCGCTGTGGATCAGTCGGGCGTTTATTGCCTGGGCACGCGGCGCGTATTCTAAATCCGGATACGATGGAGCCGATGGATACTAGTTCCGTAGGCTTGTTGTCCTTGCGTGGGGCTAATGTGTTTGGCGGTTATTTGGAAGATCCGCAGCGTACGGCAGAAGTTAAGGACGGGGATTGGTTTCTGACCGGCGACCTCGCTCGATTTGATCAGGACGGCTTTTTGTATATCGAAGGGCGACTTTCACGTTTCTCGAAAATTGCTGGAGAAATGGTTCCGCATGGTACCATTGAGGAAGTGCTGGTCGAGGCGTATGATTTATTGGAATGCGAAGTGCCGATGTTGGCGATCGCGGGGCGACCCGACGATGCCAAGGGGGAGGCTTTGGTTTTAATTGCCTCTGAAGAGTTGGAACTAGATTTGGATGACGTTCGCCTAAAGTTGAGCGCTGCTGGACTATCGAATTTATGGATTCCTAAAGAGCTGAAGCAGGTCGAGTTTATTCCAACACTGGTGACGGGAAAACTGGATCTCAAAGCAATTAGTTTGCTGGCTCAGCAGAAAGCTGATTAGGCCGATTCGACTGTCCTGAATTTTGCATTATATAGCTGCAGTGGGTATTGCATACGGCATGATTGGCTCATGCTTTAGAGCTCTTCGTATTCTTTGTTATATTATTTAATTGCTGTTGGTCAGTGGTTTGTGTGGTGGTATGGTGTTTTCTGGCATCGGATTGGCATGCGGTTGGCATAGTAGTAAAGTCCTTAATTCAACTAAGAACGTTAACTAAAGGAAATTATTATGAGCACAAAAAGCACACTGAAAAGAGAACTCGAACGTTTAGTCATTCATGCCAACGATTCGGTGAAAGGTTACGAAAAAGCAGCTGAGCGCGTGCAAAATGAGGATGCAAATTTAGCACTATGCTTTCGCGAAATTGAAAGCGCTCGCCGTGCACATGTGAATGCGATTAATTCCCGTCTCGAATGTATCGGTGAAGAAGAGCAATCGCGTGGCTCATTGGAAGGAAGCGTGCACAGAGCACTGATTAGTGTGAAGGACATGTTTACCTCCAGTGACAACACTGAGTCTGTAATCGATGAAGCAGTTCGAGGCGAGCAGAAGTTGCTCGATTATATTGACGACACGTTTGATGATGTGGATGTCATGGACGGGGAGACTGTTCGCGTGATCAATGGTCTGAAAACTAGCATCCAGCAAGCCACTGAGCGCCTGCAAGCGAAGGCGCGAGCCGCATAAGCGAATTCAGCTGATCGCAATGGAGAGAGTCGTCCTATATGGGCGGCTCTTTTTTTATTGGCTCCTTTCCTCGCAGGCTTTGCGTAAGCGTGTTTGTAAGTGTGTGCGTCGGACTTGCTGCTCGTTATTTTTGATCGCCATTGCGTAGGCGTCGAGTGAGCCGACGATGTAGACTTTGCGGCGCGCGCGTGTGATGCCTGTGTATACTAGGTTTCGTTGCAGTAAGAGGAAGTGTTGTTTGAGCAGAGGGATGACTACCACGGGGTATTCACTGCCCTGACTCTTGTGGATGGAGATGGCGTACGCGTGCTGGATTTCAGAGAGTTCGCCTTTGGTGTATTCGACCTGCGTGTCGAACTCGATCGTAAGTCCAGAGCGGTCGGCGGCGATGGATTTGATAATACCCGTATCACCGTTGAAGACATTTTTATCGTAATTATTGCGGGTCTGGATGACTTTGTCGCCGATACGGTAGGTGTGGCTGCCGTATTCGATTTCAACGGGCAGCGGTTTGTGGGTTTTTTCCCGGAAATGGGTTTGGGTTGCGGGGGCGTAGTCTGGATCGGAGCGCATGCGTGATTCGGCTTTGCTCTTTGGGTTGAGCACGTCTTGCAGCTCCGTATTGAGTAGGGTGATACCGCCGCTGCCGCGGTGCATGGGCGACATAATTTGCAGATCTCTGATGGGATCAATGTTGTGCGTCTTCGGTATGTATTCTTTGGCGAGGTCCTTGATGGCCTTCACGCATTGCTCTGGTTGCTCCGCTTCTATGAAGGTAAAGTCACGTGCGGCGTCCAGATCTCGTAGGCTACGGTAAGTCATACCTGGGTGGGTTTCACCTTTTAGGATGGCGTGCGCAGTGGTGACGATTCCGCTTTCTTTGCCCTGTCGATAGATGATGTTGAGGCGAGTCACTTTAGCGGGGGGGGCGGCCATGAGGTCGCCGAGTATATTGCCTGCGCCGACAGAAGGTAGTTGGTCGGCATCGCCTACCAGTAGTAGGTGAGCGCCACTGGGAATGGCTTGAAAGAGGCTCGATGCGAGACGTGTGTCCAGCATGCTGGTCTCATCCAGAATGAGAAAGTCACAGGGGAGGGGGTTGTCTTCGTTATAGGTAAAACTGCGGGTGGCACCGTCGTATTTGAGCAATCGATGAATGGTGCTGGCCTCGGCGCCAGAAGCTTCGGCAAGGCGTTGAGCGGCGCGGCCTGTCGGGGAGGCTAGGCTAATGCGGGCTCGCTTGGCTGTTAGGATCTCCACCACTGCGCGCAGGATCGTCGTCTTGCCCGTGCCTGGGCCGCCGGTAATGATGGAGACTTTGGCTGCCAATGTGTTGCGTAGGGCTGCGGCTTGTTGCTCGGCGAATTGGAAGCCCGCCCGCTCTTGTGCCCATTCTACTGCGGCATCGATCTTAATCGTGGGTAAGATGGATGGCGTTTGAGCGATACGTGCGATGGCTTCAGCGATACGATTTTCCGCGCCTGCGGTTGTGGGCAGCTGGTATGCGGGCCCGAGCAGATCCTGGTTTTGATCGTAGGCCTGAATGCCGTATAGGCTTGCGGCTTTGTCGAGTGCACGAATGCGGCTTTGGATCAAGCTCGGATCTAGCGACAGCAATTGGGTTGCGTGCTCTAAGATCATCGTTTCGGTGCCCAGGGTGTGTCCCTCGTCTTCCAGTTGTCGCATGGTGTGGAGCACGCCAGCGTCGATGCGCTCTTTGGAATTCGTTGGGAAGCCGAGGTTGAGTGCGATTTTATCAGCAGTCTTGAAACCGATGCGTTCGATGTCTTCCGCCAGACGGTAGGGCTCGTCTTGTAAAATACGCTTGGCTCCGCTGCCATATTTTTTGACGAGTCGCACGCATTGGGCTGGAGTGATGCCGTAAGTTTGGAGAAACATCATCACGTCCCGAACGGCACTTTGTTCATCCCATGCCAGTTTGATAGACTTGGCGCGCTGCTTGCCGATGCCGGGGATTTCGTGGAGACGGCCGGAATCTTCGCTGATAATTTTAAGTGTGTCGGCTCCAAAGTGGTCGACAATTTTCTTTGCGTAGGATTTGCCGATGCCGTGAATGAGCCCACTGCCTAGGTATTTGCGAATGCCGTGAACCGAGGCGGGTAATTGTGACTTAAACTGAGCGATTTTGAATTGATCGCCGTGTTGCGGATGGCGTGTCCACTGCCCGCTCAATTGCAAGGTTTCGCCGCATTGCACTCCGGGCAAGGGGCCGAGTACGGTGACGGGGCGTTTACTGTCGGGCACTTGCAGTTCGGCCACGCAGTAAGCGTTTTCCTCGTTGAAATAAATAATTCTTTCGAGGACGCCTGTAATGGATTGATCGTTTTGTGTGGGAGGTGGCATCGGCTCGCGTGTATCAGCAATATGAATGAAGAGCCACTTGCTCGCTTGCGTCGATACGAAAAAATGCTCCTGCGTGCCTTACCTAGTTTGTCGTGACGGCTGTGAGTGCGCTTAGGACTAGTAGGTGCCGCCAGTTGCTCCGAAGTTGCCGATCGTGCCTGCAGAATCGATGTTGAAGCGGAGTAGAATGTAGCGTATTTCGATTTCGGGAAAGGTGACTGAGGGAATTACGCCTTTCTCGAAAGCAATGTCGTTGCTTAGTTGGAGCCATGTGTCGCTTTTCAAGTCTTCCAAGGTGTCGGAAACCAGCACTTTAAACGTTCCGGCAGCACTTTGATTGTTTAAGAAAAAGCGCGAAACACGCACGAATTTTCCCAAGTCGACAATATAGTCGTGTGGGCCTGCGCTGATGTTATAGCTGAGTGCGGAATTATCACTGAGAAAGACGGCTTCATCATATTGGCTGACCTCAGAGACATCTATTGGCTGAAATTTGCCATTTTGCACAAGTATCAAACGCGCTCCCATGTGCCAACGTGTGAGGTTGCGAGGGGCTTTGCTTCGCGTCTTGGACGACGTTTCGAGGCTCTGATACGAAGCTACGCGTTGCGGGGCCTGAGCATGACTGATGCAGTGTGTGGGGGCAATGGCTCCTGTTATCAATAAAGCGGCCATGGCTCTGAACTGGCGGAGGTCGTGTTTTCTCATTGTCAGGGCTGAATGTTGGGGGGATCCGAGATTGCTTACGAGTGATTTTATCCAGTGTGTAAGCATTTAGGAGGATGAATGCAATTCGCCATTAATCACGTCCTGTGCGCGTGTCGGGGGAGCGTTGTGACGTTCGCGTAACTGAGGGGTGTTTTCTGTTACCTAAACGTTGCCAGTATGCCGATGAACTGCCTTGCCTGTGACTCTATGCATTTTTAGCTGTCGCAGCTTACATATCATATATGATGCATACCTTTTCAAAGATTCTGATTCTTCCAATAGTTTCGAGTTCGATTTGGGCTGACCCGATTCATCGTCTGCCCGAATACGAAGTCGTCGGTCGGGAGACAAGTTTAATTGGTGCGGCGATGGTCGGTTCGGAGGGTGCCTACGGTCAGGCGGATTTGGAGTATCGACCTATTTCACGCATGGGAGAGGTCTTGGAAATGGTGCCGGGGCTGATTGTGACGCAGCATAGCGGCACTGGAAAGGCCAACCAGTATTTCTTGCGCGGTTTCAATTTAGACCACGGTACGGACTTCGCTACATTTGTCGATGGGATGCCCGTGAATATGGTCACCCATGCGCATGGGCAGGGATATACGGACGTTAACTTTATTATTCCCGAATTAATCGATCTGGTAAATTATACAAAAGGTCCTTATTTCGCGGCGCTGGGAGATTTTGCTTCCGCCGGTTCCGCTCAGATTCGGACGGAGAGCTGGTTGGAGCAGGGCATTGCTCAATTGGGGCTTGGAGAGCATGGCTACGCTCGCATCGTGTTGGCAGATGGCTTCGACCTGAGCTTAAATGAGCGTTTGGTGGTCGGTTTTGAATCGCACTATTACGATGGCCCTTGGGAGATTGGCGAAAATCTCAACCAGTTTAAGGGATTTCTCAAATATACCCAACAGCTTCAGGAAGGAGAGTGGGGGCTAACTTTTCATGGTTATGAGGCCAGCTGGGACTCGGCAGACCAGATACCATTACGCACGGTCGAGAGTGGAAGTATTTCCGAGTTCGGCTCGTTGGATGAAGACGTTGGTGGTGCGACTGCGCGCTATAGCTTATCGAGCGAATATCGGCGTGATACAGGAGATACCAATACTATCATCAGTGCGTATGCGATCTACTATGATATCAATTTATGGTCAAACTTTACTTATTTCCTGAAGGATTCAGTCAACGGCGATGAGTTTGAGCAGGCCGAGGATCGTATGGTTTACGGTGTGAATTTTGCACATAGTTTATTGCATACGCACCTATTTGAGCGTGATGTGCGGCATACATTTGGGGGGCAGTTACGTTATGATGTGATCGATGATATTGGTCTGTATCATACGCAAGGTCGCGAGCGCATGGAGGCTGTTCGAGTGGATGATGTGCAGGAGCTTTCTACAGGTGTGTTTTACGAGAATGAAATTCATTGGACAGACCGCTGGCGCTCCGTCATGGGGATACGCGCCGATTATTACGCCTTTGATGTCGAGAGCGACTTAGCCGCAAATTCGGGACAGGCGGATGACGTATTGTTGAGCCCTAAATTCAGTTTGATTTATACACCGAACCGGATGTTGGAGTGGTATAGCAGCTTTGGTTTGGGGTTTCATAGTAATGATGCGCGGGGCACCACGATTACGGTGGATCCCGCGGATTTGTCGCTGGTGGATTCGGTGGATCCCCTGGTGCGTTCAATGGGGGCGGAAGTCGGCGTGCGTGTGAATTGGAACGAGCAGCTCAATAGTGCCTTGTCCCTCTGGTGGTTGCAGTTGGACTCTGAGTTGCTGTACGTGGGCGATGGTGGGTCGACTGAAGCTTCGGAGGGGAGTCAGCGCTATGGTTTTGAGTGGACCAATGATTATCGCCCTTTGGAGTGTTTGACTTTCGATCTCGACCTCGCCTTGACGCATGCCCGTTTTGAGAATGGCGACGAGATCCCTGGTGCCTTGAATTCTGTTTTGAATGCTGGAGTGACCTATCAGAGGCGTTCCGGCTTTTTCACCAGTTTGCGTGCGCGTTATTTTGGCAGTCGTCCATTGACCGAAGAGGGTGCAGTGGAGTCGGATGCTTCGCTGGTTTTTAATTTGAAGGCCGGGTATGATTTTAATCCCAATCTGCGCATAAGCTTTGATGTTTTGAATCTATTTGATTCGGAAGATCATGACATTACTTACTATTATGAGTCGCAGTTGGCAGGCGAGCTTGTCGCTGTTGAGGATGTTCATTTTCATCCTATAGAGCCACGTAGCCTGCGTGTGACTGTGAGCTATCGCTTCTAGTGGACTCGGGCCCTTCTGGGCTGAGACTTTATTCCAATTTTTGCTGGCCTTGCTTGATGCTGGCCAAGGGCGCTGTGTTTCAAATGGATGACAGTTGGTTTACGAATGTGTCTGTTGCGTGTCCTATGATTGCGTGAGTGTTAAATGTGGGCGTTAAGCGCTGTACATATTTGACCTGAATTATTCGTGGCCGTTGATGGGGTGATCAAGATGCTTTGTATTAAATAAATGGATACGCTTTTTAAATTGGTCAAGTTTTTTTGCTTCTGCGCTTTTGCTCAGTCGATGTATGGGCATGGGGCCGCTCAGACCAGTATTCGTTTGAACGTTTATGAGGCGCAAGCAGAGGTTCACATTGAAGTTACGATGCCTGATCTGATTAAAATGGTCGGGGGAGAGGTGAGTGCGGACATTACAGCAGCACCGGAGGCATTACGTCGCTTTGCATTCGAGTATCAAGGTGAGGTGCAGAAGCACTTTAAGTTAATTGATACAAGTAATCAGATATTACTCCCTGCCAGTGCATGGGCACAGCTACCTGATTTTGATTCCTCATCGGTTCAAAACTTAGGATTGGAGCAACAACGAATCGAGGTGGTGTTGGGCTATCTGTTTGAGTCGCCGCCTGAATCATTGGCGGTGGTCTTCGATCTGGGGCAGGACCATCATGGTGCTCCGGTGTATGCGGATTGCATTCTGCGCCAGAATGATGAGATGACGGTGCTGCCCGCAAAGGTAGGGCCTGGATTTTCAATTCAGTATGCATTTGTGTGGGACGAACCCGTGCAAGGCATTCATGCGATGTCCAACTTAGACGCTGCGAGCATCGGATGGGAGTATCGCCCAGTGGTCAGCTATCTCTATGATGAAGGTTCACGTGTGAAGTGGTCGGTGGTGGCACCCTTATCCGCTTGGGGGGAGTATGCCTACGATCTTTCACGCATGCCGCGTCATGTGCTGGCTGATACTATAGCCGCTCAGTTTCAGTTAAGTGCCGCAGGGGTGGCCTTGCCGATGCAAGATGTGGAGGCGGTTTGCTTTCGCATGAATACATTTGATTACCAACGTGGGCGTTCCGTCAGAGGGGGCGATCCTGATAATATGATGCTCCGGTTGGATATGACTTTTGAGTCGCCAACTCTTGCGGCGGATTGGTTGGAGGCGCGTTGCATAGATTTCCCAGCGCTGAGCCCCCGCATGTTTTTAAGCGCATGGGTAGAATCTCAAGGTGAAAATTTTCAAGTCCTACATCCAGAGGCCAATTCTTTCCGCTGGCAGTCGCGGGCGTCTGAGGAGCGCTTGTTACAAGTCAATGCACGCTAGTGTGCTAAGGTAAATTTAGAGGTAATAATTTAATCATGTTCAATCAATTATATAATCGAGTAGCGCGCTACTGTAGTTACGGCTTTGTTGGCTGTTTGGCTACAATGGCGACGCATAATCATGTACACGCGGACGATGTCAAAGCACTCCATTTTGATGGAGTCGATGACTACGTGACAATGGGAGACACCTTAGGTCTTTCCGAACTCACGATCAGTGTCTGGTTTAAAAAAGACGCGGGCGGTGCTCTAGGCAGTTCTGGCGCGGGCGGTGTCAATGTGATACCACTTGTGGCTAAAGGACGTGGGGAGAATGATGCCAGCACGCTCGACTGTAATTACATCTTCGGGATCAATAGTGCAGGCATGCTTGCCGCTGACTTCGAAGAAGGCGCTGCGGGTGTCAGCCCCGGGGTCAATCACCCTGTGGTGGGTGTGACTCCTGTGGTTGAAGGCGTGTGGCAGCATGCCGCACTCACTTATGATGGCGCGACATGGAAGGTATATTTGAATGGACAGTTGGATGCGGAGCTTTACGTGGGGCAGCCCCTCCGTTCCGATAGTATCCAGCATTTCGGATTGGGTGCAGCAATGAATTCTAGTGGCACCGTTCAGGGCTATTTTGCAGGAAGCCTGAATGAAGTCAGCGTTTGGGATCATGCCTTGAGCCAAAGTGATATCGAGAACTTAATGACCTCGTCGCCTGCTGTCACAGAAACCGGACTTGTGGGCTATTGGCCACTGGAGCAGGCGTCTGGTGTTGCAGTCGCCGATGCGACGGGTAACAACGATGGTGTCTTTACTGGCGAGACCGAATCCACATGGGTGGACAGCAATTTTGTAAGAGCGGATTTTGTGACGCCTCCTACTAATCTGCGAGCCTGGGCTTCTCAGGTAGGAGCGATCAGCCTTAGCTGGACGGATCAAGCAAGCGCTGAGGCAGGCTATATTGTTGAGCGTTATGATTCAAGCACTGCAGCATGGTCCGAGTTGGCGACACTGCCAGCAGATAGCACTTCCTATCTGGATGAATCGGTCGACTTAGACGTCGATTATCTATATCGCGTACGTGTGTCTGGTGGCGCCACTTCATTAGTTACACAAGCCAATGCCGGCACTTCAGCCGGCCATCATGTGACGAAGCTGCGCTACGGAGTGAATGGATACTTTGATGCGCTTGATATCGGATTGCGTCAATATGTTGCGCCCGGACCCGATGTGACGTGGAACATTGTGACGCTGTATACTGATAATAATTCGTCAACGAACGAAGATCAGATTTTGATGCAATTCCCCAATCTTGAGGGAGCCATAGCCGATGGCAAAGTGCCTGCGGGCTCGGTGGTTCAAAGCGCGACTCTACGTATTTGGGTAGGCGATGGTAATGAGAAGAGTTCTAACACCATCAGCATGTATCCGATGTTGAGTGATTGGGACAGCCATAGCACCTGGAATAGCATGGTTGACGGAATCAGCCCCGACGGTGTCGAAGCCGCGAGCACTCCAGACTTTGCGCAGAATGGTTTGAATGTGGCCAGTGTCTGGTCAGAGTGGGATTTGACTGAGCGTGTGCAAAGTATTTTGGATGGCAGTCATACCAATCGTGGTTGGGTATTATTAAATGCGGGCAGTAATGGTTTCGGGATCACTTCCTCGGAGTCAAGCGACCTGAGTTTGCGTCCGGAGTTGGTCATTCACTATACACTCGGTGCCGTTCCTGGTTCGCCGACGGATACCAGCGTGAGCCGCACGCCAGAGAATGCCGCCTTGATTACATGGACTGATAGCGTGAGTGACGAGGGGAACTATATCGTAGAGCGCGCTTATTCGCTCGATGGTCCGTGGACAATACTCACGGATAGTTTGCCTGCAGGCAGCACGTCCTATAGCGACAGCACCGTGCTCGAAGATACGAAGTATTTCTATCGTGTGAGCGCTTCTAACACATTTGGCTCAGGCGAGCCCGATGCGGTGCAGGCCTTCCGCTTTGGAACAGGAACCAGCGCACTGGAGTTCGATGGCATCGATGATTACATCACCATGGGCAACACGCTCGGTATGTCTGAGTTGACCATTACCCTTTGGTTTAAGAAAACCGGTGAAGGTTCCACCGCAACCACTGGTGTGGGTGGTATTCACGGCATTCCACTCGTCGCGAAAGGCCGCGGTGAGAGTGATGGCTCTACAGTAGATTGTAATTATTTCTTCGGCATTGATTCTGGCACAGGTATGCTGGGGGCCGACTTTGAAGAAGGAGCCGGCGGCACCAGTCCGGGCCTGAATCACCCGATTGTAGGTGTGTCTCCGATTCAAGATCATGTGTGGTATTATGCCGCACTGACTTACGATGGCAGCACATGGAAGCTATATTTAAATGGTGCGCTGGAGAATGAACTCTATGTCGGACAGCCGTTGCGCGCCGATAGTATTCAGCACTTTAGTATCGGTTCCGCGCTCAATTCCTCCGGCTCACCGGCGGGTTATTTTGCAGGTTTGATTGATGAAGTCTCTGTTTGGAATCGTGCACTTGAAATGAGTGAGATCCGCGCATTGATGACTGAGAATCCCGCACTGCCGAATGCAGATTTGTCCGGCTTCTGGAAACTGGATGAAACTGCGGGCGCCGCAGCCTACGACGAAAGTCAGCAAATTCACGGCGCTGTTAGTGGGGTCTTTACTGATGCGGATTGGCAAGCCACCGACTTGGACACATCTGTGATCTCCTTTCCTCCCACGGATCTGACAGCATTGGCCACAGCCGATAAAGTGATCGAATTGAGCTGGGTAGATGCTTCCAGTAATGAGTCGGGTTTCACGCTGGAGCGCCGCGAAGGCACAGAGGGTGAATGGATTGTGATCGAAACGACTGCCGCGAATGTGGAAAGCTACTCCGACACGGAGGTTCAGCCCGATCTAGATTACTACTACCGTGTCAGCACTGTTGGGGGCACGGTATATAGCTCCGCGATACGTGCGAATATCGGCACGCGCTACAATGAGAAAGTTGCCAAGTTCCAGTATGGAATGAATGGATACACCGCGACTAATGATATCGGCATTCGCTCCTCGAGCTCGCCTGGTGCTGATGCAACCTGGAATACTTCCAACCTCTATACCGACAATAATAGTGAGACTGATGAAGATCAGGTGCTGATTGATTTCCAAGATATCATCGGAACCGGCGCGCAGCAAATACCATCCACTGCGATCGTTAAGAGCGCGACGCTACGCCTATGGGTTGGAGACGGGAATAACCCCAGCAACGATATCATTAGCCTACACCGCATGCTCGCGGATTGGTCGGCGAACAGCAGCTGGAATTCGATGGTCGATGGTATCACAGCCGACGATGTCGAAGCAGTCGCCACTGCGGAATATGTGCATGAAACCTATAAGGACATCGAGACCTGGAGCGAGTGGGACGTCACCGCTTCCATCGAAGCGTATCTTGCAGGCACTGCGACCAATCGCGGTTGGGTGTTGTTGAACTCCGATAATGATGGCTTTGGCTTCTGGACTTCCAAGGCCGCAGATATTGATATTCATCCTGAATTAGTGGTTGTCTATAGCGATGGCCCGACTCCTGCAGCGCCCACTTCGGTAGTTGCAGAGCCGGTCTCTACTTCAGAAATTGAGTTGACCTGGACTGACGTTGCTAGCGACGAGACCGCCTATATGATTGAACACGCCACGGACTACTACGGTGAGTGGGAGGTGTTAGTTGCGGATCTCGATCCAGATACGCAGTCCTACAGCCACACAGGCTTGGAGACGGAGAGCACACACTATTACCGTGTAGTCGCTTTGAGCGAAACTGGTGGCGGCATCAGTGAGCCCGCGTTTGCTCGCACCGACGATGGACCTTATGGTCTGCGTCAACTGTCCTTCCAGCAAGGCTTCAATGACTATGCGAGTGCATTGGAGATTGAGATCGATTCCGATACGCCTGAGGCCAATGCGCAGAATGGAATCCTATGGGTAGACCACAACTCGGATGGCAGTGAGCGTCAGGTATTGCTGAACTTTGGCGACATCTTTGGTGAAGCTGCGGGGCAAATCCCTGCAGGCTCGATTATCGATCGTGCTTATATCCGACTCTATGTCGGCACCGATACTTCCGTGCAAAGTGATGGCCCCATGCACTTCCAGCAAATGCTGGTGGATTGGGATGATTTGTCTAGCTGGTCCTCGGAGGCCTGGGGCGGTAACGGTATCGACGATGACGATATCGAATCAGATAGTCAGCCCGATAGCGTGAGCATCTTCTCTAGCCAAGAGTCATACTACGACGTCGAGGTCACGCCGACCCTGGTCGACTGGTTGAATGGTGCACCGGTCTATGGCTGGGTGATTCAAACTTACTCCAACGATGGATACGGTTTCTATTCATCATTAAGTGCCGATGCAAAGCAACGCCCAGAGCTGATTGTTGAAATCGATACCGATCCTGCGAATCTGTATCCAGAGATCACGATCAATGCGCCTACAGACGGTGCGACTGAAGTTGCCGAGCCCGCGATCATTAATCTGGATGTCACTGATGGCAATCTTGAAGACCTACTGGATGTCACACTCTTCGGACGTCTAGTCGCTGATTCCGACGAAGCGTTCTCGGTGGTATTGCTGCCGGATACACAATTCTATTCGGCAGAGATCAATGGAGCTGTGAAGGAAATCTTCGCTTCCCAAACACAATGGATCATTGATAATCGCGAAGCCTTGAATATCGCCTTCGTCTTGCACCTGGGAGACATCGTTCAAAACGGTGATACTTATGGTAACGGCAGCTCTGCAGAGCAGGAGTGGATCAACGCTTCGGACGCGCTCTACTTACTGGAAGATCCGCTAACCACTGGTCTGCCTGAAGGTATTCCTTATGGCGTCGCGGTCGGGAATCACGACCAAGAGCCGATCTGGGATCCAGATGGCACTACGACTTACTATAACAAGTATTTCGGTGTCGATCACTGGGCCGGTAAGAGCTACTACGGCGACCACTACGGCAGTAACAATGATAACTACTACCAATTGTATTCGGTTGGCTCATACGACTTCCTTTCGATCAGTCTGGAGTATCGTGGTTCTGCAAATGCAGAGGTGCTCGATTGGGCCGAAGGCTTAGTGCAAGCCTATCCCGACCGTCGTGTCATCGTGACGACGCACCACCTTGTCAATACCGGCAATCCTGCTTCTTGGAGTTCCTACGGTGAAGCGATCTACGAGCGCTTGAAGGGCTATCCTAACTTAGACCTGATGCTCGGTGGTCACATCCACGGTGAGGGACAACGCACGGATGACTTTGAGGGAAATATTACACACTCTCTCTTGCAAGACTATCAGGGCTATAGCGAAGGTGGCCAAGGTTACCTACGAATCCTGACATTCGAACCTGCACACAATAAGATCTACGTGCGCACTTACTCACCTTGGGTGGATGCCTATGAGACCGACACGAACAGTCAGTTCGAATTGGAGTATGACATGGGAACCATCATCTCCGAATTTGAGGAGTTGGCGACCTTCACCGATATACCTGCCGAATCCGAATTGGAGTTCGAATGGGATGAGCTATTGGCTGGCCGTCATTATGAGTGGTATGTTCGAGCAACGGATGGACGTAAGCCAGTAGAAACCAGCTTACAGTCATTCACCGCAGCGGGGGCGACTTATTCCGCTTGGCGTGATCAACTCTTCGATGCCGAAGATAGCAATGTCGGCCGCGAGGACGACCATGATGGCGACGGCTATAGCAACTACTATGAGTTCGTCTTTAATGGAAATCCTAAGAGCGGTTCAGGCCTGCACATGCCTACGGTCACCCTCGGTGAGGGCGGTAATGAAATGCGCTATCAGCGCATTAAAGATGCTGGCTTGCAATGGAGCTACCTCGTCTCGCAAGACTTGATCCACTGGGATCTGCCTAGTGAAGAAGTCGTCGAGATCACCGAGCACATCGTGGACAACGAGGACGGCACCGAATCGGTCCAGCTTGAGATTGATACTAAGGTCAAAGCACTCTTCTGGCGCATCGTCGCTGAATAGAATCTCAATCGCTAAAGTGAACACCACTATCGCTTGCGATAGTGGTGTTTTGCTTTGGTATGAGTCGCCTTTTATAACTGGTGCATCGGTATGGGTGATTGTTCTTGAGGAGAGTTTCGCCAGAATTATATCTGGCTTGGATTTTGCTAAGGTGGCTCGCATGAATTCCTACCTATTTCATGTGTTATGCCTGCTGGGCATCCTTTCTCTCGCGAAGCAACCTGGATTATATGGTGCGATTGCTTTACATCCTGAAGCACCCGCTGAGGCGTCTATCTATTTTAGTGGCGACTGGGGGCAATCCCCAGGTTATATGACGCGTGCTGAGTTGGCTGCGCTTGATGACTATACGACGATACGGACGGAGGTATTTCCTGGAGCTGCCGAGGCGGACTTGGGTGTCCTACCATTGAAATCATTGATTCAGGTTCTTGGTTTAGGGGATGAATGTGATGGTTTTGTATTGGAATGTACTGATGCTTGGGAGAGCTACGTGACCCTCGAGTATATCGAGGAGCATGACCCGGTTATGTTGCTATATTATAATGGTAAATCACCAGAGGAGGCTGAATGGCCTATGTTTGGGGGTGATATTGAAGCGCTTGCCCCCTATTATGTTTTTGTCGTGGGGGACCGGAGTGGTTATGTCGATGCTCCTAAATACGGAATGATTTCAGCGACGCAAATGAATGGTATCCGTGCGACGAATACGGCGGAGCGTTACGCACCTTTTTACAAGTCACCGATGGATCAGCTTTCGCCAATGGCTCAGGCTGGTCGCGATTTATTCTTGCAACGTTGTAATGTATGCCATGAAGGGCCGGGGGGTGTGGGCGGCAATGTTTCTCAGCGCCCTTTGATTGTCTTACAAGGACATGCGGTCTACAACGAAGATTATCTACGTAAAATGATTACGAATCCAAAGCAGTTTTACCCTGAGACGATCATGCCAAATCATGAAGACTTTGATGACCTCAAGTTTGCAAAGATTGTTACTTATTTAAAAGAAACATCAGCGCTAATGAAGTGAGTCTGTGGTTTTATTATTTGGGTAGGGGCATTTCTGATGCAAAAATACGGGATTTATCATCTTGAGCTCTGTCAGGATTGGCTCAGGAAATGCATGTGTGTGAGTCGATGAAGACCTTACATTATTGACTACCAAATATGAAAACCATGAGTAAAAAAGACGTATCCGTTTGCCCAGTATGCAGCAAGAATTTGAAGGTCGTGCGGGCCTCGGCCAAAGTGGTTACCGAGGAGCACACTTTCTGTTCGGCGAGTTGCCATCAAATTTCGTTGGCGCCAAGTAGTTTTTTTCAACCGAGTCGAGTCTTTGGGCGAGGTGGTAGCTCCTACCGTTCCAGAGAGTTGAAAGTGAGTTAGTTGGCTTGGTGTGCGCGTTATCAACTGTGCTGCGAAGTGAGCTGAGGTGCTTTTTGCCTAAATAATGTCCATGCTGCTCGGGTTTTACGGGCTGACATGTTCTTGTATTCGTTTGTGGATTGCGCATCTTGTGCAGCATGCGAACGATTAAATGGATACTTCTAGGAGCTCTCCTCGGGGTGGCGGCTTTGCCTTACTTGCTTTTTCAGCAACAGGAGTTGCCAGCGGGCACTCGCTTGAGTAGCCTGGATTTCGAATATTCGGAGGCGCGCTTGTTGGTTGATCGCACTATGTGGGATGACGCGACGGGAGAGGTGGTGCGCTCACATGAGATTTTTGATACGATTCTGCGGGAAATTGAGTTGGCCGAAACCTTTGTGATTGCGGATTTCTTCTTGTGGAATCCGTGGCGTGGTGCGGTGGAATCCTCTGGAGAGTTGCGAGCACTTGCGCAAGAGTTGGCGGAGGCGTTGATCCGCAAGCGTATTCAGAGTCCTGATATACCGATCCTGGTGATTACGGATCCGATTAATCGAATTTATGGCGATCATGCGTCTGATTATTATGCTCGATTGGCTGGAGCGGGCATCCCAGTGGTTTTTACTGATTTGAGTCAGCTGCCGGATTCGAATCGTATCTATGCGCCACAGGCTTGGTTTTGGGGGCAGTATTTGCCAGCTGAGAAGATCGACAGCGATCTTGCCCTGATTCCTAATCCATTTGATCAGTCGGGTGAAAAGCTGACTCTGGCGCAATTGGGGCGCTTGTTGTATTTTAAAGCAAACCACCGGAAGGTTTTGGTGACTGGTCGGCAGAGCACCGCGCCTCGTGTCTTAGTCGGTAGTTTTAATCCAGCTGATGGCAGTGCAAATCATTCTAATGTCGGGGCTTTGGTAGAGGGCGCAGTCGCGATCTATGCGGCGCATTCGGAGTTGGATATTGCGGAGTGGTCGTCGTCGAATCTCCAGCAGGTTGCGGGGGAGTTGAGTCAACAAATCGCCCAGGCGATTGCGACGATTCGGCTGCGTGTGCCAGCGGTCGCTTCCTTGCCTCGGGCTCGCGAGGGGGCACCGCGGGTGGCCTGGCGCAGTGAGGGGGCAATTCAGCAAGAGCTGCGGGAGCAGTTGAATCAGGCGGTGGCTGGCACGCGTGTGGATGCGGCTGTATTTTATTTTTCGGATCGCCGCATCGTGAAGGCCTTTATTGAGGCGATTCAGCGAGGGGCTGAGGTTCGATTATTACTGGATGCCAATCGTGATGCCTTTGGGCGCGAGAAAAACGGAATTCCGAATCGTGCGGTGGCGGCCGAGTTGATGGCATTGGCGGGGGTGGGCAATGTGGAGGTGCGCTGGGCTGCGACGCATGGCGAGCAGTATCATGCAAAGGTGCTACGTGTCGTGGGCGAGCGGCAAGATGTGCTCTTTTTAGGCTCTGCTAACTGGACGCGACGAAACTTGGATGATTTAAACCTAGAGGCGAACCTGCTGTTTCAAGACGCTTCTGACTTGGGGCGTGACTTCGATGCTTACTTCGAAGCTCTTTGGGCGAATGCGAATGGCTATGTGGAAAGTTTGCCCTATGAAGATTGGGCGGAGTCTGGCTGGAGTTTGCGCTGGAAGACCTGGCTCTACCGTTTTCAAGAGTGGAGCGGAGCTTCGACGTTTTGATTTTTATGCGTGTTTGACTGCGATCAGTGTCAGGTCGTCTAGTTGTCCAGTGCCTTGGGAGAAGCGCTTTACGCTTTCGAGGGTTTGTTCGATGACCTCTTGTGCGCCTTTGTCTCCGTGGGTGCGGAGTAATTCGGTGAGTCGTTGTGTGCCGTATTCTTCGCCTTGTTGATTCGCGCTCTCGGTGATGCCGTCAGTATATAGTAAAAGCGCGTCTTTATGTCCGAAATGAATGGAAGTGTCTTGGATGATGCTGTCGAAGACTTCAGGAGGCACCATGCCGACAGCCATGCCTGGTGATTGGATGGGGTCTACGTCGAGACCACCTTTGGTGTGCTGATCGTAGAAGAGCGGTAGCTCATGACCTGCGCGGGCGAGGGTGAGCTTATCAGTTTCCAAATCTATGACCGCATACACCATGGTGATGAACATGTCGCGCTGCATGGTATGTTCCATCGCGGAATTGATGGCGCTCAATACTTTTGAGGGAGATCTGTGTTGCTGTGCGAAATGGCGTAGATGTGTTTGGCAAATGGCCATCAAAATCGATGCGGAGATGCCTTTGCCGGAGACGTCGGCAATGGCGAATGCGATCGTTTTTTCGTCGAGGGCAAATACGTCGTATAGATCGCCGCCGACTTTTTGTGCAGGCGTGTAGTGGGACGCGAATGCAATGTGGTCGGCAGGCGGAAACTTCTTCGGCAGCAATAGTCCCTGGATGTTGCTGGCTAGCTCGATGTCGGTATCGAGTTTATTTTTGTCGATCTGTAGTTGCATGGCGTCGCTGTTGTGCACGGCGAGGCCCACTTGTTCGGCAAGTGACTGGACTAGGGAAAAGTCGGTTTCGGTAAACGCGAGCCCGTCAGAGGGATTGGCCACGGCGAGCACTGCGATGAGTTCTCCTTGAAAGAGCACCGGGGCGGCTATGAAGGAGCGAACTTTCAGTGCGGGGTCTTCGTGTTGTACGATGCGTGGGTCGTTTTCTGCGTCGACGATCAGTTGGGCACGGCGTGATTTGGCGACTTGTCCGATCAGGCCTTCGCCCATCTGATAAGTTTCGGACTTGAGGATGCTCTCTAGAAACTGGGCCCGCGTGGTTAGTTTACTGGTGACGGACTTAGGCAGTTTACGTTGAGGTGGAAAGAGGCCTTCGACGGCGATACCTTTCAAGGTGTTGTTGGGGCGTTTTTCAAAGATGCAGGCACTCATGGCACCAGTGCTTAGGATGGCGGCATGTATGATGCGTTGAAACATTGCCTCGCGGTCGCTGCCTTCGGCTACGGCCTCGACCATGTTGTGCATGAACTCCACTACGATTTGCTTCTCCTGGTGTAGGAGCTGTTTGTCTTCGTCGAGAATTTTGATTTGCCTGCGTTTTGCCGTGTAGGGGAGCCACAGTGCAAAGGCTCCAGCGATTAATCCAAGTATGAAAGGCAGCATGGCTGGGGCTTGGGGGTGGTGGCTTTAGTCTTTATCCTGCTTCTCGACTTGATTGCGTAAGAAGGCTATGACGTCTTGGAATTTCGCTACATTTTCTTTGTCGGCTACTGTTAGGTTCTCGTGGGCCTTTAGGATGTTTTTAGCGTCGGAGACTTCTTGATTTTTGAGTGCAGAGAAATTGTCGGCTACTTCGGCTTCGTCAGATACGGTCAACAGGTTTTGTAGGCCTAGATTGCAGATAAGTTCGTAATTGCGCTCACCTAGCTTGCCGACGACAAGTTCGCCAGCAGGGGTGAGCTTGCGTAGTTCGATTGCCGTGCCAGCCAGGATGCCAAGAAAAGTGCTGTCCATGCCTTTGCAGGCTTCAAAGTCGATGAAGATACGGCGACTCCCGCTGGAGAGGATCGTCTCGATAAACTCACGAAATGAATTACAGTTTAGGTAATTCGCTTTGCCGTTAATTTTGACTACGACGGGGTCGGAGTAAGCGCTAACGAGAAAAGTGGGCTGTTGTGGATCACTCATTTAGAGCGTGGGTCAGGTGAAGTGTGGAAATTGTGAGGAGAAAAATCAGACCAGAAAGCTGGGCAAGTAAGTTAGCAGTGTGAAGTTAATAATCAACAATCAATCGAGAGGAGGCAATAATTCATAAAATCTTCTTGAAATCCGTAGGCGAGGGCAGACCTTGTGTACTAGCTGAAGATATGAATACTTACCTAGAATACACCAAAGAGATTGAAGAACGTAAAGGTCAAGGGCTGAGCCCGAAGCCGATAGATAATGGCGAATTACTCGCTGTGATAATCGAGCAGATTAAAGATCTCGATAACGAGTATCGCAAGGACTCCTTGCACTTTTTCATTTATAACGTATTACCGGGCACGACCAGTGCGGCGACGGTGAAGGCGCAATTTTTGAAAGAGATCATTCTGGGGGAGTCTGTGGTGGAGGAAATTACTCCCGAGTTTGCCTTGGAGCTCTTATCGCACATGAAGGGGGGCCCTTCGATCAAGGTGCTCTTGGATCTCGCGCTGGGGGAGGATGCCGCAGTCGCCGCACAGGCTGCTGCGGTCTTGAAGACTCAGGTCTTTCTCTACGAGGCGGACACGGATCGCTTGGTGGCCGCTTATCAGGCAGGCAATGCCATCGCTAAGGAGCTATTGGAGAGCTATGCCAAGGCGGAGTTCTTTACTAAGTTGCCTCCTGTGGACGAAGAAATTAAAGTGGTCACATACATCGCTGGCGAAGGCGATATTTCAACTGACTTGTTGTCACCTGGCAATCAGGCGCACTCGCGCTCGGATCGTGAGTTGCATGGTAAGTGCATGATTTCCGAAGAGGCGCAGATTGAAATTCAAGGTCTGCAGGCGCAGCATCCCGATAAGCGTGTGATGTTGATTGCTGAAAAGGGCACCATGGGCGTGGGCTCCTCGCGCATGTCGGGGGTCAATAATGTGGCCTTGTGGACCGGTAAACCCGCTAGCCCTTACATTCCCTTTGTGAATATTGCTCCGATTGTTGCGGGCACGAATGGGATTTCGCCGATTTTCCTGACCACCGTGGATGTTACCGGAGGCATCGGGATCGACCTGAAGAACTGGCGCAAGAAATTGGATGCCGAGGGCCAGCCAGTCTTGAACGAGAGCGGTGATCCCGTGCTGGAGGAAGTCTACTCTGTCGCAACTGGCACAGTGCTGACAATCAACACCAAGGAAAAGAAGCTCTACAATGGTGAGCAAGAGTTGGTCGACCTGACCGCTTCGTTCACACCTCAGAAGCTGGAGTTTATGAAGGCGGGCGGTTCTTACGCGGTCGTTTTCGGTAAAAAGCTACAGAGCTTCGCGGCTCAAACTCTGGGTGTTGAGTTGGAGTCGGCCTTCGCGCCTTCCAAGGAAATTTCGCATGCAGGCCAGGGCCTGACTGCAGTGGAGAAGATTTTTAATAAGAATGCCGTCGGTGTGTCTGAAGGTGCTGTCTTGCACGCGGGCTCGGACGTTCGGGTGCGCGCCAATATCGTCGGCTCGCAAGATACGACCGGGCTGATGACCTCGCAGGAGTTGGAATCAATGGCGGCCACAGTCATCTCTCCGACCGTGGATGCCGGTTACCAATCCGGTTGTCACACGGCATCGGTGTGGGATAAGAAGGCACAGGCCAATATCCCACGTTTGATGGAGTTCATGAATAAGTTCGGGCTGATCACTGCACGTGATCCAAAGGGCGAATACCATGCCATGACCGACGTGATCCACAAGGTCTTGAACGACCTGACTGTGGATGAATGGGCGATCATTATCGGCGGCGACTCGCACACACGTATGTCCAAAGGGGTCGCTTTCGGAGCCGACTCGGGCACCGTGGCGCTGGCTTTGGCCACGGGTGAAGCCACCATGCCGATCCCTGAGTCCGTTAAAGTGACTTTCAAGGGCGAGCTCAAGGAGCACATGGACTTCCGCGACGTGGTGCACGCCACGCAGATCCAAATGCTTAAGAAATTTGGGGAGAACGTCTTCCAAGGTCGCGTGATCGAAGTGCACATTGGCACGCTGCCCGCCGACCAAGCCTTCACATTTACGGACTGGACTGCAGAGATGAAGGCCAAGGCCTCCATTTGCATTTCTCAGGACGAGACACTGATCGAATCACTGGAAATTGCGAAGAGTCGCATCCAGATCATGATCGAGAAGGGCATGGACAATGATTCGAAGGTGCTGCAAGGCCTGATCGATATTGCCAATCAGCGCATTGCCGACATTCGCTCCGGTGCCAAGCCCGCACTGATGCCCGATGCCAATGCCAAGTATTCGGCCGAATTCGTAGTCGACCTCGACGCCATCGTGGAGCCGATGATTGCGGACCCCGACGTCAACAACGAGGACATTTCGAAGCGCTACACCCACGATATTATTCGCGAGCTCTCTTACTATCAGGGTGAGAAGTCCGTTGATCTCGGATTCGTCGGCTCCTGCATGGTGCACAAGGGCGACTTGAAGATCGTTTCTCAAATGCTCAAGAATCTCGAAGCGCAACAAGGTGAAGTGAAGTTCCAGGCGCCCCTCGTGGTGGCTGCGCCGACTTACAACATCATCGACGAGCTGAAGGCTGAAGGTGATTGGGAGATGTTGCAGAAATACTCCGGTTTCGAGTTCGACGACGACGCACCGAAGGGCGCGGCACGCACTGAATACGAAAACATGATGTATCTCGAGCGTCCTGGCTGTAACCTGTGCATGGGTAATCAGGAAAAAGCGGCTCGTGGCGATACCGTGATGGCTACATCCACCCGTCTGTTCCAAGGACGCGTGGTGGAAGATTCCGATCGTAAAAAAGGTGAGTCTTTATTGGCCTCCACTCCCGTCGTCGTGCTTTCCGCGATCCTTGGCCGCACGCCTAATATTGAGGAATACAAGTCCGCGGTCGCCGGCATCAATTTGACCAAGTTCGCGCCTCCTGCTGAGGCGCTGATCAGTTAGAGGATTTCGCAAGTTGGAGTGCGCCACGCCTGTGGCGTGCTCCGCTGTGTGCGGGGGATGATCGCGTAGACCTCGCTGGCGCGAGTTCGCTACGTTTTTTGTACGTAGGGGTTCATTGTGTAGCGATGCGACGCCAGTCGCGTCTGTGTGGGGTTAGCCAGTGCGACCATACTGCGACTCCTAAATCGAGTGAGCTGGGAACATCGAACGTCCAACATCGAATGATTGTACCCTTATTCAAAATTGGACGTTGGATGTTGAACGTTCGACGTTCTCCCCCTCTCTACTCCCCACTCTCGCGCGTAGCGTGGTCCGCGACGATGTCGCGCAGCACGTATTGGAGAATGCCGCCGTGGCGGTAGTATTCGACCTCGATGTCGGTGTCGATGCGCACGGTGAGCTCGACTGTTTGTGTGCTGCCGTCGGTTTTTTTGATTTCCATCGGGACGGTTTGCCCGGGCTTGAGGGTGTCGCTGAGACCGGTGATCGAAAAGGTCTCTTCGCCAGTTAGGCCGAGCGTTTCGTCGTCCACTCCTGCGGGAAGTTGGAAGGGCAGTACGCCCATGCCGATCAAATTGCTGCGGTGGATGCGTTCAAAACTCTTAGCGACCACGGCGCGCACGCCGAGTAGGGCGGTGCCTTTGGCCGCCCAGTCACGGGAACTGCCCATGCCGTAGTCTTCGCCAGTAATGATGATCAGGCCGGTGCCGCGCTGCTTGTATTGCTGGCAGGCATCGTAGATGTCCATCGGAGTGCCTTCGGGCATCAGCTTGGTGTAGCCGCCTTCCTTGCCGTCGGCCATTTTGTTTTTGAAGCGCACGTTGGCGAAGGTGCCGCGGGTCATGATGCGATCATTGCCGCGGCGGGAGCCGAAGCTGTTGAAATCTCTTTTGGCCACGCCATGCTCGGCCAGATAGCGGCCGGCGGGGCCGTCTTCCTTGATCGCGCCTGCGGGCGAGATATGGTCGGTAGTGATGGAGTCGCCGGCGATCGCGAGTGGGCGCAGGTCTTTGAGATCGGTAATGGTGCCTGGCTCCATGCTAAAGCCTTCGAAGAAGGGCGGGCTTTGAATGTAGGTGGATTCGCTGTCCCACTCGTAGCTGTCGCCAGTCGAGGATTGCACAGCGTTCCACTCGGGGTTGGCGTCGTCGAGTTCGCCATATTTGCTGCGGAACATTTCCGGTTTGAGCCCCGAAAGTACCAGCGCCTCGATCTCCTGGTTGCTGGGCCAGATGTCTTTTAGGTAGATGGGCTTGCCATCGTTCCCATTGCCGATGGGTTCGTTGGCGAGGTCGATGTTGACGTTGCCGGCGAGGGCGTAGGCGACCACCAGAGGGGGCGACATCAGGAACGAGGCTTTGAGGGCGCCATGCACGCGGGCTTCGAAGTTGCGATTGCCAGAGAGCACGGAGGCACCGATGATATTGCCTTGCTTGAGGGCGTCTTCGATGGCGGGGTCCAGGGGGCCCGAGTTGCCGATGCAGGTGGTGCAGCCGTAGCCAACCAGTTGGAAGCCGAGGGCGTCCAGATCATCCTGTAAGTCGGTCGCTTTTAGGTAGTCGGTCACTACGCGCGAGCCTGGTCCGAGTGATGTTTTGACCAGTGGATTGACCTTTAGGCCTTTCTCGCGCGCCTTGCGGGCGACGAGGCCGGCGGCGATCATGACTGAGGGATTAGAAGTGTTGGTGCAGCTGGTGATGGCCGCAATCAATACTTGGCCGTGAGCGATTGGGGGCAGCTTCGCGGGATCATGTACTTCCGCTTGACCAGGCGTGGCTGGGCGATTGGCCACCATCTCGGTTTCGTTCATGGCGGCTCCTTCGTCGTTAGAGAGGTCAGTGACGCCACCGGTGGGTTCATCGCGGCCGCCTGCGGCGACCGGTGCCGTTACCCGCACTGTTTTGCTGAGGTCGCCTTGGGGGATGCCGAAGCCACCTTCAGAGGTGGGGGCGCTCAATAGCGTCGTGAATTTTTCTTTAAGCGCGGGCACCTCGATCCGATCCTGGGGCCGCTTGGGGCCCGAGACGCAGGGCACGATGGTACTAATGTCGAGTTCCATGTCGACGGAGTAGTCGATTTCGCCCTTTTGTGGAATACCAAACATGTTCTGCGCTTGGTAGTAGCTGCGAATGCGCTCGATCTGTGTCTCTTCGCGGCCTGTGAGGCGCAGGTAGTCGAGTGATTTTTCATCGACGGGGAAGAAGCCCATGGTGGCGCCGTATTCTGGTGCCATATTGGCGACCGTCGCGCGGTCGGCCAGGCTGAGTTGGGCGGCGCCATCGCCGTAGAACTCGACAAATTTGCCCACCACTTTGGCTTCGCGCAGCATTTGGGTGATGCGCAGGGTCAGGTCGGTGGCGGTGGTGCCTTCGGGCAACTCGCCGGTGAGGTGTACGCCAACGACTTCTGGAGTTTGAAAATAAACAGGTTGGCCCAGCATGCCGGATTCCGCTTCGATGCCGCCCACGCCCCAGCCGACAATGCCGAGGCCGTTGATCATGGTGGTGTGGGAGTCGGTGCCGACCAGTGTGTCGGGGTAGAGGATTCCGTCTTTTTCGAAGACCACCTTAGCCAGGTGCTCTAAGTTGACTTGGTGCACGATGCCGATCGCGGGAGGCACAACGCTGAAGGTATCAAATGCTTGCTGGCCCCACTTTAGGAATTGGTAACGCTCCTTATTGCGGCTGAATTCGATCTTCAAATTTTCCAAAAATGCGTTGGCCGAGCCTGAGCGGTCGACTTGTACCGAGTGGTCGACCACTAAATCAACGGGCACCAGTGGCTCGATCAGGGCAGGGTCTTTACCCAGTGCAGCGACGGCATCGCGCATGGCGGCGAGGTCGACTAGCAGTGGCACGCCGGTGAAATCCTGTAACACGACGCGCGAGACCACGAAGGGAATCTCTTTGCTGCTACGCTCGCTCGCGCTCCAGTTGGCGAGCACTGTGACATCTTCCTCTTTGACCTTTTTGCCGTCGCAGTTGCGCAGCACTGATTCGAGCACGATGCGAATGCTGACCGGTAGGCGGGAAATACAGCCTATGCCCGCTTCGTTTTCGAGGGCGGGAAGGCTGTAGTATTTTGAGCCGTTGAGCTCCTTGAGGACTTTGAATGGATCGTTCATAATTGGTTCGAAATTAAGACGAATGCCTGCCGGAGGTGGCGTCATGAATGGACTCGCCGGAAGTGGCGAGTCCATCGAAAACTAGCGATGCGGGCTAAGCGCTTATGCCAGCGCGGCCTTAATGGCATCGAAGTTAGGCAAATCGTGAGGATCATCTGAAGATTCGCTGTAGACGATGACGCCCTTTTCGTCGATCACGAAGGCGGAGCGTTTGGAGACGCCCTTGAAGCCTAGGAGATCGGAGTAGCATACGTCGTAGGCGGTGGAGACTTCTTTGTTGAAGTCGCTAAGTAGGGGGAATTGTAGGTTGTCGACTTTGGCCATTTGCTCTTGGGCAAAGGGGCTGTCGACGGAGATGCCATACACCGCGGCATTCAGGTCGTTGTAAGCGGTGATGCTCGAGCTCACGTCGCACATTTCCTTCATGCAGACGCTGGTGAAAGCGAGTGGGAAGAAAAGTAAGACAGTCTTTTTCTTGCCGAAATTATCACTGAGAGTGACATCGGCGAGGCCGTCGTCGTTCTTAGTCTTGAGTGTGAAATCAGGTGCGGTCGTGCCAGTTGCAAGTGCCATGGTCGTATGTATGAGGGTGGTTGGTTTTGTATTCGTGAAAGAATGTGTTAATAAAACGCAGTCTATGCGTCTTGTAAAGTGTCGCCTAGGATTGTTGCGGTGTTTTCTCTGCTAGGAAGACCGCGCCGACAATGCAGCTGCTGCCTAATGCTAGTCGAGCGAGGGCAGCGCCGTTGATTTCGGAGATTTCTCCGAAGATGAAGAGTGAGCAGGCCATTGCGAGGGGGACCACCGCATTGTTGCAGGCGGCAAGTGTGCCAGCGCTGCTGAGTGCCGCGCCTTTGTTCCAGAGGAAGAAGCCTAGGCCGGAAGCGACGAGACCTAGGTAGATGAGCACTTGGATTTGCTTGGCATCCACTTGTGTCTTGCCCCAATCAGTGAACAGCGCGCAAGCGGTGAGTGCTACGGCGATGCCGCCGATGTATAGGAGAGCAAACGCTTCGTGGTTTTTACAGGTGGGGTGCTGTAGTTTCCAGTCGCGGTAGTAAACTTGTCCATAACCGAAGGCCAGTCCTGCGATTTGCATGAGTCCAAAGCCGATCCAGATGGAGCCCGTCGAGCCGGATTTTGCTTTGATGATGGCGGCGCCCAGAATGGATAGCAGGGCTGCGTAGAGGTATCTGCGGTGGAATTTGCGCTCTCGGCAATCGTTGATGAGGACCACATAGAGTGGTGTGAGGATGGAAAACAGTGCAACGAGGTGGGAGGGGATGAATTGGAAGGCTTTGATGTATGCCACGTACATTACGCCAAACTGCACGGCACCGCAGCCGATTAGTTTTAAGTGGCTGCCAGTAGGCACCTTGGACCAGCGGAGGAAGGGTAGGAAGGCGAGGCCCGCTATGCTCAAGCGTATGGTGGCAACGAAAATCGAATCGATTCCGGTGAGTGCGTTGCCGATGAGTCCGAAGGAGAATGCCCAAATGAGTGAGACGATTGCGAGGTAGAGCATGGTGCTGGCCTAATAAAAAAGCCCCAGTAAACTGGGGCTTTGTATTAAATTCGAGGCTATGTTGCCTAGCGGTGTGCCTTAGTTGCCTGTGTTTGGGCTAACTACTCGGATGCTTGGGTCTTCGGGAGTGATCTCTGGTGCAGGAATCTCGATAATGACTGTGGGACTGCTTGAGCTGTCAGTTGGTATGCTGTTCTTGATCTTGTCGAACAGGGCTTCGAAGGCAGGGTTTCTGCGAGGTAGGCGTATGATGACTGTGTTGGTTGCGGGAACTGCTTCAATCTTAACATCGTCCACTTCCATGTTGTATTCTTTTTCACCTTCGCCGCCTTCGCTGTAGGCGATGTCGCCACTGTAGCGTGAGATCATGTCGACTCTGCCATCAATGTTCTTCACGGATAGCGTGAACTCGTTGGTGTCAGCATTGTAGCGTAGGATGATTGTGAAAAATGTGCCGCGAATCGCTGCGGTGCCCAGTGGTGTGTTCACCATGAAGTTGGAGCCTTCGCTCAATTTCTTGACGTGTCCGTTGAGTTTGCCGTAGTTGAGCTCTAGCATCGTTTGAGATTTGCTAGGGTCTGCTTGCAATTGCTCGTAGCTTTGATTGCCGCTAAAAGCTTCTTGCTCCATTTTTGTAATGGTGATGCTGGTGTTTTCCTCGACGGTCAGTTCGGATCCATTTGAAAAAACGAGCTTCGCCCAGCTGAGTGCGGTCGCGCTGATGGCATCGCCTTGAGTCAGGATGTCGCCGGCCTTGAGTTTGCTGTGTTTACCGTTGGCGGAATACTTCGTAACTGTGCCCGCGATTTCGAGTACTTTAGCGCTCGCTAGCTGCGCCGCTTGAGCAGAAAACGCACTGAGGGCGAGTAAGCAAAGAATAGTAAATGGAATTCGTAGAGTCTTCATAGCAGAGTTACGTTGTTTGTAGAGAGTATTGAATATGTGGACTTTGCTCTATTTCTTTATTCTTTCAAGCTTTTTCCCCGTTCTGAGGAGAGGTATTCCACCTATTTTACGAAACTGTAGCGATTCTTTTAGCTTTTCACCTGAGAGGCATTTGTTTTGTTTGCAACTCTATGACAAAATTTCGGCCCTGTATCGACCTGCACCATGGCAGCGTAAAGCAAATCGTAGGCGGGAGCTTAAGTGCTGATGAGCGGGGGCTCTTGACCAATTTTGAGAGTGATCAACCAGCAGGCTATTATGCTAGTTTATACAAGGCGGACCAGCTGCGTGGGGGGCATGTGATCAAGTTGGGCCCAGGTAATGATGTTGCGGCGCGTGAGGCGCTGGCGGCATATCCGGGCGGCTTGCAGATTGGTGGTGGCATTCATGTGGAAAATGCAGTGGACTGGCTGCGCGCAGGCGCAAGTCATGTGATAGTGACTTCCTGGTTGTTTGACAGTTCGGGGTGCTTTTTAAAAGAGCGACTGGACCAACTGGTGGCTGAGGTCGGCAAAGAGCGGCTGGTGCTGGACTTGAGTTGTCGTGGGCAGGGGGAAGGCTGGGTGGTGGCTATGAATCGCTGGCAAACGCCGACCGACCTGAAGGTGGATGTTGCGACGATTCTTGAATTGGCGGGCTATTGCGATGAGTTCTTGGTGCATGCCGCTGATGTAGAAGGTAAATGTGAGGGCGTGGACGTGCGCTTAGTTGAGTTTTTGGGGCGGCATAGTCCCCTGCCTGTTACGTATGCTGGTGGGGCGAATGCTTTTGAGGATCTTGAGCGCGTCGACCGTCTGAGTGGCGGCAAGGTCGATCTGACAATTGGGAGTGCATTGGATTTGTTTGGGGGATCGCAGATCCGCTACGCCGACTGCGTCGCGTGGAATCGGGGCCTTTGAAGTATGTGAGCATTGCTCGCTTAACTCTTGGACAAACGCATTCGACAAACTTGAGAGGATGTCCACTATGGTGTGACTTATGAAAATACAGCGTGTCGCGATGGCGATGATTATCGTCTTTTTGACCTTCTATTTGCTTTATCTTGGGCAAGCTCTGCTCTTGCCACTCGTGATTGCGGGGGCGGTGGCTTATTTGATTAGTATTTTGGCGCACGCGATTGCGTCGCCTATTTTTCGGGGGCTTTCTGTGCCAAAGCCGATTGCTATGTTTCTGGCGATTGCGATCATCCTATTGTCGCTCTCTTATTTGGTGCAGTTGATCACGGTGAACATTAAGAGCGTGATCGAGGTGGCGCCAGTGTATCAAAAGAATTTGGAAGCTCTGATCTATAAGGGCTATCGCCTGTTCGGTGCGGAGGAGGTGCCTAATATTCGTGAGTTTCTCAATCAGTTGGATTTCGGCGCCTACCTGCAGAGTTTCGGTGCGACGGTGCGAGCTCTGGTGAGTAGCATGGGCATTATTACGGTTTATTTGATCTTCCTGCTTTTGGAACAACGCACGTTCGGCGATAAGATGAAGGCGATCATTCGTCATCCCGAACGTCAGAAAGATGCCTTTGAGTTGATTGATAAGATGCGTTCGGATATACGCAGTTATGTGGGGATCAAAGTGCTCACTAGCGCGTCGACTGGATTGATTAGTTATTTTGTGCTTAAGATCGTAGAGGTGGATTTTGCGAGTTTCTGGGCGGTGCTGATCTTTTTGCTCAATTTCATTCCTACCATCGGCTCGATTATTGCCACTGCATTTCCATCAATGCTGACATTGGTACAGTTCGAGACCTTAGGGCCCTTCATCGTCACCGTTTCGGTTTTGACGGCAGTGCAATTTTGCATTGGCAGTTTACTGGAGCCTAAGTTGATGGGAAATCGTCTGAATCTGAGTCCGATTGTGATCCTACTGTCGTTGGGCTTGTGGGGCTCGATTTGGGGCATCCCGGGCATGTTCCTCTGTGTGCCGATCACTGTCATCATCATGATTATTTGCTCGTATTTTCCTGCGACTCGCCCAGTGGCGATCTTATTGTCGGGCAATGGAGAAGTCGTTAGTGGTGTGAAAAAAGAAGTGTTAGAGTCCTAGAACTTCCGACTCCTATTGACAGCGTGAATGCGCTGCTTTTCTCTACCTCACCTACCACTTATTACTACTATCATTTATCCTACCATATGAAGAAATTACTAGCCGCCAATCGCAGCGAGATCGCTGTACGTATCTTTCGCAGTGCAACCGAACTGGGCTATCGCACTGTTGCCGTCTATGCGAATGAAGATCGCTTTGGCGTGCACCGCTTCAAGGCGGATGAAGCGTATCTGGTGGGTAAAGGGCAGGGCCCCGTGGCGGCTTATCTGGATATCCCGAGCATTATCGATTTGGCGAAGAAGAAGGGCGTCGACCTGATCCATCCCGGTTATGGCTTCCTTTCGGAAAACGCTGATTTTGCGCGTGCCTGTGAGGAAAATGGTCTGACCTTTGTCGGCCCCAGTGCGGAGCTTTTGGGGCGCATGGGTGACAAGATTGAAGCGCGTAAGATTGCGGAAAAGGCAAAGGTGCCGACCTTGCCAGGCACGCAGGACCCCATTAGTGATCGCGACGAAGCAGTCAAAATCGCGAAAAAAGTGGGCTTTCCGTTGATCATTAAAGCGGCCTTTGGTGGTGGCGGACGCGGTATGCGCGTGGTGAAAGATCCTAAGGATTTAATTCCGCTGCTGGACGAAGCACAGGGCGAGGCAGGCCGCGCTTTTGGAAATGATGCGGTCTTTCTTGAGCGCTATATTGGTCGCGCGAAACACATCGAAGTTCAAATCTTGGGCGATAAGCAGGGCAACGTTGTGCACCTGCACGAGCGCGACTGCTCGGTGCAGCGTCGTCACCAAAAGGTCATCGAGATCGCACCCTCGGTGGGCCTTCCGGATGATGTGCGTAAAGACCTCTGCGATGCGGCCGTCAAGATCGCCAAGTCCATTGGCTACTACAATGCCGGCACTGTTGAGTTCTTGTTGGATCTGGATACTCACGAGTGGTTCTTCATCGAAATGAACCCACGCATCCAAGTGGAGCACACGGTGACGGAGGTGATTACTGGCATCGATATCGTGCGCACACAGTGCCTCATTGCCCAGGGGTATAGTCTCTTTAGCGACGAGATCGGCATCCCTGCGCAAGAGGATGTGCCACGCAACGGTTACGCCATCCAGGCTCGCATCACCACGGAAGACCCTGAGAAAAATTTCGCACCTGATTACGGTAAGATTGTCAACTACCGCAGTGCCGCCGGCCTGGGCATTCGCCTCGACGGCGCCATGGGCGATACCGGGGCAGTGATTACTCCCTTCTACGATTCCTTGCTGGTCAAGCTCACCGCTTCTGCGCGCACCTTTGAGCTCGCGATCCAGCGTATGGACCGTGCGCTGCGTGAGTTCCGTATCCGTGGCGTGAAGACTAATATCCCCTTCATCGAAAACGTCATTCACCACGATACCTTCCTCACTGGAGAGGCCATCACGACGTTGATCGATACCACGCCGGCGCTCTTTAACTTCAGCCGCCGTCGTGACCGCGCCACTAAGCTACTCAAGCTGCTCGGGGAGACCATCGTTAATGGCAACGATCAAGTGAAAGGCCGTCCCGTGCCGCTGATGGATTTGCCTGTGATCGTTCCTGACTACGATCCCAAGCAGCCTAAGCCCGCGGGCACTAAGGACTACCTGACCAAGCACGGCCCCGAGAAATTTGCCGAGTGGACGCGTAAGCAAAAGCGCCTATTGATCACCGATACCACCATGCGCGATGCGCACCAGTCTCTGCTGGCCGCACGCATGCGCAGCTCCGACCAGCTGGAAGTGGCCGACGCGATCGCGCAACACGGTGACAAACTCTACAGTCTTGAATGCTGGGGCGGTGCCACCTTCGACACTTCCATGCGCTTCCTGCATGAGAATCCATTCAAGCGCTTGCGTCGTCTGCGGGAACGCATCCCCAATATCTGTTTTCAGATGTTGCTGCGCGGCGCCAACGGGGTCGGTTATTCCAATTATCCGGACAACGTCATCCGTGGCTTCATCAAGCACTCCGCTGAGTGCGGCATGGATATCTTCCGCGTCTTCGATTCGCTCAACTACTTGCCGAACCTCAAGGTCGCGATGGACTCGATTCGCAAGGATACCAATTCCGTGTGTGAGGCGACTATTTGCTACACCGGTGATATCCTCAACGACGATCGCGACAAATACACCCTCGAGTATTACGTCCAAATGGCCCAGGAGCTGGAGAAGATGGGTGCTCACATCATCGCGCTCAAGGACATGTCCGGGCTCTGCCATCCGCACGCAGCCTATAAATTGATCAAGGCCCTGCGCGCTGCAGTGGCGCTGCCAGTGCACTTCCACACGCACGACTCCAGCGGTATCGCCGGTGCGTCTATTATCAAGGCAGCCGAAGCAGGCGTTGACGCGGTCGACCTTTCGATCGCTTCGCTCTCCGGACTCACCGCACAGCCTAACCTGAACTCGATTATCAACGCCATGCGTGGCGATAAGCGCGATACCGGTCTGGATCAAAAGTTCTTCGACGATCTCTCCATCTACTGGGAGGCGATTCGCCAATACTACGAGCCCTTCGACACCAGCCCCAAGTTTGGCAGTGCCGAAGTCTATCGCCACGAAATGCCAGGCGGTCAATACACTAACCTGCGCGAGCAAGCCCGCGCCCTCGGCCTCGGTGCACGCTGGCCGGAAGTGGTGCGTTATTACCACGAGGTCAATGAAGTGCTCGGCGACATTGTCAAAGTCACACCGTCTTCCAAAGTTGTGGGCGACCTGTCCATGTTCCTGCTGACCAAGGGCGTTGAGCCCAAGGATATGGTCAACCTCGAGCCCGGCACCGCATTTCCTGAGTCGGTGGTCGACATGCTCTCCGGTGGCCTCGGCCAACCCAAGGGCGGCTGGCCCAAGGATGTGCAAAAGGTCGTGCTCGGTGATCGCAAACCTTACAAAGGCCGCCCCGGCGCCCGCGCCGAAAAAGTCGATCTCGCGGCGACTCGCGAAGAGGTCAAGGCGATCACTAAGCGCAGCGAATGCAACGACGATGATCTCTACGCATACCTGATGTATCCACAGGTCTTCAAGGATCTGGTCAAATACATCAACGAGTATGGGCACGCCCGCGTGTTGCCGACTCCCGCGTTCTTCTACGGTCTCAAGCCCGGCGAAGAAATCTCGGTCGAGATCGAAGAGGGCAAGGTGCTCATTATTAAACTCATCTACGTCAGCGAGCCTGACAAAGAAGGCCTGCGCACACTCACCTTCGAGCTCAACGGCCGTGCCCGTGAGTGTGTCATCAAGGACCACTCGATTCAGTCCGAGACTAAGCGCCGCGTCAAAGCCGACTCTGCGGATAAGATGCAAGTCGGTGCACCCATCCCTGCGATGGTGAGTGCAGTGACGGCTACCGTGGGCCACAAGGTGAAGAAGGGCGACAAGCTCGCCATACTGGAAGCCATGAAGATGCAGACGACCGTCTACGCACTCGCCGATGGTATCATCGATCAAGTCGAAGTTCAGGCCGGCGACCAGGTCGAGAGTAAGGACCTCTTGGTCAAGCTGCGCTAATCGTCGGATCCGTCGTAGTTTTTCAGCAGCCCCTGTATCGCGCATCGCGGTCAGGGGCTGTTTTGTGCGAGCGGGCTAGAGCAATCTTAAGAAGTTTGCTGAGATATTAACGCATGATTTTTCGTTTAAATGTAGCGGACTCGCGAAGCGATTTCGAGTTGCGGCAGCGCTACAACCGTCGGTCGAAACGGCTTCGCCGATCCGCTACACCAGCAGATTTTTTATCAGCTTTTTTCTGAATATGGCTCTAGTGAGTAATTTTTGAATATGGCTATTGCACGACGCGGCCGTCTAAAGACGGAACTCCGAACCTGCTCAGACGTAGAATCCAGCACGTATCCGTTTAGGAGTCCCGCCTTTAGGCCAATGCCTTTAAGGATTGGATTTTAGTTAGCGCAATCATTTAAGACTCGTACTTTTAGGACGATTGCTTCTTTTGTATGAATGAGCGCATCCACCTCCTTGTGTTTACCGTTGTTTTCTAATTTTCCAGCTGCCTTTGAGGAGCTATTTAGCCGTGAGAGTTGCGCTCTGATTTTCGCGCAGCACGGTCCTCGCGGTGGTGGCCAAGCCAAGTTAAATGGCTGGGAATGGTTGATGTCCAGGGTCTACCATGAGTTGGCACGTTCGGGTACTTTCTCGTCTAATACCAAGGCGGTATCCGGAGTGCGCATCTCGGACAGCGCGCTCAGCCAGCGGGCCTTGTCGATTGGCGAGAAGCTGATCGAAGAGATACTGCCTATCGCGCTACGTCCGTTAGCCGACCGTGAGCGAGATGTGCAGGCCTTTTATCATGCATATCGGTTGGTGGCCATCGACGGGACTCGTTTCAATTTACGTAATACCGGAACCATTAATGAACAGGCTTCAAAAGTGGCTTGCAACCGCGGTAGCGGTGAACCTGCTTTCGCGCATTTGCTGGCAGTTGTCCTGGTGGAATTGGGTATGCACCAACCTTTGGGCACCCGTTTAGGCTGGCAAGGCGAGGGCGAGTTGACACTCGCGCGGCAACTGTTTGCGGCTCAGGATCTGCCCGAGCGCAGTCTGCTTTTAGCCGACCGACTGTTCGGTTATCCTTCGCTGATCTGGGGACTCTGGTCAATGCTCCGGCGCACACACAGTTACGTTCTGGTTCGGATAAAGTCTAATCTCAAAGCCAAGCGCACGCGGCAACTCGCGGATGGTTCATGGCTAGTCGAAGTCAAAGCGGTTGATCCATCCACACGCAAGAAGGTGGGGGTACTCGAACTACGTGAGATCTATGGTCGAGTCTGCTATGAAGACCAGAATGGTCACCGTTCGTGTCTTCAAATACGCTTGTGGACGAGTCTGCTCGATGACACCACCAGCCCAGCCACAGAACTGATCGCCCTTTACGCCGCACGCTGGGAGGAAGAGTTATTCTTCCGAGAACTCAAAAGCCACCTGCACGCCCGCGGAGAACTACTTGACGCACTCACTCCGCAAACCGCAGCCCAAGAAGTGCTCGCGATGCTCTTAGCGGCCGCGCTGATCGCCAAGCAGCGCCAAAGCGTCGCTTCTGCCGCAGGCGTTGAGCCCTTGCGCATCAGCTTTGCCAAGGTTTTGCACAAGACAGCCGCACTGTGCGAGCTACTGCAAGTCGGTGCAGACTTGATCACCCCGCAAGCGCTGGCTCAGTGGATACAGCGACTCTTAGATGATCTTATATATGATGCCGTTATTAAAAAACGAAGACCTAGAACTTGCCCCAGAACCCTACGACAACCCACAAAAGACTGGCCAAAAACTAAAGTTGCCCAGTCAAAACGAGTTGTCAAAACTATAGAAGTCACCAATCCTTAAAGACATTGGCCTTTAGGTGGAATGCTCTGCGCCGCGCGCTTGCAACGGCGCCTCGCATCTCATTATACTCTCGTGACGTAAATTGCTGTAAGCCTTAAAACAACGGAAAATTCATGGAGCCCAAGACTGTCGATTACCAGAAGCGCATTTGCTGCGCGATGAATTTTATCAGCCAGAATATTGAGCGTGAGCTCTCACTGGAGGAGATCGCGGCGTCCGCGTCCTTTTCTGCCTTTCATTTTCACCGTATATTCAAGGCCTCCGTCGGCGAGACGGTTGCTAGCTTTACGCGTCGTCTGCGGCTAGAATCCGCGGCCAGCCGACTGATTGCCACGCCGAACGGTGATATCACCACCATCGCGATGGAGTGCGGCTTCTCTAGTTCGCAGAATTTTGCGAAAGCCTTTCGTAAGCACTTTAGCCTCACCCCCACCGAGTATCGTCATAGCAAGATTGGACACACGCTCAGCAAGAACGAAAACGCATCTCTTTTTCAAATCAGGTATGATGTAGATTCAGTCACAAGGAATCTATCCAACCTAACGAAGAAAATGAAAATGAATACAGAAGTTAAAGTTCTACCAGAATCTGAAGTTGCCTATGTCCGCCGGATGGGGGCCTATGGCAAAGAAACCTGCCAGCCGGCATTTATCGAATTAATGGAGTATGCGGGGCCTCGCAATTTAATCGCTCCCGGCAAGATGCTGGCGATCTATTGGGACAACCCCGAGGTCACGCCCGCGGAGAAATGCCGTTTTGATGCCTGCATCATGGTGCCCGCTGGCACGGTCGCAGAGGGGCAGGTCTGTATTCAGACAATCCGTGGGGGCTCCTATGTGGTGCATCATGCCGAAGTGACGGAGGATGCCTTTCAGCAGGCCTGGCAAGATGCCTTTGTCTGGCTGTGCGATAGCGGATTCGAGGCCGGAGATGGCCCTTGTTTTGAGCTCTATCAGAATAACGGTATGGAGCACCCCGAGGGGAAGTGGTTGGTCGACATCTGCATCCCACTCAAAGAAAAAGTTTAATCAACCATATGAGAGCTGCGAAATGAGTGATATTGATCAAGACATTCAAGAGTTACGTGCCCGTTTAAAAGAGGGCTCCATTCGAAACGCGTATAAGGGAATTGTATCCTATATGGCTCGATTGCGATCCGCTTTGGCTGAACAACATGGTCCACGTCAGGTATCAGGGATGTACCAAGGCTATTTGGATATCACTCATTTCGCATTTTTTCCCGAGCCGCTGAAGGAGCGTGATCTTAAGCTGACAGTTCTCTTTAATTTCGAAACATTCACCTTCGAGGTTTGGCTCACTGCACGGAATCGTGAAGTGGGCAAACGTTACTGGGGATTGTTACGGGAATCTGGATACAATCAGCATCCACTGCTTGAGCCCGCTGTGGGGAATGTAGCTATCGTGAAAGCGATACTGTCCGATGATTTTTCGCTGGCCGATGAAGCCCGTTTGACGGAGCAGCTCACGCAGGGGCTCCTTGTTTTTGAGCGTGAGATTGTCGCGTCTTTGAGTGCTGTGGACGCGCGGTAAAGCTATCTGAAAATTCCAACGATAGACCGAATAGACACTAGGCGCGCTGTCGTCGCCAGCGGCGTATCGACATCCAGACTCCTGTGATCAGCAAAATGAGGCCTGCCAAACTGCTCACGGCCCAAAAGAGTCGCCCCCACCAAGGGAAGGGGTGCCCCGTGTGCAGGATGTAAAAGTAGCGGCGATACCAGCCAACGGGTCCGGTCGTCGTGACGTCAAATTCACTATGCAATTGGCCGCTGGTCGGCGCCACTGAGAGCTTGAGATTGCCGCCGGGATGGAATTCGTGGTGCTGCTTTAGATGAAAGATGTAGGGGCGTTTGGCATTGCGGGTGCCTTGCACGCCACGAATCTCGGCGTCCGGATAATTTGCCTGCACCCAAGTCGCGGCCTCGGCGAGTGTTACCCATTGTTCCTGGGCGGGAGCTGTCTCAACGATCAGTTGGGGCGCTTCGAAGCGGGAGGGCTGTTCTTGCAGCTTGTCCAGTTGCTGGAAAATGAATTTCCCCCAAGTGAAAGTGATACCTGTCAGGGCAAACACGCACAGGGGGAGTAATGCGATCAGGCCCAATGCATTGTGCCAATCGAGGGCGCGGCCCCTCCGCCAAGCGCGGCTAAAGGTGCGTCCGCGCATCGGCCACCACAGAATGAGTCCGATCAACGAACTGATCGCCAGGATGAGCGAGCTGGCTCCGACGCTCCAGCGCCCCCACTTCTTTAAAGTCAGGGTGCGGTGCAAGTCTTCCATCAGGCGAATGAAAGTCGGATTATCAAACTCGCGGGTGATCTTGCCGGTATATGGATTAAGGTAGGCGCGCAGACTGCGTTCGGGACTGCCGTCGCTGGGCATTTCACGTGCGAACGCAAGATAGGCGGCGTCTCCCGATTCGGGGACTTGGAGATAGTTTAACAGTAGCGGAGGCTGGGCTTGCTCGTAGGTATGCAAGACTTCGCTCAACGACTTGGCGGGCCCATTTGCCTGGATGGCGTAGTGCTCCGGCTGCTCCCATTGGTAAAATTCCTTTTCAAAGGACAGCAGCACGCCGGTCACAAATACCACCAGCAACGGCAAGGCCGCGATCCAGCTCAACCAAAAATGTAGGTGAAACCAGATCGGGCGTTGCCGTTTGGGGGCTTTGTTTGTTTCGGGCCTTTTCCTCATGCAGTTCTTTTAAAACTGAATGCGGGCACCGAGTGCAAAGAGAATTCCTGGATCTTCCTGCGTGGCGTTGTTGCGAGTGGTGGAGCCATCTGATTCCTCGCGGACAGAAGAATAGCCGAGGTCTTTTTCGTTTAACAGATTCTCGATACGACCGAATAACATCAAGTCCTCTGTGACTTGCCAGCTAACGGCGGCGTCGATGTGGAAAAACTCCTCGAAGGTTTCCACTTCACGCACGCCGGCGTCGTAGAATTCACGTTGTGAGCCGGAATCGTAGAGGGCAGTCGTGGTGAGTTCCCAATCCTCGGCAAAGCGCCAGCTGAAACCGAGCGATGCCGTGTGTTCTGGCAGCGGGGAGAAGCGTAGGTCGAGATTTGTCGCGGCTGGATTGGTGCTGTCGACGCGACGGTTTTTGAGGCTGGTATATCCGGTGAAGAGCTTGAGCTCCTCAGTGGCTTGCCATTCCAACCAAGCTTCGAAGCCTTTGGATTCGCCCTCGTCATAGTAAGGTGTGCCGGTGCCAGTATTGGCAAAATTGAAGATTCGGGATTCGGTGGTGTCGAAGTAAGTGAGGCGGATGGAGCCGTTGCCTTCTAACAATTGGAAGTTACGCTTCCAGCCGATTTCCAGCGTTTCGGATTCGGATGGGTCCAGACCATCGGCTGGAGCACGATCCAAGAAACTGCCGCCGCCCCACCAGAGGTAGAACGCTTTGTTCAAGCGGTAGCCGGTAAAGTGACTTACGTGGAATTGCCCTAAGGCATTGAGGTTCACTGCCGCGCCGACGTTGTGCGCGACATGATAAATATTGCGGAAAGCGTTGTCGATTTGCGTGCCGCGCAGCCCGACATTGAGTGTGACTCGATCGTTCCAATTGAAGCTGTTGCGCGTATAGACACTGGTTTCGCCGAAATCATAGCGTTTTTCTGCATTGGTTTGATCGCTGAAATAATCATCCGAAAACTCAACGCCATTGATGGTTTCCATGCTCCATTCTTCGGAGAGTTCGAAGTGCTTCGAGAGATTGGTAAAGAGCTTAAAAGCTTCTTGTGGTCGGTCGCGTTCGCTGAGCCCCGTCGTATTATTGATCCGATTTTCACGGAAATAATTGTAGGTCGTACCGATGTCCCACTTCAAATCGTTGTCCATGACATGGTCGTAGCGTAGACCCACGAAAATATTATCTTTCTCTGTGTGGTAGTCGGATGCATTTCCAGTGTTGAAGTAGTTGTGGTCTTCCGTGCCGCCGATCAACAACAATTCTACGCGTCCTTTGTCATTGGGACGATAGCCGATCTTGGTTAGCCCGGAATACAATTCTAAATCTTGCAGCTGGCGCGAGTGGGTGTCGTAAGCATCCCCATAGTCGGCCTGCACCGTTTGTACGGCAGCGTAATAATCCCATTTGCCTTCACCTCCGGAGGTTTCTGCCATGCCGGTGATTTCACCGATGGTGTTGTATTCCACTTGCAGTCCGGAATAAGGATTCTCTGCACTGCCGCGTTTGATCTGCGAACGAATGGCACCGCCTGTCGCTTGGCCGTAACGAACACCCAGGGCACCGGTCTCGACGCCCATTTCTGTGAGTGCGATACTAGGTATGATACTGGAAAGCCCCGCGGTGTAGCCACCGTCTTCAGCCGAAACTGGCACCACATCAATGACCGGATAGTCGTCCACCAGCTGTACCACTCCCCAAGTCACCCCGCCACGAATTGAAACGGGCCCGCCAAAGCGGTCCTTATTGCTCAAGCCACCGTTCACTCCGGGAAGCAGGCGTAGGAGACTGTAGTTATTTACAGGTGTGAGTGATTCCACCATATCGCCTTCCAGACTAGTTTGCGTCATGGTCGCATCAAAGCCTCTGGCGGCTTCCCCCGTTAGAGTCACCTCTGAAAAGGTGGCTTTGATCGGGGCGGCGGCTTCATTGGTGTCTGCTTGTGAAACAAGCGGACAGATCGAAGTGCTGGCGAGGTACCCTAGGGCTAGATATGTGCGGGCAGATATTTTCTTAGATTTGATTTTAGCGAGCATATGCAATGAGATGGAGTCTCATTATCACAATGCAAGCGAAAAAACATTATGATCATTATTTAGTTAGTGACTCATTGAATGCCCGCATTGCTTTGTGCGTCTTCACAGTTGAGCCTTAAGGGGCTGATCTTTGACCGCCCCGTTATCTTCTTCTTATTGGAGCCGAGCTTTGAATTAGAAGGCGCTCGTTCGAAGTTCTGGCGACTTAGAGCCGACTCATAAATGCATTGGCTTCGTCGATAGAGGCTTCCATTTCTTTGACCAGGCTGGCGACTTCTTCTTGGATTTTGACCACTTCCACATCCAGCGCGGCGATCGCGCGGGCGTTCAGGTTGTGCTTCAGGTAGAGCACTTGATCTTGAAACAGTTCGACCACGGGGGCCATGCTGGCTTCGGCTTTGCGCATTTTAGTCACCATGCCGTTGTAGCTGGCGCGGGTCTCGCGCAGTGAGCGTTGGCTGGAGCTACGCAGGCTAGCGCTTTGGTAGGATTCCAGTTCTTGTTCCCATTCGGCGAAGAGTGCTTCGGCCACCGACTCGACTTTGTCGATACGTTTGGAGACGCGCTCGGCGGCTTTCAAACTGTCTTCGTAGGCCGCGTTGATTTTGCTATAAACCGCCTCTAAATCGCCGCCCTGATACTCCGTCACGGCGGTGAAGGCCTCGAGTGCGTCGGCAAAAGTTTCCTTAGCCTCTTCTTGTTCATCGCGGGCTTCTTCCACCCGATCGACCATCAGTTCACGTTTTTCGATGCCGAGCTTCTCCATGGAGGCATAATAAACCGACTGGCAGCCAGTGGCAGAGAAAATCATCGCAGCACAAACGATCGCATAAAATACTTTCATAGTCCGAACTGTGGCGCGATTCAGCTAAACTGCAACTTCATAGAGCGCGTTCGTAGTGACAAGCTTCCAGCTTGTCGGAGATGGTTGCAGCACCCGTGCACAAGCTGGAAGCTCGTGACTACACCTTGGCTTCGTAAGCTTTTAGCAACTTTGCGTCGGCGAACAGTGGTCCGGCCGGCACGATACTGGCGACCAGTAGCCAGCCGGTGAGTTTCCACGACCACTTGTAATCCAGCTGACCCAATAAGGCGAAGCCTACGTAGGCCATCCACAAAATGCCGTGTGCCATCCCGATTGGCCGGATCAGCACATCGTTGCCCCAAATATATTTAAGCGGCATCGCAATGCCGAAGAGCAAGATCGAGGAGATGGCTTCCCAGGTGCCTACGGAGCGCAGGCGGTGAAGTGTGCTGTCGAAACGGAACATAGCGCACTGTTGGATACGATAAATCGAGTAAAGTCAAATGACCTGGCATGCGTAGCCGGATTTCTTTGTCATTCTTTGAGATATCGTTCTCGATACCACTTCATTTGTTTTTCTGGTAGCGTCATCGCATTAATTGCTTCTTGGACGACCGCCTGATCCAAGCGACTGGCTCCACTGGCGATGTTGCCGAGTGCTTGATTGCGTAACTTTTCATTCTCGATCGAATAGGCCCAGGGGAGTGCGTCTTTGGGAGATTTTTGATGAATTTGACCGACCAGCTCGGTGGCTGCGACATCTCGTTGGTGGCCCTCTGCGAGACTGTTGACCCATTCGGAGGCGGCCAGTGAATCTTCGCCCACCCAGCCCGCGACGAAACTCTGTGTCACGGAGTCTGTTTTTTCCTGTTCGGGCAGAGCTTCGATCCATTCCAATGCTTTCTGAGGATTGTCTTTTGTTGTAAATAAAACGTGTCGTCTGATGTAACTTGAGCGAGCCTCATCGGCTGGCATGGCCAGGATATAATTGCCCGCCGCAGTATTGTCGTTTCTTGCCCAAGCGCTCAACGCGTAGCCCACGGCTTCTTGACGGATCTCTTCTGCTTTGATTGCTCTTGCCCAGATGAGTGCTTCGGAAGGGGCATGTTTTGCCCAGTTGCTTGCAACCGACTTAGCTAGATCTACAAGCAATATGCTGTTTTCGCTAAAATTCTCAAAGGTGTATGCTGCGGCTTGTTCGGGCTCTATATTGGCCCAAGAGCCGATGACGTTTTGAAGGGCAGCTTGGCGGATCGCATCGTCTGGTTGTGTGAGTACCCAATTGAGGGTGCCCATCGTATCTGCGGCTGCGAGCCCATAGATGTTTTGCTGTATGACGCTGTCACGGGCATCGCCCGGAGACATCAAATCGATGAGTTGCATCGCTGCGCTGGGAGCTGATTGTGTGATTTGCCTGATGTCATGGCGAAAAATATCCGTAATTTCATTTGAGTCTAAATGCAATTGGCTCCAGTTGGCGACCTCTTGTGGGTTTATGGTTAACCACGATTTAAGGAAACCATCACGCGCTTGTGGGGTGACTAGGCCGTCGTTAGAAATCAGTGCGATTCCTTTATCCAAATCGGAGCGAGCCAATGCCCACATCAAGGAGCGCCAACCATGATCGAGCGCAGGATTCTGATTATTTTTTTCTGCCCATTCAAGCGTCGCATCGATGTCACGATAGGCTGCGCGACTCATAAACGCGCCAATCAGTTGATTCTGCAGCTCGGAAGACTCCATCGCTATGAGCTGGCGCCCTGCCGCTTGGAGGTCCTTCTTCACCCAACTGCTCACAAAACTCTGCTGATAGCTCCAAGCTATGGATGCCGTATTTGGCAATGTCTCTAGTAGTTCGAGCCCGCGGCTTGGGGCGTTGGCTCCTAAATAGGCGAGGATGGCACCATAAGCATCACGCTTGGAAGCTGTAGTTAACTGATCCGCTTCGATGATCGCGCTTTCGGCATCCTCTGTGGCGAGTTGATGGAAAATCGATACGATCAGGGCGGAATCGTTTCGCACGCTTGATAGCTCGCTATGTGACATTAAGTGGAGTGCGTGCAGCGGATCTGTAATGGCGAGCTGACTAATGATTGTCTGCTGCATCTTCTTCTTTAGCCGCGAATCTGTTCCTGATTCTGTGGCAGACATCCAAGCTGCCTGACTGTCTTCGCTCGTCCATATTCTTAAGATGGCTGATAGGGCACGGCTCTCCTCTGTGGCCTGCAGGTGTGACTTGGCAAATTCTAGCGCCCCGTCCCGATCCAACTCCGCCCAGCGTCGTACGGTCATTTCAAGCGCGGTCTTAGCTATGGGTGCTTCGGTTTGTTCTGTTAGCGCGACCGCGATACTCGCTAAGCCTTGTGCATCAGATTGATCGATCAGCGTCATCGTCGAGTAGATATTGTTCCACGAGGACTCCGAGGCTAATACTGGGGGGGATGCTTGCCATTCGGTTATAGCCGAGCTTTCTTCAGCGTCTTGGATGTTGAGTTCGGTATCCCGTATCGTTTTGCTGGATTCGTGGAAAGCCATTTGGCCGAGTAAAACTCCCAAAATCAATGTGGAGAAGAGGCTAGCTATAGATTTCATGCTGATACCTTATGATTTATATCCCGTTAGGCAAGGTTAGGGATTTTACTGTCATGTGTGTATGCGACCCGAGTGAGAGCGCAGTCGCTCAATTCTACTTGCAGTTTACACACGCTAGCCTTTTTTGCACTTCTAGCTATGCCGGAACTGCCCGAAGTTAAAACCATTCAAGACCAGCTGAACGCGATCATGCCCTTTCGCATTAAGCGCTGCTCGTTGAGTCGAGTCGCGGATTCGATTGTGCACACGCCCATGGATCACCTGGTGGGACGCAGTTTGCTAAGAGTCGAGCGCAAGGGGAAGCTGTTGGATTTCATTCTCGACGATGGCCACCACTTGTTGAGCCATCTCGGCATGTCGGGCGGATGGTTGATCGCGTCCGAGTGGATCACGACCAAGCATACCCATGTGCAATTTACCGGCGACTCTGGCTACCTTGGCTATGTTGATCCGCGCCGTTTCGGGCATATGTATTTATACGACGAGCCACGGGCCGCCGCGAAGCTGGCCGAGCTGGGGCACGATCTCTTGGCCCCAGAATTTACCGCTCCCTACTTTAAGGCCTGCCTGCTGCGCTATCCGCTGCGGGCGGTGAAAGTCTCGCTGCTGGATCAGTCGCTCTTTGCGGGCACTGGTAATTATATCGCCAACGAGATTTGCGCGCATGCTAGAGTCTTGCCGCATCGATTGGTCCAAAGCCTGAGCACTCGGGAAATCAATAAACTCTATCGCGCTGTTTCGACGGTAATTAACGGCACCATCACCCGCGGCGGCGTCGCCTTCGGAGGCGGCTACCGTGATACCAAAGGCGACAAGGGCACCGGCGTGCAAAACCTGGTGGTTTTCTACCAGCAAGAATGTCAACTCTGCAAAAAGACGCCTGTGGTCAAAACCGTCCTCGGCCAACGCGGCACCTACCATTGTCCACGCTGCCAGAAGTAGCTTGTGTCGCGAGTTGCGTAGCCTCGGTTCTTAGAACTGGGGAGTTGTAGCCTCGGTTCTCTGAACCGGGGAGTTGTAGCCGGGGAGTGTAGCCTCGGTTCTTAGAACCGGGGAGGGGCTTGGTAGGAAAGAACATTGAAGTTTTGCTTTAAATCGGTCGCTTATTGGGGGCAATGATCGCAACGACGCCCACTCAACTCATCCTCGAAAGCCTTCGTTCGGCGCCGCTCTTGATCGGGGACCTGCCGGAGGCGGCCGTGTTGGATCGCTCTCGATTGGGCTCGACGGGTGCATGCGCAGTTGATCCGCTTCGTTTTGACCAAAAATTGGGGCACCTCTACGAGCAAGCGCTCGGTCGTTTGCTGGAATCCTCGAATGCGCTCACCTTGTTGGCGAGTCACTTGCAGGTCTTTGCCGAGAGCGGACGCACCTTGGGGGAGCTGGATTATCTGCTGCATGATCATACGCGTGATCAGTACATCCACCTTGAGTTAGCGGTTAAATTTTACCTCGCAGTCAAAGGACGTGATGGCTGGCAGTTTCCCGGGCCGGACCCGCGTGATAATTGGCAGCGCAAGCTGGATCGGCTGCGCAGGCATCAGTTACAATTGAGTCGCTTGCCGGAAACGCGTCAGCTCTTATGTGAGCGTTTTGGGATCGATGCCATCCAGACACAGCAACTGATTTACGGCTGTCTCTTTCTGCCGATGGGACAGGATGCGGTCCCGCCGCTGGAGCTGTTCTCGCCCAGCGCCCGCGTCGGCCACTGGCTGTATCTTAGTGAGTGGGCACAAAACTTCGCCGGAGTTGAGGAAGTGTTGCTCATGGACAAACCACTGTGGCCGGTCGAGCTGAGCTCGCAGGCAAAGCGCCAGTTTCCAGTGATTTCTGTGCCCAGACTGCATCAACTCGCCAGCGAGCGCTGCACCCTGTTTTGCCTGCCCGATTCGACACAGCCCTATTTCTTAGTGCCGCCTAGCTGGCCGGGGGGAATGTCTTGATTGAGACGACCATAGGCCTGGGGTGACTCGGATGTAGCCAAGGTTCGTTTATGTCTCTGGCTGCATTGTCTCTTATGCGTCTATGTGAAAGCTTATAGCCCTCGGAGTGGGGCTTGCTTTGGTGGGGAAGTTTCGATTAGATATTTTGAATTCACGCTGAGTGAATTCTCTCCTTTTTATTCAGATAATTACCAATGATGCCTACCATACTTGCCTTCGGAGCTAGCACCAGCGCTCAGTCTATTAATAAGCAACTCGCTGGATATGCGGCCAATGCAATTCCTGATGCGAATGTTAAATTAATCGATCTCAACGATTTTGCGACGCCGATGTATTCCGTCGATGAGGAAGCCGTGAATGGGATTCCTGCAGCAGCGAAAGCTTTCGTTGCCGAGATTGAAGCCGTCGATGCGGTGATTGTGTCTTTGGCTGAGCATAACGGCAGCTATACGGCCGCGTTTAAAAACCTCTTCGACTGGGGCACTCGGCATAAGCAAAAAGTGTGGTCGGACAAAAAGATGTTGCTACTGAGCACCTCGCCAGGCGGGCGTGGGGGCGCAACTGTTTTGGCAGCCGCTGCCAGCACATTCCCGCACCTTGGCGGTGATGTGGTCGCGACCTTTTCCCTTCCATCGTTTGCTGACAATTTTTCGACGACTGACGGCATTCAGAACGAAGATCTGAAAAAGACTTTTGCGCGTAAGCTCGCGGAGTTTCGCGCCTCACTCTAATTAACTGCCAGGCTTGATGGCTTCCGTCCCCTGTAGTTCCGGTGGGAGCTTGTCGGCTTCGTAGGTGGGGAAGCTGAGCTCGGCCAGACTGTGGTGGGGCACGTCAAAGCTAGTCTTGCCTTGGCTGCGGTCCACGATCACGCCGACGGCGACGGGCTCGGCTCCGTGGGCGCGGCATTGTTCCAGTGCTTCGACCACGCGGCCACCGCGGGTGATCACGTCTTCGACGATCAGCACTTTTTCGCTCGGCTCAAATTTGAAATTGCGGCGTAGTGCCAGTTTGTCGTCCACTTTTTCAAGGAAGACAAAGCGCAGGCCCAGTTGGCGTGCCACTTCTTGTCCGATCACCAGGCCGCCCATAGCGGGACCCACCACGGTGGTGGCGCCGTATTTTTTGAGCATCGGCACCATGATTTCGGCCAGACGAGTGACTTTATCCATATATTGGCAGACTTGGGCGCACTGAAAGAAGTGTGCGCTATGTAGCCCCGAGCGGAGGAGGAAGTGGCCTTCAAGTAAGGCGCCGCTGTCTTTAAAAATTTGGATAACTTCGTCGTTTTTGAGTACTCATGCGGCGCAGTGTGCGCCTGATCGGCGTAGTGACAAGCTTCCAGCTTGTCGAATTTTGTTGGACGACCCGCTGGAAGCTTGTCACTACGTTGATATGCTTAATTTGCTACATCGCCATATACTTAAAGAGATCCTGGTCGCCACTGGCTTGGCTATGGGGCTCTTTATTTTTGTGCTGCTGGTGGGGAATGCGCTGCGCGATGTGGCTGAATTGGTGGTCGCAGGGAAGTTGGACTTCTGGGTCTTTCTTAAAGTTTTGGGCCTGCTGATCCCTTATGTGGCCTCCTTTGCGCTGCCGTTGGGGATGTTGACCGGCACTTTGATTGCGCTGGGGCGCTTGTCGTCGCAGCGGGAAATTACCGCTATGAAGTCGGCGGGGCTGAGTTTATACCAGATTGCGGCCCCGGTTTTTTTGATCGCTTGCGTGGGCATGGTGGTCGCGGTGGTGGTGAATTTACAGTATGCGCCACAGTCGCGTGTCGAGCGTAAGGCGCTGATGGCGAGTGCGCTCACGGATAATCCTGTCGGCTTCATTGAGGAGCGCCGTTTTATTCACGAGTTTCCCGGTTACGTGATCTATATGGGGGGACGCGATGGCTCGACCATGAAGGACTTTTGGATCTGGGAGCTGGATGCGCAAAAACGGGTGACACTGTTCTTGCGTGCGGCGGAGGGGGCGCTGGATTTTGACGAGGCGAATAAGGATCTGATTCTGACACTTAAAAATGGCACTGCCGAGAAGCGGGATGCAGATAATCCCGAGGCTTTCGGAGGAGATATGCCGGATTCTTTGTTTTTTGGCGAATTGCCGATCGCTCTGCCCTTGGATCAATTGTTTGGCGACAGTGATCGTAAGCGCAAGGTGCGCATTAAAGAGATGACTTTTGCCCAGCTGATGGAACAGCGGCAGGCGGAGTTGGACAAGGAAGCTGAGACCGGGGAGGGGATGACGGAGGAACGGTTGAAGGTGCAGATGCACATTCAGAAAAATTTTGCTTTGGCATTTTCAGTCTTTTCCTTGGCGGTTTTTGGAGTGCCGCTGGCGATTCAAGTGGGGCGTAAGGAAACGTATGCCAACCTTGGCATCGCGCTGGTGATCGCCATGAGCTATTACTTTCTGATCATTATGGTCAGTTGGTTAGAAGACTTACCCGCATTGCGTCCGGATCTATTGATCTGGTTGCCAAATATAATTTTTCAAAGCATTGGCTTTTGGATGATCCGTCGGGCGAGCCGCCACTAATTTAAGGATGAAAGTCCTCGAAATCCAGAATCCACCCTCGGTGGAAGCGCTCGTGGAGTGCTTCGGACGGCAGCCGCTGTCCTTTGTCTTGGATAGTGCGCAGTCCAATGATGGCTTGGGGGCCTGGAGTTTTTTTGGCGCGCATCCCTTTCAGACGGTTACTGGAGATCTGGACGATCTGCGCCAGGCGATGCAGGCCTATCCATTGGAATCGCATCCAGAGATTCCATTCACCGGGGGAGCGGTCGGTTACCTGAGTTACGACTATGGCCGGCGCTTAGAGCGTGTGCCCTGCCTCGCACAAGATGATCGCTCGATTCCTGATATGTCCTTTGCCCTCTACGATGGTGTGGCGGCACTCAATCACCAGAGCGGAGTGCTGTATTTGATCGGGCATGATGTTCACATGGCTGCGGACGCGGTGATCGAGCGCCTGCGGTCAATCGTAGGGGCGCGACTTGTCACGCCCGCATCAGAGTCAGCTTGCGTCACCTCCGAGTCGCTTCCGTTTTGCCAAACTGCGGCGGGCGTCACAAGTGAAGCCCCTACCACGGGCGCCTCGGCGGCCATGCCTGCCTGCCGCGGCGCTTGGCAATGGAACTTTTCAAAGGCCGATTTCTGCACTGCGGTGCAGCGTGTGCGTGACTATATTGCCAGTGGCGACGTGTATCAGGTGAATCTCTCCCAGCGCGCCCGTTGCACCTTCGAGGGTGACAGCATTGCACTGTATCAAGCGCTCCGTCGTGGCAATCCTGCTCCTTACGGGGCCTATCTGGACCTAGGCGACTGGCAGCTCATTTCCACTTCGCCGGAGCAGTTTTTGCAAAAGCGCGGTCGTGCCTTGGAGACGCGGCCGATTAAGGGCACTCGCCCGCGTGGTGCGAGCGCAGCAGAGGACTTGCAGCAAGCGGCCGCTCTGCGTGCTTCGGAAAAGGACCGCGCAGAGTTGTTGATGATCGTCGATCTCGAGCGTAATGACCTGGGGCGTATCGCGGAATTTGGCTCGGTGCAGGTCGAGGGATTGTATCAGTTGGAGCATTATGCGCGTGTCATTCACCAGACTGCGCGCGTCAAGGCCAGGCTCAGAGAGGGCAAGGATGTCTACGATGCCTTGGCGGCGCTTTTCCCCGGCGGCTCTATCACCGGCGCGCCCAAAGTGCGTGCGATGGAGATTATCGAAGCGCTCGAGCCCACTCGACGCGGCGCCTATTGTGGCTCCATCGGATACATCGGCTTCGATGGCGATGCCGAGTTTAATATCGCCATTCGCAGTTTGCACCTGAAAGCGGGGCAACTTGATTATCAAGTGGGCGGTGGGATTGTCTGGGACTCACAGCCAGAGGCCGAATACCAAGAAACCTTAGATAAAGCCCGCGCGATTCGCGAAGCGATTGATCAGTTATGTCAGACATCGTCATAATATCCCCCACTGAGTGCGTGATGCTCGCGCCGACGGATGCCGGTTTTGCGCACGGCTTCGGGCTCTTTGAAACCATGCGCTATGACGCGGGCCGCCTTTATTTTTGGCAGGATCACTGGGCCCGACTGACACGTTCTGCGCGGCACTTTACGCTCGATTTGCCCGCGGAAGCGGCAGTGCTGCGTGCTTTGCGTCAATTGGTCACGTCCGCGGCGATGCAATCTGGCATTTTGAAACTGTCCCTACTCAAGCATGCGGAGGGCAGCTGTCTCTATGTGTATGCCCGCCCACCGTTGCCGGCACCCGATCGCCGCTGCTTGTGGCTTGATACGGATTGTCCAATTGGCCGCCGTTCCTTGCTGGCTGGACATAAAACCCACAATTACATGGAGGCCATGTGCCTGCTGCAGCGCGCACGTGAGCAAGGTTTTTACGATGCCCTACGTCTCGATGACGCAGGCATGCTCGCGGAAACCACCACCGCTAACCTCTTTTTTGTCAGAGACGGTTGCCTATATACTCCTGCGCTCGATACCGGTATCCTGCCGGGGGTGACGCGTGCCGCGTTGTTGCGCGCCACTGAGTTAGGCATCGTCGAGGGACGATTCACTCCCGATGATTTGTTCGAGGCTGAGGCGGTCTTCGTGACTAATGCGACTCATGGCGTGCAAATCGTCGAGGGCATCGATGGTTTTAGTGGGGATCGCCGCCTTGATTTGACTGGCGCTTCGCAGGCTTGTCAGGCGATAGAGTCAGTGCTGGTACGGGCTCAGGCCGAACGGGCCTATCAACTCATTTGAAAAAACGCTTTACACTCGCCTGCTTTTCTGGCTCTTTCCAGCCTTTCCACTAATTTCAACAGCAATTTACACATGGGTAACCTCAAGAAAAAACGCCGTCTCAAGATGAACAACCACAAACGCCGCAAGCGTTTGAAGTCCAATCGCCACAAGAAGCGCACTTGGTAGTGTGTCACTGGTGTATTGGTAAGATCACTGGATAATCAATTTCTACAAACGACTCTCCCTCGCAGGAGAGTCGTTTTTTTATGTGCGGTGAACTCGCGCTACGCGAGGTCTCCGCGTTGCGTCAGCTCGCCGGCCAGGCGCGGCTAATCCGCCAGCAGACGCGACTAGCGTCGCATCGCTACCCGAGATGTGGTTTTCGTAGCGAACTCGCGCTAGCGAGGTCTCTGCAGTGCGTCAGCTCGCCAGCTAGGGGCGGCTAATTCGCCAGCAGACGCGACTGGCGTCGCGTCGCTACACAAACTGTGCCGAGCGCCTCACTACGCGAGTTATACACAGTGCATCGCTACAGATTGACAGCTCACCGACTCTTCAACTTTCTGGTGCGATGTCTTCGATTTTCGATCCCTATTTTGCCAAGAGCCCGACGCTGAAATTACTGCGTAGCCCGAGCGCTTGCTTTGTGTTGGGCTTCTTTTTTGTGAGTTTTAAGGAAAATGGTCTGACGCAAATTCCGGAAGAGGACTTGGAGGCGCTCTTGGATCGGCATTTGCAGGAGGCTCGCGCGGCAGAGCCCGATGCGATGCCGCGGGATGCGAAATACTATTTGACCCAGTGGTGCGAGGAGAGTCATCGACTCTTGCAGAAGCGTTTCGTGGAGGCGCAGAACAGCTATGTGTATCAACTCACGCAGTTTAGTGAGAAGGCGCTGGCCTGGGTGGAGGACTTGCGGCGCGGGGATCGACGTGGCTATACCACCTCGGATTCTCGTTTTACCCGTATTGTCTCGGAGTTGCGTCGCATTGAGCGCGAGACGAATGCTAACCCGGAGGCGCGACGCAAGGAGTTGTTGAAGCAGCGCGATGAGATCGATGCGGAACTGCAGCAAATCCGCGAGACGGGCAAGGTCGACACGCTGGATCCGGCAGCAGTCAAGGATGCGCTGCACGATTTGGAGACCGACATCGACGAATTTTTGAGCGACTTTCGCTCGATTGAGGAGACTTTCCGCGAGCAAGCGCGCGACATTCAGAATTTATATCTAGAGCAGCAACTCTCGAAGGGAGACCTGGTGGCCCATGTGTTGGACGCCGACGAGGCGCTGCGGAATCGAGATCAGGGCCGCAGTTACTTCGGCTTTCGTGAGTCGATTACCTCGGTCGAGAATCGCGAGGAACTGCTGGCACTGGCGAAACGCGCAGCCGAGCTGGCACAGACGCATGAGCTGGACGCGCACGTTTTCCAACAATTGCCCAAGCGTCTCTACGATGAAGTGTCGAGCGTCGCTGGAATTTACCGCCGCATCTCGGGGCAACTGCGTCGTGTGGTGGAGGAGCAGACTTCGCAACAGACGCGCTACTTAATGGAATTGCTGGCTGAGGTGCGCTCCTTGGCCAATGCCTGTGGCGATTTGCCTGCCGATGAGGCATTGCACCATTGGGAAGAGCCCGTTCGTTTTAACAATTTCATGGAAGTTGGCACTTGGGAAGCCCCGGAGTCGACGCGTTTCGAAGAGATCGATCCGGACGAGGCGAGGAGCGTGGCTTCCTTGAAGGATGCGTTGGGCCGTATTGGTAAACCGCTGAATTTGCCGAAGTATCGCAAACGCTTGACCGAGGTCTTAGAAGCGCAGCCACAGGTAAGCCTGCGCGAGTTGGTGGAGCGCTATCCGATCGAGTCGGGCATCGTGGATGTGGTCGCCTATGTCGCGGTTGCGGGCGAGGGCTCGCAGAATGTCTTTTACCCCGAAACCATGCAGATTGACTTAAAGCGCGAAGTGCAACCGCGCTATGCTGAACTTGAGAAAATCGTCTTTATAAAATGAATCCGTCCGTCATCACAATTCGTCACGTCATCGTTCAACTGGTGCGTGGACCACTCTATCAGGAAGAGACAGAGTCCTGGGCTCGTTTGTTGCGCGACCGCCATCAGGTCGAATCACATTTCCATCTGATGGGCCTGGACCTCGTCGTGGATGAGGACGCGGGCTACGCCTTTCTGCGCAATGAAGATACGAGCGAAGAAGAGGAAGAGCCGTCCGAGAGTCACGAGGGCGAAGCGCCGCTGCCACGATTGATGCGTCGCACGCCGCTGTCTTTTCTGCCGACGGTGCTGTTGACGGAGCTGCGCGAGCGCTTGCTGCGGCATGATCAATCCACCGATGGCACCGATTATCTCTACCTGGAATTTCGCGATATTCTGGAGTTTATGCGCCCCTATTGTGGCGAGACCGGTAACGAGCAAAAGATCGAGAAAAAGGTCAAAGCCGCCGTGGCACGCTTGGCGGAATTGTCCGCCCTGCGTCAAGTGCCCAACCGTAGCGAGGTGATCTATCGCGTCGAGCCGATCCTGCGGGCCAAGCTGCCTGTCGACCAGATCGAGGCGATTCGCAATCGTTTGAAAGCACACTTGGGCCAAGAGGATGTCGCCGAGGATGCGACGGAGGATGCCGACGAAGGCGAGATTGAAGCAACAGAGGAGGACGCAGAGGTATGAATCACGAACCACAAGCTACGCTAGAATTTGCACCCGATCGTTCCACGGCCGGATTTCGCTTACATCAATTTTCAGTTCTGAACTGGGGCACCTTTCATGGGCGCGTGCACAGTTTTGCGCCCGACGGCCGCACCAGTCTGTTGAGCGGTGGTAATGGTGCCGGTAAATCGACTTTGGCCGATGCGGTGCTCACCATCCTGATCGATAGCCGCAAGCGAAACTATAATCAGGCCTCGGCCGGCGGCGGTGAGCGTAAGCAAAAGAAAGAGCGTAACGAAAAGGACTATGTGCTCGGCACGTATTCCGAAGAGCACGATCAGGAGCGAGGCTACGGGCGTCCCAAGCAGCTGCGTAAAGCGGGGCAATCGGTCACTGTTCTGTTGGCTTATTTTTACAACGAAACTTATCAACAACATGTGACCTTGGCACAGGTGCTGTGGCTCACGCCGGCCAAGAAATTGGAGCGCGCCTATGTGGTGGCGAAGAAGAAACTGACCATCGAGGACGATTTCAAAGATCTGGGCAGTCCATCCGAGGTGCGGCAAAAACTGAAGGAGCGGGCACTGGAGCCCTTGGACACCTTTACGCTCTACTCGCAGCGCTTTCATGAGGCGCTTTGTCTGTCGGCGGAAAAGAATCCGATGGATATTTTCAATCAGGCGGTGTGCATCAAGGACATTAGTAACCTGACTAATTTCATTCGTGAATACATGCTGGACGACGGCGGCGCGCCCAAAAAACTGGAAGAGTTGCGCAATAACTTTGAGGAACTGCGCCGCACCTACGAGCGTATCGAGCGTGAGAAAAAACGTCTCGACCGGCTCAATGAAATTCACCGTCTCAATAACACCGTGCAGATCCAGGAGGATCAGGTCGACCATTGGACTGCTTGCATCGAGGCAGCGCCGTTGTTTTTCGCAGAGACCGAGTTGAAGTTTAGAACTGCGGATGCAGAAGAAATCGAACGCGAGTTGGTCAAAGCGCGGGCCGAGGAAATGTCCGAAGGTTTAAAAGTGGAGGCACAACAAGAACGCATCCAGCAGCTGACCATCGCGATTGAGTCCAGTGAGACCGGGCGTCGCCTACAGCAGATCAAGGCAGAGCTGGCGCAGTTGCAGCAACAGATTAAGCCACGCCAAGCGCGTTATAAACAGTTTATCGCGCGCGCCGAAAAGTGGCGCACGGGCACTGTCTGCCAAGCGGAAGCGGACTTTGTTGAGCTCTTGGCCGAAGCTCAGAAAGATGCCGAACGATTGGGTAAACGCTCTAAGGCCTTAGGGAAACAGCTGGATCAACTGCGGGCAGAATTGGAGCAGCTCACTTTGCAACAAGAGCAGATCAGTGCAGAGGTTCGCAGCCTACAAGAGCGGGAGGGCAATATCGACGACAAGCTTACTCGCATGCGCGACGGCATCGCCAAGGCCTTGAAAGTTAGCCCGAAGGAACTGCCCTTCGTCGGTGAGCTGGTGCAAATCAAAGAAAGCGAAGCCATCTGGACGGGTGCGATCGAACGACTGGTGCATAGCTTTGCACTCTGCGTGCTGGTGCCAGGGCGATTGCGCAAACAGATGGACGACTATGTGCACCGCACCAATCTGCGCGGGCTGTTGGTGTATCATGTGGTGGAGGGCGAAGCGCGCTCTACCAACCCGCAAGTAGAATCGGGCTCTGTGGCTACCAAGCTGGAGATTCATGCCGATGCGGGGGAGTTTGATCGTTGGCTGGCTGCCGAGCTTAGTTATCGTTATGATCATCTGTGCTGTGAGGCGCCGGACGAGTTGTTCAATCGCGCCAAGACGGCCATCACGGTTGGCGGCCTAATCAAGCAACGCGGCTCCGAGCGACGCAAGGACGACCGTCACGATATCAATGACCGCAGCCGCGATGTTTTGGGCTGGGATAATTCGACCAAGATCAAAGCGTTGCAAGCGCGCCATGCCGAGCAAGAGGTGACGCGCAGCGAACTCGTGGAGAATTTGCGTAAGCTGACTAACGAGAAAGATGGCATCGATACCGCCTTGCAGGCCGCGAAATCCTTGCCCGACATTGCCAGCGATTGGGATGCCGTGGATTACTTTAGCCCCGTGTTGACTCAGGATGAGCTCAAGGTCGAGCGCCAGCAGCTCGAATCCAGTTCAGACGAACAGAGTAGTTTACAGGCGCAACTCGAGGAGGCCAAGGCCGCCAAAGCACGCGCGAGCGAGAATAGCAAAAATGCGCGCGAACGCTTGGGGGCGTGGAAGGCGCGTCAGGAGCAAAACGAGAGCGGCATGCAGGACTGCCAGACGATTATTGATTTGGCCAACGAGAACCCCGAGCAAATGCAAGTCATGCAGGAGCGCTTGCCCGCGGTGAAAAAGCTACTCGAGATTCCGCCCACCAGTGTCGCGGCATTACAAACTGCAAAGTCGCAAATCAACAGCGAGCTGGATCGCAAGCGCAGTGAAGCCAACCGCAAACGCAATGATGCTGGCAACGCCGCCAAGTTAGAGATTCAGCGCTTCCTCGACGATGTCAAAAACGAGGAGCCCAAACTGCATGATGAACTTTATACCGATGGCCTCGCGGTTCCGGGATATAGTGAGTCCTTGTTCGCGCCCTTTGAAAAGCTGCGCATTCGCATCGAGGAGGAAGACCTGCCTAAAAATCAGCAACGTTTTAATCGCTTGCTACAGACCAATTTGATCGAAGACGTTTCGAGCTTTGATGGGCTGCTGAGTCAGCATGCGGAAACCATTAAGAACCGCATCGCCGATTTGAACTTACATTTGAAAGAAGTCGATTTCGACCGCAATAAACACACCTATATTCAGCTCGTTCCCGAGCGCACCGACGATGATAAACAGAAACGCTTTCGTGCGCTGCGTCAGTATGCTTTGGAAAATATCGTGCAGGAAGAGAACACCGACGAAGAGCGCTCCGAGCGCTTCAACCGCGTGCGTCACTTGCTGGACGAACTGAGCAAAGATGAGAAATGGACGCAGCAGGTTGTCGATGTTCGCAACTGGTTCAACTTCCGAGCCGACGAATTTTACCGTGAGACCGATGAAAGCTTCCAGTGTTATTCTGGTGCTTCCGGGAAGTCTGGCGGTGAAAAGAATCGACTCGCTTCCACCATTCTCGCCACCGCGATTGCTTATCAATATGGCATCTCGCTGAACAACGATCACCAGACCGAAACCTTCCGCTTGGTCGTGGTGGACGAAATGTTTAGTAAGACCGACGATGAGTTTTCGACTTATTTACTAGAGCTGTTTAAGCAGTTTAGCCTGCAACTGATCATCGTGCAGCCCTTGGACTCCAAGGTCCACCTGGTGCAGAAATATGTCGAACGCTATCATATTGTAACCCGGCCCAACGTGCATTCGGAAATTCATAATCTGGATGTTTATGAATATAAACAACTGATGGACGAAGTTGCGGACTCATGACCTTGGATGACTTACGCAATAAGGCCGCTCGCAAACTGAACGAAGTTTTGCGCGGTCTGATTGTGGGGGATTCTGTATTCCCTTTGCCAATACGTATCGCCAAACCCAAGACCACGGCGCCCCTGTCGGAGTGGCGTGCGATCGACAGTTTAATACGTTCGCAGAGCCGCGAGTCACTGGGCTTTGGTTATACCATCGAGTGGGCGACCGTGAATTCGAAGCGGCATGGCAAGAACGAGTTTCCCGTGCGACTTAGCTTCGCCTCCGCAGATGATTTTCTAAAGTATTTAGGAGCCGAGCACGAAGCGCAGGCAGTGCTGGCAAATGTGACCCGTCTCTGTGAGTGGGCCCCCTCCGCACGTACCTGGTGCGCGGAGCATCTGCCGCTGATGCGTAAGCCCGCCGAAACGATACAGTATGCTATCAAACTATTGACTTATTTACAGGCCAATCCCGCTCCCGGACTCTATCCGCGGCAATTGCCGGTAGCCGTGCCGACTAAGTTTTTCGAACAAGAGCGCCCCTTGTTGTCCGCGCTGGTGCAGGCCTTCGCGCCTGAGTGTCGCGTGCAGACGGAGGGCACACTCGAAGAGCAGCTCGGGCTGATGAGCAAGGAGAGCCTGATCGAGTTTCGCTCCTTGGACCCGACGATTGAATCGCTGCCCTTCGGTCATGCGATGGCCACCGCGCGTGAGTTAGCGGAGAAAGCGCATTATTTCGAGGCCTTTGAGCGCGTCATCGTCGTGGAAAATCACGTGCCTTTTTTGACGCTGCCGCACTTGCCCAAAACTATAGCGATCATGGGGCATGGTTTTGCGGTCAGTCGATTGGGCCGCGTTGGGTGGTTGGCAGCCAAGCACGTTTACTATTGGGGCGATATCGACCTCTCCGGATTTGGGATCCTTGCGCAAATCAGAGCGGCACTTCCCACAGTCGAATCGATCCTAATGGATGCCGAGACCTTTGAGCGCTGCCGCGCCTATCAGCAGCCGCACAGTGCGGAGCAGCAAGTCTCCGAAGCGCAGCAGATTTATTTAACTGCCGCAGAGTCGGCCATGGTCAGGCAGCTCCAAGCACTTTCCGGCATACGCGTCGAGCAAGAGCAGATCGATTATACCATGGTACAAGAGACCCTACGAAGACGCATTGCGCCCGAAGCGCTCACTCCTACCTGAGGATACACAGTCAAAGGTAAGAGTAACGGCTTCAGCCGTTTTTTAATATTTGTATTCAGATTGAGTGCCGTGTTCAGCGTGTTCACGCCAATGGGGGTGCGCTCGCACGAGCATGGTGCTACCTAATGGATGGCTATTTTACCTGAACCATGAGAGTGAATCAGGAAAAAACTTAAAATTGAGCGCTTGACTTGACCTTCTCAGATCGTTTTCTACCCTCTTTCACTTTACGCCAGAGTAGCTCAGTGGTAGAGCAGAGGACTCATAAGCCTTTGGTCGGCAGTTCAAATCTGCCCTTTGGCACCATTTTTTTTAAGACTAAAGCCTTTCGATTGCTCGGGAGGCTTTTTTCGTTTCGAGCGTTCCGGTGGGGCAGCTTTGAACTGCCTCGGCAGCTCAAATGTGTCAGTCGCCGCCCAGAGGGCACCCGCGCCTGCCACCCTCCGCTTCGCTGCGGGCGAGCGTTGCTCGCCATCTCCGTGCTGTCGCACTGCGTCTGCCCTTTGGCACCATTTTTTTTTAAGACTAAAGCCTTTCGATTGCTCGGGAGGCTTTTTTCGTTTTGAGCGTTCCGGTGGGGCAGCTTTGAACTGCCTCGGCAGCTCAAATGTGTCAGTCGCTGCCCAGAGGGCACCCGCGCCTGACACCCTCCGCTTCGCTGCGGGCGAGCGGAGCTCGCCATCTCCGTGCTGTCGCACTGCGTCTGCTCTTTGGCACCATTTTTTTAAGACTAAAGCCTTCCGATTGCTCGGGAGGCTTTTTTCGTAATATCAATAAGTTGTGGCGCTTTCTGTCTCGTCAAAATGGCGCATGCCGGAATTGGTTCATAACTAACTGATTAATAGTGGATGGCTTTTGTTTTCTGACCTCTGACTTAAGGTTAATCATGACTGGAGATTAGAGCCGTATACAGAAACAAGCTGACAAAAACTCTGCGGGGGGAGCGGATCGATCGGCGAAGCCGTTTCGACCGACGCTTGTAGCGCTGCCGGATTATCCGCTTGGTTTCTAACTATTTTTTCAGTATTGTATCGGGAAATCTGAAATCGGCAGACTATTTGCTAACAATTCTTCTGAAATCAGACGATCCCCTCATTATGTTTTTTGAAGATTATAAAACCGAGCATTTCTTCGATGAAATGTTCGACTCCGACGGCACCGTCCGTCCTCATTACCAAGCGATCTTTGAGCGCCTAGGTCCCTTTACTGTGGATGCTTTCGAGCAAAAACGGCAAGCGGTGGACCTGTCGTTTTTGCGGCAAGGCATCACTTTTACCGTCTATGGCGACGAAGAGGGCACAGAGAAAATTTTTCCTTTCGACTTGATGCCGCGCATTATCCCGAAGACCGAATGGGAGTTTCTGGAGCGCGGGCTCACGCAGCGGATGCAGGCTTTGAATATGTTCCTTAAGGATGTGTATTCGGAGCAGCGTATTATTAAAGAGGGCATCATTCCGGCTAGTTACATCCTGTCGGGAAAGCACTTCCGGCGTGAGTTTATGAATGTTCAAGTGCCGCGGGATATTTACATTCATATTTGTGGCACGGACTTGATTCGTGATGATGCGGGCAACTATTTGGTGCTGGAGGATAATGCACGCAGCCCCTCTGGTGTGTCATATCTGCTGGAGAATCGCCAAGCGATGAAGCGGGCCTTCCCTAATTTCTTTCCTAAGGCGGGCGTACGTCCGGTGGAGAATTACTCCGAGGAATTGCTCAAAACTCTGCAATATGTGGCACCTTACGGTAAGGAAAACCCAGTTTGTGTCCTGTTAACGCCCGGGCATTTCAACTCTGCCTACTTTGAGCATTGCTTCCTTGCGCGTCAAATGGGCATCGAAATCGTGGAAGGCAGTGACCTCGTGGTGCGTGATTACAAAGTCTATATGCGCACGACTCAGGGCTTGCAGCAGGTGGACGTGATTTACCGACGTATCGATGATGATTTTATCGACCCGAGTGTCTTTCGTCCGGATTCCATGCTGGGCGTGCCGGGATTGGTCAACGCACTACGTGCGGGCAATGTGAATATTGCCAATGCAATCGGCACGGGCATCGCCGATGACAAATTAATCTACGCGTATGTGCCGGATATGATTCGCTTCTATATGAGCGAAGAGCCGATTCTGGGGCAGGTGGAGACATTCTTTGCTTCGGAGGACGATGACTTTAAATATATCATGGATAACCTGGACCAGTTGGTGGTCAAATCGGCCAACGAAGCGGGGGGCTATGGTATGTTGATCGGTCCGAAGGCGACCAAGCAGGAGGTCGAAGATTTCCGTGCGTTGATTAAGGCAGACCCACGCAACTTTATTGCTCAGCCGCCGATCATGCTTTCGCGACACCCCACTTGGTGTGATGGCGACTTTGAGGGGAGGCATGTGGATTTGCGCCCTTACATACTCTCGGGGGAAAAAACTTCGATCGTTCCCGGCGGTTTGACACGGGTGGCTTTGAAGAAGGGCTCCTTGGTGGTGAACTCTTCGCAGGGCGGGGGGAGTAAAGATACCTGGGTGCTTTATTCGGATAGTTAAAGACTGCTTTGGCTGTATTCTATAATCTTATTGTTTCATATTTATGCTTTCACGCGTTGCCGATTCTCTCTACTGGATGAGCCGTTACATAGAACGGGCCGAAAATATCGCCCGTTTGTTGGACGTTAATCTCCAGCTCTTGCTCGATTTCGAAGCCTTGGACGATGATAAGCTCAAGGAACACTGGGAGCCGGTGATCCGAGCTGCCGGGGAAGAGGAGCTTTTCTACGAACTCTACGATCAGGCGGACTCGCAGAGTGTGACCGATTTTCTGACCTTTAATCGGGAAAACTCCAGTTCGGTGATTTCTTGTATGTTTGCTGCGCGTGAAAATGCGCGGATGATTCGCGACCAGATTTCGACTGAGATGTGGCAGTGCCTGAACCACGCCTATTTGTTTCTAAAATCAAATAACGCGAAGAAGGTCTGGGACGAGGGGCCTTATGAATTTTATAAACAGATTCAGGATTACAGTCACTTGTTTCAGGGGATGACGGATTCCACTTTTTCACATACCGAGGGCTTTTACTTCATGCAGGTCGGTAAATATTTGGAGCGTGCGGACAAGACGAGTCGTATCTTGGATATTAAATACCACATGTTGCTGCCTAGTGTGGATGATGTGGGCGGCGCGATTGATGCCGTGCAGTGGGGGGCGATTCTAAAGTCGTGTAGTGGCTTTGAGGCTTACCACAGTGTGTATGTGACTGCCGTGAATCCACTTAAAGTGTCGAATTTCCTGATTTTTAATCAACACTTCCCACGCTCGATTTTGTCTTGTGTGCGGCATTTGGATGCGAATTTGCACCAGATCTCGGGGTGCAATCCGGGCTTTTACTCGAACGATGTTGAACGCGTGTCGGGACGTTTGATGAGTGACCTGACTTATAGTAATATCTCGGATGTTTTTAAATCGGGGCTGCACGAATATTTATCACAGCTACAGGAGCGTTTTGTTGAGATTGGTAAGGTGATGTATGAGAATTATATGTTCCACGCGCGCCCCGATATGGAAACGGAGATTGCCACGCAACAGCAACAGCAGCAACAACAGTGAAAACGTAGAGGCGCGACTTGTCACAATGCCACGCCCGCGTCAGATTCAGCTACGTCCAAATAAGTTGCGTCAAATCAGACGGACGGATTCTCTGCGGTATTCACCCATGCGTCGCTTTCAGCTATGCAGGCCGCAGCAAGTCAAGCCCCTACGTTTATTCGTTCATTCGAGTTTACCTCCCCCATGAAATTTTCCGTCCAACACATCACTCGTTATACCTACGCCAAGCCAGTGTGGGATAGCTTTAATGATGCGCATCTTTGTCCCGTTTCGGATGATCTGCAGCATTGTGAATCATTTGAGCTCAAGATTGCGCCGAATCGCCCGAGTGTGATGCGACGCTTGGACTTTTATACCAATCAAGTGCATCATTTTGAGGTGATGGAGCCTCACGATTATTTAGAAGTTCAGGCGCGTTCAGTGGTCGTCACTTCCAGTGATACGCGCGACTTTACTGTTACTAGTGAGGTCTCTCGGCTTTTCGGACTCGATCGTAATGAGCGCTATTACGATTTTTTGGCGGGCAGTCAGCGAGTGTTTTTATGCCCTATGTTTGAGCATGAAGCGAAGGAGATTGTTACAGGCCTGCCAGACGTGCGATTGCAGGTTGAGGCGATAATGAGTTATATTTTTAGTCACTTTAGCTATGCGCCAGGTAGCACCAGTGTGGAGTCGAATGTGATGCAGGTGTTTGAGCACAAGCGTGGCGTGTGTCAGGATTTTGCCCATGTGATGATTGCGCTGTGCCGCTCCATTGGGATACCGGCACGTTATGTGAGTGGTTATTTTTATGTAGAGAAGTCCGAATCCGGTTCAGCTTCGGACAATTCAGCATCGCATGCGTGGGTGGAATGTTTTCTGCCGGGTATCGGCTGGGCGGGCTATGATCCGACGCATGATCGGCGCGTGGATGCGACTTATATCAAAGTCGCCATCGGGCGGGATTATGTGGATGTGCGGCCTCTCGCTGGCACTTTCCGGGGCGGGGCAGTCGCGGAGATGGAAGTCGCCGTTCAGGTAGAGCGGTTATGAGGCTAATCGGAAGATCAGAACGCCGAAGTTTCAAGGGCTAAAGTTGAATACTGAATCCGGTTTGGTGCCAAAGCGGAACGGTTCAACCTCATTCTCGGTATTTTTTCTCTTTTGTCTGGCACGAACTATCGAAGCCGCAACAGTGTGCGACCCACACCTCATGAAAGTTGTTTTAGCAGAAAAACCCTCCGTCGCCCGCGATATCGCGAAATACCTCAAAGCTACCAGCAAGGGGCCGGGGGTTTTGCGAAACGACGAGTGGGCGGTCACCTGGGCCTTCGGCCACATGGTGGAGCTGCAAGAGCCCGAAGAGTACCAGCCTGATTGGAAGCCCTGGCGCCTCAGTAATCTGCCCATCATTCCCGACGAATTTAAACTGCGCTCGCGTAAGGACGGCTCCGCACATGATCAGCTGATGATCATTAAAAAACTCTTTCAAGAAGCCGACGAAATTGTCTGCGCGACGGACGCCGGCCGTGAGGGGGAGCTGATCTTTCGCTACATCCTCACCTGGACCGAGTGCGAAAATAAGCCCTGCAAGCGCCTCTGGATCAGCTCCTTGACCAATGCCGCCATTGAAAAAGGCTTTAAGAAACTGGCCTCCAGCACCGACTACGACCGCCTCTATTACGCCGCCAAATGCCGCAGCGAGGCCGACTGGATCGTGGGGCTCAACGCCACCCGTTTCTTTACCGTCGAATACGGCAAGCGCAACCTCCTGCTCAGTCTCGGCCGGGTGCAGACCCCCATTCTCGCCATGATCGTTAACCGCGACCTCGAGATCGAATACTTCAAGCCCAAGGACTTCTGGGAGGTCCACACCCTCTGCCGTGAGGCCACCTTCAAGCACACCGGCGGCAAATTCGAAGATCAGGCCAAGGCTCAGGCCATTCTGGAAAAAGTCACCGGCCAGGAATTGGTGGTCAAATCCGTCACTAAAAAGAACGAAAAGGCCAACCCGCCCCAGCTCTACGACCTCACCTCCCTGCAGCAGGACATGAATAAGCGCTACGGCTTCACCGCCGATCAGACGCTCAAGCTCGCGCAAAACCTCTACGAAAGTAAGCACCTCACTTACCCCCGCACCGACAGCCGCTATATCAGCAGCGACATCCAGCCCACCATCCCCCCGCTGCTAGAAGCCCTGCGCCGCCTCAAGCCCGAAGAGATCGACAAGCTCGACACTGCCGCGCTCCCCTTCAATGCCCGCATCGTTGACGATAAAAAGGTCTCCGATCACCATGCCATCCTGCCCACCGAAGTGCTCGGCGACTCCCTCGCCGGCGACGAGCGCAAGCTCTATCAGGCAGTGGTCACCCGCCTAATCGCCGTCTTCTATCCGCCCTGCATTAAGGCCGTCACCGTGGTCAATGCCGTTGCTGCCGGAGAACCCTTTCGCGCCCGTGGCAAAGTCCTGGTCGATGCCGGCTGGCAGGCACTCTACGGCAAATCCGAGCCCGTGGAGACCACCAAAAAGACCAAAGGCAAGGCCGACGACGCCGCGCAGGAACTGCCCGACTTCCAAAAGGGCGAAAGCAATCCACACCAGCCCTCGCTGCCCCAGTTTAAAACCTCCGCGCCCAAGCGCTTCAACGAAGCCACCTTGCTACAACTCATGGAGACCGCCGGTAAGATCGTGACCGACGAAGCCCTCAAAGAAGCGCTCAAGGACAAAGGCGTCGGCACCCCCGCCACCCGCGCCTCCATCATCGAAGTCCTCATTTCGCGCAACTATGTCGAACGCAAAAAGAAAAACCTCATCAGCACCGAGTCTGGCCGCGGCCTCATTTCCCTGATCCAAGACGAGCGCCTTAAGTCCCCCGAACTCACCGGCAACTGGGAATTCCGGCTCAAACAAGTCGAGCGTGGCGAGTATGATCCCGCCCAATTCATGTCTGAGGTCGCCGACTACACCCGCGAGATTTTGCAATGCACTTCCGCCAAAACTGTCAGCCTCGCCAACCTCGGGCCCTGTCCCATCTGCAACGCGCCCGTCATCCGCGGCAAGGCCGCCTATGGTTGCTCCGATTGGAAGGCCGGCTGCAAATTCGTCCTGCCCGGTGAACTCTGGGGGCTAGGCATCGGGCCCCAACTCGCCCGTGAGATACTGACCCATAAGCGCAGCCTCACCCCGCACCCCATCGAAGTCGACGGAAGCAAACGCTTCGCCACCATTCAACTGGACAAACAAGGCAATTTCAGTTTCGAAGAAGCCGAAGTCGCCAAAAAAGAAGCCGGTCAAGAAGGCCTCGGGCAGTGCCCCACCTGCGGCGGCGACGTCGTCATCGGCCGTAAAGCCTACGGCTGTTCCAACTGGCGCAACGGCTGCAAATTTGTCATTTGGAAAAGCATGGCGCAAAAAGAGATCCCCTTGGAGGTGGCGCAACAACTCTTACAGACCGGCAGCACCGAAACTCTCAGCGGCTTCAAATCCAAAGCTGGCAAAGATTTCGATGCCAAGTTAAAGGTAGTGAACGGCGAAGTGAAATTCGACTTTTCGTAGAGGCTGACAATAGGTCGAATATCATACGGTTTGCCCGGTAGAGTCTTTGGGCGAAGCATGAGTCCTAGGTTCAATGTTGAGAGATTACTCAATCGTGAGGTGTGGAGCCTCGTCTTGCAGCGCTTTGTTTATATATGTATTGGCGAGCCGGGCTGCATTTTTAATAACATCATGTCGGTGTATTGCAGTTTGCGGGCAAGGTCGCGGGCGAGGTTGACCATCAGTTGGCAAAATATGTCGGGCGCCTCGCCGCGCAATTTGTTTAAGTTGCGGCGTGAGAGCATGATGAGTGTGCAGTCTTCGGCAGCGACAAAGGAGGCGGTGTTATTGATCAGCGAGAGCATGGCCGCCTCGCCAAAACAGTCGCCCACATGGAAGCTGCGCTTGCTGACAGTGATGGAGCGATCGGTGATCTGTAGCTCTACTTGGCCGCCTTGAATGATGTAAAGGTGTGAGGGCTCTTCCCCTTCTTTGGCGATGTAGGCGCCTTTTGTAAAGTGAGCGACCTGAAAATACTGGAAAATGAGTGCTCGCTTTTCATCTGTGATCCCGCCGAGAAATGAGATCTTTTCGAGAATCGGTAAAACGGATTTGGGATCTGTCAGTGCTTCGAATTGTGGTTTCGGGGGGATCATGATTCAGCGCGCGACTTGGGACAAGAGATGTGTCGGCGATGAATCTTTTGTAAGCAGGCCGCTTCGTCAAGACTTGCTCTTTGTGCGGGATCTTTCTCGCAGGGGCTTCACTTGCTGCGGCCTGCATAGCTGAAAGCGACGCATGGGTGAAGACCGCGGACGCTCCCCGGTTCTGAGAACCGAGGCTACCTAAGAAGGGGGGAGGAACGTCGAACATTCAACGTCCAACGTCGAATTTTGAATGAGAGTGTATTAATAATTCAACGTCCAACGTTCAAAGTTGAACGTTGGACGTTCCCATTTTTGTGGCCTGTCTAACGCGGCCGCTTAAAAGCGGAACTCCGAACCTTAACGAACTATAGTCACTTCAGTCACAGCAACGTAAGACAGGCGGGGCGCCTGTCTTACTCTTTGAATCTACCCGATTTACTTGCGCCCGAAGATCATGCCGCGCCAATGATTGTAGGAGTGGCTGAAGCCACTGCGTAGGTCGTTGGCGATTAGGATCATGATCGGCAGCAACACCAATGTTATGCCGGTGGCGAAGACGACGCCGAAGCCGACGGATACGGCCATGGGCTTTAAGAATTGTGCCTGGGTCGATGTTTCTGCGAGTAGTGGGATTAAGCCTACAAAGGTGGTGAGCGTGGTGAGCAAGATGGCGCGGAAGCGCTCGCCGCCTGCGCGGATGATGCGCTCGGCGAGTGGGGTGTCGGGGGCTTCGATGCCTAAGTCGTCGAGGCGCGACATCAACACGAGTGAGTCGTTGACTACGATGCCGCTGAGCGCGAGGATGCCGAAGACGGATAGGATGCTGATCGGGATGCCGATCAGAAAGTGCCCGAGCAAGGCGCCGATGATACCGAAGGGAATCACGGACATGATGAATAGGGGCTTGGTGTAGGACTTGAGGGGCACCGCGATCAAAATGTAGATCATTAGGATCGAGAGTCCGAAGCCGCGCAGTAGGGATTGCACGGACTTGGCGCGTTGCTCGGCTTCGCCGTAGAGGTTGATACTGACGTTGGGGTGCTCTGCCAGGAAGGTGGGGAAGTAATCTTCGCCCAGTAGTGCCAGGACTTCTTCACTGGAGGTGACGGCCTTATCAATGTCTGCTTTGACGGAGACGATGCGGTTGTTGTCGAAGCGTTCGATGGAGGCGAGGGAGTCGCCGTATTGTGTGTCGGCGACGACGGAGAAGGGCACGGCGCTGCCGTCGTCGGTGCGGATGCGCATGTCGCGCAGTGTTTCTAACTGGCTGCGTTCTTCGATCGGGTAGCGGACCATGACCTTAACTTCGTCGCGACCGCGTTGCACGCGTTGGGCTTCGGTGCCGTAGAAGGCGCTGCGCACGTTGTTGGCCAGTAGTTGCTTGTTGTAGCCTGCGGCTTGACCGGCGGGCGTGAGCTGCACTTGTATCTCGGGACGTCCGGAGTCGAAGGTGTCTTGGATGTCATGGATTCCTGGATACGTAGCGACTTTGGCTTTCATGGCCTCTGCGGCGACTTGTAGGTCGTCCAGTGACTGACTGGCGAGTTGTATTTCGAGGCCTTGCCCGGGGCCGCGGGTGCCGGAGATTGTGAGTGCTTTGGCGCCGGAGATGGGCGGAATTTTGGAACGCCATGCTTTAACAATGTCGCCGGTGGTGATGGTGCGGGTCTCGGATGTGGTGAGCTCGGCCGCGATGGAGGCTGCGGTATTGGAGGAGGCGTTGACGGAGATGTGGCGGAGTAGGGTTTCGCCGGACTTACTTTCCAGCTCACGAATGGTTTGCTGCAGGGCGTCGGCGATCATGTTGGCATTCTCGTGCAGGTAATCCACTGGCAGGCCTTGCTCGAGTTCGAGGTTGGCCGAAATGGAATCGCGATAGATGTCGGGGAAGAAGACGAAGCGCAGCTTGCCCGACGGTAGTAGGCCGATGACTAGAATCAGCACGGCGATAAAAGCGGCCAAGGTGACGTAGCGATAGGGAATCATGGCGCGCATGGCCGGTTGATAGAGGCGCTGGACGAAATACTTGAGTCCGCGAGCGATTGCCTCTTGGAAGCGAGCCCAGCGACGACTGATGAAATTCTTCGGCTCGTGTTTGATCCGAATGTGGTTCAGGTGGGAGGGCAGTATGAGCTTGGATTCAACCAGTGAGAAGATGAGGCAGAGAATCACACCTGTGGCGATCTGGCCGAAAACATTGCCCATGCGGCCGGACACTTGAGTGAGCGGATAGAAGGCGGCTATGGTGGTGAGCACACCGAAGGTGGCGGGCGTGACGACCTTGGAGACCCCGCGCACGGTGGAGTGCAGGTCGTTTTTGTGATGTTCGCCCTTGGCTTCGTCCTCTTCTTTGGTGCTATAGATGGATTCGCCGATCACGATCGCGTCGTCGACGATGATCCCGAGCACGATAATAAAGGCGAAGGCGGTGAGCTGATTGAGCGAGATGTCGATCAGCGGAAAAGGGAAGGCGGCCAATGCGCCGGCGATCGAGATGGGAATGCCAAGCGCGACCCAGAAGGCGAGCCGTAGATTGAGAAAGAGGGCGAGAGAGATTAAGACCAAGAGCACGCCTAGGATGCCATTGTCGATGAGTAGCTTGAGACGGGAGCGGATGGACTCGGAGCCGTCTTGCCAGCTGCTGATTTGCACGCCTTCGGGCAGGCCATACACTTCGGCATAGCTGGCCACGAACTGAGTGGCTTCGTCGGCGGCTTTAATGATGTCGTTGTCACCCTCGGAAGTGATCGAGAGTCCGACGGAGGGCTGCCCGTTAAAGCGGCTCAGGTATTCTTGATCGACAAATCCGTCGCGAATTTCGGCGATGTCCCCGAGTAAAATGCGGGTGCCATCGGCTTCGGTGCGTAGTGGGATCTTGGCGAAGTCGGCTGCGACATAGGCCTGGTCGCGGGTGCGCACGGAGATGTCGCCACTGTCGCTGCGCACGACACCACCGGAGAGGTCGATGGAGTTGTTGGAGATCGCATCGGCGACTTCGTTGAAAGTGAGGTTGTAAGCGCGTAGTTGATTTTCGGATACTTCGACCGAGACTTCGTAATCGCGGGCACCGCTGGTTTCGACCAGAGTGATGTTTTTAAGTTTGAGTAGATCGTCGCGCAGGGTGCGGGCAGCTTCTTTGAGCACGCTTTCGGCAACATCGCCGTAGAGGTTGACCCGCAACACATCGTGCGAGCGTTGGTTTTCGGTGATGATGGGTTTCTCGGCTTGTTCGGGGAAACTGGAGATGGCGTCGACTTGAATTTTGACATCGTCCAGCAGTTTGGTGATCGAATAATCTTCGATCGCGTTTATGGTGACCTTGGCATTCGATTCGGTGGAGGTGCTACTGATGTGGTCGATGCCTTTGATGCCTTGCAAGGATTCTTCAATTTTGATCGCAACCCCGCGCTCGACATCTTCCGGAGTGCCTCCACGAAAGGGAACGCTGACTGTGACGCTTTCCGCGTCGAAGGAAGGGAAGGCTTCCTTGCGCACGCTGATGGCTGTGGAGATCCCCATGCCGAGGATAATCAGCATCAGGATGTTGGCGACGACGGTGTTGTCGCAAAACCACGCGATGATTGGATGTTTTTTGATGGGACTCATTTAGCGTGCTTTCGCGTGTGGTTGAACTTTTTGGCCGATGCGAAATGAATTCAACGGGCGAGTGGCGATCTTAAGTATGGAATCTTTGGATACGGCATCGATATGTAGAATGAGTTCGTCGCCGTCGGCCACCAGTCGGGTGACAGGCAATTGCTGCAGTGTATCATCGGCATCGACGATCCAGACAAAGCGGTCTTCGACCAGTGCGGTATTGGGCACGCGGAAGGCATCTTCAATGGTGCGGGCAGGGATGCGTGCGTCGACGAAGGAGCCGATCGGCAGGAAGGCCTGTGGATTGGCAAAGGGCTCGGCGATTTCGCCGATGACGTAAATGACTTGATTGTTGAGATCGACGCTGGGTTCCGTGCGAGTGATGGTAGCGGTCCATTGTGCGTTGGGCTGAGTGGCTGTGGTGAGTGTGGCCCGTAGGGGGGCTTTGTTGGCCGAGTCCGCAGAGGGGGTCTGCAAGTGGAGGCGTTGCACTTGGGTGGCCGTGAGTGGTAGTCGCACTTCGGCTTTTTCGGTGGCGATTAGGCTGCCGAGGGTGCTGCCGTTATTGACGATGTTACCCGGGCTGGCGCTGCGGTTTTGGATGATTGCATCAAAGGGAGCGCGAATTTTTGTGCGGTCGAGATCCAGCTGTGCTTTTTGCAGGCTGGCTTGAGCGGAGGCGACGCTGGCTTGGGCGGCGGCGAGTTGTGGTTGGCGCAGAGTGAGCTCGCTGGCGTCTTCCAGGGCGCGGCCGGACTCGGTCCAGTCTTGAGCGGCCAGGTCGGCGCGAATGCTCTCCTCGCTGAGTGCTTGTTGCATGCTGGCGAGGTTGGCCTCTTCTTGAGCGATTACGGCTTGATAGTCGGATGGATCAATTTCCACCAGTAGCTCGCCAGCCTGCACGAATTGACCTGCGTTGAAACTGGGGCTGATGTGTCGGATTTCGCCGCTGACTTGAGCGGAGAGTTGCGCTTCGAAGAAACTTTGTACGTTGCCGTAGGTGGTGATGTCAGGCGTGGTCGCTTGTGCTTGGACTTCCACATAGCTCACGCTGGGGATGATCGCGGGGGGCGTGACATTGGGCCGCTCGGGCTTGTTCTTAATCATGACCCAGATGATTAGCGTGGCCAGGATGAGGATCGCCGGTAGGAGGACGATATTGGAGATGCGTTGTAATGCGGTCATACGGAATGTTGCAGGCTGCTTGAGCGGTCGTTTGCTTGGGTGAGAGAGAGGATTCTTAGAAGCCTTTGCCCAAGGCGAGGGCGAGGCTGACGCGGTTGCTGAGTCGTAGATTGTGTAAGCTGATGGTTTGGGCTTCGGTGCTGAAGACACGGCGCTGCGCCTCGAGGAGATCCAGAATGTCGATCAGGCCGGATTCGTAATCGCGCAGGCTCTTGGCTTCGGCGCGGCGGGCGGCTGCCAGTGCTTCCAGGCGCGCCGTTTCTTCGCGTGCTAGGTAGGCTTCCGAGTTGAGCGCGTTTTCCACTTCGGTGAATGCATTAATGACAACGGCGCGGTAGTTCTGGTAAGCTTGCTCGGCGCGGGCATCGGCGGCTCCGACTTCCGCGCGGCGTTGACCTGCTTCGAAAATGGGGGCACTGATTTGTCCGGCGAGTGACCACACATCGAAGGCGCTACGTCCAAGGTCGGACAATGTATCGGAGCTGCGGCCGCCACTGGCGGTGAGTGTAAAAGAAGGAAACAGGTCCGCATAGGCGGCACGTGCCAGGGCATCCGCGGCGCGGATGTTTTGATAGGCGGCAATAATGTCGGGGCGTGCTAGCAGCAGCTCCGAAGGCAGGCCGCTGGGAATGCTGCGATCCAGCGCGGGCCAGTTCGTTGAAGCTGACAGTCTGGCGTCAGGGTATTGGCCGAGCAGAGCTTTCAGGGCGCGGGCGCTTTGGTCGCGAGCGTCTTTGCTGGATTCGTAGTCGGCGCGGGCGCTGGCGGCATCGGTATGCGCGAGCTCCACTTCAGTGATTGTGACGATGCCTTGTTCGTATCGGCGCTGCACCAGTTGGTGGGTGTCGGCAAAGCTGTCTCGCTCGCGCTCGGCCAGGTTCAGTTGTTTCTCCGCCGCGATCAAATTGAACCAGGCCTGCATGGTTTGGGCGGCCAGTGATTGGCGGGTGGCTTGGTAGTTCGCTTCGCTGGCAAATTGGTCCGCTTGGGCGGCGCGCGTTTGATTGCGAAGCTCGCCCCACAGATCGACCTCCCATTCCACATCCAAGCTGGCAGAAAAAGTATTGCTGGCAGCGCTTGAGTTGGAGCCGGCGCGACTGGCAGCGCCATTGCCGCTCAAAGAAGGAAACAGAGCCCCGCGGGATTTTTCAAAATTAAAGCCCGCTTCATCCATTTCTGAAGCCGCGATCAGCAAGTCCGGATTGTGAGCCCATGCTTGCTCGACCAGTTGCTTGAGCTGAGGGTCATCGAAAAGCTCCAGTAAAGAATCGACCAGTTCCAAGTCCGGATACTCGCTGGTGGCGTAGATCGGAGCAATGGCCAGCGCCTCATCGACTTGCTGCGCACGTTTTTCGGGAATGCTGACACAGCTGGTAAACAGCAGCGTAAAAGGAAGGCAAAAGTAGAATGTAGGTTTCACTGTGTAGTTGTCGATAAAAGTGCGCCGTCAGCGTTGGATCCGCTGACGGCGCCTAGGCTCGCAAAGTAAAGGAGCATTTTTGAGAATTCTTCAAACAATTGTTTGAATAAAATGGTAGTTTTTTCGGATTGCTTGTCTATTGAATCAGGCAAGAGAAAAGGCCCGAATGAAGACATCGTCAGATGCGGCGCATAGTTTCAGAATCTTTTATGTCGAAGTGTTTTTTTTGCCCGCAGGGCTCGTCGGCCCCGATCCAGAGGATCGAGGATACGTGGCCTCGGAACTTCGTTCCGGGGGGGAGGTTGTCGTTTATATTTGTCTTGTCTTAATGGCGTTAATTTTCTTATTTTGGGTTCATGTGGAATGAGCGCCGACTCCCCCGACTGCCAGCTGAGTTTTATCAGGGATCGGCGCATGTGATGTGGACCTATGTAGTTAAAGACCGGCGTCAGGGTTGGTTGGGGGATGCGTTTCATTCTCTGTTTCGAGAAACGCTTTTGCACACTTGTGCGAGGTATCATTTGGGCTGCGCGCGTTATGTGCTGATGCCGGATCACCTGCATTTGATTTGGGTGGGGGCTGCGGCTCGCAGTGATCAGCTGAAGGCGACTAAGTTTCTTCGGCGCTATTTACCTTTGGAGTGGGTGAAGCAGGCGCATGATCATGTGCTACGTGAGGAGGCACGTGAACGGAATGCGTTTGCAGATACGTGTAATTATTTGCGTCAGAACCCTGTGCGCGCGAAACTTGTTGAGTCCGCCCAAGATTGGGATTTCGCGGGCAGCATGGTGCCCGGCTTTCCGGATCTGAATGAGTGGGAGAGCGATTCCTTTTGGAAGTGCTTTTCAGCTTACCAAAAGTCGTTGCTGGACGAGACTTAAGAAGTCCAGCCGGCCCCGATCCAGAGGATCGAGGATACGTAGCTTCGGAACTTTGTTCCGGGGGGAGGGTGCTGCTGGTCTTCTCACTTCGCACTCTCGACTCCTCACTGGCCCGCAGGGCCCCCGGCCCCGATCCAGAGGATCGAGGATACGTAGCCTCGGAACTTCGTTCCGGGGAGGGCGTGGCTGGACTTCTCACTTCCTACTCTCTACTTCTTACTGGCCCGCAGGGCCCGCCAGCCCCGATCCTGAGGATCGAGGATACGTGGCCTCGGAACTTTGTTTCGGGGGGAGGGTGCGCGGTTCTTCCCACTTCCCACTCTCTACTCTCCACTGGCCCGCAGGGCCCCGGCTACGCGATCGTGAGTGCGGCGTCGGCGCGTTTGCGGAGGGTACGATAGGTGGTCTCGCACTTGGCTAGGGATTTGCCGTGGGCGGGCAGCATCTCTGTGAGTTTGTTCTGCCAGGCATCGGTTTGCATCTCTTGGGAGAAGCATTTTTCGAGCACTTCGACGATGATGGAAACAGAGGTGGAGGCGCCGGGTGAAGCGCCGAGCAGGGCGGCGATGCTGCCGTCTTGTGCGGCCACTACTTCGGTGCCAAATTCGAGTTTACCGGTGCTGTCAGGGCTTTTCTTAATGATCTGCACGCGCTGGCCCGCGGTGACCAGCATCCAGTCTTCTTCTTTGGCGGCGGGAAAGAATTCACGCAGGCCTTCGACGCGGTCGCTGTGCGATTTGCGGCATTCGTTGATCAAATATTGGGTGAGCGACATGTTGTCGCGACCGACGGCGAGCAGTGGCAAAATGTTGTCGAGCTTCACGGACTTGATCAGGTCGAGCATGGAGCCTTCTTTCAGGAATTTAGGTGAGAAGCCGGCATAGGGGCCAAAGAGTAGGGCTTTCTTACCATCGATCACGCGGGTGTCGAGGTGTGGGACCGACATGGGCGGCGCGCCGACAGCGGCTTTGCCATAAATCTTTGCGGCGTGCTGCTCGATGATGTCGTGGTTTTTGCAAACGAGAAATTGTCCGCTGACGGGGAAGCCGCCAAAGCCTTTGCCCTCGGGGATGCCGGACTTTTGCAGTAGGTGCAGCGAGCCACCGCCGGCACCAATGAAGGCGAACTTGGCGCGTAGCTTGCGTTTGCCTTCGCTCTTGCTGTCGATTTTTAGGCGCCAGCGGCCGTCTTTTCTTTGCTCGATGTCGGTGACGCGGGCCTGCATGGCGAGTTCGACGCCGTCGAGTGAAATGAGGTAGTCGATCAGTTGCTGCGTGAGTGCGCCAAAGTTGATGTCGGTGCCGGACTCGACTCGGGTGACGGCGATCGGCTCTGCATTGCTACGGCCTTGTCCCAGGAGTGGCGCCCATTCTGCGATGGTGGCTGGATCTTCGGTGAAGTCCATTTCGTTGAAGAGGTGTTGCTCGCTGAGGGCTTGGTAGCGCTGACGCAGGAATTCGATATCCTTTTCGCCATGCACGAAGCTCATGTGGGGCACGCGCTTGATAAATGCGCCGGGGTCCTTGATCACGCCTTGCTCGACCAAGTAGGCCCAGAAGTGTTTGGAGTGCTCGAATTGTTCGTTGATTTTGATCGCCTTGGAGACATCGACGCTGCCGTCGGCGTTCTGTGGCGTGTAGTTGAGCTCGCACAGCGCGGCGTGTCCGGTGCCGGCGTTGTTCCACGCATGTGAGCTTTCCAAGGCGACACGTGGGAGCGACTCGACGATTTGAATCGTGAAGTCGGGATTCATTTTCTTAAGCATGATGCCGAGTGTGGCGCTCATAATACCGCCGCCGATGAGGACGATATCTGGATTGTTAAGAATAGGGCCTGTGGAAGGTCGAACTGTGCGTGTGGTCATTGGTATAGTGTGGCGTTATAGAGCAAAGGAGGTGCCGATCTGGTAGGTGCACGTATTCTCCCGCGTTCTAATGCGCGCCGACTAAAGTAGCGATGGCGCACAGATCAAACCCATACTGTATTTTTTACTTAAAACCACTTAAAATGGGGACTGATTTATTGGCTGATCTCCTGGAGCAGGTCGTGGATGGATTCTCTTACGTGATAGACGGCCAGGAATTGCTGCGCGGTTGTGGGATCGTTGAGCGGGAAGCTGCCGGAGCGGATCTGCGGTTGTGCGCGTGCGCTGACTTGCACTGGATGTGTGCTTGTGAGTTGAGCGGCCCACTGCTTGAAATCTCGACTGCCGGTCTTGCGCAATTGGGAGCGAGTCATGATCTGAAAGTAGCCGACGGAGCGCGGCGCGTTGTGCGACTCCAGTTCTAGGGCGACCCGGCCCATGGTGAAGCGTGGGTTGATTTCGACTACACTTTTGATTTGTAGTTGTCCGCTGTGATCACGGAAAAGCAGTGCGTCGACTCCGATGGGCCCACGAAATTGTGCGGCGTGCAGCGCAGCTTCCAATTTGTGAGCGAGGCTTGTTTCGAAGTGGTGGAAGACGCGGGGGCGGCCTTGCTCGGGTTCTCGTTGCATGAGGAAACGAACGAGTTTGGGGGCGAGCCCTTTGCACAAGGCATTGGTCAATATGCCCTGAAATTGTCCGCGCGGGTTGTTGACCATGCGAGCGTAGCCGATGTGCTTGAGGCCCTCGGCGCTCATTTCGTATTGCACGGAGAAGTCGAAAACACGCTCTAGCCAGGGCTCGACCACAACACTGCTTTGCTGTTGCCAGGCTGTCTCCAGCCATTTGCACAGCTCGGGGGAGAGCGCTTCGTCGGCCAGTAGGCAGCGGTTGCCGTGGGCGGCGGTGGCGAAGGGGACTTTGAAAACGATGTGCGGGTAGCCCCCTTCGGCGAAGTGTTTACGGGCGGCTGTTAACTCTTCGAAGTTGTGAACTGCGTGGCCATAGATGGAGTCCGGGGCGACCCAATCGAGCGCGTGGTGATCGGCAGCGAAGGTCTGGCCCCACTGTGCGCTCCAGGCCTTGGAGTAGAGCGCGCGTAGCGACTCGTTCCACAGTGCATCGTGGGCACGCGGGCGGGCGACGTGCGGCAGGCAGTGCTCAAAAAAAGCCCGACTGTCGGGGCTCCATGCCCAGGGGCGCAGCTCGCCGAGCTTGCGTTTGAGGTCGGGCGCGCGTTCGCCACCGCCGTCGGCGGAGCGTGCGGATACATGGATTTCCGGCAGGTGGAAGCCGTAGTCTTGAATGCGACGCAGAAATTCAGCGCTGGGGGGCTGTGTCATGATCAGCACATCATCCTGACGTGAGAGGTAAGCCGGCAGAAAGGCCAGATCACTTTGTAACTGCTGGCTGACCTTCGGGTGGGCAACCACACGATTGCTCGCCGCGCATTGCTCGGCCTGTGGGTTGAACCACAAAACATTAGGCGTGCGGCCGCGCGATTGTTGGAAAATTTTCAAGTCCTGGATGAAGCCCTGATCCAAGCCAGCTTCGAGGCGCCCGGCGGCATTGAAGTCGTTGCCCTTGGCACGTGCGGGAGAGAGCGGAAAGACGAGGCGTTCGCGATACGCCTCCCAATCGGTCTTGCCGGAGGCCTTCCAGTGGCGGAACCATTTTAGTCCGAAGCCTACGTGCTCGATTTCATCCTGGTAGATTTTGTTTAAAATTTTGGCGGTGCCCGAGTCGCCGACGGTATTGAACACTTTGCCATATTCGCGGGAGTAATCGAGGTTGGCCTGTTCAAAGGTGAGTGAGAGGCGGGTAACATAATCCAGCGGATCTTCCATCGAGGAGACACTCTTCCAGAAGTAATCGTTGAGGGGCAGTTCGCCAAACTCGACGCCGCATTGTTCCATGCGGTGCATGTAGAGGCGGGTGTGGATCTGTTCGTCCTTGAGGGTTTCCAGTAGGCCGCGTCGGAAGCTAGCGGGCGCATCGGGAAACTTCAAAATCGCCAGTGCCATCAGTTCGGTGGCCAGTAGCTCGTGATTTCCGAAAAAATGCAGTAATTTGCCCCGCTCTTTTTCGTCCACCAGTTTTGCCTGACTCGGATGCTTGGCGCGCACGCCGTCGTCGCGCAGCAATAGATGTTGGGGACGCGTGAGCTGACGCGGGGTGACGATCGGATCGCCAGGGCGGGTGTCGATAATCTCTTCGCGCGGAAAGCTGAGCTTTGCCTCGATGCTGGTTCCGAAGAGGACCTGTTCCGCAAATTCCTGAAGTTGTATCGCCATCGCTCGATTTATAGCGGCTCAAATTCTTTGTCAGCTGCGATGTAGAGCGGATCCCATTGATGCAGCAGCGTATATCGGTATTTTCGACAGTCAGAAAAGTTGCAGATGTTGTGCATATAAGCGCCTATTTTGCGAAAATTTGTATTTCGTCCGCCGAGTCAGTGTTTCGCAATACTATTTCTGAGTGGGCTCGGTTCGATTAAAGTTGAAGAAATTAGGCAAAGCGTTGAACTGTCGGTCATATGATTATCGATGAATCAGGCGTGCTCCCCATTGTGGTCTTTGAGAATGGTGGTGAATGGTCTGAGGTTTTGAAGGTAGCTGCTCCGCATTTGGATAAAAGAGGGCTGGCTAAGTTTGAACAGGCGTTTGGCGGGGCAGTGAAGACGGTTCTAGTGGAACGGCATTACATTGATAAGGACTACCGTGATACGTTCTCGAACTACCATTCAAAGCGTTTTCAAACGCCGAATTCGCGTTGTAATCGTCTTCACTTTTTTAATGAAGTGCTCGATAAGGCGGCATTGGTAGATGTCGAGCGAATGCAGCGCAGTTATTTAGGGTATTCGGTTATTCGCCCGACTCGGCCAAATTGTGTCGGACGAACTTTAATCTGCCCTGTTGATTCACGAGTGGGCGAAGCTCATATCCGAACCTGTGCTGAGGAAATTCACTTGCTCGGTGTTTCGCTAGAGGTTCATGGCTTTCCGTTTATTAGTCAAGATGCAGATGTTACGGTATGTGCGCAGTCGGCTCTTTGGACGGTTCTTCGTTATTTCAGTAATCGATACTCTCGGTATGGGGAAATTCATCCATTCCAGATCGGACAATTAACAAAAGATTACTCGATTGGGCGCATGTATCCGTCCGATGGCTTGACGATGTGGCAAATGGCAGAAGCACTTCGTCAGCATAGCTTTGAGCCATTAATATATTCGAGAGATCAGCATAAGGATCAGTTTGAGCACCTACTATATACCTATATCGAGTCGGGGATTCCTTGTCTTGTGGGGGTGCCGCAACACGTCATTTCAGCTTTTGGTCATTTTTCTAATATTGATTCGCTGCTAATCGCGGATGATAAACGCCTGCATTATTCGTCTGAGTTTAATCAAGGCTTTGTGATCAGCGACGATAATACCTTTCCTTATCAGCCTCTACGCCAAGGGGGTGCATTGTCGGCAAACGACTCTAGATTTGAGTTTAGTCAAATTGATAGTTTTATCGCCCCTTTGCCGGATAAGGTTTATTTGAGCCCAGAAGGATTTCGAAAAGCGGCCGAACTATCGCTGGCAAAGTTTATTAGCGAATCTCCTACCCTGCAGAATGAAACGCTGATGCTCCGCATCTTTTTAACGACTGGCACCTCTTTTAAGGGGCGAATCTTGGAGCGAGGCATGGGGCATTCCTCTGTGGCAGAGGTTTATCGTTATTTGCCGATGCCACATTTTATTTGGGTCTGTGAACTCTCGACGCCGGGATTGTTTGAGCAGCGCAAGGTGCTGGGCGAAATTATTTGGGATGCTACGAGGAATGGATATGAAACTTCTGGCTTGGTTGCTTGTCACTTGCCTGAGAAGCTGATTTTTGACTTAGGCTCGTCGCTGAACGGTGCAGAAAATCTCATTAAATCGGACTTGCAAAAATTTACCCCCTATGCTCTCTACGTGAGCAATTTAAGCCAAATCAACTAAAGGAAACCTTATGACTGACATGGTTATCGTCCCAGATCTTGCAGGCGAGTTCGTCCCTGCTTTTGACTCCGAAGAAGAGTACGCCCAGTTTCGTGAAGAGTTTTCTGAGGAAATGCAGGAGGTTCTTTTGGAGCAAAGCCGTGCGCGGGCGCGTAGTGAGGAAGAAATTCGTCGTAAGCGAGTGTTTTAATGCTAAAATTATTAAAGCAATCCGTCGCGGCGCAGTAGGGCGTCGGGATCGGGGGCGCGGTGCATGAAGTCCTTGTAGAGTTGGGCGGGGTCCTCGGAGTTGCCCTTGGCTAGGATTTTGCTGCGGAAGTCGCGGCCAGTTTCGCCGTTGAGGATGCCTTCTTGCTGGAAGCGGGTGAAGGCGTCGGCGTCTAGAACTTCCGCCCACTTGTAGCTGTAGTAGCCGGCCGCATACCCCGTCGGACTGCTGAAGAGGTGGCTGAAGTTGAAGACATTGCTCTTGGGCTTGGTCTTGTATTCCGCGCTGTAGCCGGTGAGCACGTTTTCGACGAAGGCGTCGAGGTCTTCCTTGGCGGATTCTGGCCAGTGGATGTGGAGCTCCAAGTCCATCTTGCCAAAGGCGAGCTGACGCACGTTGGCGCTGGCTTTCATGTAGTTGCGCGCGGCCAGCATCTTGTCGAAGAGTTCCTCCGGGATCGGCTCGCCTGTTTCGTAGTGACGAGCGAAAAGGTCGAGGCTCTCGCGCTCCCAGCACCAGTTTTCCATGATCTGTGAGGGTAATTCCACAAAGTCCCATGGCACGTTGACACCATTGAGTGATTTGACTTCGACTTCGCCGCAAAGGTGATGCAGCAGGTGGCCGAATTCGTGGAAGATGGTTTCGACTTCGCGGTGAGTGAGCAGTGCGGGCTTGTCGCCGACGGCGGGAGTGAGGTTACCGCAGATCAGGCCGAGGTGCGGCGTGCGTGGGCCCACAGAACTGTCGCGGTTGCCGGTGAGCAGGTAATTCATCCATGCCCCGCCGCGCTTGGACTCGCGCGGGTGCCAGTCGGCGTAGAAAGAGCCGAGTTGTTCGTCAGTCTCCGAGTCGAAAAGATCGTAGAATTTAACTTCGGGGTGCCATGTCTGCGGCTCCTCCGGAGCCGAACCTTGGGTTGAACATTGAACATCGAACGTTGAACGCTGAACGTCGAGTGTGGGTTCTTCCTTATTCGATGTTCGATGTTGGGCGTTCGATGTTCGACGTTCCTCAATGCGCAGCCCAAAGATTTGTTGTGCGATCTGGTACATCCCGCTGATGACGCGATCGATCGGGAAGTAGGGGCGCAGAGCTTCTTCGTCGAAGGCGTAGTTGGCCTTGCGCTGCTTTTCGGCCCAGTAGCCGACTTCCCAGGGCTGAAGAAGTGGGGAGTCGGAATTGGGAAGTGGGGAGTTTAGAGATGCTTTGAATTGGCGTAGTTGCTCGGCTTCTTGTTCGAATTGTTTGCGGACTTTTTGGAAGATTTCGTCGCCGAAGCTGAGTGCGGCTTTCCCGGAGGCAGCCATGCGGCGCTCGGTGACATGGTCGGCGAAATTTGCCTGACCGACGAGTTGGGCAAATTCGTGGCGTAGGTCGAGGATTTGGCGGACCAGTTCGCGGTTGTCGTGTTCGCCTTCGCGGCCAATGGCGGCGTAGGCCTGCCAGACCTCCTTGCGCAGGGCATCGCTATCCGCGTAGGTCATGACAGGGATGTAGCTGGGCGCCTGTAGCGTGAAGCGCCAGCCTTCTTTGCCCTTTTGCTCGGCGCTTTGGCGGGCGGCATCCAGTGCGGATTCCGGCAGACCCGAAAGTTGTTCCTTGTCGGTGACAATTTTCTCCCAGGCGTTGGTGGCATCCAGGCAGTTTTCCGAATATTTCTGAGTGAGCTTGGCGAGTTCGCTTTGGATTTCTCCGGCACGCTTCTTTTGTTCGGGCGGCAGGTCGGCGCCCGCCTCGCGAAAATCGGCGAGTGTCTCTTGAATGTAGCGTCGCTTGGTGGGGCTGAGTGTTTCGCTTTGTGTGCCGTAGGCTTTGAGGGTGGCCCAGAGTGCTTCGTTGAGCGGGATGCTGGCAAAGAACTCGCTGACCTTGGGGAGCATCTTGTTATGAGCTTCGCGTAGTTCCGGGCTGTTGGCGACGGAGTCGAGGTGGCTGACCAGGCCCCAGGCATGGTTGAGTGTTTCAAGGCCGTCGTCGAGTGCGGCGATAGTGTTGGCGTATGTTAGTGGAGCGGTCTGTTGGGCGACGGCATCAACGGCGGCCTGGGCTTCGTTGAGTGCTTTAGTGATGTCGGCCTCGATGTGCGAGGGGGTGAGCGTGGACCACTTGATGTGGAAGTCGTTTTGCAGGAAGGGATGCATGAGAATTAGGAATTAAGAATTAGGAATTAGGAAATGGGAAAGTGGAAATGGGAAATTTTGGGTAGATTCTGGATGAGCAAAGCGATTGTGGGCAAATCGACAACTGGGAAACTGAATGAGTTGCAAAGAAGTGAGAGAGTTTCCAGCTTTGAAGTATGGCACGTTATCGATCCTTTTTGTTCCCTGAAGCTTCTGTGGAGTCCAATTTATTAACATTGGACGCGCGGGAGAGTCATCATTTGGTACGGGTTTTTCGGGCGAAGGTGGGCGAGACGGTGGAGGTTTTGGATGGTCGTGGCACGCGTCATAGGGGGCGCATTGCGGCTGCAGATGCCAAAGCGGTGCGAATTGAAGTGGACGAGATTGTGCGCGATGCGCTGCCGATGCCGCGTGTGACTTTGCTGCAGTCGATTCCCAAGGGGAAGACGATGGACCTCATCTTGCGCATGGCGACTGAGATCGGCGCTGCGCGGGTGCAGCCGGTTTTTACGCATCAGGGCGATGTGCAGATCAAGGGGGAACGCCTGCTCTCCAAAGTGGAGAAGTGGCGGGTGACGATGATCGAGTCCTGTAAGCAATGTGGCTTGGGCTATCTACCCGATTTGGCGGCGCCGACTTCTTTGGTCGATTGGTTGCGAGAGCATCCAGCAAAAACGGGGACTTTACGAGTGGTCGCTAGCTTGGAGGACGGGAGTCGGCCTCTGCGCGAGGTATTGGACGCGGCTGGGGCGCTGCAAGAAGTGGTGGTGGCAGTGGGGCCCGAGGGGGATTTCACAGCTGAGGAGTATGCCGCTTTAGCTGAGGCAGGCTTTGTTCCCGTGCGCCTCGGGCAAAATGTGCTGCGGGCGGAGACTGCGGCGGCCTATATTTTGAGTGTGGTGGATCAGTGTGTGGCCGGAGGTGCTGACTTAGGTCAGCTCGAAGCCTAAGAGGGTGATGTCGTCTTGTTGATTCGGGCTTTCGGTGTATAGAACAACATCGTCGTAGAGTGTGTGTAAGGCTTCGTCGATTGGTTTGCTTGAAAGCTTTGTCAGTCGCTTGATTACGCGTTGCATGCCAAACTCTTCACCTGCGGGGTTAGAGGATTCTACGATGCCGTCGGTAAATGCATAGAAGCGGTCGCCAGTGTGGAGTTCCAGTGCTTTGGAGCGGGAGGCGGTGGTGCCGGGGATGCCCATTACTGTGCCATTTGGAAGGTTGATTAGCTCGATTGCATTTTCTTTTTTACGGTAAATGAGCACTTGCTTGTGTCCTGCATGAGAGAGGATGAGCTTGCGGCTGCCGTCTTCTTGTCGAGCGCTAAAGTGTCCGGCCAGACCTGTGACGAAGCCACTGTTGATACGCCCAGTGACGCCTTCGTTCACGGAGTTTAGAAAATCGCGCGGATTATCGTTGTAGACTTCAGCACTGTGTGCGGTCAGGTACTTGATCAATACTGTATAGAAGGCTGCAGTGACGCCATGCCCGCAGACGTCGCCCATGAAAAATAGTAGGCAATTTTTGGGATTGCGTGGGAAGTTAATGATATCGCCACCGACCATAGTCATGGGTTTCCACAGATGGGCGATGTTGACATTTTTGATATGTGGCACGCGTCCGGGGATCATGACGCTTTGCACTTTCATCGCGCTCTCGTAGTCGGAGAGCATAATTTTATTTTGTTCCCGCAGGCGTTGTTCGCTGTCGGCCAATTTCTCTTGAGCGATGGTTTCTGCGGTGACGTCGCGTGAAATGCCAATGATGCCGGCGAGTTTTCCGGAGCTGAGGTAGAGGGGGGCTTTGGTGGAAGAGACCCAGGTTGTGTTGCGGTCTTCCCAGGTTTCTTTTTCGACTTTGTTGATGATCGATTTTCCTGTGCGCAGGATTTCCTGTTCGTCGTCGAAGGCTTGTTGTGCGTGCTCGTGCGTGAAGAGGTCGAAGTCGGTCATGCCCTCCAGATCGTGTCTGTTTTTGAAGCCATGCATGTCTGCGAGTGCCTGACTGGCAGCAATAAAGCGGCTTTTTTTGTCCTTGATGTAGATGCGATCAGCGGTCTGCTCCATCAGGCTCTCAAATAAACGCTTCGCAGAGGCGCGAAGGAGCATGGAATTGCCGTCAGGTTCGATCTTAGCCGTTTTCTTCATTAGGGTGAATAACTTAGTTTTTTTCTAGGTGGATGGCAAACCTAGAGCTGCGGATTCAAAATGTTTTTATGGGGCAACTGTTGATCTGAAATGGAGCCGATATTCCTATGATCGTAGGCGTATTTCGATCAGTGGATTCGCTGAGAGTAGGCGGTCGATTTCGGCCTGTGGGAAATCTTTTTTGAGATGCAGTTCCCGTAGATTGGGGAGGCTGTGGAGCGGGGATAGATCGCTGCTTGGGATGTCGATGATTAACAGCGTCTCTAAGTGCCTTTGTTTGGCCAATGGGGTGAGGTCGTTAACTTTTGTGTAGGAGATATCGAGGTAGCTCAGCTTATTGGTCATGGGTAAGCTCTCGATGCTTTCGATGGGCGTGCGGCTGATGTTGAGCCTTGTTAGTTGAGGGAGTCGTCCGATCACTTGGAGATTGTCGACTTGTGACCCTGCTGCATCGATATCTTCCAGACTATAGCATTGAGCGAGCGGGCTAAGGTCCGCGATGGGGGTGCGGCTGATGAAGAGTCTCCGCAGGAAAAGGGTGCCCTCTAGTGCTGACAATGAGCTGACTTTCGTCGCGCGAATGTTCAGGTGGTCGAGGTATTTGAGCCCCTTTAGCCCTGAGAGGTCGTCCAGTGCGCTACAGCTCTGGGCGCTCATGTATTCGAGAAACGTATTGTTACGAGCGAAGTTCAAATTCGTGATTTCGGTGCAGTAAGCTACCTCGAGGTGGCGGAGGCTACTCAAAGCTGCCAAGGGTGTCAGGGCTTTGTCGGTCGCTTGCGGGTTGGTTGAAACGTCGAGATATTCGATCCATTTGAGCTGCCCAATCGGGGCATAGGAATCGAAGCTGTTGTCGCGGCTATTGATTTCTAGCAACTGCAGACGAGGTGTGCCACTGAGGAAGTCTAGCGTCTCGACAGAGGAATTGGTCAACTCTAGGCGTGTCAGCCGTGAGCATTTCACCAGGGCGGATGCATCTTTGATCGTGGTATTGCTTAGGCTGAGCACCTGTAGTTTCGAGCACTTGGCCAAGGGGAGTAGGCTGAAGGGGGTGTCCTTTTTGAATCCAGCATCCCTGGCATCAAAGGCGGCTAAGTGTGGGAGATCCGCTAAAGGCGCGAACGAGGTGATTTGGTCGTTGCGAAAGTTGATCGTGAGGTCAACGACAGTATCCAGTTTAGTCAGAGACTGTAAGGTTGAGTCGTCTGCAGATTTGCTCAGCGTGATCTCTTGGTGGGGCCAACTTTGTAGTGATTGGATTGCCTGAATCTCTGTAGTCGAGAGTGGCGCCTCTATTTCGATTTTGGACTTAGTTATTTTGTTGGCGGCCGATAGTCCGGTGGCATGGGCGAGCAGTAATACGAGAGTCAGTGAGATTCTATATGCTTGGAAGTTTTGCATATTGTTCAGTTGCTTGGCTTAGAGTCGGCAAGGTTGTTCGATGAATTGCCATTCGAGTTGAAATTTGAAGGCGACCTCGGCAGCAAGTGCTTTGACGCCGAACACTTCGGTGGCGTAGTGGCCACAGGGGTATAGGTTGAGGCCGAGCTCTTGTGCCATGTTGAAGTGATGTTGGCGCAATTCGCCCGTGATGAGGGTGTCGATGCCGTTGGCTAGCAGGTGAGGGACGGCGCTCTGGCCGCTGCCAGTCAGGATGCCGATGCGTTTGGGCTTTTCACTGCCATATTCGATGGCGTGGTAGGTGTCTGGAAAGAGGGCTTGTAACTTCTTGGCGATTTCTGCACGGCCTCCCATGGGGCCGAGGGCGACTGTTGCCATGTCGTTGCCTTCATAATTGAGGAAGGTGTCGATTTTTTTGAGGCCGAGCTCTTTAGCGAGTAGAGCGTTGTTGCCGATTTCCGGGTGGCAGTCGAGTGGCAGGTGGGCGCCGTATACGGCGAGATTACCGTCGAAGGCGGTCTTGATCTTGCGCGCGTTGCCACCTGTGAGCGGTGTCGGCGGTGTCCAGAATAGGCCGTGGTGGCAGATTAGGAAGTCGATGCCTTCGGCGATCGCGGATTGGAAAGGGCGTTCGCCGGCATCGACTGCGGCACCGATCTTTTTGACGGTGCCATCGTTCTCGATCTGGAGGCCGTTGTAGGCGCCGTCGAAGTCTTTCACTTCGCTGCGGCGGGTGCGTTGATCACAAAAGGCGACGATATCATGTAGCTTGGCCATAGCAGCAGAGTGGAGCGTATCGAGTGGAGAGTGAAGAGTTTTTTAACTTCTAACTTTGATCTTCTAAGTTCTAACTTCAAAAAACATGTCTGACTACGAAACACGATTTGGCGCGATTGGGCGCTTGTATGGCACTGCTGGCTTGGCTCGCATTCGCGGGGCGCATGTATGCGTGATTGGTCTCGGGGGCGTGGGCTCTTGGGTGGTGGAGGCGCTGGCGCGTTCGGGAATCGGTGCGCTGACGCTGGTCGACATGGATGAGGTGTGCCTGAGTAATGTGAACCGGCAGGTGCACGCGCTGGACGGGGCGGTGGGGCGGAGTAAGGCCTCCGTGCTGGCCGAGCGTGTCGGGCAGATCTCGCCAGAGTGTGCGGTGACGGTGGAGGAGGTGTTTTTTAGCGAGAGCACGGCCGATCGATTATTGGAGCCGACTTATGATTACATCATCGATGCAATCGATAGCACGCGGCATAAATGTTTTTTGATTGCCGAAGCGCGCAAGCGCGGGCTCAAGCTGATCACATGTGGCGGAGCGGGCGGTTGTATCGACCCAAGCCGAGTGCGTATCTGTGATTTGGCGCGCACGATTAATGATCCACTCTTGCTGCAGGTGCGTAAGCGTCTGCGTCAGCAATATGGCTTTCCTAAGTATAAACGTCAGAAGTTTAAGGTCGATTGTGTGTATTCGGACGAATTGCCAGTCTTTCCGCTGTCGGATGGTTCGGTGAGTTGCGAGCGTGAGGCGGGAGAAGATTATCGTCTAAATTGCGATACCGGTTTTGGCTCGGCAACGTATTTAACTGGTACTGTGGGCTTCTTTTTAGCAGCTGAGGTGATTAAGCGCATCGCTATGACGTAATTATTTTCTGTGTGGCATTTGTGAAAAAAGTTTGAAGCTTGGTTTGTTATATTGGAATGCTTGTCAGTATCTGTAATTATGATCTATATTAGCACTGGCTGACTCGGCCGTTTGGATGATGGATAACCCAAAAGTTGTAATCTGGTCGCATAGCGACCATCGGGCAGATTTTTATGAGCTGCCTACGGATGGCGCTGCGATGCATGTGGCCTTGGGCTGGTTGTTGCAGCACTATGCAGAGGTCAAGTTGTGGATGGGGGTGGAGACCTCGGAAGGTGCCGAGCTTTATTTGACGGGTGTGCCTGCTCAAGCGGCTTTGGTCGAGCAGTTGAGAGTCTATGAAGAGGAGCCCTCCATATTTGAAGAAATCACTGGAATCTCGGCTGCTTGTGTGAATGAGTAGCCTGCGCCTAGTCTGTGTGGTGGCGGTGGCCCGATGTTGGAGCGCTTAATGATTCGGGGCCTTAGCTGTTCGATGTTTTGCTATTACTTGGGCTCTTGTTGATGCGAATGTTTTCTTTGATGCGCTTTAGCAGATCTTCCGGCATTGATTTTTGGCGAATCTTAAATCGACCGCTGGATGCACTGATGTGATAGCCGAGGTGGTCGAGTGAGATTTTTTCCAGGTCTTCCCAGCGGATGAGTTTTGGCTTTTTGGGAAACGCGGCTAGGGTGATGCCTTCCTTGTTCCAGCTGATGCGCATGCGCCCGATGGTGGACAGTGTGAGCGCGATCATCGCGAGAGTAAATATTGCGATGAAGATCGTCATGCCGACACTGCCTCTTTGCCAGTAGCCCCACGCGACCATGCCGCCGAGGAGTGCGTAAATGAGTGCTTTGATTTGTCGCATAAGCGGCACAGTGGTGCGGCCTTGATCGCTTGTCAAAATTTTCGCAGTGTGGAGGCGTTTTCTGAGGTCGGTGCTGTAACCGACATAAGATTGCTTGGGATGTGAGTCGGAGCGTATGAGGTAAACGTAGTGCACGGGCTTGGCTGTTGTGGTGCCTTCTTGTTTGGATGGGTGGCTTTTTCATCCACAAGTCGCGCCCTGCTTCGTCCTTCGGACTACGCAAGGGCATGCTTCGCTCTGCGAGCTACTTTGGCTGCGCCATGCGTAGCTCGCAGAGCGAAGCCCGAGGCCAGGCGGAAGTTTGCTAGGTTAGTCGCTTGGCTATGAATGCTTTGCCTGAGTGCGTTTTTAAGTAAGCTTCGAATTCGAGTGCTTTGGTCTTATTGGGAAAGGCTGCGTAAAAGGCTAAGCTCCAAGGTTTGTACTTCGCAGTGTGGGGGCTGTCGCCTTGATTGTGGTAATAGAGGCGTTTTCTGAGGTCGGTGCTGTAACCGACATAAGATTGCTTGGGGTGTGAGTCGGAGCGTATGAGGTAAACGTAGTTCACGGGCTTGGCTGTTGTGGTGCCTTCTTGTTTGGATGGGTGGCTTTTTCATCCACAAGTCGCGCCCTGCTTCGTCCTTCGGACTACGCAAGGGCATGCTTCGCTCTGCGAGCTACTTTGGCTGCGCCATGCGTAGCTCGCAGAGCGAAGCCCGAGGCCAGGCGGAAGTTTGCTAGGTTAGTCGCTTGGCTATGAATGCTTTGCCTGAGTGCGTTTTTAAGTAAGCTTCGAATTCGAGTGCTTTGGTCTTATTGGGAAAGGCTGCGTAAAAGGCTAAGCTCCAAGGTTTGTACTTCGCAGTGTGGGGGCTGTCGCCTTGATTGTGGTAATAGAGGCGTTTTCTGAGGTCGGTGCTGTAACCGACATAAGATTGCTTGGGGTGTGAGTCGGAGCGTATGAGGTAAACGTAGTTCACGGGCTTGGCTGTTGTGGTGCCTTCTTGTTTGGATGGGTGGCTTTTTCATCCACAAGTCGCGCCCTGCTTCGTCCTTCGGACTACGCAAGGGCATGCTTCGCTCTGCGAGCTACTTTGGCTGCGCCATGCGTAGCTCGCAGAGCGAAGCATGGTGGGAGCTACAGAATTCGAATCTGCGACCTCATCCATGTCAAGGATGCGCTCTAACCAACTGAGCTAAGCCCCCGTAATCCATACGAAAGGGCGGGAATAAAGGTCCTAGTTTCAAGCAATGCAAGAAAAAATTTGCGGTCTTGGGGAATCAGTCGATTCTGCGGGTATATGGATATAGTACGTGTGCAGACTCAGGATGGTTCAATTCACTATGGTTGCGAGGTGGGGGATGCGGTCTTCTGCTTGCAAGGTGAACTGTATGGTTCGTTTTCGCAGGGGGCTGAATTGCTGGACCCTGTGCGACGGTTGGCACCGGTGGAGCCGACGGCGATCTATGCGATCGGCCTGAATTACCGTGAGCATGCGGCCGAAATGAAGTCGGAATTGCCAGAGTATCCGGTGGTTTTTATGAAAAGCACGAGTTCGGTGCTGGACCCTGAGTGTCCGATTGCTTTGCCGCGTTATTTGCATAGCGATCAGGTGGACTATGAGTGCGAGTTGGCTGTGGTGATTGGTAAGACTTGTAAGAATGTGGCTGTCGAAGAGGCGCTGGATTATGTTTTGGGATACACTTGTGCGAATGATGTGAGTGCGCGTGATTGGCAAAAAGCTCACGGTGGTGGGCAATGGGTGAAGGGGAAGAGTTTCGATACTTTTTGCCCGCTTGGTCCAGTGCTGGTGACGGCGGATCGTATTCCGAATCCGCAGATTTTACCGATTCGTACCATTTTGAATGGTGAAATTCGTCAAGAGTCCTATACTGGCGATATGATTTTTACCGTGGCGGAGCTGATTGCTTTTCTGAGTGGTAGCACGACTCTGTTGCCGGGGACGGTGATCTTGACGGGGACGCCTCCTGGTGTGGGTGTGGCCGCGAATCCGCAACGCTTTCTTAAGCCCGGGGACGAGGTGGCGATTGAGATTAGCGGTATCGGAATTCTACGGAATCCTGTGGTGGCGGAAGGGTAGGGAAGTTCACTCTCTGCCTTTCTGCTCGACGAGATAACTGCATTGTCTATCAAGAGTGGCTTATGTCGGCCACCGTATTTACTATTGCGAATCAAAAAGGCGGCGTCGGTAAGACGACGACTGCTATTAATCTGAGCTATGCACTCGCGGATCAGGGTGTACGCACTGTGCTCGTGGATCTGGACCCACAGGCCAATGCCACGAGTGGGCTGGGTCTTGAAAAGCTTGAGGGCGGTAGCCTCTATGGTCCGCTTTGCGGCGAAGGAAATGCGCTTGAGCGTGTGCAACCTGTGGGGGCCAATGATTGCTTGTTCATGATACCTTCCGAGGTGGATATGGCGGCGATTGAGATCGAATTGTATCAACGTGATGATTATTTGGTGCAATTGCGTGAGGTGTTGCGCCCGCTGCGTGAGTCCAATGATTACGATGCCATCGTGTTGGATTGTCCGCCCGCGCTTGGTATGCTCTCGATGAATAGCTTGGCGGCTGCGGATTATTTGATCATCGCACTGCAATGCGAGTATCTCGCGATGGAGGGCTTGGGACAGATTTTAAAAGTGGTCGATAAGTTACGTGATGCGGGTGTCAATGACGGCCTTCAGCTTGGAGGAATCTTGATGACGATGTTTGATCAGCGCACTAATTTGGGCCAGCAAGTTGTGGGGGAGGTGCGTAATCACTTCGATGAGCTGGTTTTTCGGAGTATGATTCCTCGTTCGGTGCGTCTGAGTGAGGCACCTAGCTTTGGTCAATCGATTTTTGAGTATGAGCCGAATAGCGCCGGTGCGCATGCCTACCGTTATTTTGCTGAAGAAGTGATTGAGCGTTTTAAGCTCGGTAAAAAATAGAGGTTTTTTTCGACCTTGGGTGCTGGCATTTGTTTTCTGACTGCGCTTCCTAGGCTTAACGTTTACACAATCATGTCTCCGCCCATTCCGCATCTCGACCAGTTTTGCGACCACCTGGCACATGAGCGTCGGGTATCGGAGTATACTTTGCGTAACTATCGCTCGGCTGTGGAGAACTTTGTTCGTCAGTTGATTGCTGCGGGGAAGTGGAAAGGTAATTTTGCGGCTGTCACTTCGATTCAGGTGCGTTCTTTTTTAATTGAGGAGGGGCGCTCCAAGGCACGTCGCACGCTGCATAATCAAGTGTCAGGTCTGCGAGCGTTTTATCTTTATTTGCGCCGACAAGGGATTGTGGAGAATAATCCCTTCACTGGCTTGACCCTGCCGAAGTTAGATAAGCCGCTACCAAAATTTTTGACCGAGAGCCAGATGCGCTGCTTGCTCAATACGCCGATCTTGCTTTGGAAAGATGGTAAGTTGAGTGAGTTTGAGGCCTTTCGTGATAGCTTGATCTTGGAGTTGCTCTATGGTGGGGGGCTGCGTGTGAGTGAACTTTGTGGGCTCAATCATAGCCATATTGATTTGAGCCAAGGTGTCGCGCGCGTTTTGGGAAAAGGGCGGAAGCAGCGATTGTGTCCACTGGGGCCTGTCGCGGTGCAATGTTTGAAAACATTTGTACAGCGTTTTGAACTGGAAGCAGCTTTGGAGGCTCCTGTGGTTTGCACGCGGGGGGGCAGCGCATGGTGCCGCGTCAAATTCAGAGATTGTTGAAGACACATTTGTCCGCAGCTGGATTGCCGCTGGATATGACGCCGCATAAGTTGCGTCACTCTTTCGCGACGCACATGCTTGACGAGGGGGCCGATTTACGTGCGGTGCAAGAGTTACTTGGGCATGCGAACCTTTCGACGACGCAGATCTATACCCATGTATCGATTGCACGTTTAAAGGAAGCGCATAAACAGGCTCATCCGCGAGCTTAGGGCGGACGAAACGAGTTCTTCGTGTTGCATGCGTTGAAATGGTGGCGGATGCGCGAAGCGCCTACGAGTCGGGGGTGTCGCTGTTGGCGTTGAGGTGCGGCTATAGATTTTAGAGGTGGATATGACTGTGCATTCGTTTAGATGTGGGGCTGTTATGTCTTCTCAATTTACAGATGCTGTTCGCCGTGCGTTGCATGCCCGTGTTGGGCGTGGGCGTATTGATTTTTTGATGAATCGACCTGCGGAAGGTGTGCATGAGCCGGTCGATCGATTGGAGTTGGATGTTGCACGGGGGATTCTTGGAGACCGTTGGGAGGAGACGGCATGGTTGCGTTTGCCGGATGGCGCACCGGATCCGCGGGTGCAGGTGAGCCTGACAAATACGCGAGTGATGCTATGTTTCACTGGGGCTGCTGCGGGTGCGGTTTATCGCTGTGGCGATAATATATATTGTGATCTAAATTTGACGGAGGCTCAGTTGCCTGTGGGGACTCGTCTAGAGGTGGGGGAGGCTGTGATCGAGGTGAGTGATGTGGTGAATGATGCCTGTGGGAAATTTGCTCAGCGCTTTGGGGCAGATGCGTTTCAGTGTGTGCGACTGGCTGAAAATGTGCCGCTTCGATTGCGTGGTCTGTTTTGCAGAATCGTACAAAACGGAACTGTGCGGGTGGGAGATCGCATTCAATGCCTGATGTAGCGGAGCCCCTAAGATGGGGGATCTGCGCCTAGGGTGCGGGCTCTGGTGCCTGTTCGCAGGGGGCAGTAAGTAAGACTTGCGCTTTGGTTAGGGGTGATGCTCTATTTCAGTCCATGGGAGCCCTCAATGTTCTAGTTTATTTCCTTTTGGCAACTGATCCGACTGCACGTGCGGTTGATGAGTCATAGTGTGAGATGTAGCCAGGCGATCCCACTTAATCTATCCTCGTTTGTTTTATTATGTCCGAACCCCGGTATTCTAAATATTTCTTTATTTTAGGTGAACCGATTCCGAAGTGGAAGGTTTACGTCAGTGTGGCTTCCGTATTGATATTGGTAACTGGGGGTGCTGGCTTCCTATATTATATGATGTTGAAGAATCGCTCTGCGGTGAGACCTGCGGCGCCAGCCGCTGTGACAACGGTCACTGAGGATGCGGCGCGTGTGGCAGAGCGTTCTAGTTCTCCAGGCGTTGAGCTAGGTTCTGCGCGGGTGACGTCTCGAAATATCTCCACTCGTTCCTTGATGATGAGTGAGGCGCGCACACCATTAGAGCGCTTACTGGAGCAACATATGGAGGCTACCGGGTTTGATCAGGTGAATTCTTATCTCGTCGAGGGATCTGTGGGCGTTGACGGGCATCATGAAATTGTGCTCATTGCGCGGGCACCGAACTTGTATAAATATAAGACGAAGTATACTGCATCAGGTGGGATGATTGAATTTGGCTATGAAGGGAGTGGTTCATGGCTGGGCGGAAGTGACATCGAGATTAGTCGCGGAGCCGCAGAGTATTACACTAGTTTAGCGCTTTTGGAGGGTTCGTTGACCCATTTGGCATGGTCGTATCTCTCTTCAGATGCGTCGGAGTATGGACTCGCTTCCGTGTTGGAATTGCAGCCATCGGAGACTTGGAATGGGCGTTCGTGTGCAGTCGTTCTGAGTCATGGCATTTTGCCGATTCCAATGTATCATTATATCGACTCCGAAACCTTTCGTGAGCTGTACCGACGGGCTAAGCTGACGAATTTGGATGGTGATCTAGTTGAGGTCGGTATTCGCTTTGATCCGCCTGATGAGAGTTTGCATGCTACCTTTCCCAAGGGCTATGAGCTCTATGTGGATGGCAAAATGTTGGATGACGTCGCATTTTCCAAACTTCGGTTGGATCGTGTGATTTTATCATCACTGTTCGATCCTCCAGCTAACAGCGCTTACGTTAATTTGGCGCCTGCCCGCTAAGACACTTTTAGGCAGGTTTAGGCGTCTTCAGCTGCAATGAGGATGCGTTTACGCTGTTTGCGGTAATTCGACTGTCCAAACTCGCTGCGCCAGTAGCGCCACGGCAGGAGCGCGGTGGCGATGAAAATGCATTGGCTGCTCCAGAACGCGAGTAGCCAGTAAAATCCGCTGTCGGTAAAGCCGTAGGAGTGCAGGCCGACGCCTAGTAGATTGGTGCCGAACCACGACCATGCGGTGATGATGTTACCGCAGATCGCGAGCGACATGAGGCCGCGCTCGCGACAGATGCCCCCCCAGCGGGCGTGTAAGAAGATTGCGCCCATGACAACGATCATCAAGGCACCATTCTCTTTGGGGTCCCAGCCCCAGAAACGGCCCCAACTTTGGTCGGCCCAGATGCCGCCTAGAATGGTGCCGACTAGGCTGAATAAGGTGGCGAAACAGGTGATGCCGTAAACCATCGCGCTGAGTGAGCGGGCAGTCTCTTTATTGAATTTGCGACTGAAGACGCCGAACGCGACGAATACTAAGGCGAGTGCGCCCGCCAAAAACATGGCAGAGTAGCCGAAAGTGATGACGGTCACGTGAGTAGCTAGCCAAAAGTTGGAGTCCAGCACTGCACGCATCATTTCCATGGTGTCCCCACTCATCGATAGGTGGTGCGCCACGATTAGCGTACAAAAGCCGACCAGAGAGGCCATCGCTGCGCCGATACCATTTTTGTAGAATTTTTCTATTAAAGCGCCGAGCAGGACGGCGCCCCAGCCGACAAAGACAGCTGACGAGTAGAGGTTAGTCACAAATACTCCGTAGCGCTCTTGGATGTACATACGGGACAATAAGCCAAAGGTGTGAATGCCAAAGGCTAAGAGTATGAGCCAAAACGCGCAGCGGCTGAGCTCTTGCGGCCAGCGCAGCCAGGAGATGCAGACGATCAGAAAGACCAGCACATAGAGCTGCATGGCAATATAGAAAGGCTGGAATGCGTTAAATAGGCGTTCGAAGTGCACGCGACCGATGGAGTTGGGGAAATCAGCGATAAAGCGTTGGCGTAGTTCTGCCACCTTTTGGTTAAATGCGTCTGCATTCCCCGCGCGATAGTCCATGGTCAGGCTGGCGTAGCTGGTTACGTAGGGGCTGAGGGCGTCGCCTTTCATCACGTCGAGCAATTCGAGGCCGATGTTTTTCCAGTCTTCGAGTGGATCGATGGGCGCGGGTGGGGGCACGACGCGTAGTAGTGCTGTTTGAGAGAGCTTTAAATAGTCGTCGGCGAAGGCGATAAAGCGGTTGAGCCGGTCGGCGTCGTAATCTTGGCCAGCTTGCTGTTTCCGTAGTTCAGCCATGCCGGGAGTGATCATGAGCACGTAGCTTTGGTATTCTTCGTCAAGCTTGTCGAGTCGGTCGGCTCCGCCGATGGGATGTAGCGAGTGCATGATGCGGTGGTAGCGCATGAGCCCGTTGTTGATGTCGACGATTTGATTATCGTAGGCGCTCCGTTTTTTGGGCTCAGGGTCGACTTCGCTATGGAGTTTGCGCAGTTCTTCTGAGAATGGGAGCAATTCGTTGAACGAGTAGTAGCGTTCACCTTCTTTAGCCAGTCCCGCGAGGCCCAGATCGTCGGGGAATTCGATTTTGAAAATCGGGTAGTTGTCCGCGATTTCCGGGCGCATCGTCAAGTCCATGAACCACTGGATCGGGCTGAGTTCTGTGCCCTCTGCCGTCACTACTTTTTGACGTCCGGAGAGTAGGAGCAGGGTATTGCGTGCAACTGAGTCGAGTGGCTTGATGCGTCCGCCGACTTGTACGGGGAGTTCGGCAAAACTTTCCAGATCGTATTCGGAGTCTGACTTAAATGAGCGCAGGCCACTGAGTACGACCGAGGCGGTGATGCCAAAAATGATGATGTAGATTAACTTTTTCACTGGATGTGTGGCAGGCTTATTGGCGTTTCCTGAGGAATTTTACGAAGTGCATGCCAAATTGGACACACATGCCGAGGCCCATCAGCAGTACGCTGATGTAAGGGAGCAGCCAGCCCGGGTTGCGCACGACTTGAAAGATTGAAGTGCGATCTTGATTCGCAAAAGACGCTTGGTAGAAGGTCAGGCCTTCATAGCGGAGAGGGTGATTCATGTAGATTAGCGCTTTTTGGTTCTTAGTGCTATCTTGGTGGTGTATCTTTACTTCGCTGGAGTAATTGTAGGGGATCTCGGTGCCAGGGTATTTGTCGTGCGAGAAGTCGATCAACTCGATTTCGAAGGGATAATACTGGCGCTGAAAGCGCAGGGCGATTTCCCATTTACTGTTGCCGGCTTCGACCATTTGGGGTGGGAAACGCTCATCAATTACATTGGATACCAGCCAGGTACCGAGAGATTCTTCGCCTTGAAACACTTCCACGTAGGCGGTGGCTGTGTTGATGTCGTTATCCGCGTAGCCGACTGGTTGTGGGGTCACGACGATGCCCATCTTGACTGCAGCACCGCGTGTGGCGGGCGATTCGGTGGGGGCTCCGTTTGTGGCTCGACCGATTGTTGCGTTGGGATAGTAGCTGACGGTGCGGATGCTCAGCGGTGTATTGGGCACCTCGATTGGCTTGCCGGGTTTAAGTAGCGACGCCGGGATTGCGTGCACGCTGTCGTAATCGGGGTGGCTGCGATCAATCAAGACCAGCTCGTTGGCACGGTGACTTTGCGAGTAGTTGCTGCGGCCGCCTTCGTCGACAGGCATTTGGCTTTCTTTCGATAGTAAATCAGTCATCAACTCGCTCACCAGTAGCAATATCAGGCCGAAGTGTCCTAAGAAAATGCCACTCTTCTGCCAGGTCATTTTGAAACGTGTGAAGTGGGCTGCGAGTAGATTGATAAATAGTAAGCCGCCGAGCAGGTAGCCGCCAGGCATCGGGATGCGCAGCCAGAATAATTGATCGTAGCCAGCTGCTTGCTCGGGATAGGCCCAGACGGCGATAAAGCTCTCGAAGTAGAGTTGCTGCGTATGCCAAATTCCGTATTGCACCTGATCGAGCGTGCCGAAAAAAATCAGCATCATCGAAAAGGCCAGCAGGACAACTGTGAGTTTGAGCGAGCTAAAGAATTGGAAGAGAGACTTCATCGATTAGTGGTGCGTGTCTTGTATTTGCACAGAATCGAGGAAGGCCTTCATGTTCGATTCATTGGCCAGCACGGTGCTGTTGTCGCCGAGGAATTTGAAAAACCAAGTATTGCCGTGAAAGGGGAGTAGGCCGCCGAGGATGCTTTGTTGTTCGCCTACCAGTCGCACATAGAGCCCACGATGTTGAGAGATCTGATAGCCCTCGGTAAATGCTGGTAAGTCATCGGGCGTAGAGGCTTCGAGCCCGATCTGTCCGCGCCAGCGGTTGATGTTCGCCAGGCGTCCGCCCACATCGCCCGGGAAGACGAGTACGGTTAACTCGGCGCTGCCGTTGGCGTCGGTCACTTTTAAGTTGGCCTTACGGATGCCGCTGGGGGCGAGTTCTTCCCAGCCTTCGGGCACTGTGTAGCGAATTTCGCCGGCTTGGTTGGCGGCTTCTTGCATGCCGGGTAGCACTTGCATGCCGCCGGGGGCGGTGGTCGGGGCTTGAGTCGGCATCGTGGGGGCCTGACTAGACGCGGCGGGGGCAGTCGCTCCGGGCATGCTGACGCTGCGTTCCTCTTTGGGAATCAGGTAGCTGGTGGGCTCGTCGCGTTCGCAACCAGAGAGGGCTAAAAGCAGAGTCGTGGCAGCGAGGCTGCGTGTAGTGAAGAGTTTCATGCTGTGAGGAGGCTTGACTGTGGGAATTCGTCAACCAATTCAGGTCCTGTATTTCTTCAACTAATAGCTACGATTAGTTGTTGAAGCGGAAAAGTGCGACGTCGCCGTCCTTGAATTCGTATTCTTTACCTTCGAGGCGGTATTTCCCGGCGTCGCGTGCTTTGGCCACGCTACCGGCTGCGATTAGGTCTTCGTAGGCGACGACTTCGGCCTTGATAAAGCCGTGTTCGAAGTCGGTGTGGATCACGCCAGCGCATTCGGGGGCTTTCATGCCCTTGTGGAAGGTCCATGCATGTACTTCTTGTACGCCGGCAGTGAAGTAAGAGGCCAGACCCAGTAAGTCGTAGGTGGCACGAATGAGTAGCGAGACGCCAGAATCTTTGACGCCTAGTGAGTCTAAATATTCGGTGGCTTCTTCTTCGTCGAAGTCGATTAATTCAGCTTCAACTGCAGCGGAAATGACACAAGTGCCCGCACCGTGGTGCTCGTGTGCGAATTTTTCGACTTGAGCCACATATTCGTTGCCGGAGGGATCGGCGAGATCGCCTTCAGCCACATTGCAGGCATAGAGCACACGTTTGGCAGAGAGTAGGCACAAGCGCTTGAGCACCACATGCTCGTCCTCGTTCATGTTTAGCGTGATGGCGGGCTTCGTCTCGTTGAGGTGTGGCAGTAGGCGTTCGATGAGCTGCAGGTTTTCCGATGCTTCTTTGTCGCCTCCGCGAGCTTTTTTGACCAGTTTTTCCCGCTGGCTTTCCAGCGAGCTAATGTCGGAGAGGATCAGTTCAGTGTTGATTACCTCAATGTCGCGGATGGGATCGATGGAGCCCATGTTGTGGATGATATCCTCATCTACAAAGCAGCGCACTACGTGCACGATGGCATCGACCTCGCGAATGTTTGCGAGGAATTTGTTGCCGAGTCCTTCACCCTTGCTGGCCCCTTCGACCAAGCCGGCGATGTCGACAAATTCGATGGCGGCCGGGATGATTTTGTTGGTCTTGGAGAGCTCACGCAATGGCTCCAGCCGAGCGTCCGGCACTTGCACGACACCCACGTTGGGATCGATCGTGCAAAACGGATAGTTTGCCGACTCAGCCTTGCGCGTGCGCGTAAGAGCGTTGAACAGTGTACTTTTGCCCACATTGGGGAGACCTACGATACCAGCTTGAAGCATAGCCGCGAAAAATGCCTGCTCTGTGCAGCAGTGCAATGAAAAATACTGGTGCTTTGAATCTGCTACGAATACACCGCTTGGTTGACTTTGCCGTATGAGGGCACTTTAGTGCCCATTTTTATTTTCCGCATCACTTTTAAACTTTCGCTGTGAATCAACCAGTCCCCATTAATATTGATCAATCTAGGATTCTAGTCGTCGATGACGACGAGATTATCCGTAAGCTTCTACGTCGAGTTCTTGAACGTAGTGGATTTGTTGTCGACGAAGCGGGTTCGGGCGAGGCTGCGATTGAGCGTATTCAAGCTCATCGACCGGACCTGATTTTGTTGGACGTGGTGATGGATGGCATTGATGGCTTCATTACTTGTCGGAAGATTAAAAATTCGGAGGGCATGGATGAGGTACCGATCATTTTTGTCACCGGACGCTCGGATACCGGTTCAATCGTCGAAGGTTTGGACGCGGGCGGTAGTGACTATATTACAAAGCCGATCAATCGTCACGAAGCGTTGGCACGTATCCGTAATCATTTAAAGATGCGGGTCCTGATGAAATTTCAGCGCGAGTTTATTGACGGCTTGAAAAAGGCGAACTTAGCCAAAAATCGTATTATCGGCATTGCGTCGCATGATTTGCGGAACCCGATCGCGTCGATTCGTGGACTTTCCGAGTTTTTGGAAGAAGCGGGGCCCCTGACGCCGGATCAACGTGAGATCGCTTATACAATTCAGTCCACATCAGACTCGATGTTGCATTTGGTCGATGAGTTACTGGATCTTTCTGTGATCGAAAGTGGTGAAGAGCGCTCGGATTGTGAGCCATGCAGCATTCTGGAAATTGTTTCCTCTTCGCTCAATATTTACCAGTTCACTGCCAATAAGAAATCGATCAAGCTCCTGCTTGAGGATGAAGGGGAAATTCCAGCAGTGTTGCTGTTGGATAAGATGCAGTTTCGTCGTTTAGTCGATAATGTGCTGAGCAATGCGGTCAAATATTCGCCGACTGACACTTCGGTGACAGTATTCTTGAGGCGCGAAGGAGATTTGGTGAAGATCATCGTAGAAGATGAAGGGCCCGGTATTCCTGAGGGCGAGATGCATAAGCTGTTCACTGACTTTGGAAAAACATCGGTTCAGCCCACTGGTAATGAAACGAGCACCGGTCTTGGCCTCTCCATCTGTAAGAAGATCGTGGAGTCACACCATGGCAGGATCTACGCGGCAAATCGTGAAGGGCAAAGCGGGGCGGTGTTCACGATTGAATTTGATGTGAATAAACTCGCGGTACGTGTCTAAGCGAGGGCTCGGCGCTGCCTTACATTTTAAGTTTGAGCGCTCAGAATGTCGCGGATGGTGAGGATGCCTTTTAGCTGATTGGATTCGTCTAGCACGATGAGCTTATTGCTACCCGTGCGGGTCATGGTTTCGAGGCATTTGCCTGCCTCCAATTCTGCACGAATGTGGGGGAGTTTGCTGAGTGTGATGGCTGCGATTGTGCCCTCGGTGGTCAGAGCGTTGTCTTGCAGATAGTCGTAAAACTGCTCTCTTGCGAGCACCCCGCAATGCTGTCCGCTTTGAGCATCGCAGACGGGGTAGTAGCTATGTCGCTCACTACTGAGGGTTTCGGAGACTTTGAGCAATGATTCGTCGTTGTGGATTTGCTTGATGTTGCGCGTCATTAAGTCGCCAGCTGTGGATTGTAGCACGGATTTAGGGAGCGTGTGAAGCAGAGCCTGGATCTCGCTCAAGGAGCGGTATTGTCGCGCGGAGTTTTCCAATAGCTGACGCATTGAAGTGCTGCTTTCGAGCAGTGTTTTAAACTCCTCGCTACCGAGCCCGACTAAGGTACTTTCTTCGCTCGCAGTGGCTTTGAAGCGCCAAATTTGGTCGGTGAGTAGGGCTCGTTCTCCGAAAAATTCGCCACTACCCACGCTTTTGATCAGGTCTCCGTTGCTGTCAGTGATGTCGATGCGGCCTTCTTTGACGATGTAGAAGGAAAAGGCCGGTTCGCCTGGGTTGAACAAAACGTTGCCTGCTTCCAAGTGCACTTGTTGTAGCGTCTTAGTGTAGCGTGGGCTGAGGAGATTGATGTCGCGGGGGAAGAAGAGGTCCAGGGTCCAGTCGATTAGAACTCGCAGTTTGCGATCCAGTCCCGGTAGCTTGGCCAGGTAGATGGTGCGCCACATCCACCAAGCGATGAAGCCGGAGAAGCGCATGCCCGCAATTTCTGCGACAGCGGTGTGATGGCCGATCGCTGCCAGTTCGCCCAGTCCCTTGAACGTGAACGGTTTGACGGGTTCCGCGCGTAGGAAGGCGTTGAGGTTCTTGCCCAGCAAAGCCCCCTGACGCATTGCAAACTGTGCAGTCGATGGGCAATATTCCTCCTCATCTTTTTCCAGCTTCATCGGCACCGCGGCACAATCGCCCGCAGCCCAGAGCCAGTCGTAGCCAGGCACTTGCATGGTGGGAGTGGTTTTTATGCGTCCATGCAAGCTGTCGACGCCAGTATCTTTGATTAGCTGCAGGGTGAGCGGGTGTGGGGCGGTGCCCACGGTCGAGACGCAGGTATTGCTCTCGATGATTTCGCCGCTTTGTAGGATCACCTGACTGGAAGTGAGTGCTTTGACGCGCTGTTGTAGTAATATTTTCAGGCCGCGGGCCTCTAGCTTATTCTTGGCGTATTCGCCTAAGGAAGTGCTGAGTGTCGGTAGCAAATGCTCGCGGCTGTGCACTAGGTAGACCTGAAAGTCTTTGGCGCTCACATTTGAGTAGTATTTGTTGATCCCCTGGAATAGGTCCAGAATTTGACCGGCAGTTTCCACGCCTGAGTAGCCGCCTCCGACGACGACGAAGGTCAGCAGGCGCCGTCGCCGCTCGGCATCCATCACCAAGTTGGCTTCCTCAAAACGAGCGAGCACGGTCGCGCGTAACTTCATGGCGTCGCCCACGTTTTGCATCAGAAATGCGTGTTCCGGCATGCCGGGGACGCGGCTTAGATCCACTTTTGCGCCCAGCGCAAAGACCAAGTGTTTAAATCGAATCAAAATGGGCGGCGAAAATGCACCCGGGCGAATCGTCAGTTGCTTGTTCTTGATGTCGATTTTCTCGACACTGGCTTTGTAAACTTCCAGTCCGCGGCAGAGGTGCCGAATCGGATTGACGACATGACGGGGGGAGAGCGACGCGCTGGCCACCTCGGGCAACATGGGTTGAAAGACCATGTAGTTTTCATCGGCGATCAGTCCGATGCGGGTGCGGGAGCCCTTGCTGAGTCGTTTTAGTAGGGCTTTGCCACAATAAACGCCTGCGAACCCTCCACCAATGATCGCGATGTCCAGATCGAGTTTCTTTTTCTTTTCCTTCATGTTGTGATGGGTAGTATACGTAGAGTTATGAAAAAACAAAATCCCAAGAACGCTTCTTCGAAGCAGAATCCCGCCAAGGCGCTCCGCAAGTTGCAAAAACGACTCGGGAGCCAAGTGTCTGTGGATGAAGACAGCTGTTTTCGTGCCTCTTTGGATAATCTTCGTCTTTCCTCGCTGCCGACAGCGGTGGTGCATGTTCAAGAGCCACAGGATGTGCGGATTGTTTTAAAATTAGCCAATAAGCATGGTGTGCCGGTGACGACTCGTGGCGCGGGCACTTCTGCCACTGGCTCTGCGGTGCCGATTCAAGGGGGCTGGGTGCTCGACCTCTCGCGATTGAATCAAATCGAAATCGACCCCATTGCTCGGATCGCCACGGTCGGTGCGGGCGTGGTGACGGCAGATCTGCAAGCCGAGGTCGAAGCCTTGGGCTTGTTTTTTCCGCCAGATCCCTCGTCCAAAAAATATTCAACCATCGGTGGAAATATCGCCTGCAACGCGGGTGGGATGCGGTGCGTGAAGTATGGCGTCACCCGCGATTATGTGCTGGGCTTAGCTGGATTCTTAGCGGATGGCAGCCCTTTCCAGTTTGGTTTGCCGCTTAAGAAGTATGTGTCCGGATTGAATTTGCGCGATTTATTGATCGGCTCCGAGGGGACGCTCGGTGTGATTACTTCGGCCAATCTAAAGCTGATTTCGAAGCCGGAGAAGCGTTGGACGGGGATGTTTGCATTTAAGAGTGAAGCGGCCGCGCTGAAAGCGGTGGTGGGCTTATTCAAGGCGGGCGTGAGTCCATCGATTTTGGAGTTTCTGGACCGTCAGTCAGTTGGTTGTGCTGAAGCTTATACGGGTAAGCCGATCTTTGCCGGTCAGCCGCGCAGTGCTATCTTGCTGGTTGAACTGGATGGCATCCCGGTCGAAGTGCGTGCGCAGCGTAAGCGTTTGTTGGACTACATGCTCGCCACGGCTGCGGCACATCGAGAGGCGCGTAGCGAGCTGCAGGCCGAAAAACTCTGGCAAGTGCGCCGCACATGTTCGCAATCGATGTTTTCGATTGCTGATACCAAGCTTAATGAGGATGTGGTGGTGCCTATTGAAAAACAGGCCGAGCTGATTCGCTACACCATTGCGCTCAAGAAGAAGATCGGGCTGTCGACGCCTACTTTCGGGCATGCGGGCGATGGCAATTTGCACGTTCACATTATGTATAATCGGGCCAGCGAGAGCGATGCGGAGAAGGCCAAGGCGGGCATTCAGCAGCTGATGCAAAAAGTCGTCGAGCTTGGCGGCGTGATTACCGGGGAGCATGGCATTGGGCTGGCCAAGGCACCTTTTATGAGTTTGCAGCATAGTGCGCCTGAAATCGCAGCCATGCGCGCAGTCAAGAAAGCGCTCGACCCATTAGGAATACTTAACCCCGGTAAAATCTTTGAACCTTTCGAAGTCTGGGATCACGATCTAGTTGACGTAAAGCTCCCTTGGGATCATCGTTAATACATGAGTGATGAATTACGTATCGGCCTAACTACTTGTGATAATCAAGATGTCGCAGATCGAATTGCGACCGAGCTTGTTGAGCGCGGCTTAGCCGCATGTGTCAAAATCGATGCGAATGTACGCGCCATTTATAAATGGCAAGGCGAGCTGCAGGATCACTCCGAGATTCGCTTGATGGTCAAGTTTTCTTCACGTAATTCCGAGTCGATTGAAGCCTTTATCAAAGCCAATCATCCATATGAAGTTCCCGAGTGGATCGTTTTGCGACCCGAGCACGTGTGTAAGAAATACCTCGACTGGGTGACTGCTTAACCTCGCCAACCGCTACGATTGGTTGAACTCACGGGCATTGGGGCTTGTCTGAGCTCTGTAGTCGTGTTGTCTCGGTTCCGCTGTGGCAGATCGGCGGGGCCTGTCAGTTTAGGCGACTATGCCTCGTCCGTTTCGATCACCTCCGTGCCCGCTTGTGCGGTCGCGATCATCGCGGTGTTGAGCCGATTTTTTAGCACAAAGTAGGCGATCATCGCTGGAATGCCGATCACCAAACCGGTGGCCGTCGTGATCAGCGCCTCGCCAATATCACCGGCCAATAATTCCGGGCGGCCCATGCCACCGCGGCCGATCGTTTGGAACGCGCTGATCATTCCGCTCACTGTGCCCAGCAGGCCGATCATTGGCGCGACCGAAGCGACCACGTTTAAGTAAGTCACCCATTGACTAACGGAATTCTCTTCCGCCTCCAGGTTTTCAATGAAGAGGTTTTCCGCCTTTTCACGGTTGCTGGCCAGTTTGGGCAGGGCGGGGGCCAGTGCTCGGCCCAGTAGTGTTTTGCCTTCTGTGAGCACGCTTTGCCCCTTTGCGTAGTCTTTGGCGGCTACCGCTGCGCAGGCTGTCTGAACTAGCTCGGGGGTGAAGAATTTCTTGCGACTGGTTTCCTTCCACGAATAGAAAATCAAGAAAAACATGGCGAGTGAACATGCGCCGAGTGGATACATCGCCCAGCCGCCCTGTTGGATCAGTCCCCATAAGTTGAGGCTATCTTCGCTGGCGATTTCGCTGGCCGCTTCGCTGACTTCTTGTGCGCATAACAGGCTGGGGAGTAGTAGCAGGCTCAGCCCCAGTCCCAGCCCTCGTGGAGCGGATTGGGGACCCAGTTTGAAACGGCGGGCTGGCTGTAGATCGTCAGAGGAGTGGGACGGGTCAGTCAGTTGCGTGAGGCGCGAAGATTCTTTAAAGCGATTCGGGCGTGTCTTCTTCATGGTCTTTAATGTATTCGGTAATCTCTTTTAGAGTGGCTTGTAGACTGCGGTCCTTGCGTGGCCATTGGAATCCGCGGGTTTGCATTTCTTGGTAAAGAGTGGCGGCGTAAGGGCGTTCGCGCAATCCTAGAGCGGCACTCACTGCGACGGCATAGCACTCGGCTAATTTATCGGTAGGGATCGGCGATGCAAATACGATCGGGCGCAGCGCCAGATCCAGTGCTTCCTCGTAGGCTTCATCCCGAAGCCGTGCGGCCCCAAGCACGTAGTAGCCCAATGCTGATTCGCCGAAAGGCTTACGCTCGGCGACCCAAGCCTCGGCGAGTGGCACTGCGTCGTCGTAGAGCTCTAGTGTTTGGTAGCTTTCCAATGTTGAGTCGTCCAGGGCGCGGAGCGCTTCCGGATTCTCGATCTGCGGGCGTAGTGTTTGAATGATTGCAATCGCGCGAGCTGGTTTGGGGGAGTCCAATACCAAGTCGACGTAGTAAGTGAAAAAGTGTGATTCGCTGGCAGGTAGCAGCGGGAGTAGTGGACCACGTTGTGCATACAGCATCGACATTAGCTCCAGTGCGTCTTCGGTATTGCCGGCTTGCATCCATTCTGCTGCAACAGATTTATAGCTTTCGCCGGGCACGGAGATCTCACGAATTTCGTCTGTTTGAAAGGTGAAGATGATTTCGCCTGCGCCTTCCGCTGAGGCGATTTGTATTTGATCTTTGGATACCTTGAACGGGTTGCCCGATACAGTGTTACGATTCTTTAACCTCAGCGTGATCGGTTCGGACAGTTCTGCTTTGATGGCAGCTAGTTCGTCCGCTGGGATCGCGTAGCCGGTCATTGGCAACAAGCTGGCCATCATTAATTTGATTGCGGCATAAAAGCTTGGAGTCCCGCCTTTAGGCGGCTGCGTATGATATATGATTCGCTTCACAACTTCACCTCCTGTTCCATTGCGGCCTTCTGCTCGACCAGCGCGTTGCGTGCGCGTGCGGCTTCTTCGAGGCGCGGCAACTCCGCTTCGGCTTGGGCATATTGTGGAAATACTTTTAAGCGATCATCGCGCAATAACTCGGCGAGAGTGTTGCGCGCAGCCACCGGATCGTCAATTTCTTCGAAGAGTTGTGCACTCTCCCAATAGGCCTCGACTACGATTTCCGGGTAAGCTCTGTAGAGCGTGTAGATGCGCTGCCAGTAGGGGATGGCACGTTTTGCATTGTCCTGCTCTGTTTCGATGCGCGCCAGTCCCGCGAGGGCTCGGGCATGTGGGCGCCCGCGCATTTCTTTGAGTTGCAAAATTTCGTTCAGTGCCTCGCGGGCAGCCGCATACACGCCTTGTCGTATCAAGATGTCCGCGGCTAGCAAGCGTGCGTCGGCGGCGAGTGGATGGGTGGGCGTCTCTTCCAAGAAACGGATTAGCCAGCGACGCGCTTCGTCGAGGCGTTGGTTTTTGGCCGCGAGTTTGGCTTTGCCGTAGAAGGCGGCGGCGCGTTCGAAACGTTTGGGAAACTCGTTTAAAATTTGTTCAAAGTAATCGTCGGACGATTCGTAGCCGCGCTCCACGAGCACGATGCCGACTTCCGCCAGACTTTCGGGGTCTTGTTGCTCAATGGGCACCAAGCGGTGGATCGAGAGTAGAGTGGCATCGGCTGTTGCGTCGTCGATCATACGGCGTTGCCGATGTGCCGTGAATAGTGTGAGGCGGGCAAACCATGTGAGTTGATTGTCCTTTAGACTTTGTTCGCCGGTTTCTTGCAGCCAAGTTTCGAAGCTGACATCGGCATCGTTTTGAGCGCGCTTAAAGAGGTCTGCGTAGGCGGATAGAATGGAGCTCACGGCGCGTGCTTGGGGATCGTTGCCGAAGCGAGCGAGTGCTTCTTCGTAGAGAGGAAACGCTTCTGCGGCGCGGTCTTCTTGTTGTAAGGACCAACCGATCCAATAGAGCGCTTCACTTACGCGCGGACGTTCGTTGGCGTCGGGGCGGTCTACATAGCTCTGCAAGTGGGTGCGCATGAGATCATAGCGCTCCAGAGCTTTATAGATTTTTGATGCCTGAAATACGGCATAGTCGTAGATGCGCGGCTCATCGGAGGGCACTTGGCGGAAGGCGACGGCCGCTTGGGCCAGTTCGCCCAGACCCATGTAAATGTCGCCCTTCAGGGCTAGGGTTTCGCCATAGCGCGTGTGATCGGAGAAGTTTTTGATCACGTAATCGATCGTTTTTAGGGCGTTTTCGTAATCGCGCTGGGCGTAGTAAAGATTGGCGATCCGGTAGTTGATTTCCGGATACATCGGGTGCTTTTGACTGCGCTTTTTCAGGTCCAGCAGTCGCTTGAGGCTTTCGTCATAATTGCGCTCGAAAAAGTAAGTCAGGCCAGCCCAGAGTTCTAACTGGGTGGCTAGTTCGCTCTTCGGATATTGGCTGAGTGCAGTTTCGAAATTCTCGCGGGCCTTGGCCTGTTGCTCCAGCACACTGTAGTTATAGCCACGGGTGAAATACCAGCGCGGTGCTTGTTTATCTTGTGGGAAGTTCGCGATCAAACTGTCCAGCACCTCGATGGCATCGTAAAATTTGCCTTCGCCCTGGTAGGCGCGGGCGATTAGGAAGAGCGCATTGTTGGCCAGGGGGTGTTTCGGGTGTAGGCTCAGGAACTGTTCCGCCGTGCTGCGTGCGGCTTCCCATTGCTCCGCTTCGTTGAGAGCGATTATCCAGCGATAGTGAGCTTCTGCGCGAATGTCGTTCGTATAGCTCGTATCCAGTGCAATGGTGCGGAACAGGATGGCCGCTTCGCGGTAGCGGCTGGCGAGTAGATAAGCCTGGCCCGAGCGTAGGAATAGCCCCGGCGTGTAGTCGTCCATATTTTCCAGGCGATCCAATTGACGCTCTAAGCGAGCAATGACTTGTGCGGAGTGATTTTTCCAGATGCTTGAAGCGAAGGCCGCTTGTTGACTGAAATTTTGACGGGTGCTGGCCAAGCGTTCGCGTTGTTTTTCGATCAGCACATCGCGAGGCAGGGTGAGGCGGTAAGCGCGGATGGCCTCCAGGAAGAGGCCGTCGGCGAGTAGCACATCGCCCGCGTCCAGAGCGGCGAAGCTCAGGACTGCGATATCCGGCATGGCGGCTACGTTCCAGTCGGTGCCGAAGAGGATTTTTAAACTGCGTTTCGAGTCTTGCGACTCGCTGGCGATCTGTAGTGCCCGCAGGCGCGCTTGCATCCTGAGTGCTGCGGGTGCCTGGGATTCGTAAAAGAGGTCTAATTGTTCGTTGGCGCGCTCCAGTTCTCCGATTTCGTAGAGTAGGTCTGCTTCTTGTAGTTTCGCGAGTGCCGCTTCGTTGGAGTCGGGGAAATTCTGCTGAAAGCTGCGGAAGGCCTCCGCTGCCGCGGCCAGCGCGTCGACCTGTGAGAGCGCGATGGCGTAGTTATAGATGGCAAAGGCCCGCACGCCGTCACGAGGGGCATGTGTGCGCAGTAATTCGTCGAAAAATACCAATGCACCTGTGGGGCGATCTGCCATCAAAGCTGCATAAGCTCGAACGGGCAGCACGGAGCTTTGAAAGTGCGGATCTAAAAATTCTGGTTCTTGCCCGTAGTCCAATTCAATGCTCTCGAATGTCCAGTAAGCCTGTGCATAGTCGCCCTCGCCGAAGGCTGCGACCGCCGCATCGACTTGTTCCTGCAAAGTCTGGGCCGACAGCAAGGAAAATGCACAGCTCGACAGAGCAGCCAGAGAGGCTGTTAAGAGAAGTTTTTTCCTCGACCAGAGTAGCGGCATAGCAAGTAAAGAAAGGCTGTCGACCCGTGAAAGAAGGGCGAACATTATTTCTGTGAAAATGTTAGTTGACAGACGGAAAAAATATGATGCACTTCGCCACTTCTTTGGAGAAACGGGGTGTAGCGCAGCCTGGCTAGCGCATCTGGTTTGGGACCAGAGGGTCGCAGGTTCGAATCCTGTCACCCCGACCAAAGATAATTGCCGCTAAGGCCCTTTAAAACGGGGCTTAGCGGCTTTTTTGTGTCTTGGCATCAGTTCGCGGGATATTGCGATGGTTCGCAAAAGTTCGCGTTTTAGGTGCAAAATTGGCAACTGTTTTGGCAACTGCTTTGGTTGCGACTGTCCGCATCGGACCATTTTGATGTGACGGTGAATGACTTTGAGTCGCTGGTATGTTCCCGGGTGTATAATACTCTTAGCCTATGCCTGACTTGACATTCAGCTGAAGTTTCTTCTTTTATTTTCTTACGAGGGGAGAAATTCCTCTCTGGTCTACGTGTAGATCACAGACGTCATCGGAGACATTTAGGTTTAATTATCTATTGTTCCCACTTTTGACGAGATGCGGAGAATTAGAGCTCCGCAATGAGATAGAATAGGGCAGTGCCCCTATCTCACCAAAGATCAAAATTACATGTCAAAGAATAATACCGACGACCTACGGGCACGTCGAAATGGTAATTCCCCAGTTGAAGGCGAGGATCTTCTAGTAACGCGGGAATTGTTATCGCAGGCCACAGAGCCTCCAATCAAAAAGACCACCTTCCACAAGCTAGTTAGAAAAGGGGTGATCGTCCAGTGCGCTCATATTAAGGGGCGCTATTATATGAATAAGTCTAGGGCGCGGATGAAATTGCCGCCCTTGGATGTTAGCCGTGTACGTGCTGAAATGCAGGCCTTGGCTGGTGCCAATCGCAACCGGGAACTACTGTTTGCCGCGATGGCAGTATTGGTAGAGGAAGCAGTTGTTGTTTTCTCTGGAGAGGCTAAGCCTGAGAATGTGACGCCCCAGGAAGCGCAATATGTCGCTGACTTGGTCGTCCTGCATGGCCGTAAATTGGATGGGAGTGGGGCTCCTATCCCGGATCGGTTTGTGGTGGATTCTGAATTTTCAGAGATCACCAAGATCGAGGACCCCATACAAAGGGTTGCATACGTTCGAGGAGTCTTGGACGGGGATGACTCCTTGTCAAAAGGTATCACTAACTGCATCAATAGATGAACAGAAAATCATTATTTAGATACGAGGCCTGCTTGAAATATTTGCAGCAGTATCCTCTAGGAAGCTTGTTCTTCCTAACTTTGACTACGCCGAACAAGGATTCTGCTCAATCGAAGCTTAAACTAAAAATGCCCTCATTGATTACCAATCTACTGGGCCGGAAAAATATCCTGTATGTGAAGGTTGTCGAAGCTGACCAGAGAGGTCGAGTTCACTGGCACTTCATTCTAGTGCTTCCATGGGATGCTGGGCCAGAAATTGTCGCCCGCCATCTCATAGAAACAGAGGCTAACCAATGGACAATAGAGCGTAAGCATTATACGGGTCGAATTCGTGACCTGTCTAATGAATATCGGAAGAGTATGAAGAAATATGGAGTGGGGCGATTCAATATGACCCCAGTTATTAACTTAAAGAAGTTAGCGAACTATATGACAAAATGTAAGTATGAAGCACCGGGATCACTTCCCGGTAATATGCGCCGCTGGTCTTGCTCGAAGCAGCTCAAGGTGATTCATGGGGATTTCGCATTTGTTTCCCAAAGGGCTCGGGCACAGCGCTTGCTGACTGCCTTGGTCGCGTTTTCAAAAGGATGCCTAGACTTAGACGAGATACGATCTAGATACGGGCGTAGTTGGTGGTATTTTGAGATTAGACCAGAAACGGATCTGATACTTGAGATGATCGCTGAAAAACGGCAGATGGATTTAATCTACTATCTGATTCCCGGGAGGCAGGCTAATCCTGAGGGAACAACTAATAGGATGATTGTTCAGCTTCATCGGAGGGCTTTCAAAGATCTCCTTTGCTTGCTCGATACTGATCCCACTGCACAACAGCGGGGGTGTGTGGCATGAAAATCAATTGCCACACAAACCCCCGCCATTGTGCTCAACCAGAGAGTGACCATCTCCCCACCGGAATTCCTCAACTGGATGCCGCCATGGAAGGTGGGATCCCTCGGGGGCGCTTGACTGTCTTTGCTGCATACATGGGAGTTGGAAAAACGATGGCTCTTTGTAACTTCAGTGGCACGATGCTTACTGAAGGTCACCAAGGCGTGTTTATGTCATATCGAAGTGGGAACCTCGTTTCGAGTTATCTATCGGCCTTTTTACCTAGCACTTCACACGGCGACCATGATCGTCGAGAATTAGATGCACAAGGTTGTAAGAAACTTTGTCATATTGATTGGTTGTATCGTCCTAAGAAGCTGCCTCTGCTAGAATCTCTTCGATACGAGATTGATCAGGTGGATTTAGACCAGGTGGATTTCCTTATGATTGATGAGATCAATGATGATGCTACTGAGGCGCGGCGCTGTGACTACATTGATAGAGAGGCCAAATACAGAGCTACGGCTGAATTTCTCGATGCGTTCGCTCGTGAAACTGGAATTGCTGTTGTCGCTGCAATTTCATCTAACAAGTCAGCTCTCTTTCATAAGTATAATTGTCCTTATTACACCTGTAGTTCAAAACAGTTCTCAAGGTCTGCGAAATACTTCATCGGCATGTCGTCTCTACGAGAAATAGACGAAGACAACTCTCCTGCTGGGTATCTGAAAAATCAGTTTCTGTCTGTTCACTACGGAGATACCTTGAAATTAAAGCAACACGTCCCAGTTGTTCGTTGGTGATGATAATCTAGTTAGAGGCATCCACCTCTGCAAGAGAGGCCTTATCTGCGCTATATATAAATGAACGGCGAAGGTTTCGCTATTCAATCCCCCAGTTGGTCATCCGCACCACTGGGGGATTTTTTGTATGCGGTCACCAAGAAAGGATAGCGATGGCTATTACATTAGAGGCAAATTATGCTAAAAAAATTGGACTCCCCAATTACTCCAGTCACCAATACAGTGTGACTGTCAGGACTGAGGTCTCAGACCTCTCACAAGTTGAGTCCGCAAGTGCTCAGCTTTATCAGCAACTACAGGAAGCAGTGGATCGCGATATTCAGAACACAGGCTTCCTTCCGGGAGATGAAGGGCAAGCACGTCAGGTGGTGCCGTTCAATCGAGGTGGTGCAAGTGCGCTATCAACACCCCGTAATCATGCCGCCCCTACATCGAGCTGGAACTGCTCGGAAAAACAGCAGGGCTTGATCGAAAAGTTGATGAAGGAAAACGACATCGCCTTCGAGTCGGTCGACGAGTTAGCGCATCATCGTTTCAATTGCGGACTCAAGCAGCTCAATAAGATGTCTGCTTCAGGCCTTATCGACGAATTGTTCGACACCTACCGCAAGCAACCGAAAGGGCGTAGCTCTGCTCCCGGTGGGTATCAAGGAGGTCGGCGATGATCCAGCCACTCAACCCGAAACCAAATGGGCAGTGTAAAGTCGTGGCGCTGCCAATGCAGAGTTCCGATGGTGCACTGCATCATATCTCGGCGTCTTCGCTGAAATTGTATTTGGGCTGTTCGCTCAAATACTACTTCAAGAAAATCCTGAAGCTAGAAGAACCTACGAGTCCAGCATTCCAGTTGGGCAAGGCGGTGCATGCTGGGCTACAAGCCTTCCATCTAGGGAGATGGCACGGGAAGTCGCACGACGAGCAAACCGTCCTTAAGGCTTATCACAGAGCCTTCTTGGAGCAGGAAGCTACGGACCCGGTTCAATACAAGAGCGGTGAACGGGAGAAGTTCCTTGAGAAAGGGGAATTGATCCTGAAAGCCTACTTGGATTCAGACCATGCGAAGATGGAAGATATCCCGCTGGGCGTCGAGGTGAAGCTGGAGGAGGAGTTCGCAGAGCTTCCGTCTCCATTGCTTGGTTACGTGGATCTTGTTCGCCCTGGAAACATCCCGGTGGATTTTAAGACCTACGCCGCCACTCCGAATGTGGAACTAGAAGCCTTCCAACACGAGCTTCAGTTGACAGCTTACCAGCTGTTGATTGAGGAAGCAACGGGGGAGGCGGTCGAAGGTCGTGAGTTGGTCTTCCTAGTGAAGACTGCTAAGCCTAAGATCATTGTTCATCGAATCCCCCCAGCGACCGAAGCTGCTAAGGCTCGGTTCTGGTTGGTCGCTCAAGCAGCGATCGATGGGATCTATCATGAACGTTTCTATCCTCAGCCGGGGATGGCGTGCTCTTGGTGCTCCTTTCGTCAGGAGTGCAAAGCATGGACTGGAGGTGTGTCGTGAAGCAATTCATAACACTATGCCTTCTCTCCAGCCTGACAGGATGCAGCGCGGTCGACACATCGCCAATTGGCGGTGGTCTGGCTGTCATCGGCCTTGCGCTGATTGTGGCAGCGGTGATCAATACACTCGCAGGGAAAGGGGGCGACAAATGAATAGCATACGCGAACTCATTCGAACCAGCTTCCCGGTCCTCTTGTTACTGGTCGTTGCCCTATCGGCGGTTCTTCTAGTATCCATGATGGTGCCAATATTAGTGCCTGTCTGTGTGGTTGGGATACTTATCCTAGTCGCGTGGCTCTGGTTCAATGGTGGGGGCAGTCTACGATCCGATTCTATGCGGCGAAAGCCACGCGATTACCCGGAGGACTTCCAATGAGGATCTTCGAAGCATCGCTCCAGTATCGGCTGGTCAGAGAAGGCTCCATTCCTTCGCTAGATACCCCTGAGAAGATCGCAGACTATGTCCGCGACGCTTTTGATGGAGATCCGACCGTGGAGTGGTTCATCGTGATTCCTCTCAACACGAAGAACATGCCCTTTGGCCGTGTTCTAGTGACGAAGGGAACGGCCACCTCCTGTCTGGTCAATCCGCGTGAAGTGTTGAGGCCTTGCATTCTCTGTAATGCCACGGCCTTCGCGGTGGCCCACAATCACCCCTCAGGAGACACCGCACCAAGTCGAGCCGACATCCAAGTTACCCGGCAACTCCGGGAAGCTGGTAAAACCATGGGCATCTCTCTGATTGATCATGTGATCATCGGGGATGCCTATTCCGAGTCCTATTCGTTTTGCGAAGCAGGACTCGTTTGATCGCCATTACAATAATCCCGGTGAAGGCCCGCATCCACGAAGTGGGGCGGGCCTTCGTCACATCTAAGGAAAAACATCATTATGATAACATCAGTATTAGAACTAGAACCGGTCGCACCACCTCAACAAAAACGGTGCAACCTCCTGCTGCATTGCGGGAGCAGTGCAGTGACTCGCGGTGAACTCTCTGTCAGTCATACTCCATTGCCTACGGCAACGCACAAGCCAGTCTCTCACATCAAAGTGTTACAGACTGTCGAGAAGGCACTTCTTCAGCGCAGTATCGTCATTACAAACCAAGCTCATGGTATGACCCATGACGGTTGTCGATATTTCGGCCTGTTGGAAGTCCGGGCGCATAATGCAGACAGTCCACATCGTTGGGTGGTCGGCGTCCGTAACAGTCATGACAAGACCTTCGCAGCTGGTATTGTTGCCGGCAGCCAAGTGCTGGTCTGTGACAACCTCTGCTTCAGTGGAGAGATCCTGCTGGCACGTAAGCACACCGGGCACATTCACGACGACTTGCCAATCATGGCCGGGCGTGCCGTGGATGGGCTACGTGGGTTTTGGAACACGCATGAGCACCGTATCGAAGCCTATCAGCGAAAACGCCTGACCGACACCCGTGCGCATGACCTTGTGGTTCGTGCCGTGGATAGTGGAGTGTGCGCCAATAGCTACCTGCCTAAGGTGTTAAAGGAGTGGAGAGAGCCCGCGCATCCTGACTTCGCCCCACGCAACGTGTGGAGTCTTCAGAATGCCTTTACGGAGGTATTTAAAGGTCGAGTGGATCTACTCCCGGAGCGGACGATGAAGCTCCATCAATTATTGGATCTGCATGTCGGACTCAACTAGGTGTCGCCATGGGGGCACACAACGGAAGAGCTTACTTTTAAAAGTGAGCTTTTCTTTAGCTGACAGCTCTCAAATCCTTGCATTCGAGTCTCTCCAATCCGATGCTCAGCTTCATGGCGCGTCTAAATCAAGATGAGTTTGAGCTTACAATGGACGATGATATCAAACTCGCATCTGATGAGTCAGATGGTCCTTGCTTAGACTTCTGGCCGTATGTTGACGGTCTTGATTATGAGGCCGTAGATGGCGTTGCTGACCAGTTTTCAGTGGATTATTTCTTTAAGAACTCGGTAAGAGGGTTGGAGCATGTCATGATCCGGACGGATCTACCCCATACTTACCTAACCGTGGTCATCGACACCAATGAACAAAAAATCGTCGGACACCATGTTTTCGAAGCAAATCCAAATCTGCCAGTGCACATTCTCCAGTTCTACCCGGAGCTCGATTTCTGAGTCTACTCCATATGAAATTACTGTTCCCATACCTCTGTGCCATAATCGCGCTTACTCTGAACGCTGCTGATACGCCGTGGCTCTATACGGAGGAAGTCCAGTTTGCCGAGCATCATGACTTTGCGGATGTCGTTTTAGTCGATGGTCGGAGGCTCGTCTTGAATGAAGGGGTGTATCACTCGGGTTCGACGGATGCTAAAGTCCAACAGGACGACTTCATCCATTTTGAGGACGTCGGAGAGTGGCAGCCTGAACGTGAATTATTCATCGCTTACGCGCCCGCAACTGGAGCTGTCCTGGTGGATCGTTCAACAGGGGAGACCATCGAGATCGTCCACGGGCTGGAAGGTGCCCATCCTTTAGATCAGCTCTACAAGGAGCGAGTCTACTCGAAGACGGCCAACTTTGACAGGTGGGACGCAATTAAGGAGATCATCGCGTTCTGGGAAACCGAAGTCCTTCGTATTTACGATCGCTTGGCGGAAGAGGTGAAAGCGCCCGATGTCATTGAGCAAGCCAAGGCCGCGTGGGAGGTGTCCTATGACAAGCAATGCACTGCAATCAGCGAAGCCTACGCGTCGAAGCCCGGATCAATTGCCTGGGATCGTTCTCTTGCCGCTCAACTGAATCTCGTGCGCAGCCATGCTTTAAGTCTATCGACTTGGGGGCAACCGGTGGGGTTGTGAGTGTTGTGGGAGATCAACTTTAATACCTAAAATCCCATATCTTATATGTAATACTACAGGTAATGCCACCAATAAGAAACAAGAGAACGCCATCTACGCCCGAAAGTAATAATGGGAAGGCTGTCGCCCAGACGACCCCGACCCCAATCACCCTAATCACGATATTCAGAGGTTTTTTGGGTTGGCGTTTTTTTGAACGATTTGGGGATTGAGCCTTAGAGTGTGAGTTTATACCTGATTTTGGTCTAGTATCCGCTTGCTTGTGCCTCTTTTCTGAGTGATTTCCTTTTACTGGCATTGCCTTATTAATCACACCAGCCTTGAAAGGCGGGGGAGTCTTCGGAAGAGCATTAGCGAGTTCAATCGCCTCATGGATTGGCTTCCATTGCTCCATGGCTTCAGTCCAGTAGAAATCATTGCGATTGAACCTACCCGATGAGATTTGATCCTTCAGTTCTTCTTCAGGGAATGGACCAGCTTGTTTGCCTGAACTAGTGATGTAATATAGCTTCATAGACTGTCGTTTTCAGCTGGCACGTCAGGGACATTTTGTGGTATTGGCTCATCCGATTGTGCTTTCCCATCCAGAAATAATTGGAGCAAGACATACCATCCGATAATTCCAATAATAGCTATCTTCCCCAAATGTCCAAGAGTTCCACCCAGTAGTGGTATTCCAAAGCTTGCGTTCCAGAACATGTGTAGCCCTACAATCAAAATAAAGATCTTGTAGAACTTTGGCTTTTTTATGTCGTCAAGGAATCCATTGGAGCTTTCTCGACATCTCCAAAGGGCTCCAACTGTAATTGAAGTCCAAGCAACATGGCAAAGTGGCGAGAATATAGCACGCTGTAAAATAACAGATCCAATGTGCTCGGAAGCATCGTATCCATACGCATAAGAGACTTCGATAACTGTAAGTAGTGCTTCGTAAACATAACCAGCCGTTTCAAAGATAGCAAAGCCAACGCCAATCCCGGCACCAATGACTAGGCCGTCACGCGTAGAAGATGCATTTATCCATTTACGACTCACAATAATCGCAGCCAATAATTTGGCACTCTCTTCTATCGGTCCAGATAAACTAGCGCCAAGAAAGCCAAAGCTGTTCGCTACATCAGTGCGGTGCAATAGAAGTGTGAAGATTAACGAAGCAACTCCACCTAGAATTACTAATTTCACAATTCGATAAGGCGTAATCGCTCTTGTGCCACATAACTCTAAGATGAATATATATGTGGCTGATGGAATCAATGAACATGCAATAAATAGATAGCCGGGGAATAGCTTGAGGTTTTCGAACTGATATAGTCCCCATAGCATTAAAGCTCCAGCTAAGCCTCCCCATAACAGTATTCTTGAGAAGAACCATGGTGTCCCTCCATGATATACGTTGGGAGTGAAAATTGCATCTGCTTCTACCTCTGAATGCTTGGAAAATGCAGAATCTATAACCCGTTTCCATGGCACTGGTTTAAGGGGAGGAAGTTCAGTTATTTTGTCAATCTGATCAAAAAATTTACGTTTGAGAGAAACATTTGCATCAGCACCGGTCAGGGGGCCGGGTTCGCCATCAGATTTAAGAGGGCCCTGATACTTCGGAGGGGGCGGAGGAGCACTTGGCAAATCCAAAACCTCATTAAGTGGCTTCCACTCTTCCATGCCTTCGGCCCAACAATAAATATTGCGGGCTATTTTCTTCTGCTCAACCGATTCTTTAAGCTCATCCTCGCTGTATGGCCCTGACTGACCATCGCTTTCAGTAATGTAATATTGCTTCATGGTTTACTTGTCTTTGTTCATTCGGTTGTCGCATTTCTTCCTTAGTGTTTAATTCTCACTATGCATCTGCTGTAGATTTATCGCGCCCACTACTTGGCTGTAGAGTAAGATGAATAGGGTAAGGTGCCCAATCTCTATCAATACGGCGAAGTAGGGGAACCACGCCAGAGTTAACGCGCAAACGGTAAGTATAGAAAAGGCCAATGCTAACCCACCTGTTTCATATGGCAGAGTATAACCGCTTTTCCTTAGTCCCCCAACAAGTTTTGGCCATGTTATAAAAGCCCAATAGAAGTTATATATTGGGACGAACATCAGTCCTACGGCCTTGCCTGGAGTTGTTACGCGACTGGATTCATCGATTGCTTGCCAGCATTTATAGTGAAGAATGCATGCGTATATAATGGCGACGATCGAAGGGATCGAAAGGATGATTTCTAGGGAGTCATTTTTATTTCTGTAAAATACAAAGGAACTGATGTTGGATCCTAGTGAACATGCTGTTGCTATGCTCATCCATAGCAAGGCAGGCTTCCAGTTGATCGCATTCTGCTGAAGTTGATTTCCCGGGGGGATATGAACCGGCGGAGGTGGCATGTTTGGAGGACTCGGGGGCGGAACTTTACCTCCCTCAAATTGGAGCGTTTCACTTATCGGAGACCAGTCGCTCATTTCTTCATGCCAGCATAGATCAAAGTAGCTGTATTCTCCAGTCGAGAGCTTCTCTCTAAGTTCCTCTTCGGAGACGGGGCCGAGTTGCTCCTGATTGTGCAGGATATAATATTTTTTATCCATTTTACGAAAGTATCCACGTTATCAATATGCCGACAGATAGAGTAACCCCTAGGCCTACGAAAAATAAGATTAGAAGCTTAATTAGGTCAGCGTCCCTCCCGTTGTCATCATAGAAGAGAGTGAGTGAATTCACTTTCAATGGCGTGCCGTTTGAATCCTTTCTCCATCCATAAATGCCGCCTTTGTGATGGGCATATACTCGGAAGATTATAATTGCAGCGATTCCGATGGGGCCTAGGAAGACTGCAAATTGCAAAAGCATGTGAGGCTGCCATTTTTGATACCACGTGATAATGCTCGGCTGACTGTTTGCGTCACGTTCCGTGACAATTTTCGAAGCATAGTGTAAAGGTGGAGGCGGCGGAGTTGATTGCCTTGGCGGCGGTGGCGGGGGAGAAGAATTCATGTTGAGTAGCTTTTTCGATGTTTGAGTCGTGAGTTTTTAGCAGGAATCCTAAGGGATGATGTTTAGTATCGGTTCGCTCCGAATCGTTAAAGTTGAGAAAAACTGACTGCCCCAGTCTTACATCGATAATTTCACCAATGTCGACTTTTCGGGGAGAGTTCCATTTTACCCGTTGTTTATATTCAATAGCCTGCTTATATCCGGGAGCATATTTCTCCAAGATATCATCAATTCCAGTGAAGCGCACCATCGTATACAATTCACCATTTTTAATTTGGATTTGTCGAAACCCTAGAAGCAATGCCAGTGTTTTGTCTTTCTCTGACCAATAATCGGGGTAGAAACCCGTGTAAGCGGTGCAATCGTTTAAAAAGCTAGGCGGGTCCGATTTTAAAAAACCACTCAGAAGCGGTCTTCCGAAAGTCGAGAAATTAGATTCAGTCCACTCACCATCACTACTATTGGGGCAATTGACTTCTAGCAAAGCTTCGTCAGGCCAGTCGCTGGAGCTTGTGCCGGTAATTGTAGTGTCTGAATCTGAACAACCGGCACATGAGATAATGGCGATAGCTAATAAAGATTTATATTTTAATTTTCGCATTAGAATAAATGTAACTGGTCACTTACGAACGGCCCATATCCCGGCTTGGTCTTGGACTCCTTGTTGTTTCAGCCGTTGATTTGCAGAAACACGGTATTGCCCAGAGATCTGCTCTCCTTCAATGACGCCCATCCATGTAATTGGCATTCCTTCGCCAGCGTCTGAACTAAATGAAATGCGATCTTTTTCGATTAGGCCGTTAATTGGAGCACTCCCGCCTAGATTGCCTGTGATATTTATGTAGCCAGTGACATCATTTCCATCAAGCTTGAGTATCAGAATGATTTGAGCCTTCCCACCATAGGTCTGGTTTTCACAGAATCCCTCGTATGTGCCTTCGGCTTTTGGACTGCATCCAGTGAAGCTAAGTAGCAACAAGGAGAATAGGAATACGACAAGGCTGCTAATCCTAAAACGATTCATTTAATCTTTGGGGGGTAGGGTAATGGCTCTTCGCGTAAGCGAGGATTGAGTGGGCATTTTAAATCGAAAAATACGGACTTGTCTAACGAAAAAAGCATAGACGTTCTTTCGTTAGAAATACTTTAATCATAGGTTGCTGAGTAAAGTAGAGCCGACGCCTCTTGGGGGAATGAGTTCGGCTTGGTAGATGCCAAGAAATTGTATTCAGTTCGAGCATTTGCCTGACGAGTCATTGGCACTGCTTAGCTCAGTTCCCGAAAATCCCATCACCACCGCATGAGCCACATTGATACTGGCCCTTCCAGCCAGTTCCATTGCACTGAATGCATTTAGCTCCAACTGCGAATGCCAAGGTGGAGACTGCAAGGACGGAAAATAGGACAAGGATCGTTTTACGTTTCATACTGGACAATGGGTGAATGGTGAGTGATTAGATTTGGACTTACTTACCCCAACGATCACAGGTAACAAAGTCAATGGATTTCCCCTATGATCGCTGGGAATGAATTCTGTTGAACGCGTAGCCAAACGAACCCGAGAACTTCGCGTCAAGCACGGCTTGACGCAGGAGGAGTTGGCTGGCCTTGCGGATATGAGTGAGAAGTTTCTTCAGCAGATCGAATCTCGTCGAAAAAAGGAGATTTGGGTTTCCACCGTCGAACGTATCGCAGCCGCTTTCTCATTGGACCTGCACGAATTCTTTGCCCCAGAGGTGCCTGACGAGTCAACGCCGGCCAAGAAGGTAATCAGCAGCCGGGTGCATCGAAAGTAACTCTCACAGGTGGGCGAGTTCGTGAATGATCACACTCCCCCTCACACATCCAACCCGGCACCATTGACCTTCAGCCACTCCTTACGTTCACGGTAGTTCGGCATCACCTTATCGACCTCGTTCCAGAACGCAGCTGTATGATCGAGGTGGTGGAAGTGGCACAGCTCGTGGACGATGATGTAGTCGATAATCGTTTGCGGGGCCATCATGCACTTCCAGTGAAAGCTCAGCTCTCCTAGTGGTGAGCAGGATGCCCAGCGATGCCCGAGTTCTTTGACTTCCACCCCTCGCGGCTTCGCATCGACCTTGGGGGCGAAATACTCAACGCGCTTCGAAATACGCTCGTAGCCGCGGGCCACATAATACTCCCGGAAGGCGGCCTTCGCCAATTCAACGTCACCTGACTCGACCAGATCCCGCCGCAGGGTAAAGCGTCCATTCTTCAAAAGCAATGGTTCTGCCTGTTCCGCAACGAGCTTTAAACGATATGAACGACCGAGATAGAGAAAGCCTTCACCGCTCTTGTATTCTCTCAGGATACGAGTCGAATTCAGGTCCCGCCACTCTGCTAAATTCCGATAGATCCAATGGAGCTTCGAATCCACAATCTTTTCGATCTGTTCATCTGCAACCGATTCTGGCGCACGCACGACGATGCGACCATCACGCTCCAGCACAATGTCAGCCGTTGAACGTTTTGAGCGCACGACCTCATATTCAGGACGTTCTTCCTTCACTGCATTCATGCTGTCAGCTCCTTGTGTCGCTTCTCTGCAAGCTTGATGATTTCAATCGCAACACGCTCATGCTTCTCAACCAGAGCCGGAATATTCGCGATCAAGATTTCAGTATCTAGATTGCCTCGAAGCTTTTTCACCTCGATCGCCTTGTCCCAGAAATCAATGACTCCAATCGTCTGCTGCAAGAGCGCCACGATCCGCTGTAACAGTTTCTTCAGTGCCTCATGATCCTCCAATGGAATCACACCATCAGGATACACCAGTTGAGTCACAAACTCATAGAACGTGGTCTCTTCTTTCGTCAGCCCATCCTGGCCATCCACACGCCCGGCAGCTGCTTCGTCGCGTAGCTTCTGATATTCATTCGCCAGCGCCTGCCAGTTTTTACCATGCTCCTGGATCAAGCGCTCTAGCTTCTCGCTCATCCGGGCATAGAACGCAGGATCTTCGTCAAAGTGCACCGTGCAGTGCTTACGGATCGCATGCTCCATCTCGCTGGCCTTGGCTTCGGCATTCCCCTGCGCGTGTTGGTTCACATGCGCGAGAAAGTCATCCGACAGCAATTCCACTGGCGGGATCTTCGGGTTAATGCCCAACTCGATCAAATGCTCATTGATCAACTGCTTCACCTTCGCGCCCGCATCCGCAATATCCAGCGAGTCATCTTTGTAGCGCTCCTTCACCATACGAAGGATGTAACCAAAGCGCCGAGCGGGACCGCGATACTTGTGCGCTGCAGCACTCGGTAGAATCAAATTCAGGCTGTGCAGGAATTTTTTAAAGTAGACCTCGAAATCCGCCCGCGGCTGGATCTTTCGCAGTGCGCCCACCGCTCGGTTTAACACTTCGACTTCAGCCTCGGGACTCGATAGTCGTCCGTTCACAAAGCCATCAATGTCCGCGACTCCACACGACTGAAAGTGCTGCAACAAGCGATGATAACGCTCTTCAAGTATCGGTAATTCACTCAAGGCATCTTTCAGCCCGTTCTCCAGATCCTGTTGATCCTCTTCGGAATAGATCGACAGCGCCTCACTGAGGTTATTCGCGAGACCAATGTAATCCACGATGAAGCCACGATGCTTGTTCTTCGCCACTCGATTCACGCGGGCAATCGCTTGCAGCAAGTTATGCTCACGCAGCCGCTTATCAATATACATCACCTGCTCGACCGGCGCATCAAAGCCAGTCAGTAGCATATCGCAGACGATCAAAAATGCGATGCCAGTATCCGCCTTATCCGGGTCCTCAAAGTCAAAGGGCTTACAAAAGTTCTCAACCGCGTTCAAGCGCTTCGCTTCCTTGCGAACCTCCGTAATCGCAGCGGGCTCATTGGTCGGATCAGCCGAGACGATCACCGCTGCTTTCAGAAACTGGATACGCTCAATTAAAACCGCATTCGGTTTCTCCACGGACTGCTCACGCAAGACACGGGCTGCCAGGGCCTCTTTGATTGCCTTTTGATAGCGAGTTGCCGCCAACTTCGAGTGACACACCACCTGAGCCTTAAACCCATCAGGCAGCACATTATCCACATAGTGATCCACTAGATCCCGAGCGATCGCCTCGATACGCTTCTCTGCTTCGAGAATGTCTCCCGTCGCGCCATACTTCTTTTTAATGGCAAGTATCTCCTCATCGGTGCGGGCTCGAAAGAGATCCTCAAACTTCGTATCGAAGCCGTGCTTATCCCGGATCGCAGTATCTGCGGTGCGGCCCTCATACAGGATTTGCAGCGTCGCACCATCGTGCACCGCATCCATTAGCTTGTAGGTATCGATGTATTCACCGAAGCGCTTCACCGTGCGCTTGGCACCATGCTGCTCCGTGATCAAAGGCGTTCCCGTAAAGGCCACCCGCGCCGCATTCGGAAAGGCCTCAAATAAATTATCCCCCATGTCCGAGCCTTGGGTGCGGTGGGCTTCGTCGATGCAAAGCACAATACGATCCGAGCGATTCACCACTCCAAAAGTCTCCGTCGAAGGCAAGGGCTTCGCGTTATATGCCTGCTGCGCCTCCGCCGCCTTCAACTCGGAAATGTCGCCACCAAAGCGCACGACCTTTAATGCCTCAGCGACTGAGTCCGGGACGCGCTCCACTCGATCCGAGAACTTATGAATCATCACCATGTTCAGATCCGATGCCTGCGTGCTCAAATGCTCCCGCAGCTGCTCCGTGCTCTCGATCACATTCACCTTACCACCGATCAATTTCGCAGTGGCCGCCAACTGCTCTTCCAGGTCGATGCGGTCATTGACCAACAGAACTTTATAATCATTCAGATCCTCAGAGGCCCGTAGCATCCGCCCGAGGAAGACTATCGTCAGCGACTTGCCGGAGCCCTGCGTATGCCAGACCACTCCAGAGCGCTCGTCTGCGGTTGTGCCATGCCTCAAGCGCTCCATGATCTTACAAGCCGCACGATATTGCTGGTAGCGACAGGTCACCTTGATCCGCTTCCCGTCATCCGTATCCTTAAACACCGTGCAGGTTCGCAAAACACGAAGCAGCGTCTCCGGGCAGAGTAAGCCTTGAATCATTCGCTCCTGTTCACGTTCCACCCCAAGCGGCTTCACATAGTCCTGATTCGCTTCCGGCCAGATGTCCTTCCACGCATAGAAATTCTCATGCCCCGAGCTGATCGTCCCGAACTCCGCCTTCTCTCCGCAGGTCCGGATCACCAGCAGGTTGGTATAAAAGAGTTTTGGCTCACCTTCCCGCAGTCCCGCCGCTAAGGTCTCGGCTCGTCCATTCCGATAACGCAGCAATTGCTCAAAGGCCGCATGCATCGGATTCGCGGTATTCTCATCACCGATCTTGGCCTCGATCACCACCAGTGGCAGCCCATTCACAAACAGCACAATGTCAGGGATGATGCACTGCTTCACGCATCCGGGCGTATCGACCTTAAACTGATTGATCGCGTGAAACTGATTACGCTCCGGGTGCTTGAAATCGATGAGCTGCACCACCGGATCATCCTCCCCCGTCAGCTCATTCACATCCACCTGCGCCTTGAAGAGCAAATGCTGCACCGCTTCGTTCGCCTCCAATAGGCTGAGATTCGGCTGACGCAGCAGCTGATCGCGCAAATCCGTCAGCTGTCGATCCGTCAGCCAAGACTCCCCCTCATCCGTCTTGTTGAGCGCCCGCACCGACTGCCGAAACACCTCCGGCAAGATCCACTCACGGAAGTTCGTCCGCAAACTCTTCGCCGGGTCCGTTGGAATCCCGCCATTGCCCTGATTCACAATAGTCCACCCCAGCGCACTCAGCTGATCCAGAAATGGCTTTTCGACATGGAGGTATTCAGACATCAGATAGCATCATTATAAATCGTCAGGGCATGACGAACCAAAATTTGAACACCTCCTTGTTTTACTAGAAAGGTCTTTTTTACTGGCCAGTAAAACTAGCTGATTCAGTAAAACGTCAGCCCTCCACTTTCGGTGGAAACTGAAACAACCCAACGTGGCCACCCGTCCCGCAGGAGCAAAAGTCCAAACCTGTCCCTTTTATGCGCAGTATCTGTCCGGGCAAACGAGTTAGAATATACAGCGACCAATTCAACGGCTTTGGTTCGGCAACATCAGACCTTATTAAAATTTCTCCAAACTTGCGACGAGTTGCTGAAAACAACTCAGGTGCACTCACTTCAACCATCCAGAAATAGTCAGGCAACTCCGATTCCATCCCTGTCATGCAACTCTCTTCTGTCGCCTGCCCATCCCAACATTCAGCAGCCTTCAGATGATTCAAATATTCTTCCCGCGAAACACGCAGTGCACGCAAAACAAGTAACCCCGACTGAGCATACGCCTTAAAGCGCTCCATCCAAACATTCCCGTCCACCAGTGCTGTCGAAATACCCTTCAAGTAAGCCAGAGCAATTGCCTCGGCCTCTACGGACCCGGTTTCTGAAGCATAACGTTTCAAAGACAGAATAATCCGGAAATTTTCTTTCTTCAAAAAGTGTCGCGGCAAGCAGTAGTAAGGACCGAAATTATCATCATGCACCACATATGTGCTCAACCAATTCTCACTAGGATAGTAGCTAAGCCCACCATCGAAATACCCCCTAGTTGCAGGAGCCACCCAAGTATCCTCATTGAATGTGTGACCGATTACAGGGATCACATGTCGCCCACCTGAGTTGCTTAACTCAAATCCTAGAAGCGCAGGCTGCCCCGACTCGATTGCGCCATAGAGGTCCGACTGATAATCGCCCGGCAGAACCAATGACGTATCTGTCGGCTCATGAATAATCTTGGAATACTCCATTCCAAATGCACTTAGCACATCCTCCATCTGTTCGGGGCCCATTCCTGCCCCTCCTCCGGCCTTCACATTGACGTGGTCAATACCTGCTATTTCATTTATTCTCGCATAAGAAACGTCTGCATCAGGTAAAACAGAAGCCAATACCGTTCGAAGGCAGACGTGTGCACAAACAAAAGTTAAATCATTTTGCTGCGCATATAGCACACCGCGCACCGATAACTCACCAATTGATGTCTTCAGTTCATATACTCGTGAACAATGTATATAATTATTCTGAGTCGCGCCTCGCGCTGGAATAAAGACCGACTCATAGACATGAAATTCAGGAACTGACCGACCATTGATCACATCCTCTTTGAATACTGCGTAGCCGAGCAGATCATTCGGTGCAGCTTCTTGACCAACGCCCGTTTTCAAGAACAGCAGTCGGCGCACTCGTGAGCCAGTAAACTTAGATTCTCGAATTAAAAGTGCCGAGTTCTCTTCTGCTAAAAGTGCACAATCCGCCTCGGTGATTTCCTCAACGACCAAAGACTGATACTGCAATTTACGCGCGAGTGAAAATATCCGCCTTAGAACCGGACTTGCGTAGAAGTGTTTGTCGACATAGAGGAAATTGGAAAAACCTTCCTCCTTAGCCGTTGCGACCCAAGCAATCTGAGTGCCCTGCGCCTCCCGAAAATTCAGCATTTCAAGAGACGATTAGTAGGAGCCTATGCTAACATTTCGTGTTCTTTCTTGAAAGTCCCGGCGAGTTGCCAAAAAACGATCAACCCCAGTAGGGAGTGTCAATACGCCCGCGCCATAGCCTTGATTCCCCAGAACAGCACAGTTAGCCGACTCTCTACTTTGCTCTGCCTCATTGGCGGCAATTTGTTGTAGAGATTCAGTAAGTTCTTTTGTGGCGTAGTCCATAATTCGTGTAATTGGGATGAAACACAGATGCTAAGATAGAGATATTGACGAAAAATCAATACAAAACACCCAAACGTATAGCAGTAAAGATATCACAATACAAGAAACATTGCAAAACTTGAAACGCCTTATTACAAGCACTTTACAGAGTTACACATCAACTGGAACAATCCGCCAGACATCCTCCGACAGGGCGATCAGCATCTCCTGACGTTCCTCGATCGTTCCAGTCGACCAAGTATCAAATGCCTTCAACTTCGCGTTGATCCGGGTGATCGAACTGTTTGTGCCCACTTCAGCCAACTTAACAATGCTCTTGGTCAGATAGGTTGCGCTATCGGTATACAAAGGCAGCTTCGCCGCAAAGAAATCATTACCTGCCACGATATTGATCGGCTTCTCCAGCAGGGTCAGATTCCCCAAGCGGTTCTTCCATTCGTCGTATTTCACCTCAGGCTCACCTTCTGCAACCTCCTCAAAAGACTTTTTCAATTCCGGCTCTGGTTTGTTGGGCAAAATATGCTCCACCTCCAAGCGCCTCCAGTTGTCGATCCGATCCTTTACCTTCACGCCTTGATAGGCCAGATCCACATGCTGCGCCAGTTTAGCCAACATGTATTGCGTGCGATACTTTTGCATCGAGCCCAGAGTGTAGCGTTTCAGCGCATCTTCCAGCTGATCCCGCTTCTTGTCCGCCCCCGCTTTAAAGCGACCTTCGATAAAGCCGTTGAGTAACTCGACTTGCTTCCCTGCATCAGCATCGACGATCTTCCGCAATTCATCCGCCCACGCACCAAAGGAGCGCTCTAGATCTTTAGTCGGCGACTTGGTGAAGATATAGACATATAGGAAGCTCTCCAACTGTCTCACAAAGTGATCAAACAAAGGCTTGGGTAAAGGGCTCACTGCCAGCAGTAGCACATAGTGCAAACTGAAGGCTCCCCCCGCTAAATGCCGCAAGGTCGCAACCGGGACATTCTCATGTTCGTCATTTCCACGTCCCTTCGAAAAACCGAGATATAGGGTAACACTTCGCTGGATTTTACGCACAAACGTAAAGGGATCATTGATGTATCCACAAACCTCCGCATTCGCTTTCTTCGTCAGCCAGTCATAGATTTCATCTTCCCGGATCACACCATCTCCGCGCTTATTCTCGACTTTGTAATTCGCCATCAGGAAGTAGCGCAAGAAACGCAGCGGCTTCTCACCTGCTTTTTCCAGCGGTGCCGTGATCTTTTTCCACTCATCCTTGAGCTTCGTAAAATGCTCTTGTCTGACCTGGGTAAAGAGCAAGTTCTTCAACAAATCCATTGGGTTCAGTCCAACCCCACGCTCATTGATCGTTTCAAAGATCTTCAACGCACTCCCTACGTCCGTGCTGATCTGGATAAAGACCACATCGTGCGATAGAAATCCCCAGTAGCGCTTCAATGCAGCCATATCCGGGTAGTTCGCATCGATATAATCAAAAATGATTTCGTAGGCCCGTAATAGGTTACGCAAGGAGCCAAAGTGCTGAATCCCTGCCGCCTGCACCGCAGCACGCACCACCGCGGGATTGTCCACCGTCTCAACCAGGCAGCTCATCACTTCACCTGCATTCTCATAGCGAGGATCCAGCTTCAGGCTATTGACCGTCTCGCCATCGCGCCGCGTCGTGCTAAACGAAATTAGATTGTTTAACATCCCCTCCTGCGTCTCCCCCTTAAACTTACAACGCAGCGCACAGAGCAGGAGGAACAAAGTGGTCAGGCGCTGCTGCCCATCGATCACGTCTAAGTGCCCACGCTCCAGCGTAGGAGCCACTAGAATCGTGCCGATGAAATACTCACGATCTGTCCCCGAATCCACTTGTTCGTTAATGTCCTCCAGCAACTGAGTGACCTCAGTATCGGTCCACACATATTCACGCTGATAATCCGGCACGATGTAGAAGCACTCACGAAACGCCTCCTCGATGGTGTATTTGTAGTTTTCGATTCTAGCCATGGTTATTCTCTAATATTTATTTAAGCATCAACATCATCAAAGATGCTTCTCGCATCTAGCTCGTCATCCTCAATCTCTTGATCCGTAGAAGAAGCCATATCCTGATTTTCCTCTTCTTCATCGTCGTCTTCGTCAGTTGCTTCGGCCGCTTTCTCCTCTAGCCGATCTACAGCTTCTCGGATTTCATCATAGGCCTCATCGATATAATCAATGGCGATATCATCTTCATCTTTTTCTTCATCAAACAGATCATATAAACGCCGGATATTCCCATCAAGATCATCTAGATAGTAGCTAGGCTCATCATATTCGGGATCAAAATCCGCCTCATAATCGTCAACTACATCTTTGGCGATTGGCAGCACCTTATGCCTTAAGAAATCTAATAGTTCAGCACGCTCAGCACTGGACAAAAGATTCGAAAAATCAGGATCTAACCCAGTCGAGTCTAGATCATTCTCTAAGACACTCCTTATACTCTTAATGAAATTTAACCGAATATTTTCATCTAGCAGATCAAATTCTTTAAGTTTTGAAATAAGTGAACAAAAGTTAGAATTCGAAGCGGGATTACGAGGCCTTTGGATAAAATCTGAGTGATAAGATTTAGCGGTCTTAACCCAGAGCGCCAAAAACTCTTTTGAACAACGAGTTCCTAGGAATCGACATAAGTAATAATTAAATCGAAATGCATCTGAGTCAGGAGCATCTAGCTTCTCAATAACCAGTGAAAAGCGATGCGGAGGGATCAAAATTTTAGCTTCTCCCATCTCCGAAACTCCACAGGCACACTCATTAACAATCTCAGATGCTTTAGCGCCAGCTAGGTAAATATCCAGCAAATCATCTTCACTTGAAATGATACTGGCGATTGCCTCCCGAATAGTAGGGTGACTAAATTTCCATGATCGGCTACCAGCATCGTATGCTTTCTTAACTAAAACTCCTTCAAGAGAAACCAAAGCTAAACGAAGATCAGCGACACCTGCGTTTATAACCGCCAAAGCACCCCCCTCATTCTGATCCAATTCTAAGGGGATCAAAGCTTGTCCAGAACGCATAAAGATAAGGGCTAAAGCGGCAAATTCAGAGTCACTTAATTGCTTAATAACATCGATCAAAAACTGAGTCGGCTCCTCCACAAACAAACTGAGAGCTGCCTCACTAACAGACAAATCCTGCGTGAAAGCTGGATCACCTAAGCGGCGGGCGATTTCAGGAAGGAACTTTGGATGCTCCGCAAAAGCCGGAAGAAAAGGCTTAACCTTAGCTCTAAACTCAACCGGTTGCTCCCCCATGCGGAGATGATTATAGAGTATCCGCTCTTTCTCAGGTAGCCCCAATTTCTCAACCTCTACCAAGACTTGAGAATCCGTAAGCAATGGAAATGAAGAAAGCTTCAGGTCTCGTTTCGCCGCGTTATAAATATTGGTGCGAGACGTAAATACCACGCGTGCTCCCTTCTTTATTGCGGTAGCTAATAGTGGAAACACACGGTTCCATCCTTGTGCCAAAGCACCATTATACTGCGTCTGACCAAAAGCGTCGTCTATCCAGAAAAACTGCTTCGGTTCATCAGGATTCCAATGTCGTTTAAAATCATCCGGGTCTGTCGCAAAAACAGGAGAGCACCCCCAGTTATCGGCAGCAGCTAATGCTAGAGCAGCCGAGATGGTAGATTTACCGGCCATCGGATCTCCGAGTAGCATGACAAAACGCTTGTTCTGCAAAGCTTCCACACTCTTACGGTGCGCAGCAGTCGGGACAAACTTAGCCAAGTTTTCCTTCCAACTTTGAAGCAATTCATTCGCTTGCTGATAAACTCGTTCATCAAGAATCTGAGACAAGTCTCCGAGCCCATAAAGCCGGGGAACCAATGCACGTAGCCGACGTGACTCTCGTATCTGATCGGTTAACCACTCCTCTCCTAAAATATCAAAGTGCTTGATCTTCGGAATCTTCAAAAACGCCTCTCGAATCAATTTATCACTCGCACCGCTTACCTTAGCATTCGTCACCAGTAGATAAGTCGAGGCATGATCCGCTGCGGCGAGACGCTCAGCTTTTTCCAACTCATCTTCTAGATTCGACAAGGATAAACTCGAATCACGCTTACATGTAAACTTACACTGCACAACGAATCGCCCGGCATAACTTTCCTTGCCTTTCTGTTCCCACGTCCCCTGAAATGCCCCGTCCTGTCCGGCATCATTAGTTGATGAAAATACTGTATATGTTTGCCCTAGATTCTCACGCAAAACGCAGCCACACAGATTCTGAAATGCCTCCCATCCCAATGTATGTAGCTCGAAGGTGATTTTAGACGCCTGTGCTTTCGCGGGTTCAACTGTGGAGATCTGCGCTTCGCTCATAACTGAACCGACACCTTCTCCGTTAGCAGGTCCTGCATCAGGCCTTGTTTTTGTTGCTTTAAAGCATGTTGATTTTTCAGATTCTCCACCAACACATTTTCTGATGAAGCAATCCTCTTTACGATAAGCTCTTGCTCCTCTGTTGCACAAAATGGATACAGCAACGATGACATGACGGCGTTGTTCAAGCTCGGCATTGTCGCCCCAACCGCACGCGCATCAACTTGGCGCTGAACAAAGCTCTGACGATAAACGAGCGAAGCAAAATCAGGACTGAGCGAACTGCCGGCGAGTCGAAGAAGAAAGCAACCAGTCCCACATAACCAACCGACTTCGGCTTCACCGATAGCAGCAGCACGAGACAAGTCGCCACGGCGGGCAATTACGATGTCACCAACTCGCATTCTATGACGTCCGAGTTCTTCGGCACGACGCTCATGGATGCGGGCAATTTGTCGGACGCCAATACATCCATCATTAATATCTTGAGGCATAACAACAGGCACGCCCTCTGATTGATATTCATGAGCATGTAATTGACTACCAAAGGGGCCAGTTTGTAAGCGTCCGCCAAAACGCTTCAATATCTCACCCAATTTCAACACCTCCCAATCCTTCGGAATCCATCCCAGCGGTGACTCCTGGTAAAGTTCGGGAGCGGTTTCGCGGGACGGGCGGAGTTGGCCGGGCTTCGCGGACGTGGCAGCGGGTGAGCCTGCTTGTTGGGCGCGGGCAATGGACTCCGCCGTCCAGACGCCTGGGTGAAGAGGTCGTGCATCAGCCCCTGCTTGATCTGCTGCTGCTTCGCAATCAACGCTTCCGTCGCCTCAATCGCATCGTCCACCGTCGAGAGGATCTCGGCGATGCGGCGTTGTTGCGAGAGTGGAGGGGAAGGTATCTTAATCTTTCTAATATCGCCAAGGACTAATCTCTTCAGCGCACTCCCCGACTGAAGGCCAAACAACTGCTTATCAAAGATAAAAGATGCTAGGACTTGAGCTAGGAACTCAGAATCAATCGCCTCAGTAGGCCGTAATATAGCAACGGACGATAGTAACACGACCCCAAGCTCTTCTCGATAATGAACAACACGCCCAATAGTCCCATCCTTCGAAAGTAGAACGTCTCCTACTGTTGGGGAGCAGTTTTGCAGACAGAGCAACCTCCAATCCGATTCTGAAATTAGAGTGCAACTAGACAAGTTGATACGTCCCTTAGGAATATCCTTTGCATTGACGATAGGAAAGCCCTCTTCGCATGGCGTTGGGCTAAAGTGAGATCCATCGGTAATCAATGAACACACACTCCACAGAGATTTAGTCGCAAAGCTCGGGTCACTCATACCCCAATTCCTCCAAGAAACCTTTGAGTTTTGCGGTGGCAGCATCGCGTTGCTGCTCAATCTCCGTCGCGGTGACTGCGTATTTTGCATGCAAGCTTTCCAATGACTTCAGGCATTCGCGTTGATGCGCTCGTAGGAAGCGCTGATACGTGGCCAAGAGAATCCGGTGCAGGCGCTCTAGGATCACGCGTTTGGCTTCATCGCTATCGATCTTAGCGCGGGCGGCTGTGACGAGTTCATCGCGCTTTTTTTCAGTGGCGCGGATGTCGGCCTTGAGTTGCTTGCCTTCGTCTTCGAGTGCTTTGTGGCGTGTCAGCTTGGTATCGATGCTCTGTGCTTCAGTGTAAGAATCCTGCCCCAGTGTCATCCGCATCTTAATTTCGGCAACGAAGTCGCTCTGAAACTGAGTCGAGTCGACCAGGTCAAGGATCGCTTGCGCACTGGCAAAGTCGGGTGCGCCCGCCGTGCCTTTGACCGCGTAATCCTTCTTTTTCTTCCCGGCAGGAATCTGTCCCGCCGCATTCAACTCGGTAAAGAGATCCGCCGCCAATGACTTTAATTCCTTAAAGGCTTGTTTGTAAGTGGCAGTGAATGTCTTTAGCTCGTCTTTTAAGCGTTTCACATCCTCCGCGGGTAGCACGCCGGTATCCTCTTCGTCTTCGAAATCTTCTTCGCTGGCCGCAGTGAACAAGGCATCCAGCTCCGCGATCCGTCCGCGTTTTTCGTCCATCTCCTGGAGTAGTTCCGGGAACTGACTTTGCAAAATATCCTCGTCGGGGATCAGCTCCGCATTCCAACCACTGTAGGCAATCGATTTAAACTCGGGCTTAAACAGCTCAAAGTAGCGTGCCAGCCCTCCGCGCACCTGATGCGGGGAGAGCAAGGTCTGATCCTTCAATGCGTCTTCAATGGATTCGAACAAAAGGCGTCGCAGTTCATAGACGTTGCCCTTCTTACCTCCCGCTGGAGCCAGCGCCTCCACATGGGGCAAGTTTGCCTGCCACCAGCCTTCGAGCTGATCCATAAAGTCCTTATGTGCAATCTGCACACTCTCGTCGCGCTCGACCATGCCCGCCAATTGACGCCGATCCTCGATTTCAGGTGCAAAGTCGAGGTAGGCAACGCCGAGGGCTGAGGACTGAGACCTGAAACCTGAGTAGGGAGCCTGCGCTTCGGCGGCTTGCAGCGCGTCCGCTTCGACGGGCACGGCAGCGTTCACTGGGCGCGGCACGAAGCAGCGCTCTCTCAAACCGCCGTAGTTCGACCAAAAGGCTGCTTGCAGCGCATCGACTTCCACCGTCGGCACCCCGCCATGCAAGTGCGCCCGCACATCATGCGGCTCGGGTGGTGGGGCGTTGTCCACATAACGGCGGATGTTGCAGTTGTAGCCCTCGTCGGCGATTTCCGTAATCGGCACCCGGCGGCCATAGGCCGGGATCTCGGGAGCCCCTGCGACGGTTAAGCTACGGTAGGCATGCACGATGCGGGAAATATCCTCCGCCCGCAGGAAGTTCTGCGCTTTGCCTTCCTCATAGTCACGATCCGCATTGATAAAAACCACATGCTCCCGTTCCTGAGCGCCCTCCTTATTGAAGACCAGAATCGAGGCCGGAATCCCCGTGCCATAGAACAGCCCCGAAGGCAGTCCGATGACCGCTTCCAGCCAGCCTTTTGAAATGAAGTGCTTACGCGCCTCCGCTTCCTCACCGCCACGGAAGAGCACCCCGTGTGGCATGACCGTCGCTAGCTTACCGTTGGGCTTCAGCACTGCGATCATGTGCTGCACAAACATCAAATCCGCCTTCTTGCCCTTTTCCGGCATCCACACCGGGAAGCGACCAGGGAAGTCGATATCCTTCTTGCTGTAGTTCAGGCTGAAAGGAGGATTCGCCAACACGCGGTCGAAGCGCTGCAGCTCACCGTCTTTCTTATGCTGTGGGTGACGCAAGGTGTCCTCTTGGCGGATGTCCGCGTGTGGGATGCCATGCAGCAGCATATTCATCTTACAGATCGACCAAGTCGTGCCGATCCGATCCTGCCCCGCCAGCGTCAGGTCCAGCGGGTTGCCCCCGCACTCGTTGATATAGTCGCGGGTCTGGATCAGCATACCCCCCGAGCCACAGGTCGGATCATACACACTCATGCCCGGCTGCGGCGCAGTGATTTCGACCATCACCCGCACCACCTCCGAAGGGGTGTAGAACTCGCCCGCCTTCTTACCCGCCGAGTCCGCAAAGAACTTGATCAAGTATTCGTAGGCGGCTCCCAGTAGGTCCGGGAACTCAAAGTTCTCATCCTTGAGTGGGATCTTCTCAAAATTCTGAATAAAATCGACCAGCGTATCGTCAGTCAAAACGTTGGAACCAATCTTACGGTTGAAGTTGATATGCTTCAGCACGTCCTCCAGCGCGTCGATATTCTCCTCTTCCAGCCGTTCCAGCGCCTTATTCAGGCCAGAGCCCACATTCGTCTTCAGGTGACGGATAGTCGACCAGTGCGAATCCTCCGGGACAAAGAAGGTATATTTGTCCGGATTCTTCAGCTGCGTCGCAATCGCGCCCTCCGGCATACCGCGCTCCCGCAGTTCCGCCTCCAGCTTCACCCGCTCCTGATCAAACAGATCCGAGAGGCGCTTCAAGAACAGCATACCGAAGATATACTCCTTATACTCCGAAGCATCCATATTCCCGCGCAGATCATCGCAGGCACGAAAGAGAAGATTAGAAAGCTGAGAAAGCGTAAGTTTGGACATAATAAGCAGCAAAACGGCGACTCCACCGAATCCCCACGAATTAAGGCCTCAAAACTTTATCGGTCGATTCTTTTCGAAAATACGCCCCGAGTTATTCACAAGCGCTTTCTGACTCCGAGAATCGTTCTAGCGCAGGACGCGAGGGGAAGCTCCTGCGAGTCGCTCAGATCCTCGGTGAAAGGCCTCTGGATGGTCGAAGGGAGGTCCGTACACGCGGATCTCATTGATGCGATTCTAGTGAGCGTTCTCAATGGCACCTATGAAAGAAGGGCGGAGGGGCAAGGGACATGAAAGAGTATCACTCATCGCGAAGAAACAGCCTTTATAATTTTCAGAGGGTTAGGACTTTTTTGCTTGTTAAGCGAAAAAAGTGCAAAAAACATAAAATATATAACTTATTGTTCTGCTTGTATTTATAAAATTGGAGCGGATGTTTATAGGTAAATGACGGGGGCAGGTAGGGGGATATTGCCCTCTTAAGTGGAGATTTACAGGTTCTACCGAGAAAATTGATGGAGGAAATTATACCCTGCCTAAGATTTCACCAAGGTTGCTCCTCCTCATTCTCATTAAAACGTAAGTGACCATACACATCGCTGATATCAACGACTTACGGAATATTCATCTGCTGTGCTTGAGGTGGAAGAACCAAATGGCTAAGAATGCCTGTTGGTCCGCATTCCACGGGTAATGGGAGCCAGTAATTCGCTCACGTGACCATACACATCGTTAATATCAACGACTTACAGAATAATGGAGGACACAGAATTGCTCAATCCTATCGAAGCGGGTAGCTTCTTCCCCGTCGCCGCAATCTTCCCGGGGGAGTGATAGTGTGATAGATGCCATCAGTGATGAGTACCTCAAAGTTCCTTATTCTTGAGGCAAGCGCGTTATGAGTCCCTTAGGATCTTTAAGAGCCCGATTTCTTCGCTTGTTCTCTCTGCCAGTGCCCAAATGGCGGCAGCTCAATCCCTTTCTTCTCGCAGCGTTTCTTAATCGCTGTGTCGGAGACGTGCAGGATTTTAGACAAGGCAGATAGTGGTCCCATCCATACCATTTTCTTGAGTTGTTTGTCAGCCGGCCAGTTTACGCGTTGCTTTACTGGGGGGAGTTCCACAGAGATGTTTTCTTCTCGGAGAGATTCAGGAGTGATCGTCCAGAAGGCCTCAACGTCTTTAGGGTCATCAATGCTTTGTCGGTAGTGACGATTAATCATTGAGGTAGATGTTCCGTTGTCTTCGGCGACCTGCACAGAATTTTTCAATTTCTCGTATTGAAAAGTGATGGAGGTATGGCGGATCACATCTTGCCGCCAATCTTTAGCCTTAGTGTGTTTCTTGAGAGTGCGCATTTTCTCTCTGCTTCCCTTGGGCTGACCTAAGTAAGGGAACTCTTTCAGCCAAAGGCTCAGGTTGTTTGAAATGGGGACGTCGCGATTTTTTTTACGTCTCATCTTCCCGCCGCTTACCGCGATTGAATCGTTCTGAATATCTCTCGGAGTTAGATCGACCAGTTCGCTCGGGCGCAGACCCGCAAATAAGCCGATCGCGATACCAGAAGCCATTTCCCCGTCTCGATAGTGCATGGCTAGTGTGAGGAGCCTTTTGACCTCATCTAGTGCTAAGATTGCGATTTGACTGTCATCAGGTGTAGGAGGATCGATTTGCTTGCAGGGGTTCTCCAGGGCATGCTTTCGGCGCACACACCAATTAAAGAAGGTGGAGAGTCCCCCAAGGTAAGTTTTACGTGTGGTTAGATTCTCGTAACGATTCAGGATCTGCTCGATATCCCGGAAGTTTACTTGGCTAACCAGTTTGTTCGGATCGAGGTGCTTCGTTAGAAGTTCTGTTGAGGTTTTATAATCCGAGTAAGTTTTTGGGCGCTTGTCTTCCTTGCCCTTTAGGAATTGTTCGATTGCGGAAGAGAGGCTTAGTTCTAGCATCTCCGGGTGGTAGTGTTTCTCGGTGAATTGTATCGCATGCCTGAGGCTCGTCACGCCCACTTCTAGAGCTCTACTTTCAAGGGATAGGTAGTCATTGACGATCTGGGTTAAGGATCTCCCTTCTAATGCCTTCAGTGCCGCCTCCGCATCGGCCAGTTGATCTTCATTCAATGAAGTGCGGACAAGAGTCCGGGATAGAGTTTCGCCCTCCTGTTCGAGTTAAGTTCCCCCATGCGATCCAGAGCTTCGGCCTTGGTGGAGAAGTTTTCTCTCACACGCACACCATCGATTTTACTTCCAGTGACTCGAAACGAAATTGATCCTGATGGGTTTTTGTGCGGCTTTACTACGAATCTCTGCATCTTCTTTTTACGCGCCATTTGTGCAGATTTGGCAACTTTATTGGCAACTGTCAAGTTTTGCGACTTCAATAATTACATAAGATATTGATTTGTAGTTATTCGGTGTTTGTTGAGTCCTGCTTTGGGACCAGAGGGTCGCAGGTTCGAATCCTGTCACCCCGACCAAAGAGAAACCTCCGCGCAAGCGGAGGTTTTTTTTGGTCTATAGGGGGGGGCAGGATTCGAAAAGAGCTGCGTAGCAGCGATGCGACGCAAGTCGCACCATAGGTTCGACGTAGCGAGCAACGCGAGCGAAGATGGCGAAGCAATCCTGTCACCCCGACCAAAGAGAAGACCTCCGCTTGCGCGGAGGTCTTCGGGGCTCAGCCTGCTGCAGGAGTGGACCGGCGGGGGCTGACTTAATTTCTATGAGCCGCTGGGGCGGCATCGTTCTTTTCGCTGCTGTCCAGCTCGGGATGTCGAATCATGTCGTGATTGGCGCCGCCGGGGGCAACCATCGGCAAAACCTGCTGCTCGGGGCAGATCGGGACGTGAATGAGAACCGCTCCTTTCATCGCAAAGGCTCGCGCCAGCGCTGCGTCGATGTCGGGCTCGTCCGCGAGGTCGACCGCAGCGATGCCCATCGATTGCGCCATCATGCAAAAATCCGGCCCTTGCTTGAATTTGGAGGCGGACAGACGTTTGCCGTAAAACAATGTCTGCTGCTGGTGAACGAGGCCTAAAGTCTGATTGTTCATCAAGACGATTTTCAGATCCGCACCTTCCTCCGCGGCGGTGATCATCTCTTGGTTGTTCATTAAGAAACTGCCATCGCCGCTGATGCAAACAACAGTCTCATCGGGATCAGTGAGCGCGGCACCGAGAGCGGCCGGCAAGCCGAAGCCCATGGTGCCGAGACCGCCGCTCGTCAACCACTGTCGTGGACGCATGAACGGGAAGGCCTGGGCCGTCCACATCTGGTGCTGGCCAACATCGGTGGCAACGATGGCGTCGCGCCCCGCGTGGCGAGCGATGGCGGCAATCAAACCGTAAGGACGTGTGGGATCTTCCGCGCCGGGTGTATTCATCGGGTGCTCCGCTTTCAATTCGGCGATCCGTGCATTCCAGTGCGTGCGCGCGCGTTGCGGCAATGTGGGCAGCAATTGATCCAGCGTGGCGGCGACGTCGGCGCAGATCGAGAGGGTGGGCTGGCGGATTTTTCCCAGTTCACTACTGTCAATATCTATGTGAATAACTTTCGCATTGGGGCAAAACTCTGCAACCTTGCCGGTCGCGCGGTCGTCGAAGCGTGCGCCGACTGCAATCAGTAGGTCACACTCATGCAAAGCCAGGTTTGTATAGGGCGCAGCGTGCATTCCAAGCATTCCAAGTGATAATCTATGGTCCGTTGGTAGGGCGCCCATCGCCATCAAAGTGTTCACTGTGGGCAAATTCGAGCGTTCCGCGAGGGCGCCAACTTGTTCACATGCCTCACTGTGAATAACTCCGCCGCCCAGATATAAGATCGGTCGTTCGGCGGCTTCGATCATCGTCTGCGCTTGTTCGATCGCTGGGCTCTCCGGTTCGATGCGTGGAGTGGCGCTGCCGATCTCGGGCCACTCATCAAACTCGATGCTGGCGTTTTGAACGTCCTTGGGAATATCGATCCAAACTGGGCCCGGCCGGCCACTGGCCGCGATGCGAAAGGCCTCGGGAATCGTATCCAAAAGTTCCTCAACCGATTTAACCAAATAGTTGTGCTTAGTGATTGAGAGGCTCATGCCGAAAACATCGACCTCTTGAAAGGCGTCGGTGCCGATCAAGTGCTGCGGAACTTGCCCGCTAATAGAAACAACTGGAATTGAGTCCAGTTTGGCATCCGCGATGGCGGTAATGATATTGGTCGCGCCCGGCCCGCTGGTGGCGAAGCAAACCGCGGTCTGCCCGGTGGTGCGAGCCATGCCTTGGGCGATGAAGCCAGCGCCCTGTTCATGGCGGGCGAGGATGTGTTGAATTACAGGTCGGCGCGCAAGGGCGTCGTAGAGGGGCAAGTTGGCTCCTCCGGGAATGCCAGCGATCTGGCGAATACCCTGGCGTTCAAGTAATCGTATAACGAGTTCGGCTCCGGTCATTTTCATGATATTGTCTGTGGCTGTGTGGTGATTCCCTTGAGGAATTCGGCGCGACGCGGGCAAAAGAAAACCCCCGTCGGATCGAATCCGGCGGGGGTTTTTAGAATTAATATAAAGTGTGTTCTAAGTCCGCGCAGATCCGATCGAGGTCACTAGGACCACGACTACATTGACGAGCACGACTGCGAAGAATTGATTCATTTCAAAATTAGATTTTTTCTTTGTCTGCTCCGATAGAGCCTTTGTCAAAGATTTTTTTCATTTCTATGGTTTGTCGCGATGTCGCGCTAGCGACGTCTTTGTGGTCTGCTTGGCGTGATTTTTAGGGAGCTGGTAGCTGGCTTGGGCTTTGTTTTTTGCAGAATGATTTTTGGGCAGAATGATTTGTAGGCAAAATCATTCCATCGAGACGTGATTGCGTGGGGATTAGAATGATGTGTTGTTTGATTCGTGTTTTCGACCGCGAGCCTCGCGTTGTTGGCTTTTACTGCGTAGAGGATTGTTGAAGACTCATTATTAGTGAAGATCAGTGGTCCCTGCATTTTTTAGTTCTGAATCGGCTCATTAGACTGTGCCTCGTATACGGGGCAAATGCGGAGATTTGCGATCCCGGCAACGCGGATCTCCTACCTACGACAAGGCTACGGAGGACATGCCGCATCTGCTGAGTCAGAGTCAGAGTCGGCCTCGGTGTTATTTCATACTAGCTTGCCCCACGGTTCTTGAGTTGCCGCAGGGTGCGCCGAGGTTTGAGCAGCTCCCATTTTGGCGAGACAGGAAGTGTCATAACTGATTGATATTCATCTCTGGCCTCTGGCCTCTGTCTTCTGACTACTCTTTCTAGCTCTCAGGTCTCACTGCTGCTTCATGCGCCGGTTGACTGCAAACGTGTCGACGACTGCGATGCTGGAAGGGATCTTCCATGGGGCCAGCTGGCCGCGGCAGTGGTTGCGGATGGCGCGTTTCCAAGCTCGGAGGTCTTGCTCTTTATTAACTACGATTTCGCAGGCGACGGCATTGCCGGTGATGGGGGCGGGCTTGGCGAAGACTTTACTGGCGGTGATGCCCGGCACTGTGTTGAGCACGGCTTCGACCTCTGCGGGGTGCACTTTTTGTCCGCCGACATTGATCAGGGCGCTGGCGCGGCCAAGGATGCGGAGGTATCCTTTGTCGTCCGTCTCGACGAGATCGCCGGTGCGGTACCAGCCGTCGGCTTCGAGCGAGTCGTTGCTGGCGTTGAGATAGCCGAGGATGCGCGAGGGAGTCTTGAGCCAGAGTTCGTCTGCGACGACCTTCCATTGTGTCTCCGAATCTTGAATACGAAAAAAGAGGCTGCCGTTGTCGGCGCTTTTTATGCGAATCGCGCCGGTTTCGCTGGTGCCGAATTTTTGTTGCAGCTGGGCATTGGGAAAGGCTTCGCCCAATCGGGTGAGCACTGTTTGTGGCATCGCCTCGGCGCCGTAGGCGATGATCTCGACGGAGCTTAGGTCATGTGAGGCGGCGACGCCGTTGAGTAACATGAGGTTGAGGAACGTGGGGGAGGCGGGCAGCACATTGACCTGATGCGTGGCAATCGCGGCACCTGCGGCTTCGGGGGTGCGGGCCGTGGGCACCACGAGTGTGGAGCCTGCAAACAGACAACGAAAGGCGGAGTCGAGGCCGCCGATGTGGTCGATCAGTAAGAGCAACAAGCTGCGGTCCTGGCGGGGGTGAATGTTTTGGTAACGCTGCAGTAATGCATCAAAGTTATGCAGCATTCCCTTGGGCTCGCCGCTGGTTCCACTGCTGAAGAGTATTAGGCCGCTGCCTTGGAGTTGATCGTAGAGGGGAGATGCGGCGGCGACTTGACGCATCTTGGCTTGCTCCGCTGCGGGCAGTTCGAGCGGGAGGGGCAGGGCGATGTGGCCGCGCTCTGCGATTGCGAGCAGTGTGGCCAGCCCTTCGATGGTGGTGGGTGTTTGCACCTCGACGACTTGTCGATTGCCCGAGGGGAGCTTCGCGGCTGCTTGATCAATCAGTTCAAGGAAGTCGGCATAGCTGTAGGCGCGGCCGCCTTCGTGGCAGGCGATGCGATCGGTGTAGGCGGCTAGCTTGTTGCGGATCCAGTTCATGCCATGCGCTCGAAACGGGTTCCCCGTTCCGCTACGTTTTGGTGGTCGAAGCGGGTTGGCTGTCCCGCTACGTTTGGGGGTGAGGAGCTCATCGTCTAACAAACTCCGCCGAGATACAGGTACTTGGGCGGTGATGAAATCGCTTTCGTCGCGTAGGTAAAAATCGACGGCGTTGATCACGTCGCGGACTTCGCCCATGCGTTGGACCGCCTGGCGGGCCAGTAAAGCGTCCATCTTGGCCTGTGGCACGCCGCGGATGAGGTCGGTCTCGATGGGGGTGGGGCCGATGGCGTTGACGGTGATTTTTAGCTGGGCCAACTCGCGTGCGAGGATGCGGGTGAGGCTCTCCACGGCGGCTTTGCTGGCGGCGTAAATGGCTTCACCCTCTAAGTTGAGTGGGTGTGCGACGGTTGTGAAGTTGACGATGCGTCCGCTTTTACTGCGGCGCATGAGTTTGGCCATTTCGCGGCAGAAGAGAAAGGTGCCCACTACGTTGGTCTGCAAAATGCGGTTAACTGTGTGGGCGGGGGTGAGCAAGGCGTGGTTCATCGAGGCGATGCCCGCGTTGTTCAGTAGGGCGTCGACGTTGCCGTGGCTACTTTTGATTTGGCGGGCCATGGCGACGACCGCTTGTTCGTCGCTCACATCGAGTGCGAAGTGTTGGTACTGCTCGTGGGAGATGCTGCTTTCACCGCGTGAACAGCCGATGACCTTCCAGCCTTGGGCGAGGTAATATTCGGCGAGTTCTTTGCCGATGCCTTTGCGCGTGCCTGTGATGACGATCGTCTTCACGCGGGCATCCTTTCGATTACGGCATCGGTCAGACTACGGACGCTGCGGTAGGGCGAATTTTTGGCACTCATCGCTTTTTCGTCGGCGAGTGCGATGGAGCGCTCGAACTTTTCGGCCAGCGCTTCTTCGATATCGGCGATCAGATTCACGAGTGCCATGCTGTCGAGTGCACCGCCTTCGCCGTAAAGAGGACTGTCGGAGTCGGGTTGTTTGAGTGCTTCGAGTTCAAAGTCTTCGGCGAGCATTTGAACGGATTCAATGATGAGAGCTTCAATAGCTTGGCGGTCAGGCATGAGAGTATCGTGAGGTTATTATTCGTTGCCGAGGAATTCGCTGCGTGTGGCGTGGCCTTCTTCGGAGATGTTTTCGCGGCGGAGAACGGTGGTAATGGTTAAACAGAGGATTTTTAGGTCGAGCAAGCAGGAATGGTTTTCGACATACCAGAGATCGAGCTCGAATTGTCGTTGCCATGTGAGGCCGTTGCGGCCTTTGACCTGGGCCCAACCCGTGATGCCAGGGCGGACTTCATGGCGGCGGGCTTGTTCAGCGGAATAGCGGTCTAAATAGATGGTCGGTAGCGGGCGCGGGCCGACGAGGCTCATCTCGCCCTTGAGCACATTCCATAGTTCGGGCAGTTCGTCGAGGCTGGTGCTGCGTATGAATTGGCCCCAGGTGGTGAGACGTTCCTCGTCGCTGCCGGGGCCATTGCGCATGGAGCGGAGCTTGAGAATGTTAAAGGCGCGCCCGTCTTTACCTGCACGCCTTTGTCTGAAAAAGAGGGGGCGGCCGAGATTAATTAGCTGCAGGATTAAGAGCAGTAGCAGTGGTAGGCACAATACCGACAAGAGTAAGAGACTACATAGGATGTCGAATAGGCGCTTCATGAATGCTTGGAATTAGGATAAATTTTCAAAATCATTTGCGATTTCATCACCTCAGCCCTATCAGTCAAACCTAGCTTTGACACAGCTCTGTGTCTGCTCTGAACTTTTTCGCCTGACTTTATTGCCTAACTAACGCCAACGAACCATGATACTCGACGCCAACGAACGCAGCTTCCCTCCATTCAGTCTCACTCGTCTGCTGACGACTTGCTTCGGTCGCGGTAATGGGGAAAAAGTCTGCATCCTGATCGATTTGCCGAATCCGGCTGACATCGAAGATTATAAATTTCTAGAGGACGAGACACTCTCGATTCAGAATTATGGGCACGAAGTCTTTTATAAGGGCTTCAAGGCGGGCGCCCTGGATGAGATGAACTGGACCGGCGGTGATATTTTTGCCTACAAGGAAACCGGCGGTAGTAATCTGGATATGGAGGACGATTGCTACGATCCGGATGGCAATCACTTGAGCTTGGATCGAGATATTTATACCAAGTACGACATCATTTTGACGGTCTCGACTTTTTCCGCGACGGCTCCGCTGACTGCGAAGTGCAAGGAGTTCGGCTTCCGTGGAGCGACTTTGCACGGACTGAATCAAATCATCCTGGATACCGGCCTGGCTGTGGATTACGAGGTGGTGAGCGCGGAGGCGGAAAAGCTGCGTTTGGGGCTGACGAAGGCCGACCGCTTTGAAATTGATTTCGAGGTGGAGCGCAAAGTCTACACTTTGATCCTGCACACCAATGGGCAGGAGGCTCAGAAAAGCCACGGTCTGTGCCCTCCCGGCAAGCCGGACGTGGCCAACTTGCCCGCGGGTGAGGTTTATTTCGTGCCTGAAAGTGCGGAAGGTGTTTTCCCGTTTAAATACGACGAAAGCACCATCGGTCTATTGCATGTAGAAGACGGCAAGATCGTGAAATCGCAGTTTGTATATGGAGACTATGCGGAGATCGAAGATCACAACCGTCGTTTGAAGGAAGATCCTATGATTGGTGCGCTGGGCGAACTCGGCTTTGGCACGCAAGTGCTGCCATTTTCTGGGCGTGATATTCAGGATGAAAAAATCCTCGGCACGATTCACGTAGCGACCGGACGCGACGATCACCTTGGCGGTCAGATCACGCCGGATTTGTTTAAAGAGCATGCCAATGCCTCGCACGATGACGTGCTCTACGCGCCGCATAAGACACCCGAAATTCGCTTACAGCAAGCGCGCATGATTCGTGGCGAACAGACCGAAATCCTGATCGAGCATTACAAGCCATCGAAATATATGGTGGATTTGTTGGAAGGGTAGATTCTTCAGGTAGGGCGGTTTTGCCAAAATCGCCGTTTGTCTATTGATCGCCCAGTAGTCGTATGTTTCATTTTGGCAATCGGTTTCATTTGGCGAACGGACCTCTCGGCGAGAGGTCCCTACCGGTAACCGAAAATCAACATTCTTGCAGAGTGCGCTGGGGATGGCGCTGGACGGGGGGCTAAAGAACCCCGCTACTTATTCAGTTCGTCTGCTTGTTGAGTCACGCTCACGGGGAAAGGCGGCGTTTCACTGCCGGCATACACGGTTAGGTGTGGGAAGGCGATCTCGATGCCTTCTTGGTCGAAGCGTTCTTTGATGTCTTGCATGATGCCGTTTTTGAGATCGACGAATTTGCTCTTCTCAAACCAGACGCCTAGTAGGAAATCGAGTGAGGAGGCTCCAAAGTCTTTAAAGAGTACGAGCGGCTCTGGCTCGTTGAGGCAGTGTGGGTTGCTGTCGGCGATTTCTTTTAATACGCGGATGACCTTCTTGACGTCTTCTTTGTAGGCGACCCCGATATTGATGTCCATGCGTCGGATCGGGAAGCGGGTGACGGTGGTGACCTCGGCTTTGATCAGTGTTTCGTTGGGCATGCGCACGAAGAGGTTGTCGACTGTGCGTAGTTTGACCGAAAGTAAGTCGATGGAGAGCACGACGCCGCGGGTGCCGCTGACGATAATGGTATCGCCGACTTCGAAGGGGCGTTCGCCGAGCAAAAATAGGCCGCTGATCAGATTGGATAGACTGGTTTGCGCGGCGAATCCGATGGCTACGCTGACGATGCCCGCCGCACCGAGCACGGCGGTCAGGTTGACCTGTAGCTGGATCAGCACTGTGCAGACGACCAGTACGATGCCGACATAGAGGAAGGATTTTTGCGCGAGCAGTAGGTGGTGAGGCGAGAAGCGCGGCTTCAGCACGCGAGTGAGTAGGCGCCCGATGAAGAATACCAAGAAGAGTCCGATGCAGAGGACGGCCAGAGTGTGGAGGATGGTCGGTAGGTCTAGCGGTTTCATGCTATGTGAGTGAGTTGCCGAGTCCGGCAAATGTGCGTCGAATGAGGCCGCTGAGGGGCGCTTCGGTGGCCTCGGTTATTTTTGTGGCCTGCGGCGCTTCGCTGGGAGCTTTCTCGCTGTAGTCGATCGAGCTGAGCTGGTCGTTGCCATTGAAGCGTATATGCACCGGAGAGGTCCAGAGTGAGGCCTCGCTGCGCCACAGGTGGCAGTGGTCCAGGCGTAGGCAAAACTTGGTGCAGTGCAGTTGCTCGATCGAGCGGTTGTGAATTTCGACTTTGCACAGGGCGCGAGCGGTGGTTTCAGAGTCGATCGTAGGGCATTCGCGGCGGGCGCGACTCTTGATCGCGTAGCAGAGCACCCCGCCGGCCAGATCGCCGAACCATGTGTCGGAGAGAATCTCGCCGCGGATGCGTTCGATGCTTTCGCCTGACTTGCCTTCGCCGGCGAAGAGTTGAATGTCCAATGGAATTGAGACGTAGAACTCGACCTTGGCCCGCGGTGCTAGGCGTAGCGGGTGAATGGGTTGAACGACGAGCGGGCGATCGGGGGTGCGTGGTTGCACATGGATACTTTCGACCGGGCTTTGGAAAGCATAGCGCCGAAAGTCGGACTCCGGATAGGTTCCGAGTTGGATGCCGCTGTGGCTGCCGTCACGGTTCTCGACCAATAGTAGATCACTGCCGCGTTTAACGATGCGGATGCGGAGTTGTTCCCATTGGAGACGGATCTCTTTTTGATTGGAAAATGGATGTAAGCCCCAGGGGGAAGTGTCGGATGACATATTGTAGCTACTATTGGTTTTGCTGAGAAAGGTCAACGGCTTCTTGCTAACTCTTCAATCCTTCAGTTTGTATCATTGATGATGTCAGAAAATAACCCTTACGAGTCCGATGAGCTGTTGCAGCAGTATTTAGTGTTTCATTATGCCAGTGCCGCGGAGCAATTTCCATATTCTTTGGGTGGAGGCGATGCCTTGGACTTTCCAAAGCGCTGTGCACTGGAGGGGCCGGAATTTGCGCGCTTGCCGGCGGATGCGCGTGCGCTGGACCTTGGTTGTTCGGTCGGGCGTTCAAGCTTTGAGCTGGCGCGTCATTGTAAAGAGGTGATTGGGGTGGATTATTCGCAGGCCTTTATTCATGCAGCGAGCCGCATGGCGAGCGATGGGCGGCATGCGGCGACGCGACTGGACGAAGGTTCCACGACGACGCAGCTCCTACTGGAGCTCGATCCCACGATTGATCGCAGTCGCGTGCACTTTGAGCAAGGCGATGCGCAGCATATCCGCGAAGACATTGGGCAATTCGACCTCGTGGTCGCTTGTAATTTGATCTGTCGGCTGCCCGAGCCGATGCGTTTACTGCGGCGTTTACCAGAGCTCGTGAGGCCTGGGGGGCAGCTCTTTATCACGACTCCCTTTACTTGGTTGGAAGAGTACACTGCATCGGCCAATTGGCTCGGCGATGGGGCGGCCGACTCTTTTGCCGGCCTGCGTCAGGCGCTGCAGCCCGCCTTCGTGCTGGAGGCGCAGTGGGATATGCCCTTTTTGATTCGGGAGCATGCGCGCAAGTTTCAATACAGTATCGCGCAAGCGAGCCGCTGGCGTCGCGTGTAGAGTGCAATTCGTAAATTATTGCTAGTGCCTTGATCGTTGACTTGCAAAAAATTGCGTAATCGCCAATGTTAAGTCCTATGAATGCAATGGAGGTTATCGACCAATTTAAGCGCTTGCCTGATAGTGAACAAGGTAAGGTCGTGGAGTTTATCCGGAAGGAGAACTCCGCCAAGGTGCGCTATGCCGACGATGAATCCGCTAAAGCGGCTGGGGAAGCTGTCTTTGAAGAGCATCCTGAGTTGTTTCGTAAGTTAGCAAAATGAGTGATCCGGTCTTTTTGACCGCAGCTCAGGTTGAGGCTTATCATGCACGTGGCCTGGAGATTTACGGCGGCTCGGCAGGTCTACGGAGTCGTTCTCTTTTTGAAGGCGCAGTGGCCCAGGCTCAAAATGTTTACTAGTATGCGAACGGTGATCTTTATGATGTTGCGGCGGCTTACTGCTTTCATATCGCGCAAGCCCAGGCGTTTCTCGACGGAAATAAACGAGCAGCTATGGCAGCCTGTCTTGTCTTTTTGAAGCTAAATGGCGTGCAGACGAAACTCGAGCTGACTGAACCTCTTTATGATGCATTGATTAGAATTGCTGAACATCGACTAGATCGTGTCGGATTGGCTGAGTTGTTGCGCGATTTGCTCGCGTAGGGGGTTCTGACTCTGATGGCCGCTGGCGTCGTGTGTAATTCCTAAATTACCGCTTGCACCTTAAGAATTGGCGAGCCAGCGTGTGCGAGTCGATTTCGGAGTGTGGGCGTTCGCTTGGTCGTAAGATTGAGAGGAAAGTCCGGACACCGTAGGGCAGGATTCCCTGTGAAAACGGGGGCGCGTCAGGGTAACTTGGCGTGACGGATAGTGTCACAGAAATTATACCGCCTCGAACTTGTTTGAGGTAAGGGTGAAATGGGGAGGTAAGAGCTCACCGCTCCGGAGGTAACGAAGGAGGCAGGATAAACCCAATCCGGTGCAAGGCAAAATAGGGGATCGGGCGGCCCGTCCAATGATTCCGGGTATGTCGCATCTCACTTCGGTGGGAATTTCGCTTCGGCGGGATAGATAAATGAACGCACAGCCAATCGCTTCGGCGCGCGGCGGACAAAATCCGGCTTACAGCACTTCGAAATCGACACTCTTTTATCAAAATTTACGTCTTGACAGGCTCGTTGGGTACCCCCACTTTCCCGCCTCTTAACTTTTTTTCAGCTATGGCTAACACAAAATCAGCACTTAAATACATCCGTAAGACAGAGACTCGCGCTCTGCGTAATCGTCAGGTCAAGACTCGTCTTAAGACTTTCTATAAGAAGGTTGCTGCTGCGGCGGCTGCGGGTGATAAGGACGCGCTTTCGGTTGCTGTTCGTAATTACATCTCCACTCTTGATAAGGCTGGTAAGAATGGCTTGGTGCATCCTAACAAGATCGCTCGTCATAAGGCGCGTTGCGCACAGCTTCTTGCTGCCTAAGTTGCATTTTTGCTCTTTCTAGAAGATGCCCTCGGTTACGCTTGTCGAGCCGAGGGTATTTTGTATCTACTGTTCGCGTGTCTGAGAAACCTAATAAGAAAAACGCCATTGGCTTTCCGCCTCCTTTGTTGGGGGATGCGCCTTATCGCATGCCGGTTTTGGCGGAGACTGCGGATTGGATTGCGCTGGAAAAGCCGGCCGGTGTCGGCACGCGTGCCTATCCTTGGGATGACGAGCCGGATATGGACGCGGCGCTCAATGCGCAGCTGCAGGCAGGGAAGCCGGAGCTACTGCGTCGCGATGCCACGCTCTTTGGCTCGATCTATTATCTCGACCCTGTGATTTCCGGGGTGGCGCTTTTTGCGAAGAATCGCGATGCGCTGGCTGATTTGCGTAACCGTTTTGGCTCGGGGGATTGTCGCTTTCGTTTTCAATTTGTTGCGGCGGCTCAAGCTGGACTGGAGCCTGTGATGCGAGCCGATGCGCCCTTGCTGCCGCATAATGTGAAGCCGAAGATGATCCCCTCGACTGCTAAGGGGAAGAAGGCTTTTACGGACTTCAAGCGAGTCGCGGAGTCGGCCAAGGGATGGGCGCTCTGGGAGGCTGAGGTTGATTTTTTTCGTCCTCACCATGTGCGGGCGCATGCCGCGGTGATGGAGATTCCCGTGATGGGGGATGATCTGTATGGCGGTCCTGAAGCGCCTAGTCAGCGTGATCTCCATCCTAAAAAGCAACGCGCGGGGCTTAATTTGCCTGCTTTTCATGGTGTTGCACTCCATCTGGCCGAGGTGCAATTGATCCCCGGCGACTCTGAAGCCACGATTTACTGCCCGCCTCCCAAGCACCTGCGACTACTCTTGAGGCGGATGGAGCTGGGGGAGTAAAAAAATAGGAACTTGCTATTTAGGGGCGACTCCCTTTCCTTCTGCGGTTTTTCAACAATCAAGCTCTATGTCAATTTCTGAAATTTCAACGCTCCTTCCACTCGCTCAGGCAGCTCCTGGCGGCGGTCTCGGTCAGTTCCTGCCGATCATTCTACTCTTCGTCGGTATGTGGTTCCTGATCATTGCGCCACAGCGCAAGCGTCAGAAGGCACACGATAAGATGCTCAGCGAGCTGAAGACTGGCGACGAGATCATCACCTCGGGTGGTCTTTACGGCACCATTACCAATGTAAAGGACGATCGTTTTGTCGTTCGTATTGCGGATAACACTAAGGTTGAGCTTGGTAAGGGCTTTGTCGCGAACAAAGTTGAGGCGGCAGACGCTAAGTAAATTTCTCTTTCATCTTAACCCTAGGCGTTAAGCTTTATACCCATGTCCGGAAACATTCTTTGGAAATTTCTACTCACCGCCGCCATTATTTTTTGGTGTGTGATGAGCATCACGCCCTTGCAGGATCGTCCTTTCGAGGATTACATCGTGTCTCAAGTCACGGCCGATCAGGCGGAGTTTACTGATGTGCTCCAGCGCGCGCAGGCTCGTGTGGATGCCGGGGACTCGCCGACGCTCTTTATTGCGTTACGCGATCTGGGGGTTGAGGAGGCGATTAATTACGCGAAGTTCTTTCCGCAGATCAATGTTGCCGATATCGCGAATCAGGATAAGCGCAACGACATTCTGCTCAAGCACATCTTGAAAAAGGCGCAGAGCCAGCTTCGCCTCGGTCTCGACCTGAAGGGCGGCGTGGGTGTGACGCTCAAGATTGATGAGTCTTCGCAGGCTGAACTCAATCAGTTTGAGCAAGCTGAGCAGCTTAAGGATGCGATTAGCATCATGGCCGAGCGTCTTGACGGTATGGGCGTGGCAGAGCCCGTCATCCGTGCCAGTGGTGATAACGCGATCGAGATCCAACTTGCTGGGCTGTCCACTAAGGATAATCCTGAGGTGATTGATGCAGTTAAAAAGCCTGCCCGTTTGGAATTTCGTGCCGTGCATCCTAGTCTGACTCCAGACACGACTCCAGCCAACCGTTATCCGGTCGGCTACGAAGTGCTGGCAGAAGAAATCGAAGATCATCGTTCCGGGGAAACTTATGAACGCCGCCAATTCGTGAAGCTCATTCCTGAGGCGACTGGCGAGATCGTTGACGATGCCTTTGCTTCGCAAACGCAAGCTGGCGGCTTCCAAATCAATCTTGTGATGACGAGTGAGGGCGCCGATATCTTCCGTTCGGTGACGGAGCGTATGGTCGGCCAGCCTTTGGCGATTGTTCTGGATGGCAAACTGTATTCCGCACCCACGATTCAAGGCGTGCTCTCGAAGAACGCTCAGATCACAGGTAACTTTTCGCAGCGTGAAGCGATTGAACTGGCCAATGTGTTGAATAATCCACTCGCCGTTGAATTACGCGTCGACGAAATGTATGAAGTCGGCCCAACGATGGCAGCCGGCGCACGTGATAGTTCGATCAGTGCGGCTCAGTGGGGTGCCATTGCGGTGGTTGGCTTCATGGTGGTTTATTATTTCCTCGGTGGCTTGGTCGCCGTGGTGTCGGCTTTGATTAATGTGGTGATTGTGCTAGGCGTGCTTGCCAGCCTTGGTGCTACTTTGACATTGCCAGGTGTGGCCGCTTTGGTGCTCACGCTTGGGATGGGTGTGGATGCGAATATTTTGATTTTCGAGCGTCTGCGTGAGGAGCTCCGCGCTGGTAAGAGTATCAAGAATGCGACTGCAGGTGCTTTTGAGAAGGTGACTTCGACCATTGTGGATGCTAATGTGACGACGCTGATCACTGCTTCGATTTTGATCTGGCTGGGCACGGGGCCCGTAAAGGGCTTCGGTGTGACGCTTGCGATTGGTATCTGTGCGTCGATATTCTGTGCCTTGGTCGTCACTCGCTTCATGGTCGACTTCCTGGTCCATCGTGTGGGTGTTTCCAGTATTCTCGGTCTTGAGATGTTTGGTGAGAAGAAGTTCGACTTCTTCCAATTCCGTAAGCCTGCATTTATTGGTTCATGGGTGATTGTGTTGATCGGTGTCATCAGTGTTGTGATTCATCATGATAACATCCTCGGTAAGGACTTTACTGGTGGTGACGAAATGACGGTCAACTACTCTCAGCAAATCGGGACTGACCAGTTAATGGAAGTCATCGAGGCGCAAGACTTGATCGATGTGACGGCACACTACCAAAGCCTCATCGGTGAAGACCGTGAAGTGCTCAAGATTCAAACACCTTTTGATCAAGCCCGTGTCACGCTGGAGGCATTGCAACGTGCCTTCCCGGAAGCAGGCTTCGAAGAGGCGGGCATCAATCAAATTGGTGCATCCGTTTCTAAGAACATTCAGTGGAACGCTCTAATTTCCGTGCTGACCGCGCTGGCTGGCATTTTGCTCTACGTTGCCTTGCGTTTCGAAGTCGGTTACGGTGTCGGTGCCGTGGTGGCGACGATTCACGACGTGCTGATGACGATCGGTATTTTTGTGATCTGCGGCGAGCTTGGCCTCTTTGTTAGCGGCCAGTTCACAGCGCCTATGCTTGCGGCGATTCTGATGATTGTCGGTTACTCGATCAATGATACCATTGTGGCCTTCGACCGTATTCGTGAGGAGTTGGAGCTCAATCCTGGCATGGATTTGCGTAGCATTATCAATCTTTCGATCAGCCGTGTGTTTTCGCGCACCTTGCTGACCAGTATCACGACCTTGTTGGCTGCGGTTTCGCTGTATGTCTTCGGCGCTGGTGTGATTAATGATTTAGCTTTCGTCTTTATCGTCGGTATTATCACCGGCACGTTCTCTTCGATTTTCATTGCGAGCCCCGTATTCTATTGGTGGCACAAGGGGAGTCGTCGTCACGTAGAGGAGCGTCAGCTTACACCAAAACGCTACGAGTGGGAGAGCCAGAAGGAAGAAGCCTAGTCTGCTGATATGCTCTGGACTACCATCGACATCGACGAGGGCGCTGCGACCGCATTGGCGGAGCGCCTCGGACTGTCGAAGGTGACTGCTGAGCTGCTGGTGCAACGGGGGATTTCGACCAGTGAGGCTGCGGAGCAATTTCTTCGTCCGCGGCTTGCTCAGTTGGATAATCCCTTTGAAATGGTGAATCTCGAAGCCGCCGTCGAGCGAATCGAGCAGGCCATTGAGCAGAAAGAGTCGGTTGTCGTATTCGGCGATTACGATGTGGATGGTGTCACCAGCACAGTGCAACTGGTCAGTATGTTGCGCACCCTGGAGCTGGAGCCGCGTTATTCGGTGCCTCGTCGTTTGGACGAAGGCTATGGGCTGAGTCGCGACGCCATTGATCGTATTTTTGATGGTGAGATTCCGCAGCTGTTTATCGCACTGGATTGTGGCACCAATGCGCACGAGCCGATCGCCTACTTGCGTGGGCTTGGGGTCGATGTGATTATCGTCGACCACCACCAGACCAAAACACAGGCACCGGAGGGTTGTATTTTCGTCAACCCGCACGTGAACGATCCGGAAGATGCACCATGGCACGACCTTTGCACTGCAGGGCTGGTGTTTAAGCTCTTGCACGGTTTGCTGAAGCATCGCCGTGAGGCGGAGGACCCGCGGGTCGAAGGTATTCAGCTTAAAGATTATCTCGATCTAGTCGCGATGGGCACGGTCGCGGACCTGGTGCCCCTGCATGGGGAAAATCGCATTCTATCATGGTTCGGGTTACGCCACTTGCGGGCGAATGGGCGCAGTGGTATTCGTGCGCTGGCTGAAGTTTCGGGCATCGACAGTGGGCAGGAGATGGCTAGTTGTGATATCTCTTTTAAAATAGCTCCTCGTATTAATGCCAGTGGTCGCCTCGCGGACGCGTCACTGCCGATCGAGTTACTCCTGTTGGAGGATTATCCTGAGTGTCGAAAAATCGCGCAGGAACTCGATGAGATGAATAAGGAGCGGCAGAGCATTGAGCGTGGCATCGCCAAGTCGGCGGAAGAGCGTGCAGCGGTCGAGTTTGCCGAGGAGCCAGGTATCGTCCTTTTTGGTGAGGATTGGCACCCCGGCGTGGTTGGGATTGTGGCCAGCCGTGTGAGTCGACATTTTCATAAGCCCTGTGTGATTCTCGGCTCCGAGGGAGACGAGGCGAAGGGATCCGGGCGTTCGGTTGCCTCCGTGAATTTAGTCGAGGTATTTCAACGCTGTGCGCACTTGCTGGGGCACTGGGGCGGACATCCCATGGCTGCAGGGGTTTCGATGCAGGCGAGTGATGTGCCTGCTTTTACGCAATGCTATCTTGAGAGCTTAAAGCTGCTTTATCCAGATGGCTTGCCCGAGCCTTCGTTGTCTATTTCTGCATGGTTGCAACCCGCCGATCTCGGAGAGTCGCTCTTGGAAGAGCTCGACCGTATGCATCCATTTGGGCAGGGCAATTCGGAGCCCGTCTTCGGCTTGAAGGGGGTCGCGCTGGAAGAGTTGCCGCATGTTTTCGGTGAAGGCAACTTTCGCTTTCGCATGCCCGCACAAGCTGGCGCCAGACGAGGTGTCGCTGGGATTGCCTGGCGTCTGGGAAATCCGCCGGCTCTTGGGCAGCGCATTGACATGGCTATACGCTTTTCTTGGAACTATTGGCGTGAAAATCGCTACCCACAAGTCACCCTAGTTGATTGGAAACCTGCACATTTATGAAGAAAGTATTTATCTCTGGTTGTTACGATATCCTCCACGGAGGACATATTCAGTTTTTTAAGGAAGCGCGCGCGTTGGGAGATCACCTGACCGTGTGCTTTGCTTCGGATAAAGTGCTTTGGGAGCATAAGAAGCGCCGCACTTCGATTCCTCAGGATCATAAATTAGCTTTGATGACCGCACTCGACATCGTGGATCAAGTTGTGATCGGCGACTGCGAAGAACTGGGGCTCGATTTTAAAGATCACTTTCTTCGGATTAAGCCCGATGTGCTGGCTGTAACGGAAGATGATCAATACGCCGATGGCAAACGTGCCCTCTGTGCCCAAGTCGGAGCGGAGTACATCGTGCTGCCCAAGACACCACCACAGTTTACGCCAGTGTCCACGACTTCGATTGTGCGAAACATTCGCACGCCTAGCTATGCGCCACTACGGGTGGATTTTGCGGGTGGTTGGCTCGATGTGCCGCGCCATGCACGCAAGGGCGGTTACATCGTGAATTGCGCGATTTCCCCCATGGTATCTTTGACTAATTGGGGCTATCAGCAGAAGTCTGGCCTTGGGGGCAGTGGTGCATGGGCTTTGCTCAATGGAAACGACGGCGTGGAAAGCGAACTCAACTTAGGCGTCGGCTGGCAAGACCCTGCGATCATTCGGGAAACAGGGCTCTGTGTGTGGCGTAGTGGCGACAAGCCAGTGCTGCATTTTAAGCGTAACGGTGATTTCCTGCATGGACTCATGGCGCTGCACTATACAGATATTCCGCATGATACTCCGAGCAATGCCGATAACCAGCGCGACTACGACATGATCGAAGCGGCTGGTCGTATCGCTGAGGAGGCTGTAGTTGAAGCCAATATCAGCAAGCTGGGGGAGGCAGTTTCTTTGACTTACGAAATGCAACTCAAGGAAGGTATGTGTCCTTTGCCAGAAGCGGCAGGCTGTATCGGTCGTAAATATTCCGGCGGTGGCTGGGGCGGTTACGCGCTCTACCTCTTTCACAGTTCGGAGGATCGCGATGCCTTTGTGGCGTCCGCAAATTGCAATCGTCCGATCGAGCCGTACATTACGATTCGTTAAGCATTGGCTTTTATCCTTTACGGAAACTGGGATCCCTTCAGTTTAGTCGGTTTCACCCGGTCACATGGCCGAGGCGTTTCCAACCTCGTACTCCTGACCTTTGACTCCTGAATAAATGAGCTTAATTGATATTATCCGTAGTAACACCGAGACTGTTATCGGTGAAACAGAACTTGAAGACCGCTTACACGGCAGCAAGCCCTTGCGCGTTAAGCTAGGTGTGGATCCGACGCGCCCAGATCTGACTTTCGGCCACCTTGTAGTCTTTAATAAACTTCGTCAGTTTCAAGACCTCGGCCATGAGGCGTTGCTGATTATTGGTGACTTCACGACCTTGATTGGGGACCCCTCCGGACGCTCCAATACACGGCCAGTTCTCACTAAAGACGAAATCGTCGAGAATGCGCAAACGTATCTGGATCAAGCTTTCAAGATCCTCGACAAGGAAAAAACCACTGTTTTTTATAACAGTGAGTGGTTTGATGATATGAGTTTTGAGGACTGTCTCAAGCTTTCGCGTAAAATGACTGTTGCCCGCATGCTGGAGCGTGATGATTTTGCGAAACGCTACGCGGCTCAGGCGCCCATTTCGATTATCGAGTTTTTGTACCCACTTATTCAGGGCTACGATTCACTCGTGCTCAACGCGGATGTTGAGATTGGTGGTACGGACCAACTTTTCAATATGCTCGTCGGCCGGGCACTGCAGAAGGATGCTGGCAAGCAAGAGCAGGCCGTCATCACCATGCCGCTTCTGGTCGGTCTTGATGGCACCAAGAAAATGTCAAAGAGTGCGGATAACTACATCGCGTTCACCGATAGTCCTAAAGAGATGTTTGGTAAAATCATGTCGATCCCAGATGATACGATGTGGGATTACTATCGGTTATTACTGGAATTGCCTGAGGATAAGATTGAGAAGCTCAAGACTGGCCACCCCATGGAGGCTAAAAAACATCTGGCTTCTTCGCTGGTGGGGCAGTTTCACTCCATGCAGGCAGGTAAGCATGAGCTAGAGCAATTCGAGCAAGTCTTCTCAAAGAACAAGCTGCCAGATGATATGCCCACTTTTACTTGGAGCGATTTGCTGGGCGATGCTGCCAGCGCACCGCTCTTTGAAGTGATGGCACAATCAGAGCTGTTTGAGAGTAAGGGCGCGATTCGTCGCCTCGTGAAGCAGGGCGGTGTTAAAATTGATGGCGAAAAACAAGATGACCCGAATCGCGAAGTGACTCCGCCCAGCGGCGAGCAAATTTTCCAAGCAGGCAAGCGTGTCTTTTTCAAGCTCGTAGGCTAAGCGCGGCAAAGATGTGCTTCGCTTGCGGTAATCATTTGACTTTCAAATGCTTTCATAGAAAAAGGGTTTATTCTCTGATCAGTCAGCGCAGCGCTATTTAACATCCATCTTATTGTGTTCGGATTCCTCTCCAACGACATCGGCATCGACCTTGGCACCGCCAATACGCTAGTATTTGCAAAAGAAAAAGGCATCGTCCTGCGCGAACCCAGCGTGGTGGCTATCTACTCGTCGACTAAGAAGGTATGCGCCGTCGGTGCCGAGGCGAAAAAAATGCTCGGTCGCACTCCGGGGAATATTACTGCGATCCGTCCCATGAAGGACGGGGTGATCGCCGATTTTGAAATTACTGAGGCGATGCTCCGGTATTTCATCAATAAGGTGAATAAGAAAAAGACTTTTGTGGCGCCACGCATTGTAGTGGCGGTCCCTTCGGGAATCACCGAAGTTGAGCGTCGTGCGGTCAAAGACTCTGCGATCCGTGCCGGCGCTCGCGATGTCGTGCTACTCGAAGAGCCGATGGCCGCAGCCATCGGCGTCGGACTGCCGATCGATGAGCCCGCAGCCAACATGATTGTTGATATCGGCGGGGGGACTACGGAAGTGGCGATTATCTCACTCGCTGGTGTGGTTTATACGAAGAGTATCCGTGTGGGGGGCGATGAGATCGACAGTGCGATTGTCAACTACATGAAGCGTGCTTACAATTTGATGATTGGGGAGCGGACCGCAGAAGAGATCAAGATCAAGGTCGGATCCGCTTTTCCACTGGAAGAGGAAATTTCGATGGAAGTGCGCGGTCGTGACTCCGTGGCTGGTCTGCCTAAGACGATTACCATCACTTCTCAGGAGATTCGGGATGCACTTTCGGATACGATTGCCGCGATTGTCGACCTCGTGCGAAATGCTTTGGAGCGCTGCCCCCCTGAACTTTCAGCGGACTTGGTCGATCGCGGGTTTTTCCTGGCTGGAGGCGGTGCCATGATTAAGGGACTCGACCAGCAACTCAGTGATGCGACGGGCTTGCCCGTAATCATTGCCGAAGATCCACTCAGTGCCGTTGCCAACGGGACTGGCTTGGTCCTGCACGAACTGGCCTTTCTTTTGAAAGACCTCACGGGAACCCCCAAAAGCTAGCGCTGCGCCGTGGCGAATCACCGCCTCGATAAAATTAAGCCGTTAGTCGCCTTGGGCGCCTTTCTAGTTGCTTGGTGGATTGTGCCGACCGCGATCAAATCCTTCCTTCGGGTGAGCTTTTCTGAATTTCAAGCGCCCGCGTGGGTCGCGACATCCTACCTCGACGATCTAGAAGGTTTTTGGGCGCGCCGTAGTCACTCTAAAGTAGAGCTGATCGAAGCGGGGCGGGAAGTGGCACGGGCCAAATCGCTCTATCAATTTAATGCGCAGCGTAATGAGACTCTGGAGAATGAGATTCAACGCCTCGAATCGATTCTAAACCTTCCCAGCCGGCGTGAGTTTCGTTATGAAGTCGCTCGTGTGATTCGTCGTGATCTAAATGCGTGGTGGCAGCAAATTGTCATTCGCAAGGGCGAGGACTATAAAATTCCAGTGGGTGCCGCAGTCGTCTTTTATGGCGGCGTGGTCGGGCGCGTGGTGGAGGTCAACGCATTTACCAGTCGTATCGAATTAATCAGTAGTCCCAATTTCCGCATGGCGGCTAATTTCGAAGGAGATGAGCGACCTGTTGTTTATCAAGGTCTCGCTCAAGGCGGCTTCGGTGAGCCGAAGGGAGTTGTGCGTGATGCGCCGCAAGACATGGTTGCCAGCACTCAAGCGCCGCTCAAGCTCGTCTCCACGCGATTAGGAGGCACCTTTCCTCCCGGTTTAATGATTGGGCGTGTGAACTGGTTACAACCTGGTAGCACTGGTATCTTTCAGACTGGCACCGTGGAGCTCAATTCTGACTTGCTCAGCTTGCACGAGGTGGCGGTTTTGATTCCGCTTTATCCGATTGACCTTGATTCCGATGCTCCTTGACCCACGTGCCATACTCATGTTTGGAGCCAATGCGCTGCTGCTCTACTTGACTTTGCTGGTGAACTCAGCGCTGACGAGTGGGTCTATTTACCTCATGCTCTTAGGGCCAATGCTGGTATTCCCCGCTCTTTACTTGCGGCATCAGTCGTATTTCATCTGCACCTTTTTTACTGGGTTATGGGTGGATGCCGCACTGCCAGCGAGCTTCGGCCTGTTCACCATCGGTTTCCTTTTTGCCGGTGCCTTTGTTTTTCAAATGCGTATTCGTTTTCGCGCCGAGCACAACTACCATCCGATTATGCTGGCGCATGGTTTGAACTTTTTTTGCATTCTACTTGTCACATTTTGGATGGGCTATGCCTATTTTTCCAGTCCTGGCTTTTGGTTGCAGGTCATTGTGACCAGTCTTGCGTCGCATTTGGTGCTCTTATTTGTGGCTCCGTGGTTTTTTGATTTTGAGCGTATGCTATTTGCGCTCTTTCGCTTCGATACTGAACCAGAGGATTTCCCGATCCTATGAGCGGCTACGACTTTCATCGCGGTGAGAACCCTCGTATTCTCTTTTTCTTCTGGATCGTGATGGCGGCTGGTATCACCCTGCTGGTAGGCTTGGGATGGCGGCAGTTGATTGCCTACCAAAAGTATGAGGAAATCGAGAGGCGCCAAACGGAGCGGCGTATTTTCAAGCCAGGCCCACGCGGTGATATCTATGATCGCAAAGGCAACCTTCTGGTCGGCAACCGACCGCAATACTCCGCAGTCGTTTATCTCGATGACCTGCGGCGTGAATTTCGCAGTGAGTATTCGCAAATTATTCGTGCCGAACGCGAGAAACTGAGGCAGGCCTATGAGCAGACGCCCGAATCCGAGCGTGAAGATTCACAGCTGACGCCAAATTATAATGATCTGCAATGGATCGCTCGCCAAAACGTGATTCAGCGCTACATCGATCAGATCAATCGAATCACCGGACGAGACGACAGCTTGTCCATGCGTAAGATAATTCGCCATTTTAATGAGCAACTCCTACTACCCTTGCCCTTAGTCGAAGACCTCAATGCGGATCAATATGCCCGCCTGATTGAGCAAGTGCCTGTGAAGTCAGCCATCCAGATACATACCGATACCGCACGCTATTATCCCTACGGAGTCGCCGCAGCGCATACACTCGGCTACGTGCAAAATGTGAATCCAGACCCTGATGAAATTCCCGATGATGGGATTAAGACTTTTACCTTTAAAACCAAGCGCGGGAAAACCGGCCTCGAACGACATTTTAACGATTTGTTATCTGGCGAGACGGGCACTGAGATTTGGCGTGTCGATCCCCTCGGATTTCAAGATTCCATGCTAGAGATGAAGACGCCCAAGCAGGGGCAGGACTTGATCACTAGCATCGACATCGACTTGCAGTTGGCAGCTGAAACCGCGCTCGGCGAGCGCACGGGCGCAGCAGTTGCGTTAGACATACATTCCGGCGAGGTACTGGCCATTGCCAGTCATCCCAGTTATGACCTCAATGACCTCAGCCCCTTTATTCCACGCAACACATTCGACGAGATCAACGAGCGTGGTGCTTGGCTTAATCGCGCCGTCCAGCTGTCTTACCCTCCAGGATCCACGTTCAAACTCATCACCTCGATCGCTGGTATGCGGCATGGCTCGATGACGCCTGAGACGGAACATGACTGCCAAGGACTCTATCGTTTAGGCAATCGCATCTTTCGTTGTAATGCCCGCTACGGCCACGGAATTGTTGATCTAGCCGCCTCGATTGAAGCGAGTTGCAACGTGTTTTATTATGCCGAAGGGCTGGAGATGGGAATCGATGTATTAAGTGCCGAGGCCAAACGCTTCGGTCTGGATCAAAAGACCGGCATTCAGATTCCCTTTGAAACCAGTCGTTTGGTAGTGCCAAGTAAAGAGTGGAAGCGTGAGCAGATCGGTTCCGGTTGGGTGCCAGGAGATACAGCCAACACCGCGATCGGCCAAGGCTTCTTGCTCGTTACCCCCTTACAGATGGCGACAGTGATTGCATCCATTGCGCGCAATGAAACGCGCACTCAGCCCACTTTACGCGCATTGACCAATGAGGAGGTCCAGCGAGTCGAACACGGAGGCGAAGCAATTGGCTTAACGCAAAAGCAGCATGATGCACTTTGGGAGGGGATGGAGCGTGTCGTTGGTCAAGACGGCACTGGTCGCTTAGTGCAGATCGATGGTTTGCGCATTGCCGGTAAGACCGGCACCGCGGATTTTCGTGCTCACGGCAAAGGCGTCAATTTAGCATGGTTTGTAGGTTTTGCCCCGGTAGAGAATCCGCAGATCGCCGTCGCCGTCATGGTCGAAGGTACCAATGCCAGTGAACGCTACCACGGAGGTTCCACCGCTGGTCCCGTAGCCAAAGACATCTTATTAGAATTTATCGAGCAGTATCCCGAGCGCGCAGGTTTTTCAGCCGCAAGATAGCCATAATTCTACATTGTTAAACTTTAAGCTTGTACTTTTTCGCCTGCTAGGATTGCCTGGTGCTCTCGCTTAAAAATATGAATCTACGCGTTCGCGATTCCGGGTAATCGGATCGCGAAATAAAAAAATATGACGTTACAGGCCTTCGCTCTATAGCGCGCGACTTTATGGAGTTTTGCGACGACTATTCGAGTTACTTTATCTCTCAGGGGCGCAATCGCACTTTACACGCACGCCAGTATCTAAGTGGCCTACTAGGAGATATTCGGCGTAAAAACATTGAGCGCATCGGTGAGAAAATCGATCAAGTCGATTATCAATCGGTGCACAACTTCGTTAGCGAATCGAACTGGAACCACCGAGCCTTGGTCGATCAAGTGGCTCGCGATGCAAATGCATTACTGGGCGGCAACTCAGAGAGTATGCTGTTGCTCGATGAGACTTCCTTCCTGAAGAAGGGCACTCGTAGTGTAGGCGTGGCGAGGCAGTATTGTGGATGCTCGGGTAAAATTGAGAACGGTCAGGTTAGCGTCTTGGGAGTTCTGGGCTGCCAGCGCGATGCGACCATCATCGACTACTGGCTATATCTTCCGGAGGCTTGGACGCAGGACTGTGAGCGCATGGATCGCGCTCATGTTCCTGCAGATAAGCGCACGTTTAAAACGAAACCGGAACTAGCTTGGGAGATTATCGAGAATGCGATCAATCAAGGACTTGAGTTCAACTGGGTCGGCATGGACAGTCTCTATGGCAGCAACAGCAAATTGCTAGCAAAGCTTGAAGAGCAAGGGCTACGTTACGTTGCCGACGTTCGCAGCAACCAGAAGTTCTATGTTCGCGATGTCAGTGGAGCGCTGGTGTATCAACGCGTGGATCGGCTTTGGATCGAGCGAGGTGGCGAGCAAGCCGAACATGTTCACTTCCGCAATGCAACCAAAGGCCCCCTTCACGCATAGGTGCTGCGCATAGCGCTTTACGATCATGACGGATGCCAGAATCAGCGCTGTTTGGTCATCAGCTGCGATGGAACCGGAGCGATCAAATATAGCCTGACCAATGATCAGGCCAGTGCCGTGCAACTATGCTATCGCCAACATCAGCGCTACTGGATCGAGCGAGCCATACAAGAAGCTAAGAGTGAAGTCGGAATGGCGCAGTATCAGGTGCGCGGCTGGCAAGGATGGCACCAAAACATGGCCATGGTCACTATGGCCATGCTCTTCGTTACGCAGCAAAAGCTCATCAATCGAGACTGCGCCCCATTGTTGAGCACACATGATGTGATCGAACTGCTCAGCTTTTACCTGCCTTCCAAGCAACGCTCAGAAAAGGAGATCTTCCACCAACTCCTACAAAGACACACACCTGTGCCGAGGCAATGTCCGAAAAGGCACAGGAGATGCATCAACGATTGACGCTGATGCTCGAAGGGATGAAGGCGCATTTAAATTAATAACCAGGCTATAAGAAATGAGTTGACTTCGTCGAGAATGTCGATGTTGTTGGGGAGTATGAAGGTTCGTCGCACAAAGGTTCATGGTCGGGATGCGGTTTATCATTGCATGACGCGGGTGGTGAATGGGGAGCGCTTGTTCCAGGATCGTGAGAAGGAGATGCTGCGTAAGATGATCTGGCAGGTGGCTGATTTTTGCGGGGTGCAGGTGCTGACTTATTGTGTGATGTCGAATCACTTTCACGTGCTTTTGCGTGTGCCGGATCGTCAGCAGGTGGATGATGCTGAGTTGATGCGCCGCTATCAGGTGCTGTACCCGAAACCTACCAAGTATCAGGCGGCTTCGGTCAAGGTGCTGCGCTCTCAGTTGGAGGCTGACTCTGAGGAGGCGCAGCTGTTGCGTGCGAAACTGTTGGCGCGGATGGGCGATGTCTCTGAATATATGAAGGCGGTGAAGCAGCGTTTTTCAGTCTGGTTTAATCGTAATCATAAGCGCTATGGCACTCTGTGGGCGGACCGTTTTAAGTCGGTCTTGGTCGAGGGGCATGGCAATCCGCTGCAAACGATGGCGGCTTATATTGATCTGAATCCGGTGCGTGCGGGGCTGGTGGAGGATCCTAAGGATTATCGTTTCTGCGGCTACGCGGAGGCGGTGGCGTCGCTTGGCTTAATTAGCTCAGGGGGCACAGAAGACTCCAAGTCGAAGGTGGACGCTCGGATGGGATGTCGAGCTGGTTTGTTACATGTTTGGGGTGACCACTTGTCGTCGGGAGCTGGTTTGGCAGAGGCCTTGATGCAGCATCGTCAGTTGATCTTTGGCAAGCGTGCGGCGGATGCTGACCTGTCTGAGGTGGAGCGTGCGGCTGCTTTGAAGGTGCTAAATGAAGAGGGCGGTCAATTGCCGAAGTCGGTGATGCTGCGCTGCCGGGTGCGTTATTTTACCGACGGTGCGATTCTGGGGTCGGCTGAGTTTGTACGCGGCTTTACGGGTGCGTGGCAAATGGAGCGTGGGCGCAAGCATCCTCCGAAGGTGAATGCGATGCGTGGTGATTGGGGTGGCTTGGCTGTGATTCAGGGGCTGCGCAAGCAGGTGTTTGGATGACTCCTTGGGTGTTAAGCACAAAAAAACTCCCGCATAGTCGAAACTAGACGGGAGTTGAACTGTGGTCGGCCTAATTGGACGCTTTATGTGAGGACTTGGCGTATTTTTGGATGATCACGTAGAACACGGGTGTCATGAAGATTCCGATCGCGGTGACGCCGAGCATGCCGCCGAAGACGGCGGTGCCTAGGGCCTGGCGCATTTCGGCACCGGCACCTGTGGCAAATACGAGTGGGACTACGCCGAGGATGAAGGCGATGGCGGTCATCAAAATAGGCCGTAGGCGTAGGCGTGAAGCTTCGATTGCGGCGTCGAAGCGGTTCATGCCTTCGTCTTGCTTTTGTTTGGCAAACTCAACGATGAGAATGGCGTTCTTGGCGGCTAAGCCGATGAGTACGATGAAGCCGATCTGTGTTAAGATGTTGTTGTCAAATCCGCGTAAGGCAACGAGACCGATGGCGCCACTGAGACTGAGGGGGACGATGAGTATGATGGCCAGTGGTAGTGACCAGTTTTCGTATTGTGCCACGAGCACCAGGAAGACGAAGGCGATGGCCATCAGGAAGACGACGGTGCTGCCGCCGGCTTGCTTTTGTTGGTAGGCGAGATCGGTCCATTCATAGTCCATGCCGGGAGGCAGAATCTCGGCGGCGAGTCGCTCCATGGTGGCAATTGAATCTCCGGAGGAGTAGCCGGGTGTGGTGGAGCCTTGCACCTCGGCTGAGGAGAATAGGTTGTAGCGCACATAGCGGTCGGGGCCAGAGGAGTTCTTGAGTTCGACCAGGGAAGCGAGTGGCACGATGTCGCCGTTGTTGTTGCGTGTCTTGAGGCTGTAGAGGTCTTCGGGTGTATCGCGAAACTCGGTGTCGGCCTGGGCGGTCACTCGGTAGGTGCGGCCGAGTAGGTTGATGTCGTTGACGTAGAGTGAACCGAGATAAATCTGCATGGTGCTAAAGATGTTATTGAGTGGCACATCCAGCATCTTGGCTTTGACGCGGTTCACATCGGCGTAGTATTGCGGCACCGAGGAGCGATAGGAGGTAAAAGTCTGCGTGATTGAAGGCTCGGCATTGGCCGCCATAGCGAGCTTCCATGCGGTTTGTTCGAGCACGGCGGGGCCGAGTCCGGCGCGGTCGCGCAGTTGCATCTTAAAGCCACCGCCGCTACCGATGCCGCGCACGGGTGGGGGCGGGATGACGAAGACGAAGGCTTCTTGAATGCCGCCTAGTTTTTGCCGTAGTTCGGCGATGATGGTGTCGCTATCGCGTCCGGATTCGAGGCGCTCTTCGAAGGATTCGAAGGGTGTGAAAATGGCCGCGGAGTTGGGACTATTGGTGAAGGAGGCACCATTAAAGCCAGCAAAGGCGACGGTGCCCTTGATGCCGTCGACAGTCATGATGGTATCGACGATGCTACGCGTGAGTTCGTCGGTGCGTTGCAGCGAGGAGCCGTCGGGCAACTGGGCCACCACGATGCTGTAGCCTTGGTCTTGTGTCGGGATGAATCCGACCGGGACTTTGCCAAAGCCAAACCAGGTGACTGCGAGTAGGCCGACATAGATAATGATGGCGGCGAAGCCGAAGCGCACGATCCGGCGAATGATGCCGGTGTAGCCGCGGGTAAATTTATCGAAGAACCAATTGAAGCCCTTGAAGAACCAGCCAAAGAGGAACATGTAAATGCGAGTGAAGCGGTCCTGCGGCGCATTACTCGGGCGCAGCAAAATGGCACCGAGTGCGGGGCTGAGGCTGAGTGATACGATGGTCGATATCACCACGGCGCCAGAGATGGTGAGCGCAAACTGTTGGTAGAATTGACCCGAGATGCCAGGAATGTAGGCGGTCGGCACGAAGATCGCGACCATCACTAAGGAGGTGGCGATTACCGCACCGGTGACTTCCGACATGGCGGCAAAGGCGGCTTCGCGTGGGCTCTTGCCCTCGTCGATATTACGCTGAATATTCTCCACCACCACGATGGCGTCGTCCACCACGATGCCGATCGCGAGCACGAGTCCGAAGAGTGTGAGGTTGTTGAGGGAAAAGCCCATGATCGCCATGGTGGCAAAGGTGCCGATTAGTGAGATCGGGATGGCGAGGAAGGGGATGATGGCGGCGCGCCAGGATTGTAGGAAGATTACGATCACTAAGACCACGAAGAGGATGGCCTGAAGCAGGGTGATTTGCACTTCGTCGATCGACTGCTGAATGAACTGGGTGGGATCGTAAATGATTTTATACTCCAAATCATCTGGGAAATCTTTTTCCAGCTCAGCCATGGTGGCGCGTATTGCGCTCGCAGTCTCCAATGCGTTCGAGCCGGGACGTTGAAAGATCGGCATCGCGAGCGCGGGTGTTTTGGTGGCGTAGTTGACGATACCATAGTCTTGTGCGCCTAGCTCGACTCGAGCGACGTCGCGTAAGTGTACGACTTCACCGTTCTGGCCTGTTTTGACGACGATGTCTTCAAATGCGGTCTCGTTGTCGAGGCGGCCGAGTGTGCTGACATTGTATTGAAAAGCATTGCCCTGGGAGGTGGGCGATTGCCCGATCACACCGGCGGCGACTTGCACGTTTTGCTCGCGCAGTGCTGCGACTACATCGCTGGGGATCATCGACAAGGAGGACAATTTTTCCGGGTTCAACCAGATGCGCATGGAGTACTCACGTGCTCCAAATAAGCGCACGTCGCCCACGCCTTGAATGCGGCGCAGCTGCTCGCGCACTTGAGTGATCGCGTAGTTACTGACGTAGAGATTATCGTAGGTGCCCCCCGGCGACATCATTTGCACCACCAACAAAATGTCGGGTGTGTTCTTGGTAACGGTGACGCCAGCGCTGCGAACTTCCTCGGGCAGGCGAGGCTCCGCAATGGCCACACGATTCTGCACTAGCACTTGAGCTTGGTCCAGATCGGTGCCCAGCTCAAAAGTCACGGTGATGGCCAAGGAGCCGTCGGCCGTGGAGTTGGAAGACATGTAGAGCATGTTTTCCACACCGTTGATTTCTTGTTCGATCGGCGCGGCCACGGTGTTGGCGATGGTTTCCGGAGTGGCGCCGGCGTAGCTGGCGCGCACCACTACAGTCGGTGGCGCGACTTCTGGATATTGTGCGATGGGCAGTGTCGGAAATGCGAGTATCCCGAGCACGGTGAATACGATCGATATGACGATCGCAAAGCGCGGACGCTTAATAAAAAAGTGAGAGAAATTCATGGCTTGGTTCGGTAGTCGGTCAAAGAGGAGCGCGGAGGATTATTGAGCCGCCGCTTGTGGATCCACCGTCATGCCTGGACGGATGAATTGGATGCCGCTTACAATGATACGGTCTTCGGTGCTTAGGCCCGAGCGCACGATGCGTAGACCCTCATGTGTGGGGCCTAGCTCGAGTGTGCGGCGCTCGACACTGTTGTCGTCTTTGAGTGCCCAGACATATTTGATGGTTTGGTCGGTGCCGATCGCTGTATCGGGAATGAGGATACGGTCGGCTTTTTCCGTGGTGGCGACACGTATGCGGGCGAAGAGCCCCGGTGTGAGGAATTCATCTTCGTTTTGGAACAAGGCACGCACAGTGAGTGTGGCGGTGTTGGGGTTGAGCTGATTACTGGAGAAGTTGATGATGCCCTGGTGTGGATAGCCCTCTTCATCGTCGAGGCCCAGCCAAGCAGGGATTTGCGCATCGGAGTGACGGCCCCCACTTTCACCGTTGAAATAGCGACGCAGGCTGCGCAGGAAGGCACGTTCGTCGACTTCGTAGTAGGCGTAGATGGGGCTGTGCGGCACGATGGTCGTGAGTTCAGTTTCTGAGGCGACCACCAGATTCCCCACTGTGACTTCGCGGCGGTCGGCAATGCCGTCGATCGGTGCGATGACTTGCGTGAACTCGAGGTCCAAGTGAGCGGCTTCCAGCGAGGCGATGGCGGCGGCGACATCGGCTTCCGCTTGCAGCGCTTCACTGTTACGAATGTCGGCCTCCTCTTGGCTGATCGCGTTGACTTCGATCAGCTTTTCAGCGCGCTTCAAGTTTGCTTTGGCGAGTGAACGCGCAGCTTCGGCTTGATTGACCTGTGCTTGCAGGCGGTTGACCTGTGCCTGAAATGGGCGTGCATCAATCACGTAGAGCAGATCGCCGGCCTTTACTTTTTGTCCTTCAGTGAAGTGAATCGATTCGATGTAGCCACTCACACGCGGGCGCACGTCGACGATTTCGACCGCTTCCAGGCGACCGGTGTAGTCGGCATACTCAGCAATGTGTTGTTGCGTGGGGTTGGCGACTGGCACCGGCAGAGCTGCGTTGGCAGCGGGGGAGGCGGGGCTGGCGGCTTTATTATCGCAGCCGACGAGAGTGGCCAGTAAGGCTAGAGTGGATACGGCGAGGGAGAGTGGCTTATTCATTGGTAGTGGTATTCTTTTTGATTTTTAAAGTGGGAAGCAGCTTAGTTCCAGTTGCCGCCGATCGCCCGGATGAGGCGAATGGAGTTTTCGTATTCGTCGCCGATGATCTGGGCTAGGCTACGTTCGGCCTCCAATGCGGTGCGCTCGGAGTCGAGCGAGGAGATGAAGTCGACGATACCATTGCGGTATTGATTGTCGGATATCGTTTGCGCGCGTGCGGAAGCGTGTGCCGCGCGCTCCAGAGCGGCGCGTTGCACGGAGAGGTGACGCCAGCCCGAGAGTGCGTCTTCCACTTCGGCAAAGGCTTCCACTACGGTTTGCTCATAGTTGGCGGCCGCTTCAGCGTAGGCATATTCACTGCGACTGAGATCGGCGCGTAGGCGTCCTCCTTGGAAGAGCGGCAGGTTGATATTGGGGCCGAAGCTGTAAAGTTCGGAACCGGCCTTGAACCAATCGCTCGCTGCCGAGGCGGCGAAGCCACCGCTGGCGCCCAGGGTGATGCGTGGGAAGAAGTTTCCCTTGGCCACGCCGATACGTGCGTTGGCTGCGCGTAAGTTTTGTTCGGCCAGACGGATGTCGGGGCGGCGCTGCAACAGTTCCGAGGGCAGGCCAGCGGGCGCGTCTACGGGTTTGCCAGTGAGCGCGGTGACTTGAATCGAAAAATCCGGGGCCGCTTGTCCCGTCAAGACCGCCAGCGCATTTTTGCGAGTATCGCGCGAGCGCAGCAGGCTGGCCAGGTCCGCTTCCGATTGTGCTAGCAGCGTCTCAGACTGTGCGACATCGAGGTCGCTGACGGCTCCATTTTCATAGCGCTTTTTAACGATTTCCAGTGATTCACGGCGTGTTTCGACACTGCGTTGTACGGATTGCACTTCGCGCTCGATGGCGCGTAGGCGGAAGTAGTTGATCGCTACGTCGGTTTCGGTGATCAGGAGTAGATCTTGATAGGCGGCCTCGCTGGCCGCGGCATCCGCCTCGGCGGCTTCGACTAAGCGTGCCACACGACCGAAGAGGTCCAGCTCCCATCCTAAGGTGAGTGAGGCATTGTAGGCATCCTCCGCATCGCCAGTATTGCCCAGTGCCTCCGAATCTTTGTAGCGTGCGTAGGTCCTGTCTGCATCCACTTGAGGGCGTCGGCCAGCCTGCTCTTGCCGAATGAGCGCACGCGACTGTCGTGTGCGCTGATAGAGCGCATTCAAGCTGTGATTGTGGGCACGCGCCTGGCTCACTAATTGCGTGAGTTGCACATCGGCGAAGAGCTCTGTCCAGTGCTTCACGTCGATTTCAACCGAGGGAGTCGGCTGTGTGTATGCCTGGGGCGTGGCGGGCTCAGGCTGGGCGAAATCGGGCCCCACCGCGCAGCCGGAAAGCACGAGCGATAGGACAGTCATGGATGTCAAGAGTGGTTGGATCATGGCTTGGTCGTTTGCGAGGTCGGTAGTGGTCGGTCGTCTTGTCGCGTATTATGCGGCGTGGCGCTTTGCGTGCCTGTTGAAACTCAGCGTGCGTGGCTGACCGATGCCGCCCGGGAGCCCGAGCAACTTGTGGCCTGTGTATTGGCGCAAGGGGCTCGGCTGCGGGCTGGCTGCTCTGTTACCTTCCGCTGGAGTGCGGTTGGTTCTTTGAACTCCGAAGATGCGATCCGCCAAGCGGTCGTGACGACCGTAGCGTGCGGCGTTGAGTTCGAGGGTGTCTTTGATTCCGATCATAATATAAATTTGTTAGTAGTTGACTGTTTAGTAGAGAATTGGGCCTGAGTATCTGCCGACAATTGTGCATCAGCAATGGGTGGAGGCAGCGGGCCAGGCGCTCTTAGGCGACTGAGATTTCTGGCAGCTGTTGAATGCGGAGGATACGGGCGGCTGCGACGGGAAGATCCTTGAGTATCTCCGGGTCGTTTTTCATGCGCGCTTGGGTAATCATACCCTCATAGAGGTTAAACAGAATACGTGTGGCTTCTTTGGTATCCATTTCAGGGATATCTCCATTGGCGACCGCCTCCGTGATGGTCGCTTCGAAGTAGCGCTGGAAGCGGCTTAGCATCTGGTTCACCTTATCGGCTAGCTCCGGCTCGATGGTTGAGATCTCGGCGCCGATGTTAAAGAAGGGGCAGCCCAAGACGCAGCCATGTTCGGCCGCGACTTGCTGGGTGCGCTCGTAAGCTTCCTGGAGTTTACGGGCCAGGCGCTCCAAGGGCGGGCGCGAGGGTGAAAAAGTCGCATCTAGGCGAGGTTGGATCTGAGTCCACACATGGTCCATTGCGGCGATACCGAGATCGAGCTTGGACTTGAAAAAGTAATAAAAGCTACCCTTTTTGACCTCTGCCTTTTCGCAGATGACATCAATCGTCAACGAGCCATAGCTGCGTTCCCACATCAGGAGCACCATCGCGTCGAGGAGTTGATTTTTGGCATTACTTGTTCGTCCCATGGGATGCACTAATAGATGACTATTTGGTAAAGTAAAGTCGTTCTGCTATTTTTTTTGAAAAATAGAGCGTTTTTCAGAATGGCGCCTGATTCAGCGGCGAGCAAGGGCGCGGCAATCCAGCGATTGCCGCGCGTAGAGTGTGCATGCTATTTTTCTAGCGATTACTCTGCTTCGGTGCGCGGAGTGACGCTATAAAACTCTGAGCTGGCTGCGGCATCGCTGCGGGTAATGATGCTGCTGCCTTCAGAGTCGCTCAATTCAGCCCATGTGCTGGCTGCAGTATCCAGAGTTTGGCTGCTTACGATTTTAAGGTCGTTGCTCCCGTTAAGGGTGAATACGGCTTCACCGTCGACTTGCACCAATCGTAGGTCCACGCTTTCTTCGAAGGTTTCGGGCGTATCGCTACTGATCTTTGTCAGCAGGCTGATGTTTACGCCATTGGTGTCTTGGCTGAAATTGTAGGCAAAGTTCTTAGAGGCATTAATATACAAAGGAGCAAGATCTCCCGAATCGTTGAACAGCAGCGAGTTTTCAGTATTGGCAATGCTGAAGCTACCATTGATGGCCCCGCTGGCATTGCCGGAGGAGTCGATGTGAATGTTACCTTGTTTGGTGGAAAACTCGTCCGTGTAGTAGATGTCTACGAGTTCTTCGCTCAAGCCAGTGCTGCCGGCATGGTCGTTAATATCGCCCGGGCGGATGTCTCCTGTTTGGCTATTATAGTATTTTTCCGTCATCTCGATAGGGATGAATAGGGAGGTGTAGCGCCAGTTGCCAGACAGCTCTGCCAGGTTTAGGGAAGAGGGGAGCTTGCTGATGATGATGAGTTCCACATATTCGCCTGCTTCCGTTTTGACGTGTACAATCACATCTTTGGCAGCATTGATGTTCATGGTCATCGGGCTGGTGTCGTCGCCCGGGGCGATTACGGGGCGAACACCATTGACAGATATGCTGCCTGAAAAGAGTCCACTGAAGGAGCCATCATTGATGGTGAGTGTGCCCCAATTACTTTCGAAATCTTCAATTCGGTGTAGATCGACCAATCGCTCACCTTCCCGCGCGTAATCGCTAATATCAGAGTGACGTTGATTATCGGTACTCTGATTATAGTAGGTCTCCTGCATCGCAGAGCCAATATAAGCGTTGCCCAGGCCCCATTTGCCGTCGAGTTCACTTAGGCTCAGGCTTGCCGGCTGTCGCAGGACTATGCTGAGCTCTTGGCTGTTGGAGTCCGCAGTGGAATTAGTAATGATGTCTTTCGCTAGATTCACGTAAGCCGGGCTGGCATCGGATAAAGATTCGCCGTCATCTTTGGCCAGGAGGCGTCCCCGGTTATAGTCGAGAATTTGGGCTGCTGCGCCTCCGCTGATATTGCCGGTGGCGTCGATGCTCAGGCTGCTGGCCTCGGTGGCAAAATCACTGCTATAGTAAGTATCAACTAAAAGTTCTCCACTCTGCGCATAATCCTGAGAGTCGCTGGATCTGCGCGTTTCGCCTGTGCTTATATTATAATAAGTCTCGATGAGAGCGGCGGGAGTTTCGAGTCGCAGTTCTCTCCAATTACCGGAAAGATCGGCTGTGTCGTCCGCGTAGGTCGCGCATGTGACGCTTAGGATTGCGAGTGTGGATGTGAATTTTTGGTAGGTAGGCATCATTTTTCGCAACTATTTCGCTGCAAGTCGTGCAGTCAATGATTGGAATCGCATATCTTAATTATGTGATTGCTATATGGCCCTGCTCCAGGCGGCGAATGGTTATTTATTTTGTTTCACGTATTCGACGAAGCGCACGAGCCCTTGCAGTGCTTGTGCGAACATTTGTGGTCGGACTGTTTCACTGTCGTACTGGTGGCCCGTGTAATTTGAGTTGATTTCAAGTTGAATGCAGGGAGTGCCCATAGCCGTGACAAATTTCGTAACGGTCTGGTGTGCAGTGGCCGCGAAGTAATCCATTGAAAAATTCGACATGCCTTCCTGCTGTAGGTAGGACATGAGCGAGGTCACAATCCAACGGTTGCCACGAATGCTTGCACCATTCATAGTGCCGAAGTCCACATCGTATGGGCGATACCAATGCGAGGCGTGGATATCGAGCACCAGTCGAGGCTGTTCCGTTTCGATGAGTTGTGCCAGTGCACGTTTAAAGTCGTTGTCATCGTAGTAGTTTGGATCGGAGGGGCTGGCATAGGTGGTGTAGATCACGGTGGAATCCGTCAGCTCCGCAAGCATGACAGCCAGTGATCCAGTGCCACCATCTGGAAAGCGCAGTTTTCCCTCGCGTGTGGGTCGAGTGGCGTGAGGGGCTACGATCAGCACATTCGAACTGCCGTGTTTGATTTCAAACCAAGACTCGCCGGCCGGGGCGAACTCTGCGCTGTTGTGTGCGAATGTCTCTTCGATTTCAATTGCACGATCAACATGTTTTTTGGTGATGATCGCCTTCTCGGGCAAGGTTGCGCATCCCGCGAGCAGCGAGAGTAGTGTGATTTGGAGGACTAATACTGAATGACGCATGTTTTTATTGATATGGTCGTCTCGGGCAGTGGCATGGTCTGTGGGCACGGAAGAAGTGACCACACCGAGCAAGAGAGTGTGTGGTATTGTGCACGCGGATAAGCACTAACTAAGCCGATTGCTGCGGGGGCTGGTTAAGTTTACAAATTTTTTGAGCAAATGTATGGGCTTTGATGACGTAAAAATATGTAAATCAGATGCTTGTGAGGAGCCATGCTCTGTTCCCGCTTGTTTTGTTGGGGTCGTTTTTGATATTTAAGCTGATCATAAACATGAAGAAGTGTATTCTAATTTGCATCCTGTTTCCTGTGCTCGCACTGACGCTGATGGCGAAAAGCCTGAAGATTGCGGACACGATTCTTTTTAAAGTTCCAGAAGATTGGAGCTACCTGAGGGCTGAGAAGCAAGTGGTGCCACACTTGGGCGTCTTAACCCGTGCGATGTTAGAGAATCCCGAGCAGGGGCAGAAGTTGACCGTTTCAGTGCTTTTAGTTGAAGAGCTCGATCCCAGCGTGCAGTATTCAACTGAACTGATCGAGGCGACTTTATCGCCCTTGGTTGAAGCCTATCGCAAACAGGGGAGTCACTATTATCCCCGCAAGATATTGGGGCGAGGGAACTTTGTATTTTACTCTCAAGAGGTGGGGCGTCTAGACGCTCGGAAGGTCGAGCTACGTGGTGTACTGATGAAGCGTGGCGATCATTGGGTGAACTTTTTCTGTCAGGGGCCGAAGGAGATCATGTGGACTCAGTATGAGCAACTGATCCTCGGTACGCGACTATTGTAGCCTGTACGGAAGTCCGCAGTCCTCCTCACAGTGAGCTGTTGCCGGAGGTGGACTATTCGCCAATATGGATCTGCCGCGACGCTCGATCGGAGTGAACGTCTTTGCTGATATTTAAGCTTCGGCGAGCGCTGCTTCTTTTTGCGCAGCTTGGTCCGCCAGCATTTGGCGGCGACGGGCGCGCACATCGAACATGTCGGATTGTTTGTCCGCATGGTAGGAGGAGCGAATCATCGGGCCGGACTCGCAGGCACCGAAGCCGATTTCCAGAGCAAATTCCTTCCAGCGCTTAAACTCCTCGGGTGTGACCCAGCGATCGATATTCACGTGTTTCTTCGAGGGCTGTAGATATTGTCCGATCGTCAAGATGTCGACACCGGCTTGGACCATATCGGTGAGGACTTGTTTGATTTCGTCTTCTTTCTCGCCGATACCCAGCATGATGCCGGACTTAGTAATAAATCCACGTGACTTGGCGTGTTGCAGTACCCAGAGCGAGCGATCGTAGCGGGCGGTCTTGCGGATGGGGCGTTGTAGGCGCTCCACCGTTTCAAGGTTATGGTTGAAAATATCAGGGCAAGCGTCGAGCACCACGTCGAGGTATTCTTGTTGGCCGCGGAAGTCGGCGGTGAGCACTTCGACTGCGCACTCGGGGGAGCGATGGTGTACTGCGCGGATGGTGGCGGCCCAGACGGAGGCGCCGCCGTCTTTCAAATCGTCGCGAGCGACTGAGGTGATGACGGCATGGCGGAGGTTCATGCGGGCGATGGATTCGGCGACACGCGCGGGCTCGCCGAGGTCGAGCTCGGTGGGGCGACCGGTTTGAATCGCACAGAAGCGACAGGATCGGGTGCAAATATTACCGAGAATCATCACGGTGGCAGTGCCGCGGGACCAGCATTCACCCATGTTAGGGCATTGGGCACTCTTACAGACTGTGTGCAGATCGTTGGTGTCAACAATCTCGCGCACTTCCTTATATTCGCGACTCGTAGGGAGCTTGGCTCGGAGCCATTCTGGCTTTCGGTTATCCATCTTGTGGCGCAGTGTTCCCAAAAATTGTTTCAAATTCAACTGCTAATCGCGCTTTTACGTCTGCTATGTTCACATCCTTATCGAGTTCATTAGCGAGTGAAGTCACCGTGCCATCTGTAATACCGCAGGGGACGATGCCGTTAAAGTGCGTCATGTCAGGATTTACATTGAGGGCGAAGCCATGGTAGCTGATCCAGGAGCGCACGGCCACACCGATGGCACAAATTTTGCGTTGGTTGTCGAGCCAGATGCCGGTCTTGCCCTCGCGGCGAGCGCTTTTTAGCCCATAAGTGGCTAAAGTCCGGATGACGACTTCCTCTAAATTCCGAAGGTAGGCGTGGAGGTCGCGCTGGTGGCGTAAAGAGAGGATGGGGTAGCCGACGATTTGCCCGGGGCCGTGGTAGGTGATGTCGCCGCCGCGGTTGGACTGCACGATACTGATGCCCTGGCGAGCGCATTCGGCCTGAGCCCAAATGAGGTGTTGAGCGGCATCTTTGCGCATGCCCATGGTATAGACGGGGGCGTGTTCGGTGAATATCAGTGCATCGGGGCAGCGCCCGGAACGCCTTAAGTCGACGCGTTCTTTTTGACGGGCAAAGGCCTCTTCGTAATCGGTGCGGCCCCAGTCCAGCACTTCCAGCGGTGCGGTCATGCCATCCAATATATTAAAGAGCACCTGGCGCATCCGGGCGTAGGTCTGGGGCGGCTCGGCCAGCAATTGCTCCGCGCTCATGACGAATGGACCGTCGTTTTCTAGCTCGTCGGTGCAGTTTCCGATCAGCGCGGTGAGGCTTTCGTGAGTGGTCTCCAGGTGGCACTGCCAGGCTAAGACGCGCTCGTTATAGAGGAAACTTTGATTGGGGCAGGCGGCGCTGGAGGCGATACGGATGGCTCCATCCGGGAGTTCGAAGCGGTCACCGTGCCAGTGTAGCACGCGCAGGTCTGTGGGCAGTTCGAGCCATGCGGGAGTCGTTTCCTCGGGCTGGATTGGATACCAGCCGATCTCCACTTGCGGCCCCTTCGTGACGCTGGCGCCCAGCGCGTCTGCAATCAGTTGTCCGCCCAGGCAAATGCCGACCACATATTTACCTGCGGCGATGGCTGAAACTATCAGAGCTTTTTCGGCGATAAGCCATGGATGCGCTTCAACTTCGTAAATATTCATCGGCCCGCCCATGATTAATAATAGATCGAAACGATCGATGGTGGGCAGTGGAGCTGATTCGAAGAGTCGGTGGCAGTGGAGGCTGTGTCCGCGCGAGTGGGCCCAGTCTGCGATGGCGGCAGGCCCTTCGAATGGCACGTGTTGGAGACATAGAATACGCATAGTGAATCGAATGCAAAGACGGTTGTCTTTATCCGCTCAGAGTCTAGTTTAAATATATATGAAATCCCTTCGTTTGCCTTGGATCTTGCTCGCTTTCGCATTGCTGGGAGCGCTGATCGGCTACTATCTCTCGACCCAGCGGCCCTTTTCTCTTGCGGTAGATGTTGCGCCTGAAGTCGTCGGGCAGGTCACGCCGGCCGAGGCAGCCACTGAGATGGTGCACGGCGATTGGACGGGGCAGGCCATTGCGGGGGCTGTGTCGGAGGACTTGGACTATCCGCGTGGTGCGATTGAGGGGGAATTGTTGCTTCAATTTGCCACACGTGAGGCGTATTTGTCTTATTTGCAAGCCTTGGCGGCGGCTGGCATGGCCCCCTTGGGGCAGATTGATGCTTTGATGGTGTTGCGCATCTCAGAAGGCGCCTTGAGTGTGGCAAATATTGGTGAATCTGGTGCGCGAGCCAGCTATTCGTATCGGGTCGAACGGCCACTGCCTCCGGTGCAAGTCGACCCCGAGGCGCTTGCGCGTTTAACCGCATTTGGCCAATCCGCACGTGTGATTACGGGCGGGCCGATTGCCGGCTCGGGAGCGGGGGTGAGCGTGGCGATTCTCGATTCGGGCATAGAAAGACATCCGCAATTTGACGATGTTTCGATCGTGCGGCTGGATCTGGTTGGCGGAGGCGTGGGGGGCCTGGGAGCGGGGCATGGCACTTCGGTGGCATCCATCATCGCAGGTCGTGAAGGCATCGCTCCGGATGCGGAGCTCTTCGTTGTACGCGTGCTGGATGCGGAGGGGCTGGGCAATAGTTATCATGTCGCTCAGGGCATCGTGGAGGCCGTCGACCGCGGAGTGCAGATGATCAATATGAGCCTCGGCGTTTATCAGGATACTGTTATACTGCGCCAAGCCGTCAATTATGCGCATGCGCGTGGAGTATTGATGGTGGCTGCTGCGGGCAACGACGGTTATGGGCGTATGCCATATCCTGCGGCTTATCCAGAAGTGCTGGCGGTGACTGCGGTCGATGGGAACGGGCAGTATGCCCTGTTTCCAAATCAATCCATGCAGATCGATTTTGCTGCGCCGGGGGTGGGGGTGTTGACGGCTTTGGAGGATGAGGGGACGGTGCTCTTTTCCGGCACATCCGCGGCTGCGCCCTTTGTGAGTGGCACTTTAGCCTCCCTGCTGTCGGGGGAAGGCGCGCTGCCGCCTCAGCAGGCAGTCGAGTTATTACAAGCTTACTTAAATGATCGAGGGGCCCCGGGGGTGGACCCTGTGTATGGCGCAGGCTTGCTGGATTGGGATCGCTTGCGAGAGCGTGCGACTCCGGGCATACTTGATGTTGCACTGGCGGATATTTATCTGCAGCCCGATTCCTTGCCTGGCACGACGATGCCGATTGAGGTGACGGTGCAGAATCGTGGCACTACCTGGTTCAGTGATGCCGAGTTGGAAGTATTTGTGGGTGAGGCCGAACCCGTCAGTTTTATACTCGGCTCCTTGGGCCCAGGGCAGACCACGACCCGTAAAGTCTTTACACAGATCCCAGCACAGGGTAGCGACGAAGTGCTGAGCCTCGCGGCGCGTGTGATTCCCCAGAATATAAATCAAGACATACGCCTTGAAAATAACTTGAAGTCGGTGGCCTTTCGCCCGGTCAGGTAGAGCTTGAGGTGAGGCCGGGGGTGATTTGAGGGCGCATTTTGTCAAAAATATGTGTGAGCCGCTGGGAGCTCCCTTTTTAACTGGATTTGACTACGCTCTGCGTGTACCGCTATCTGGCTTAAGTAAACTTTCCATATGAATGATTCCGAACAAGCGCCACTAATCTCTGATGAGGGAGAGGTCGGCTTCGTTGACTATCAGGATTTTGTCTCCAAAGAGCCGTTTCAATTCGTCTCGGGGGGCAGTATCCCTGAGCTAACGCTGCGCTATGAAACCTATGGACACCTCAGTGCGGCAAAAGATAATGCCATTTTGATCTGCCATGCCTTGAGTGGTGATCATCATTGTGCCGGGGTGCATGGTATCGAAGAACGCAAGCAAGGCTGGTGGAATTTTATGGTGGGGCCGGGGAAGCCAATCGATACGACGCGTTATTTTGTGATATGCTCGAATGTCCTGGGCGGCTGCCAAGGCTCGACGGGTCCAGGTTCGATCAATCCGGCCACTGGCCGACCCTATAATCTGGATTTTCCTAAGTTGACTGTGCAGGACATGGTTAAGGCACAGTCGCTGTTGATTGATTCTTTCGGTATTGATCGCTTGCACGCCGTGATTGGTGGTAGTATGGGCGGTATGCAAACCCTGCAGTGGGCGATCGACTTTCCGCAGCGCGTGGGGCGTTACATCGCGCTGGCATGTGGTGCACGTCACACCGCGCAGGCAATCGCCTTTAACGATACGGGGCGGCAGGCCATTATTTCGGATCCGGAGTGGAAGGGCGGTAATTATGATCCGCAAGAAGGTCCGGCTCAAGGGCTGGCAGTGGCACGCATGATGGCCCACATTACCTACCTCTCCGACGTGGGGATGGAGAGTAAGTTTGGGCGTAAGCGTCGCTCCGGGGATCAATCGCGGGAGCATTTTGAGGTCGAGTTTGAGGTCGAAAGTTACCTGCGCTATCAGGGCGCGAGTTTCGTGACTCGGTTTGATGCCAACACCTATTTATATTTGACCAAGGCGCTTGATCGTTTCGATTTGCACAGTCCTGAGTCCTTGGATGTCACTTTGCAGGCTGTTACCGCGCCGGGCTTGGTGGTGGGCTTTACATCCGACTGGCTCTACCCGCCGCAGGGGAATCGTGAGGTGGTTGAAGCCCTGTTGCGTCTGGGCAAGGATGCCACTTATGCGGAACTCGCAATGGACTTCGGGCATGATTCCTTTCTCTTGCGGGCGCCGCAATTATACGAACTGATGCACCGATTCCTGAGTCGTTAATCTGTGATGAAAGCAATTGATAAAAAGCGCCAAGCAGACTTTCAAATCATTGCCCATTGGGTCAATGAGGGCGACCGCGTGCTCGATCTGGGATGCGGACGTGGCGTGCTGCTGGAGTATTTAAAACAAAAAAAATCGATTTATGGCGTCGGTGTAGACATCGATCTCGACAAAATTCTTAGCTGTGTGAAGCGCGGCGTGCCGGCTTATCAGGGCGACATTCGAGCGATGTTAGCGACCTTTCCAGAGAATGCATTTGATCGTGTCATTTTCAGTCGCACAGTTGAGCAGTTGGAGGACCCCGATGCGGTGTTGGCCGAAGGCCTACGAGTGGGGCGGCGTGTGGCGGTAGGCTTTGTGAACAAGGCCTTTTGGTTGAACCGCTTAAATATATTTCTTAAAGGCCGTCGCACAGTGAACGAGGTCTACCCCAAGCCTTGGTATGAATCATTGCCAGCCAATCCCTTTTCGGTCGCTGAATTTGAGGATTATTGCGATGCGCGTAGGATTGTGATCGAAAATAGAGTGTTTCTTTCAGGAGATTGGCGCAGTGAGTGCTCCAGATTTCCTAATCTTATGGCAGGTTATGCTATTTATGACTTAGCATCCATTGATTAATGAATGGCCGGGCTTGATAAAGTTGCAGAATTAGAAAAAGCGATTGATCGCTTTTATGAACGTTACTCTGCGCAGCGCATCGCGGTGGCGACGCTAATGGTTGGCGTGTTATGTCTAGCTGTGTCGCTCGCGGTGTACTGGGGCTTTGGCAGTGGTATTTATGCGGCGTTGAGTGGTTTGCTTTTTGGCGTTATTGGTATTAATATTGCGTTTCTTAGCATCGTGCCGCCAGCGAACGCTTTAACACAGTCAAAGCGCTTGATCTGTAAGGCGATTCGAGAGCCGTCATGCATCCGATCCTATGATATGCATAAAGTCCAATTGGTCGACCCGAAAGGGAAGGTGCACACTTTGGGGGCGCGTGAATTGAAGGTGTGGACCTCGTTAGTCGTGCCTTATTTAATCGAGTCGCAGGCGCGAGGAGTGCAGCCTTCGCGTAAGAAACCTCAGCGTAAGCTCACTGCTTCGGAGCGGAAGTATATCGAGCAACGTCGCAAGGAGGTGCTTGCCATGGAGAAGAAGATTGAGGATGAGCGTAAGAATTTGGAAAATGATCGGCGCGAGTTGGAAATTCGGAGTATGGACCTGAAGCAGGCGGAAGAACTTGTTATCGAACGATTGACCGGGGTCGAGCAGGCGGAGGCAGAGCTGGAGCAACTTAAAATTGTGGCTGCGGAGCGCGCGGATGTAGCTGCTACAGCTTACGATGCCAAGGCGGCTGCGGCTCAGGCGGATGAATTGCGTGCTAAGGAACTGGAGTTGACGGAGCTTAAGCAGCAGTTGGCGGAAGATCGTCGTAATTTTGAAAGTCAAAAAGCAGAGATGAGTAAGCTTCAGGCTGCGGCGACACGCTCACCTTTTGGGAAAATAAAGGAGCCTACTGGGGCGCAGAGTTTGGAGGCACGCGAAGCGGCGTTGGAAGCACGAGTGAGAAAACTGGAAGAAGAGGCGCAAGCATTAGAGTCTAGAGCTAGTTATTTGACCGATAGTGAAAACTCCTTGATTGAGCGCTTGGATGCTTTGGTCGAGCGCGAAGCGCACATTGAGCAGAGTGAGGTCGACGCGGGAATACGTAAGGACTAGCGCCTGAAATCGCTAGGCGCGTTCACCTTGTTTGGTTTTATCCAGTACGGGGTCGACGTAAATCGAGACGTCTGCCTGGGTATCGCCGAGGTGTTCCTTGGCGCGTTTGAGTGCCAGTGCTGTGGACATCGTCGGGTTGCTCGGCTCGTCGGTAAAGATATTGCGTGCTTCGATTTCCTGGTAGAGTCCTGACTTCTTGAGCACCTGTAGCATGTCTGCTTTCACCTCGCTAAGGATCAGGTAGCGGCCCTTCTCTTCCATGTAGAGTAGGAGCTCTTCGAGCGCCATGACGCCAGTCGCGTCCAGGTTGTGGGCATTGCGCATTTTCAAGACTACGATTTTGAGATTGGGCTCTTCGCAGATGCGCCGCATTTGATCGCGGAATAGGTCGGCTGCACCGAAGAATAGCTCGCCTTCGACGTGTACGATGGAGACTTGTGGCACCGAACGTTGGGCCTGCTGGTGCATTTCGGCCAGTTGGCCCTCTTCGTTGAAGGTGTATTCGACCATCTCCGGGCGAGCGACTTTCTTTAGGAAGAGTACGATGGAGGTGCCGACTCCGACATAGATCGCGGTATCGAGTGGCATGAAGAGGCCGCTGCCAAAGGTCGAGAGGAAGACCGCGGCATCGGACTTAGTGGTGCGTGTGACGATGCGGATCGCATGCTTATTGATGAGTGAAAACCCGATCGCGATGACCAATACCGCCAAGGTGCACTGTGGAATATATTCGGTGAAGGGGCCGAGTGCGAAGGCTCCAATAAATACGATGACGCCGCTAATGTAGCTGGCCAACACCGTGCGACCGCCACTGGTGGCGCTGAGCGTGGAGCGGGTGAGGGAGCCTGAGGCCGGCATGCCTGAGAAGAATGCGCAGGCAATATTAGCCATGCCGATTGAGAACATTGCTTGATTGGCGTCGAGGCGTGCGCCCGTCTTGGCGGCCAGCGATTTACCGATGGAAATGCCTTCGAGGATGCATAATAGTGCAATCGCCAGCGCGGGACTGGCTAGAGTTTGAATGCTGCTTAGCGAGAATTCGGGCGCTTGGAAGGACCAGTCGGCCGCGTTGATACCTGTTAGAAAATGTATGTCGCTCTCGCGCCCCAGAAATTTGATATGCAGCTTTTCGATCACAAATTCAGTGAATGCTGATATGGCGAGCAGACTGATCGCCACATTAGGCAGTGATTTGAACTTTGTATTTAAAGCGAAAAAGAGCAGCGCGGTCACCACGCTGACGCCTACAGTGGCCCAATGCACGGTATCGATGGATTGGCACATCAGCATTGCCGACTCGTAAAAGGTGGCCCCTTTGCCTGGCATTTCGAGTCCCAGCGCCTTCGGTATCTGGTTGGTGATAATGAGCAAGGCCGCTGCCGTGATGTAGCCAGTGATGACTGAGCGCGAGATGTATTGCACCAAATTGGCCACTTTGAAGTAGTCACCTAGCGCGATAAAAAAGCCCACCATAAAGATGAGCAGTGGCACCATGCCTAGTTTTTCCGCGCCCACGATTCCCAAGCTGGCAAAGGCGCTCAGCAGCATGACTGAGGTCGCGTTGGTGGGGCCGAGTGTGATTAAGTGACTCTTGGCAAAAATCGGTGCGACCATTGCGGCAATGGCTGAGCCGTAGATGCCATACTGGATCGGCAGACCTGCGATAAGCGCATAGGCCATGCCTTGTGGAAATGCGAGCAGGGCGACATTGAGCCCTGCTCGCAGATCACCAGCGAAGTAGCTGGTTTGGTAATCTTTTAGGGACCGCCTAAGCGGCCAAAAGTTGAGTGTGTTGTAGTCTCGCGCAGCGCTCAGACCAGATTGTAGATGTCTAAGAAGGTCAGCCACGTTGCGCTCGTTTGATGTATCCGCTGCTTACTGTGCAGGGTAGAGGGTGGCCATGACTTCGTCGTGTAGCGGTGCTTTGGCTGCGATGATACAGCGCTCGTCGAAGGCGTCGCCGCCCTTCCAGCCAGTTACCTTGAAGCCTGCACCTTCCAGACAAGGGAGGATGGCTGCGCAGTCCCAGATTTCCATCATTGGGTCGCACATGATATCGATAAAGCCCGAGCAAAGTAGGATGTAGCCACCGGCGTCGCCCCATGAGCGGTAGAGCGCAGTCTTGGGAGGTAGTGCGGTCCAGTCAGCTTCGTTTTGCCAGAGTGTTTTGCGAATTGGATCGGTGGTGCACAGCGTCGCTTGACTGAGTGGGCAGGCCTCGCGTCCGGAAACGGGTTTGCCGTTCAAAGTGGTGGTTTCGCAATCGCCGATGACCATTTGTTTCAGCACTGGCTGGTTGATTGCCCCGATGACTGGGCGGCCTTTATACATAAGTGCGATGAGGGTGGCAAAAAGTGGCACGCCGGAGATGAAAGATTTGGTGCCATCGACCGGGTCGAGCACCCAGACGAAGTCGGCGTCGTCGCGCTCGCGGCCGTATTCTTCGCCAATGATGCCATGCTCGGGGTAGCGTTCCGCCAAAATCTCGCGGATGCGTTTTTCCGCATTACGGTCGGCCAAAGTCACCGGTGTGGCGTCGGACTTGCGCTCGATTTCTACGTCTGGACCGTAGTGAGGGAGTATCTCCTTGGCGGCTTCATCGCAAAGATATGCGATGAATTCGATGAATTCGTCTTTTTGTGCGCGTGTAAGTTCGGACATTTTCTGTGCTATTGATTCTAGTGACGCGAGCATCCTCTCGCTTCACTTTTGTTGATAAAATAATTGAGTTTCAAACGCTGAGGGTTCCCGATCTCCGAGGCAACAGCAGATTCACGTGAGTTGAAATTCTTGCTTCAGGTTTTCGAGTTATATGCGTTTGTGTTTTTGTGAAAGGCCTGCATAGCTCTTTTTATGGAAAAAAGACGTTTAGGACGTAGCGGCATGGTCGTTTCTGAAATTTGCCTTGGTACGATGACTTTTGGTTCGCAATTAGACGAGCGTGAGTCGTTTGCAATCATGGATGCGGCCTATGAGGCGGGAATTGATTTTTTCGATACCGCGGAGATTTATCCAGTGCCCCCGAAGGCGGAGTGGGTCCATCGGACGGAAGAGATCGTTGGTAAGTGGCTGCAGGGCAAGGATCGTAGCTCGATTTTGTTGGCGACCAAGGTCGTGGGGCCTGGTCACGGATGGTTTGTGCCGCCGATACGTTCAGGCAAGACGGCGCTGGATCGCCATCACATTCGCACCGCCATCGAGGGGAGTCTGCGTCGTTTGCAGACGGACTATGTCGATCTCTATCAGACGCATTGGCCGGATCATGATTTTGGCTACGAAGAGACTTTGCAGACGCTGACCGAGTTGCAGGAGGAGGGCAAGGTGCGTGTGATCGGTAGCTCCAACGAAACGGAGTGGGGCACGATGAAAGCCAATCAAGTGGCGAAAGAGAATGGTTATGCGCGCTACCAGACGATCCAGAATAATTTTTCGATTAATAACCGACGCTTTGAAGATGCATTAGCGGACATTTGCCGCCGTGAGGGGATCAGTCTGCTACCATACTCGCCTATTGCGGGGGGCGTGCTGAGTGGAAAATACAATGATGGTGCTTTGCCTTCCGGGGCACGGTTTTCGGAATATTTAGAGAAGGGTGAAGCGCGACAACGGCAGATGGCAGAGCGCTTCGTCAATGAAAAGAGCCTGGCAACGACTGCCGAGTTGATCGAATTGGCTAAGGAATTAAACATGGATGTGGTGACATTGGCAGTTGCTTGGAGTAAGCAGCACGACTTCGTGGCCTCGACTATTATTGGCGCGAATTCAATCGAGCAACTCAAGCCCAGTTTGGCTGCGGCCGGCCTCAAGTTGAGTGACGAGACGCTTAAGCGAATTGACGCCATCTCGGCGAAATACCCATATCCGATGGGGTAATATGCAGAAGCACAAAATCTATAATACGACTCGACGTGGTTTGCCCCTCGGTCGGAAGACGCATCTCGTCGGTATTCTGAATCTGACGCCAGATTCCTTTTCGGACGGGGGAGATTTTACAGATATGGATGCTGCGGTTGTGCGCTTCCATGCCATGGTGGAAGCGGGCGCAGTGATGATTGATGTGGGCGGCGAGTCGACGCGACCGGGCCACATTCCTGTTCCGGCTGCCGAGGAGATCGCTCGGGTGGTGCCTTTTATCGAGAAGGTGCGTCCACATACGGATGCCTTGATTTCGGTCGACACTTCCAAGGCAGAGGTGGCGGCGGCGGCCGTTGCGGCGGGGGCTGATGTCGTGAATGATGTTTGGGGCGCGCAGCGAGACCCAAAGATGCCGGAAGTGATGGCTGCGGCGGGAGCCTGTGTGTTAATGCATAATCGCCCCGCAGAGGAAGCCGGCATCGGCGATGTGATGGAGGCGATTCAGACTTATCTGCAGCGATCGATCGATTGGGTCAAAGCGGCGGGGGTTCGGGACGATGCAATCTTGCTGGATCCGGGGCTCGGGTTTGGGAAGAGCTACGAGGAAAATTGGGAAATTATGCGTCGCTTGCCAGAGCTGGTGGCGCTGGGCTATCCGATTTTTCTGGGGGCGTCGCGGAAGTCGATGATTGCCAAATTACTCGACCTTCAAGATCCCAAGGCGCGGCTCAATGGCACGCTAGCGACCACTGCACTCGGGATTCGGGCCGGAGTCGATTTCATCCGCGTACACGATGTGCGTGAGAATCGAGAGTGCGCGGATGTCATGGATCACTGCCTGCGGACTTAGGACTTTTGCTTCTTTCGGTTGACGATTTCCAGCAAGGTCGCGCGGAGCTCTTTAAGGCCGACCGGCTTGGGCAGGTAGTATTCCATGCCAGCTTCTTTGAAGCGACTACGGTCGGATATGACGTTGAAGGCGGTGACTGCAATAATGGGAAGGTCTTTGACTTCGTCGCCTGCCAGACCCGCACGAATGGCCATGGTGGCCTCCACTCCGTCCATGATGGGCATATCCACGTCTGTAAGTAGAACATCGAAGCTGGGATCTTGCTGGAGTGCGATGATGGCTTCCTGGCCATTTTCCACTGCGGTGACTTCTTGCCCCATTTTTTTCAGTAGCATGACGATTAAGTTGCGGCTGGCGCGATCATCTTCAGCTGCGAGCACTTTGAGTTTTTCGGGAAGTTCACGCAGTGTTTTGAGGCCGCTTTTGCCGCTTTGTACGCGTAGGCCGCCGATTGGCTTGGCAGAGGATGGAGAGGCAATCATGTGTTCCATAGTAAAGCGAAGGGTGCTACGAACGCCTCCCTCTGGGAGTTGTTCAGATTGGACGCTGCCTTTATAAAATCCTGCTAAGGCTTTGGCAACGGCCAAGTGTAGATATTCGATCTTGATACGACTGCGTTCTGTGCCCTTTGCGATGTTGAGGATTTCTTGGACGGATGCTTCGCGCTCAGGCTCCATGACTTCCAAGGGGTTTGTGACGCAGAGCTCGATTTCGGAGCCTTCTATGGTCCAGCTAATCGTGAGTGAATGCTTTTCCTCTGGGAGTCCTGTCATCGGGACGGCTTCGATGGAGCTGAGCACTACCGACTTTATGATGGTGCTGATGTGGTCGCTGTCGCCACGCAAACGCAGGCGATTGTTGGCGTGTTGAGTGTAGATCTTGATTTGGCGGCCATTGGCGCGAAAGGCGACATCCTCGCGGATCTGCTCGATGGTCTCGCGCAGGGAGACCCACTCGCGATACTGTGGGAGGAATTCGTTTTCGTTCTGGATACGGGCAAGATTAGTCAGTGTATGGAGCACTGAGTGCATGTGGTGAGCGCAGCCTTCCAGCTCGATGAGTTGATCGGAGGAGTCGTTTTCTTCGCGCAGTACTTGAGCGATGCCCATGATGCCATTGAGCGGGGTCTTTAATTCGTGCGAGAGTGTGGCTAGCAAGGAGTCGGAACTGTCAAAGTATGCGGGTTCCGGCTGTGATGGCTGGGCGACCGGCTCTGGTTCTACTGGCTGGGGTGGTTTGCTTATTTTTTTTGGGGGAAATGGCTCTTGAGTGCTGTCTCTGTGAATGGTTTTAGGAGCCGCTGTGTTTAATTTTGCCTCTAGTTCGGCGATGATCTTTGTCTGACTCTTCAAGCGAATGATCAGGAAGAGAATACAGAGTCCGAGTAGTAGTGTCGGGATGATGGCTGCAAGTATTGGTAACATTTTTAGAATCGTACCTGTGGAAATGGGCGCAAGTTAAATGGGCTTTACCGCTCTTGCAAGCTCACAACCTGTGCGGAATGCCTGCTTGGCGGCATCCCGCGCGGAGGCGGCGTGGCTGCTTTGAGTCCTTATTTTGATGCACGTTTGCGATTGCGGCCGTTCTTTTTGGGGCGTGTCGTTAAGACTTTGCCGCCTGTGCTTGGCTGTTTCGAGTTTGTGTTGGCTGGATTGGAGCTATCCGCGGAGGCCTTGCGTCGTGTGGCTGAGCCGCGCGAAGTTTTGGGTTTGCGTATCGTGGCTCTGCTGTCTGCGGTTTTGGCTGGGGTTTTGTGAGCGCTGCGTTCGCTGCTTATGCGGCGGCCCTTGAAGGGCTTGCCAGGCTTCTTGCCGATGTCGCGCTCGTCGGAGACGACGACTCGGAAGTCAATCTGTCGTTTGAAGCGATCCACGCGCTCGACTTGAACGACGATGTATTGGCCGAGTGAATACGCTTTTTGTTTGCGACGCCCCACCAATGCGGTGCCCTCGGCATTGGGGTGGTAGAAATCGTCGTCCAAGGTCGAGATATGTATCATGCCAAAGGCAAGTGTATCGGTGAGTTCGACAAAAAGGCCGTGGTTTTTTACGTCGGTAATGATGGCTTTGAAATGCTGTTTTTCCTTCTTTTGTAATTCACGGTCGTAGAATTCAAGCAGTTTGGTCTTTACGGATTCACGCTCGGCATCGATGGAGTTGCGCTCGGTGATGCTTATATGGTCTCCGAGGCTTTCCAGTTTTGCTTGTGGGTAGCGGATGTCGGGCTTGGAGAGTGCGGAGTCGGCCCCGATTTTGCAGAGATAGCCGTCGAGCACGCGGTGCACGATCAGGTCGGCGTAGCGGCGAATCGGCGAGGTGAAATGGGTGTAGTCGTGCTTGGCGAGTCCGTAGTGCCCATCGGCGGAGGCGCGGTATTGTGCTTGTTTGAGGCTGCGTAGGATATGTACTTTGAGCGTATAGCCTTGGGGGTGTTCTTTGAGCTTTTTGAGCAGTGCCGTCATCTCACGTGGTTTCTGTAGGTTCCCGCATTTGACGCCAAAGGCCATCATGGTCTCGCGTAGTTCTTTAAGCTTTTCTTCCTCCGGTTCGTCGTGCACCCGGTAGATGCAGGGGAAGTTTTGCTTCTTCATCGTGCGCGCCACTTGCTCATTGGCGGTGAGCATGAACTCTTCGATGAGTTGGTGGCTCTCGTCGTTGAACTGCTTTTCGATGCGGTCCGCGTAGCCGTCTTCGTCGACATAGATTTTGACATCTGTCATGTCGAGATCGAGTGAGCCTTTGGCAAAGCGGCGCGTACGTAGTTGTGAGGCGAGCTGCCAGAGTTGGTGGATGTGTTTTTTGAGGGTGCCCATTTCTTCGTCGCTGACTTCGTCGAGCGAGCGTCCGGTGGAGCCGGTCTGGTGCTTGGGCGGGAGTGGTGTCTGACGAATCGTGGCAAAGTCGTCTTGCGTCATAAACGCATAGGCCTGCTTATAGGTGAGCCGTTTGTTGCTGCAAATTACGGTGTTGGCAAATTGAACGTCGATGACGTCGGCATTGCTGTTGAAGGTGATAAAGCAGGTCTTGGTCAGGCGGTCTTCGGCTTCGACCAGTGAGCAGAGGCCATTGGAGAGTGCATGTGGCAGCATGGAGATCACGGTGCCTACGAGGTAGGTGCTGTTGCCCCGTTCTTGTGCCTCGCGGTCGAGTGGAGAGCCTGGTTTGACGTAATTGCTCACGTCGGCGATGTGCACGCCGACGCGGAATTTATCATTTTCCAGAAATTCTAGCGAAAGGGCGTCGTCAAAGTCTTTGGCATCGTCGGGGTCGATGGTGAAGGTGAAGAGATCGCGGCAATCTTGACGGTTACCGATGTCTTCGGGGCGCACTTTATCGGGAATGCTCTCAGTCTGTTTCTCCACCGCTGCGGGGAATTGTGGGCTGAGGTCGTATTTATAAAGGATTGCTTTAAATTCGGCATCCGGCTCGTGGGTGCGACCGAGCACTTCGATGATTTCACCTTCGGGGTTGAGGTGGCGTTGTTTCCATTCCAGTAATTTGACGACGACTTTATCGCCCTTCTGGGGGATGGGGCGGATGCCAGAGTTTTGCGGATCGGGCACGAGTATATCCTGTGTGATGCGCGGGTCGTCAGGGATGACATAGGTCGCGTGGCGGCCTTGCGCCAAGGTGCCGGGAATGGAACTGTGGGCACGTTTGAGAATGCGTATGACACGCACGTTCGGCTTGGCATCTGGATCGTAGACGGGGCGTTGTTTGCGGCCTCTGCCATGAAAGGGGCGCCTGGAAGGTTGAACCTTGCGGGCGAGTACGGTGTCGCCGTGCATGGCGACACCTGTGTCTTCTGCACTGATCGGATAGCCGTCGCCGGCGGGTGCTGCATCGGGAATGAGGATGGCAGAGCCGCTTTGTCGGACGATAATACGGCCACTGACCAGGTCGGCGTCTTCTGGGATGCACAGGCGATCTTTTTTCAGGCGGGCGATTTCCCCGCGCTCCAGCATTTGGTCGAGTAATGTGTGGGCTTGCTTTGTGTCTTCAGCATCGAGCTTCAGCACCGAGACGATCTCCATGCGGCGCATAGGGACATAGTCTTTGGCTCCGAAGAGCTTCAGTAGTTTTTGGCGTAGTTCCATTTTAATAAATTATGATTGGGGTGTGCGTCAGATGTATGACGATCTTTGGTTTAAGCGCCATCGCCCTCGGGATAGTAGGCTGCTTTGCCTTCCAGGCCGAGTGTGATGGTGATGTTCAGGAATGTGATTTCGCCCATTGAGTGGCAGAGCATGAAACGGTAGTCGTTGTGCATGTCTGCGAGTTCCTTACGAAGCTGTCGCATTTTTTCGGTGCTAGAGATTTGGTCGGCACACATACAAGCGCGTAGATGTTGCACCCGGTGTAGGGCAAAGCGGAGGCGCCGCCGCATTAAGGAGCGCTCTTCTCTTTGATACTGTTGACTAGTTTCGACATTAATCAACTCGGTGCAGAGTTTTACTACGGGGAGATTGTTTTTGAAAAATTGGGGCAGGTAGAGAGAGCGGCGCCCTTCGTAGCACTGTTGGTCGAAGTCGATTGCGCGCACGCGGTACTGGCTCTCTTCAAAATCGGGCGTGACTTCGACCACGTAATTATAAGCGCGCATGTCGCCCAGCAGGCGCACAAAGCAGCGTTCGTTGAATTTAATAAACTCTTTGGCCAGTCGGACGGAGTGCAGGTCTGGCTGTGGCAAATAGATGCGTATAAAATCGTCGCCAGGCACGCCAATGATGTGTTCTTCGATCAGGGTGTCTTGGTGGACGAGGAAATTGATGGCATTGGGGGAGAGCAGCTCTTCCAGTTCGAGGCCATAGATGCGGGAGGCATCGGCTTTTTTGACGTAGAAATAGTCGTGGTTGTCGTTATATTGGTTCACGACGCGTACCCGCATGGGCTTGGTGTTGCCAAAGGTGCAGAAGTCGACGCGATCGATGTAGAGGTTGGAGAGGATGCTTTCGTCGCCGCCTGAGCGTAGAAAAACGTAGGTTTTTTTGAGGCCTTCGTAGAGCTCGCGTCCGAATTGCTGCTCATAGATGAGGGTTTGCCAGAGCGTGTCGTCCCCGTTCTTGTTTATGAGCGGAAAGGAGTCCTCATATTTGAGCATATCCTCGTAGGTCACGGGGAGCTCCATCGCTCGATGGTATTCCGTCAAGTAATGGCGGAAACTGTTGTTTATAGGGAAGAACTGTTTGCGATGTTGAGTGGCGGCTGCCTGCATGTTGAGTATTGAAGTGTTTGTTAGATACGATGGCGAACGAAATATCTTCATTTTAGGGTTGCTGCGAAGTCAATTGTGGGTGTCTTCTGGACTTGGCCGGGTCCTATGCAATGGTGGACAGGTTAACTCCGTCAGGTCCGGAAGGAAGCAGCGGTCGCTTAATCCCCATGTGCCGTAGGGTGCCTGGCCACTTTTGTGTACCAATACCAAGAATTTGAGGACGAGCATGGCTAAAGATTGGAATCGCGCTTATGAAGCTGCCGATATCCCTTGGGATAAGGGGCAGGCTTCGCCCCCTTTGCTTGAGTTTTTGCAGCGGCGTGCAGTTTTGGGGCGTGTTTTAGTGCCTGGTTGTGGCACGGGGCACGATGTGCGCGCACTGGCGGCTCAGGGAGCCGATGTAGTCGGGATGGATATTGCGCCGCGTGCGGTGCAGATGGCGCACGTATTTGAGCGCACTGGCGGCGAGTGCTATGACACAGGTGATTTTCTGAATTTGGATGAGGCACACTGCGGCGCTTATGATTGGGTGGTCGAGCATACCTGCTTGTGTGCTTTGGATTTGAGCCAGCGTGCCGCATATGCGCGTTCCGTGCAGCGGGCATTGAAGCCAGGCGGGCATTATCTCGCGGTTTTTTATCGAGAAGTCAGTGATTATACCGGCGACGGACCGCCGCACCCAATTGCGCGTGAAGAGTCGGATGTCTTGTTCGGGCCCACCTTTGACGCGCTGCATGCATTTGTGCCGCAGCAGAGTTATCCCAGTCGCCCGATCGGTTCGGAGGAAGTTTGCCTGTGGCGGTTGCAATGCTGCGACGGCTGAAGCTCGTCGTTCCGCTACCAAACGCAGGGGCTTACATAATTGCCCAATGTGTCGCGGATGCTGAAGTCAAGCTCGGGTAAAAACTGCAGGCCTGTCCGCTTCTCGATCTGTGTAATTGAAGTCAGGTAATCGTTTAAATTCTTACTTTCAGCATCACTGGGGATCCGCAGTGCTAGGGCGCGTAGGCCGCCCGCATCGGTGAGGTCGAGTGCGATTGCGTAAAAGGCGTCGGGAACGAGGATGCCGGAGGCCAACTTCAAGCTGTCGCTGCTGTAAACCGGTCCGAGGTAAAGCCAGACTTCGCCGAAGCGGTGGGGGTAGCGTAGCGTGAATTCGCGCATGACCTTTGCCCAGACGCCGGTGGCGAAGGCCTCGGTCATGGGGACGTGATTGGTGGCGAGTTGAGCGTCTTTTGCCCCGCGCGCGCCGTGTTGTCGGATCAGTGCTTGGGCGGGGGCGATGGGGTGCGCTTGCCAGTCACCATGAGTCAAGGCGTGGGCAGTCAATTGGGCAACGCGTGCATCGACTTGGATGCGGTCCTCTGCCTGGGCTTCTTCCTGGTTTGCATCCTTTAGTCGTAGTGCGATGCAAGCGGTTTGTAGCCTGCTTTCGGAGAAGAGGTTGGTGTAGCTGGGTTGCGGGAGTGCCCGAATGGCCTGTCGGCTATAAGGGATGCCAGCGAGGAAGACGGAGTCGTCGCTGCGTCCGAGTTCGCCGCCTTCGACTAGCAGACCTTCGCTGGAAGGAATGCGATCATAGAGTGTGTCGAGTGACGCTGCTAGAGGTGCCGGCGTGGCGCCACTGGTGCGTGCTATATTGAGGGTGCCCAGTGCCCATTGTTCCATCTTGGCGCGCGTATCAAACGATCCAAAGTAGTAGATGCCGCCCAAGATCACAGCAAGTAGGACTAGGGCGAGTAGCAGATTGCGCAGCCAATGTGATTCTGTGCGCGGAGCTGCGTTTCTTTTGCGAGGCGCTTTGCGAGCGGTTCGCTTTTTAGCCGTTTTCTTTTTTGCGCGTTTAGTAGCCATTGGCGTGGATACAAGGGCAGCCGTGAGAATTATTCAAGGTCGAGCTTCTGCAGCTTGGGGCTAATGACCATTTGGCAATAAGGGGCGGAACTGTTGAGCCGATAGTAGTCTTGGTGGTAGTCTTCGGCTGGGTAGAAGGTGCTTGCCGCCGTGATTTCTGTCACGATGGGCGCGCTGAACTGTGCTTGAGCGGCGGCCTTGGATGTCTCGGCCGCTACACGCTGGGATTCGTTGTGGTAGAAGATGGCCGAGCGGTATTGGGTGCCGCAGTCGCCGCCTTGTCGATTTAGAGTCGTCGGGTCGTGCGAGCGCCAGAGCCAGTCGAGCAAGGTTTCATAACTGATCACGCTAGAGTCATAGTGGATCTGAGTGACTTCCGCATGTCCGGTGGTGCCTGTGCAAATTTCGCGGTAAGTCGGATTTTCAGTTTGTCCGCCCATGTAGCCAGACTCGACGGCATCGACCCCCGCGAGGCGTTCAAAGACCGCTTCCACGCACCAGAAGCAGCCCGCGCTTAAGGTGGCGATGTCGAGGGTGGGTGTTGTTTGAGTGCTCATTACAATGAAATCACACCGGGCACTTGCGCCACGCGTTGGTAGATGGCGATCACCTCGTCGCTCGAGTGCACATGCATTTCCATGGTGTAGGCGATGAAACGGCCGCTGGAGGATTCGTTGGCCTTGACCGGATCGTCGGCAAAAAGATCGAGCACCGTTGCGCACTGCTTCTTAGGCACGATGAATTTGAATGGAAACAGGCAGGGCCATTCGTAGTTGGCGTCCAGAGAGGAGCGGAAGGAGTCAAGGGATTCGTCGTCTTTCATGCCGTAGAGAGAAGAGTCGCTGGCCGTCTTGTCAAAGCCAAGTTACGCCGGGACAGGCTTCGTTTGCCGGAACAAGTTCCGGACGAAGCCTGGTTAGAGTATGGCTTGTTAAACATGGAAGACTTTGGCCTGCCCGGGCGTAGTTTGGAGGGGTGCTGTGGAGTCCGGCTACATTTCATTACGCCGGGACAGGCTTCGTTTGCCGGAACAAGTTCCGGACGAAGCCTGGTTAGAGAGTTGGCTTGGTGAACATGGAATATTTTGGCCTGCCCGGGCGTAGTTCGGAGGGGTGCTGTGGAGTCCGGCTACATTTCATTACGCCGGGACAGGCTTCGTTTGCCGGAACAAGTTCCGGACGAAGCCTGGTAGCTAGGGCGGGGCTCGAACCCGCACGCCCTTTCGGGCAAGGGATTTTAAGTCCCCAGCGTCTGCCAATTCCGCCACCCAGCCAGATGTGTTTTTCGGCAATGAAATGCAGAAAAAAGAGGGCAAGTGGCTACATTGCAAGTTTCTTTCCATCGGATTTTAGCCTTGCGCGTATTTAGTTACGATCTATTTTCCCGCGTTCCTTTGCGATGGTTGGGACCATCGGTTCCGTATTCTGCGGAATGAATCACCAAACAATAACCACAAACCAACTGCCGCTCCGGCGCGCAGTATAATACATACAGTAATATGAGTAATCTCATGGAAGAGCTGCTAGCTAGCAGCAATATTGATAACCTCGAAGAAGGTTCCATTCTTAAAGGAACGATCGTCGAAATCCGCCCCTCCGAAGTCGTTGTCGACATCGGTGGCAAGTCCGAAGGCATCGTTCACGCATCCGAATTCGTGGACATGAGTGACCTCCAAGTAGGTGGCGAACTCGAAGTCTATCTCGAAAAGCTTGAAGATAAAGAAGGTAACCCTGTTATCTCTTACGACAAGGCGGAGCAAAAGAAGAACTGGGAGAAGATCGTTGAGAACTGCGTTGAAGGTTCCATCATTCCTGGTCGTGTTCGCTCCAAAGTTAAGGGCGGCCTGATCGTCAGCATCGGTGTCGACTCCTTCATGCCTGCATCTCAAATCGATGTGCAGCCGCCTAAGAATCTCGACCAATACGTTGGTCAGACATACGACTTTAAGGTCATCAAGATCAATCTTGACCGCAAGAACATCGTTGTTTCCCGTCGTGAGCTTATCGAAGAGCAGCGTATGGAGAAGCGTCGTTCGCTCCTCGAAGACGTCAAGCCAGGCGATACACGTCGTGGCCAGGTCAAGAACATCACCGATTACGGTGCTTTCGTCGACCTCGACGGTCTGGACGGTCTCCTGCACATCACCGACATGTCATGGGGTCGTATCAACCACCCATCCGAGATGGTGAAGCAAGGCGAAGAGATCGAAGTGATGATCATCGAGATCGACCGCGAGCGCGAACGCGTCTCCCTCGGCCTCAAGCAACTTGCCGACAATCCTTGGGAAAAGATCGAAGAACGCTTCCCCGTTGGCTCTACAGTCAAGGGCAAGGTCGTCAACTTGGTACCTTACGGTGCCTTCATCGAAATCCAAGAAGGTGTCGAAGGTCTGGTACACGTTACCGAGCTCTCTTGGACCAAGCGCATCTCCAAGCCAAGCGAAGTGCTTCGCATTGGCGAAGAAGTCGAAGCCGTTGTTCTCGGCATCCAGAAGGAAGAGCAAAAGATCTCCCTCGGCACTCGTCAGCTCGAAACCAATCCTTGGGAAATGGCTCGCCACAACTACCCAGTGGGCGCCCGTGTCCGTGGTAAGGTTCGTAACCTCACAACCTACGGTGCCTTCGTTGAACTTGAAGAAGGTATCGACGGTATGGTGCACGTTTCGGACATGTCCTGGACTCGCAAGGTCAACCACCCATCCGAGGTGGTCAAGAAGGGCGACGAAGTCGACGCAACCGTTCTCGACGTGGATGCAGACAGCCAGCGTATCTCGCTCGGCATGAAGCAACTCAGCACAGACCCATGGGACGAAATTGAAACACACTTCAAGATCGGCGACATGGTCAAGGGCAAGGTTTCCAAGATCACCAGCTATGGTGCCTTTGTCGAACTCGACAACGACATCGACGGTCTGGTGCACATCTCGCAAGTTAGCGAAGAGCGCATCGAGAAGATCAAGGACGTCCTCGACGAAGGTGCTGAAGTGGAAGCACGTGTTATCAAGATCGACAAAGACGAGCGCCGCATCGGTCTCTCGATCAAGGCTGCGAACTACAGCGAGGCTGACCTCGCTAAGGAGCGTCAAGCCTTCGATAGCGTCACCACTGGTGAAGACCTCACTAGCCTCGGCGACTTGCTCGACGAAGCGACTAAGTAAACTTCGTTTACTTCAATCATACTACAAAAGCCCCGCTCTTACGAGCGGGGCTTTTTTTGCGTGCGCGGCGGGTGCGCTTACTTGGCAGTGATTATCATACTCTAAAAATGAGTTAAGTGTTCTTTAGAGGGCGTTTGCTAACTCTTAACTTCTGAATTTAGCTAATATGGAAAGTGCTTGCGGTGGTGACATGAGCGGCCCTGATTGTTGTTATGTATCCTTGGCAGCATGCGCGGCGCTTTAATGCATATCCGCAGTATTTTAAGAAGACCTTTGGTGAGCGGGTGCAAAAGGTCTCGATTGATGCGGGCTTTGATTGCCCGAATCGTGACGGCACGGTTGCTTACGGAGGCTGTACTTTTTGTGATAATGAGGCCTTTAATCCATCCTATTGTCGTCCTGATGTCAGTGTGCGGGAGCAGGTGGAGGTGGGCATTCGCTTTCATCGTAAGCGCTATCATGATCCGGGGCGCTATTTGGCTTACTTTCAGGCTTTTACGAATACCCATGCGCCCTTGGGGCGTTTGAGGCAGATCTACGAGGAGGCCCTGGCGGTGCCTGGGGTGGTGGGCCTGGTGGTGGGCACGCGTCCGGATTGTCTAGACGCGGAGAAGTTGGATTATTTTCAGCGCTTGGCTGAGCGTAAGCATGTGATTTTGGAGATCGGCATCGAGTCGTGCTATGATGCGACTTTGAAGCGCATTAATCGAGGGCATAGCTATGTGCAAGCGGTGGATGCGATCTGTCAGGCCGCCGAGCGGGGGATTCATGTGGGTAGCCATTTGATCTTTGGATTGCCGGGAGAGACGGAGGCGATGATGCTGGCAGAGGCGGAGATGCTTTCAAAGCTGCCGCTCAAAACGATCAAATTTCATCAATTGCAGCTGATTCGTGGCACGGCGATGGTGACGGATTATGAGCGGCATCCGCAGGATTTTCGCTTTTACTGGTTGGAGGCGTATTTGCAATTGATCCGTTGCTTTGTTGAGCGCTTGCACCCGGGCATTGTGATCGAGCGCTTCTTTGCGGAGGCGCCGCCTGACTTGGATGTGACTCCGATCCGCTGGAACTTGCGCAACGATCAATTGCTGCAGCAGTTTGAGCGACTACTGGAGCGCGAGGATACCTGGCAGGGGCGCTTGTATGCGTCGCCGTCGAGTCTCGGCCCGGGTTGCTAGCCGCCAACCACGTTGGAGAGTTGGAAGATTGGTAAGAACATGGCCATCACGATACCACCGATCACGACCCCGAGGAAAGTGATGAGGAGCGGCTCCATCAGCGATGTGAGTGCTTTGACCAGAGTGTCGACTTCGGCGTCGTAGAAATCGGCGACTTTGACTAGCATGCCATCGACGTTACCTGTCTGTTCGCCCGCCCGGCTCATGTGCTTGACCATGGGGGGGAAGTAGGGGTCGTTGGCGACCACGTCGGATACCTGTCCCCCTTCGCTGATGTGCTTGGAAATGTTTTTACAGGCGGCTTGGATGAAGGTGTTGCCGGCCGCGGAAGCGACGATGTCGAGTGTTTTAAGGATCGGCACCCCTGAGCGCATGAGGATGGCATAAGTGCGGCAGAAGCGTGAAAGGCTGACCTTGCGCATCAGCTCGCCGATGACGGGAATTTTGAGTATCAGTTGATCGGCGATTTTCTTGCCCTTAGGCGTGGCTACGAAGCGCCTGATTAGCCAGACTGCTGCGAAGAGGCCGACGATGATTAGGAGGATGTAGGACTTTAGGAAATCACTCAGCCCGATGAGGAATTGGGTCGGCTTGGGGAGGTCGGCGCCGAAGTCGTTGAACATCGTGGCAAACACTGGAATGACGAAAACGAGTAGGACGTTGACCAATACGACTGCCAGACCGATCACCACGGCTGGGTAGACCAGCGCACCTTTGACTTGCTTGATTAGTTTGACGGTTTCTTCGAAGTAGCTGGAGGTCTTTTCCAGGATTTCTGCCAAGCTGCCACTGGCTTCGCCGGCCTCGACCATGGAGATGAAGAGGTTGGGGAAGGCGCGGGGGTAGGTGGCGCAGGCTTCGGAGAAGGCGCGGCCGGCGGATACGTCGTTTTTGACGTTACGGATGATGATTTGAAAGACGGGGTTTTCGGTCTGCTCTTCGAGTGCTTCGAGTGCACCTACAAGTGGAAGGCCCGCTTCCAGCATGGCGGCAAGTTGCTGGGTGAAGACCGTCAACTCCATGAGTTTGACCTTCTTGCGCTTGGCTTGTTTCTCGTAGGACTTTTGCTTGGCCAGCCGTTGCCCTTCAGCAAAGCTTTTTTTCTTTTTAGTGGAGGTGGTTGCCTTCGGATTGAGTTTAGCCATGGGTGGGGTCTGGATGAATGTGGTGTGGTCCAGTTTTTCTAAAATACGCTCAAGATGCAAGTCCTTGCGTCTAGGTGTCCGTTTTTGCTTAAAAATTAACGAAGCAGAGCGTGGCAGAGTTTGTGGCCTCAGTTCTCTAACCGCGGTTTGTGTTGTGGGATTGTTTCTGCAGAATGATTATGGAGCAGAATGATTTTTCCCTATGGAAGCTTAGTGTGGTTGAGTTGAGGGTGGTTTTGAATCACGCATTCGCTGGGCTCAGTGTTCTCCAGTGAAGCGGGTGGTTTTACCTAGAAAGAGTAGTCAGAATGCAGATGTCACGGGCCCCAGTGCGGGGTTTTTACAAAGGCGGATTGCATTCCTGCGTCGTTTGAATCGACTCAAAGACAGAAAATCTCTGTGATCGCGCCTTGACAGCGAGGGGGGCAGGGGTTTTTCTCTCCCGCTTTTCCCAAATAGAGGCACTTTCTTATGAAACCAACATATCGACCTTCCAAACTTCGTCGCGCACGCAAATTCGGCTTTCGCGCACGTAATGCAACACACTCTGGCCGCAAGGTCTTGGCTGCGCGTCGCGCTAAGGGCCGTCATCGTCTAGCCGCTTAATCGTCTAGTCGCATTGGTGGCTTAATTCTCGCGGGCGTATTATATAGAGGCCATGGGTATCCCGGCTTCCATGCGCTTACGTAAGCCACGCGAATTTCTAGAAGTCCGCAGTTTGGGTCATCGTATCCACTGCGGACCTTTTATTTTTCAATGCCACGTGGGGGCGTGCACGGTGGCGCCTCGCTTTGGCATTATCGCGAGTCGACGTGTGGGCAATGCAGTGAAGCGAAATTACGGGAAGCGTATTTTTCGTGAGCTCTTTCGTCAACACGCGGACGAGTTGCCGCTGGGAAGCGAAGTGGTCGTGGTGCTCCGCAATCACTTTGATCGTTACAGCTTCGACAATCTGGAGGCACGTTTGTTGCGCGCCTGCCGTACGATCCGTCAGAAACAGGCCACTGAATGATGTCTTTGGCTCCGCAGATTCAGCGCTTGTTTGGCGCGCAACCTTCGTTGCTCGCGCGTTTTGCGGCAATTTTAGTGCGGGTGTACCAGTTAGTGATCTCGCCACTAAAGCAAATATTATTTGGCACTTCTTGCGGTTGTCGTTTTCAACCTAGTTGCTCGTGTTACACCCGTGATGCGCTCTTGCGCCACGGTTTTTTCTATGGCTCCTGGCTTGGTATACGACGGATTCTGCGCTGTCACCCATGGCATCCGGGTGGATTTGATCCCGTTCCAGGCTTGAATAGAGAGCCCGGACACGACATTTCACCTCCTTTCAATACTCATTCAGATGGATAAAAAGAATACAATTTTAGGCGTTGTCTGCATTGCGGCCGGTATCGGCTTCATGTTTTGGCAGAGCCAGCAAATCGAACAACAGCGCATTGAGCAGTTGCAACAGGCGGAAACGCTGGAAGCACCTGCCGGGGAGTCGACGACCCCCGCAGATGCCAAAATTGAATCGGCCGATGCTGATTGGAAGTCGTCGCAAGCGAAGTTGAGCTCTGGCGCAGTGGCCGACCTGTTCGAGGAGGCGGAAGCGGCCGTGGCCTTGCCCGATGCGCCGGTGTTGGAAGAGCAGACGGTGAGTCTGGCCAATGAATTTATCGAAGCAGTCTTCACCACGCGTGGGGGAGCGATTAAGACGGTCGACTTCTTGCAGACCAAGCGTGGCGAACGTGACGACTACGTCTTTAACCAAGGGGGGTATTTACCCGCGCTGAGTCTGAGTTATCAGGCCAGTGATGAAAGCATGCGTGAATTTGCGCTCGATTATCGGATTGAGCAGCAGACCTCCGATTCCATCACTTTCGTTCTCGATCAGGGGGAAGGCATGGTGATTCGCCGTAGCTATCGTATCGCAGCGACGGGTTCGGAGGCGGAGCCTTATGTGATCGAGCACAGCACTGTGTTTGAGAATAAGTCAGGCGTCGCGATCAACCCACGCACGATTTATTTCAACCTAGGCACCGCGCGTTCTATTTCTGCGAGTAAGCAGAGTGCGAACTATCTCAATGTGGGGCATTACAATGGTGAGGATGCTGATTTTGTGCCGATCACCAAGCTGAGTGGCGGCAATGGAGTTATGGGGATCGGTGCCAGCCAGCCCAAGGATCAGCTGGAGATTCAGGATCGAATCGAATGGGCGTCTGTTAAGAACCAGTTCTTTGCCAGTGTGCTTTCCTCGGAGACTCTGGGCGATGATCTTTATATTTACAAAGTGCCTGCATCGGCCGACAGCGATGCTCCCAGTAGCCATCAGGGCATTTCCGGTAGTGTTGGCTACGAAGTGGGCACTTTGGCTGCGGGCGAGTCGAAGACGATGGACTTTCAGTTCTTTATCGGGCCTAAGGAGTTTAAGCGTCTGCAGGCACTGGGCAATGAGCAGGACCTTGTCATGCAGTTCGGCTTTTTCGGCTTTTTCAGTAAGCTGCTATTGTCCTTTATGTATGCGATCCATTCGGTTATTCCAAGCTGGGGTTGGTCCATTGTGATTATGACGATCTGCATTAAGACGCTCTTCTGGCCTTTGACCTCTAAGGCCAGTAAGTCGCAGAAGCGGATGGCCAAGATCCAGGCACCGATGGCGGAGCTGAAGGAAAAGTATAAGGACAATCCGCAGAAGATTCAGCAAGAGACGCTCAAGCTCTTTAAGGAGCATCAAGTGAATCCGGTGGCAGGTTGCTTGCCTATGATCATTCAGATGCCGATCTTTCTGGGGCTGTTCTACATGCTGCGCACTGCTTCTGAATTACGCCATGAGCCATTTCTGTGGGTGGCGGACCTTTCGCTGCCAGATACGCAGTTCGAAATTGGCGGCTTTCCGATCAATATTTTGCCCATGATCATGGGGGTGACGATGTATCTGCAAATGAGTATGATGCCAGTTTCGCCGACTGCAGATCCCATGCAGCAAAAGATCTTTAAGTTTCTACCTTTTGTCTTTTTGATCTTTCTCTACAACTTTGCTTCCGGCCTGGTGGTTTACTGGACGGTGCAAAACATTCTTACAATTGTGCAGCAAAAGATCATTAACAGTCGCCCCGATGAGGAGTTAAAGCCCGCCGCTGCGACAGTTGCCGCTAAGTCAAGCGGTAAAGGAGGTGCAGCTCGCACCAAGTCGAAACGAAAATAGTCAATAAATTTCCTCTTTCCAAATTCTTAAAATTCAACTTTCTATACGCTATGTCAGGACACAGTAAATGGGCCACAATTAAACGAGCGAAGGGCGCTGCGGATGCGAAGCGCGGTAAAATATTCAGTGTGTTGAGTAAAGACCTCACGCTGGCTGCACGCGATGGCGGCGGCGATCCGGCGATGAATCCGCGCTTGCGCACTGTGATCGCGAAGGCGAAAGCCGCGAATATGCCTTCGGATAACGTCGAGCGCGCGATTAAAAAAGGCACCGGTGAGCTGCCGGGCATTGTATACGAAGAACTGGTATACGAAGGCTATGGCGCGGGTGGCGTGGGAATTATTGTTGAAATCACCACCGACAACAAAAACCGTTCCGCCTCCGAAGTGCGCAGCACGATGACTAAAAACGGGGGTAACCTCGCTGGAGTGGGCGCGGTGGCTTTCCAGTTTGATCGTAAGGGGCAGGTGATTATCGACTCCAGCAAGATCAGTGAGGAGGCCTTGATGGATCTCGCATTGGAAGCAGGCGCGGAAGATATTAAAAACGAAGGTACGCACTTCGAGGTGATTTGTCCGATGTCCGAATACGATACGCTCTCGCAGGCACTCAGTGAGAAAGAAATCGAGACCGAATCCTCCGAGCTCGCCTATGTGCCCAATATATTAGTGCCTATCGAAGATAAGGAGACTGCGCGTAAAGTGCTGCATCTGATCGAAAAGCTGGATGACCTGGAGGATGTGAAAGCCGTCCACTCCAATATGGATATCGCAGCAGATTTGCTTGACGATGAGGATGCGTAACTAATACGCACTTCGGTGCCCTAAAAACCACTTGCCAAGTGCAGAGACTGTGCTCAGGCTCTCACATACTTTAAATCAAACCCCACAAATAAAAAAAATGCGTATCAAGATTCTCGCTCTTCTGTCTCTTTCATTGGCCGCTCTAGTATTTACTGGATGTGATGGTGGCACTGCCCAAATGGGCCCTAAGGAAGCAAATCTCCTTGGTATTGCTACTGTTGAAAAAGAGTCCTATCAGCCAGCTGCTGTCACGACCCTTGCGGTGAGCACGGATGAGCTCTATACTCGCAAGAACTACAGTGGCGATCAAGTGACGCTCCTCTGGGGCTTGATTACTCTTCAAGACTACTAGGCTACTGAAATGGTGCCTGTGTCCTGAGAGATTGGGGCCTGAGTGCTTGTCCGCTTCGTTCTACAGTCGAAATATTTGATCAAGCCGTCTCCGTAGGGGACGGCTTTTTTATGTGTGAGCCCGGCAGGGCGCATTTACTTGACAGTGATTACAATGAAAATTGATAAAAGTCTGTTACTCACCCTGCTGCAGGATGGGAAGAGTTAGCCGAAGGGCAACTGCGGTATCGCGAGGTATCCGTGGGGAGGAAGCCTATGTCAAAGCACTGGCCTGACGAACAGGAATCGCATAGTAGGCAGTCACGTCGGATGAGGGGGGCACAGAACTCTAAAGTCCAAAACTTGCGCGGAAGGCGTGGATGTATATGTGGCAGGCATAAGAGTGAAGGTAAGTGCGCATTACCCGGGGAGGTCTCCTTTTCTGTTTGGAAACGAACTAGTCACGACGCCGTCAAACGCGTGGAGATCAAGAAGCCCGGCGGCGGTATCCGCAAGTTGGGTGTGCCCACCGTCCTTGACCGCGTGCTGCAACAAGCGGTCGAACAGGCGGTTGAGTGGATGCTTCTGACTAATGTTGAAGTGAGTTCGTTCGAGCAGGCGTGTGAAAAAGTTCGATGGTATGGATTGCGTTGGCGTATTGAGATGTTCTTTAAGGTCTTGAAGTCTGGCTTTAGAGTTGAAGCTTGCCGACTGGCCCACGGAGAACGGTTGACTCGGTACGTCAGGTTCGTATTTCATGTGCAGTCTCAATTTTTGAATGGTCGAGTGCATCGTCAGCCCTTAGGGTTGTGGGATGTCCAAATCAAATCAGAATAGCTTGGAAACCGGTCGCGAGGCCATGCGTGCGGAAGCCACTGCCATTGAAATGGCGGCCGCTCGCCTAGATGCTTCCTTCACTGCCGCTGTCGATATTATTTTGTCTGCGCCGAGTAAGCTTGTGATCTGTGGGATCGGGAAGTCCGGTCACATCGGTGCGAAGCTTGCCGCGACTTTTTCCAGTAGTGGGACGCCCTCGGTCTTTTTGCATGCTGCTGAAGCGATTCATGGGGATCTTGGCGTCTATCAACCGGGGGACCCGACAGTGGTGCTTTCCAAGAGTGGCAGCACCGCCGAGGTGCTGCGCTTGTTACCTTTCTTTCGCAAATTTAAGTCCCCTGTGATTGCGATCGTGGGCAATGTGGATTCACCGATCGCCGAGGCGGCGGATGTTGTGATTGATGCCAGTGTGGAGAAAGAAGCGGACCCTCTGAATCTTATGCCGACTTCCAGCTCGACTGTGAGCTTGGCGATTGGAGACGCACTGGCCGCTGCGCTGGTCAAGGCGCGCGATTTTACGGCTGAGGAGTTTGCCACATTTCATCCGGGCGGTCAGTTGGGGCGCAATTTGTTAATGACCGTTCGGGAGGTCATGCACCCCGTCGAGCGAGTCGCTTGTGCGCAGGCCGAGGAGACTTTGCGTGAGGTGGTGATCCGTATGACCCGGGCACCTTTGGGTGCCGCCTGTGTGGTTTCGGCATCAGGCGTTTTGGAGGGCATTATCACCGACGGCGACATTCGACGGATCCTTTCGGATGACGGCGACATTTTAGCCAAAAAAGTCGGCGAGTGCATGACGGCTTCGCCCATTTCCACGCATCTCGGTATGAGCCTTGGCGAAGCCGTGCGGGTGATGGAAGATCGGCCGTCGCAGATTTCGGTGCTGCCAGTCGTCGATCAGGTGGACGGTAAATGTGTCGGCTTATTGCGCTTGCATGATGTATATCAGCCTAGCTTTTCTTAGTTGCTAATTTAAGAAGCGTTCGGTTAGGCATTGCACGATATAATCGTGTGCTTCTTCGACGGAATCGATGATTTTAAATAGATTGACGTCTTCTGGTGAAATGGTGCCCCATTTTACCAGGGCGTCAAAGTTGACCACGTCGTTCCAAAACTCGCTACCGAACAGCACGATCGGTGGTACTTTTTCGATCTTTTTGGTCTGCACCAAAGTGAGTGTTTCGAACAGTTCATCCATGGTGCCGAAGCCACCGGGAAAGGCAATGAGGGCTTTGGCCATTGAGACGAACCAGTATTTACGTACGAAGAAATAGTGAAATTCAAATTTCAGTTCTTCAGGGATGTAGTCGTTGACGCCTTGCTCGAAGGGGAGGCTGATGCCTAGGCCTACTGATTTGCCGCCAGCAGAGTGAGCGCCAAGGTTGGCGGCTTCCATGATGCCGGGGCCGCCTCCTGAGCAGATTAAAAAGCGGTCTTGGTGTTCACCGGGTAGGCTCATCGACCACTTGGTTAAAGATTCGGCGAGCTGCACGGCGGCTTCGTGGTAGGGCGCGGCTTGCACGGCGCACTTGGCTTGGTGAAGGCTACGAGCTTCTTCGATCGTTAGATTCTCCGGGTCCTGAATGCGTGCTTGCACCGTTGCAAGTTGTTGTTCGGCCAATTTCAGAGGCTTGGTCCGCGCAGAGCCGAAGAGCACGATGGTGTCTTCGACATTTTCTTCGGCAAAGCGTAGGCCGGGCTCGGTCATTTCGCAGAGCACGCGGATATTGCGGGCTGGATCGCTGTTTAAAAAATCGAGGTTTTTATAGGCCTTGAGCGGCCATTCATCGCGGGAACATTCACGGGGCAGTGTCATAATTGTGTAATAGGACTGTGGGTTTTGTTAATGTGATATACGTTAGAGGTAGCTGTCGCTGAGTCATCGTGGCGGGCTTCTGTATTCTGAACTCTGACTTCTGAATTGGTTCAATCTTGGGTCTGCTTAGCCATAAAAGCCACGCACCTGACCTAAGATCTGTGTGCATAGGTGTAATTTGCGTGGATTGAGAATCAGTTGTATCGCGCTATGGCGACCTTCGTCACAAGGGAAAGGCAGGATGAGTGCTGGCAGAAACGTGAGACTGGCCGGGGCGTTGAGACGAATGAGGTCGTTGCTGATTTGTCCGTTCCAGCTGGCTCGATCGGGTGTTGCTAGGGGGCTGATGGGGATGATTAGATAGTCATACTTTTGAAAAAACTCGGCCATTGTTTCACGAATACTCTGCTGGACTGTAGCCGCCTGTTCGGCTTTTTCGACGGTGCAGATTTGGCCGGCTTCGATGCGTCGGAGTAAGTGCTCGGGGTAGCGTGTTCGATATTCTTCGATCCAATATTGGTGAATGGAGTAGAGCTCACGACACTCGATGGTGGCGAAGGCTTCACTTGATTCTCTGAAGGCTTTGCACAGACCTTTATTGGGCTCGGGATTGTCGTCGACGTCGAGATGCCGCGTTAGCTCCATCATGTTTACCTTGAGGTCGGCATCGAGTGTGATGCTTTGATCGTTGAGTAGGTAGCCGAATGGCGCTTCTTGGGGAGGGGTGGTCGGTGTCGGATAGAAAGCTTGGATACTCGTCTGTAGGTCTTCGAGTTGAGCAGTGAGCCATCCGACCGATTCGAGTGAGGGGATGATGGGAAAGACTCCATCCCGGGCGTAGTCGTTGTTGCCCATTCTAAATCCAAACAGTCCGTGGAATGCGGCGGGTATACGAATGCCGGCCGCGCTATCTAGGCCGAAAGCAAGTGGCACCCATCCTGCGCTGACAGCGTGGGCACAGGCGCCAGCGCCACCTCCGCAGATATAGCGTAAGCCATCGGCATGGGGGCAGTCGCCGAAACTCAGATTGCGACCGCGTAGGTCGATGCCGAATTCGCTTGGCACGGTTTTGCCCCATAGTATGCCGCCGAGACTCTTGAGTTTATGGTAGAGTAAGCTGCCGTCTTCGAGGGGCGCTTCGAATGGATCTTGAAAGGGAGCGCCACAGCGCGTGGGCAGTTCCTCCACATCGAAGAGGTCTTGCAACATGTATGGCACGCCAGATAGAGGACTGTCTTTTTGAGTGCAGCTGTTTTTGATGTCTTGAACCAACGAATCTTGGTCGGGGGTGGAGGCCAGCAACGCGCGGGCTGTCTCGGGGGGCAGCGATGCATACTTTTCCACGAAGTCCGCGGCCATCTGTTCGGGGCTGTCATGTGCGATCAAGCGCCACTGCTCAAAATTGTTGTTGGTGCCCGGCATAATTTATTCTTTACCGAAGCGGCGCTCCCATTCGCCCCAGCTGATTTCGCTAAAAGTCGGCTTGCCAAAAGGAGAAGTGTGGGGCGTGTCACAACTGAGTAGGGCTTCTGCCAGCTGTTGCACCGCGGCTTCACTCATGCCATCGCTGCGGCGGTAGCTGCCCTGCACGGCCAGTTTGGCTACGGCCTCCCAGACCAACTCGCTTTGCTTGCGGGAGCCGCCCCGTTGGCGCAGTAAGTCGACCATGTCGCGGACAAAGGCTTCGGCTTGTTCGGGCTCCAGCCATGCGGGCACGGCCTCAATGCGATAAAAGTGACGTCCAAATTCTTCGATGTGAAAGCCTTGTGCATTGACTAAGTCCAAGTGTGCGAGCAGTGCCTCCGAGGCTAAGGGTTCGAGCTCGACAGGATGTGGAATCAATAGCCCCTGACTCGGGGGGGCGCTCTTCTTGTAGCTTTCCAGGATGCGTTCAAAGCGTACGCGCTGGTCCGCATGCCGTAAGTGTAGCATCACGAGGCCGCGCGGTGTGTCGAAGAGCCCATATTGCTTTTTGAGTAGTGTGATTAGACGCCAGGTCGGCACGGATTGGGGCGCCGCCGCGTCGGTCCTGCTGACTGTCGCGGCGGGCTGTGGTTGCGGCGGTGTCTGTGGGCGAGGTTGAGGCGCTTTTTGAGGCGACGAGCTCGGAATGCTCACGGGGCTTGGTTTCGGAGTCCGCGTCGGCGCTGGAGGGGGCGAGGCAGGGGCGGCTTGGGGAGCTGGGCTCGCTTGGGGCGAGGTTTGGGGGCTCGTGGGGCGAAAAGATTCGACTACCTTGACGCTGGCCGAGCTGGGCGTGGCGGTTTCGACTGCTTCCGGATTGGCCTCGGGCTCGGTATCAGGCTTAGGTGCTTCGGCTTGCGGGCGTTGTGCTTCAGTTGCGGCAGCCAGTGTCTCGGTAATCGCACCCAGCACGAAGCGGCGGATTGCGCCATCATTTCGGAAGCGCACCTCACGTTTGGCAGGGTGTACGTTGACGTCCACTTCCTGTGGTTGAATTTCTAAAAATAAAAATGCAGGCGGGTAGCGCCCCTTCTGAATGCGTCCGTGGTAGGCGTCCAATACGGCAAAGCCAAGCGTGCGGCTGTCCACTGGGCGGCGATTTACCAGGGTGACTAGTTCGCGGCGTGTGGAGCGTCCGACACCGGGTTTGGCTGTCAGGCCCGTCAGTCGATAGCCCGTTTTGGGGTCGGATACATCGACGGGGAGCAGATCGTCGGCCAAGCTGCGCCCCCAGATTTCCGCCACGCGGTCGCGCAGGTTTTCACAGGCGGGGGATTGAAAAACGGTGCGGCCACCTTCCAGCACACGGAAGGCGACTTTGGGATGCGCCACCGCAAAGAGCCGTGTGTTGTAGGTGATGTGCGCGGTCTCGGTGGGATCGGTTTTTAAGAACTTACGTCGTGCGGGCACGGAGTTAAATAACTGTGCCACTTCGATCACGGTGCCTACTGGCATGCCGCAGGCTTTTTTTTCCAGCATCTTGCCGCCATTGATTTTGATCTCGGTGCCGTGTTCCCAGCCTTCGGCGCGGGTGCGCAGGGTGAAGCGTGATACCGATGCGATCGAAGGAAGTGCTTCGCCGCGAAAGCCGAAGCTCGACACTTCGTTTAGATCCACCGCTTCGCGTATTTTACTGGTGGCATGCCGTTCCAGTGAGAGCAGCGCTTCGTCCGGGCTCATGCCTTTGCCATTGTCCTCGATGCGAATGTAGGATTTTCCGCCGTTACGAAATTCGACTTCGATACGCGTGGCCCCAGCATCGATACTGTTTTCCACCAGTTCTTTGACCACGGCGACCGGGCGCTCGATGACTTCGCCAGCGGCGATTTGGTTGGCAACACGGTCGGATAATATGCGGATTGATGACATAGGTAAAGAGAAGCTACTCTTTTGAAGCACAGCGCGGTGGCTGCAAAGCAATTTCTGAATAAGTAAATCCGGACTTGTGGTTTTGGAGCATGGCTTACACTAACAATAGATGTGACCCATTGAAATGGCCACGCCGAGATTCGCTGGCGTGGTTGTGGGGTCGATCTTCTTAAACTCTTTACAAACAACGATATGTCAAACCGACTTGCAGACGAAAGCAGCCTTTATTTGCAACAACACGCCTCTAATCCCGTGGATTGGTATCCTTGGGGCGAGGATGCACTACGGGCTGCGGAGGAATCTGGTAAGCCTTTGCTGGTTTCCATCGGCTACTCGGCTTGTCATTGGTGCCACGTGATGGCCCACGAGTGTTTCGAGGACGAATACATCGCTGGCATTATGAATAAGCACTTCATCTGCGTGAAGGTCGACCGCGAGGAGCGACCCGATGTGGATCAAGTTTACATGGAAGCGGTGCAAATGATTCAACAGCAGGGCGGTTGGCCGCTCAATGTCTTTTGCTTGCCCGACGGACGCCCCTTCTTTGGCGGCACTTATTTCCCCCCGGAAGATCGGGGGCAGGGGCTCATTCCTTGGCCTCAAATGTGCATGCGCATCGCCGACTTTTATAAGCGCTCCAAGGATGAGCTGATTGAAAACGCGGAAGCCATTCAAAAGAATATTCTGGCGGGCACTCAAGCGGCCAGCACGGGCGGTGCCTCCGGTGGGTGGCATTCGGATTTATTGATCGAGGCAGCCGTCGGCATCTGCGGCAATCACGACGATCAATACGGAGGCTTCGGCAGTGCGCCGAAATTCCCACCTTCGATGTCGCTTAATTTCCTGCGTGCTCTGAGGCCGCAGGCTCAGCCAGAGCTGGCTAAGCGCATCGACGATATCAGCCATATCACGCTGCGCGCCATGGCGCATGGTGGGTTGTTCGATCAATTTGGCGGCGGTTTCGCCCGCTATAGTGTCGATGCGCATTGGCTGATCCCGCACTTCGAGAAGATGCTCTATGATAATGCGCTGCTAATTGACGCCTACACACGTGGTTGGCTGGATACGCAGGACCCACTCTATGCTGCGGTGGTCGCAGAGACCATTGGCTGGCTGGAGCGGGAAATGTCGGCGCCGGGGGGTGGTTTTTATGCCGCACTCGATGCAGACAGTGAGGGCGAAGAAGGGCGTTACTATGTCTGGACGCCCGAGCAGGTCGACTCTGTGCTGGGGCCATCGCTGGCTCGCGAAGTGCGCGCCGCGTATAACATCACCGCCGAAGGCAACTTCGAGCATGGCAACAGTAATCCCGCACTGGTGGAGCCCGACTTTGCGGTGCGCGAAAAACTTGCCGATGCTCGCCGCCTACTGCGTGAGCATCGCGAGGCCGAACGTGTGTCGCCGGGGAGAGACACCAAGGTGAGCACCGCGTGGAATGCCATGATCATTCGTGCGCTTGCCGACGCGGGGTTTTATTTTAATCGCCCCGAATGGACGCAGCGCGCCCGCAATGCTGCTGATTTTCTATGGGATGCACTGGTCACAGAAAGCGACGAGGGCATTCAGCTCAAAGCGGTCTATTATGAAACCGGCGGTGCTCAGGTCGATGGTTTCTTGCACGACTACGCGCTGTTGGGCGAAGCTTGTCTGGCGCTGGCGTCCAAAATCGATTGGGTTGAGCCTGGCGCCTCTGCCATATACCAAGCCCGTGCGCAGACCTGTTTGGATCAAGCGTTGCAAGCGTTTACGGATGCGCATTCGGTCGGTTATTATTTCACCGCCGAGGGCACGGCGACTCCTGTGGCTCGCCGTAAAGAGTGGTTTGATAATGCGACACCGTCCGGCAATTCTGTGATGCTGCATGCGTTGAGCGGGCTCTACGCCTTGACTGGTGAGGGGCGCTACGCCGCTGAGTTTGAGGCGACCTTGCCCGCTTTTGCCGATTACGCGCGCAAAGTCGCCGCTGGTGTCGCGCATGGCCTCGAAGCTGCCGCGACTCAGCAGGCGGGTATCGTCGTGATTAAAGTCGGGCAGGGGGTGGAGCTCGCCGCTGTGCGCGACGGCCTCGCCGCGCAGCCTTGGCGCAGAACCTTCATCCAGCAAAGTGTCGACTTGCCAGCCAAACAGCTACAAGTCTGCCTGGGCACGCAATGTTTAGCGCCGACTGAAGACCTTGCCAAAGCAATCGCTTCAATCTAGCTGAAGGTGGGACTCCTGCCTCAACCGCCACATTTTTAACTTTTAAGATGTCCGACGATCTTCACGACCTCTATCAGTCGATCATTCTCGATCACAACAAGCGCCCGCGTCATTATGGTGTACTTGCTGAGGCGACGCATCATGCCGAAGGCTACAATCCACTCTGCGGTGATAAGATTACAGTCTTCCTGCGCATTGTAGACGATCGAATCGAAGCCATTCAATTCGAAGCAGCCTGTTGTGCGATCTGTAAGGCCAGCGCTTCGATGATGACAGAGGCGCTCTTGGGCCAAAGCTTGGCGGCAGGGGAATCGATCAATGCTGAGGTGAGTGCTCTCTTAAATTTGGATACGGACTGCCAGCCGAGTTTGGAAACATCGGGCGAGCTGGCATCACTGGCAGGGGTGCGTCAATTTCCCGCGCGCATCAAGTGCGCGACCCTTCCTTGGCATACCTATCAAGCAGCTCTACTCAAATAGTGGAATCAAATTGCGCGGATCGTAGAGGGAACGGAGCTTTTGCTTCTTTAGAGTTCCGGTGAGCTCAAATTCAAGCAGGTTGGGGAGCGGCTTTATGATTAGGTCGCTGATTTTGCGCAGGTTGGAGTCGGGGTTGCCTGAGTTGGCAAAAAGAGATACTTTGAGCCGCATGTTGAGGGCTTGGTCGCTGAGGCGCAGAGTGCCCGGTGCGTTGATTTGGGTGCGGGTGCCGTCGATACGCAAGGGATCGAAGTGGACGATGTCGTTTTCGTAGTGAAAGTCGCCACGCATTTGATTGAGGTTAAATGAGGTAAAGTTGAAGTATGTGTTCTGTAGGAATTTTGAGAGAGGTCCAAGTAATTGGATGGTGCCTAGTTGATCGTTACGAATCTCAAAATTCCCAAACCCTGTGTGTTTAAAGGGATCTTTGGTGGGGCCTTCTCCGTGGATCTGTATGTCTACGCGTGCGTCTTCCCGTTTCGTGGATGCGGGGGAGTTTGTGGCCGTCGTTTCCAGACTGTGCTCCAGATTGTCTAATTGTGGCAGGTCGCGCAGGGCTTGGTTTTGATCGGCGTCCTTGAGGCTGAATTCATAGCGCAAAGTGCTGTCAGAGTCCGGGGGCGTATAGATGTCGATTTGTGCGCTGCCTTGACCGTCTGCGTAGCCAAGCTCTACCTCGCGCAGGTGAGTGACGTGAGAGCGGCCGTAGAGGTCAAAGCTTAGGTGGTCGAGTGGCACACCTCTGAATTTGAGAGGAGAGTCGAGTGCTGCGGATAAATCGAAGAAGCTCTTGCCCTGATACTCAGGGTAGCGGCTGTTAAAGATCGCGCCTTTAAGTTTAGTGACGGGTAGGTCGTCGGTCTCAAAGTCGGCGATGATTTGGGCTGCCGTTCCTTTGAATAGTTTGGCTGCATCTTCCAGAGTCAGTTTCGCGTCCATATCGAGGCGTAGGGAGACTGGCCCTTTGCCGTCGCCAATGCGAGAGGCGAAGGCGAGCTTGCCGTGGGCCCAGCCTTGGCCACTGCGGGTGTGTATATCGCGCAACTCGCAATAAGGGCCGCGTCCGCGTACGATGAGTTCAGCCGCGTCGAATGCGATGTCGCGGTAGCTGACGTTGCTCGCTTCCGCATGCCCGTAGTAGAGGTCGGCGACCTTGCGCTGGGTATTGCCGTAGATGATGAAGTCACCCAAGCTGTAGTCTGTGCGACTGAAGTCGAAGTCCTTAAAAATGGAGCCCCACCAGCGTGGTAGGATTGCATTATAATCGTAGGGCACCGCTGTGCCGTATAGGGTGAGTTTGTAATCGTGGCTATGGCTATCCAAGCTGAACTTGAGGTCGATCCATTGCTTTTGACGGCGGAGATAGAGGTTATTTATAGTGTATTGCCCGTCTTGATACGTGGCGTGTGTATTGATGTGGTCGAAGGTTAAGTGATCGACTTTCAGAGCATCGACTTGAGCGTAGACTGCGGCATGGTTGAGTGAGAAACCCGTGTCGAAGTTCATCTGGACGTCTAAGTAAGGTGGGGTTTCGTAGGCGATGTCCGGGAGGCGGTCGCGTATGGTCTCTGGAGTCAGTGATGCGAGGTCGATACTGCCGCGGGCGCGCACATGACCACTGTGAGTGTGTGCATCGATACGACCCTTCAATGCGATCGCTCCATTTAGACTACGTGTGGAGCCGTGGAAGGCGATTTCCGGATAGTGCTTCGGGTTGATTTGGAGCGTTGGTGCGTCCAGTTCATAGTCTTGGAGTGTGATGCGCTTTGCGGCCAAGTTACACGGGGGCCAATGGCCGGAGAGTAGCCCATTTAGTTCGATTCGGGGGAATTCCGCGCTGAGGTCTTCTGCTTGTATTTGGAAGCGTGGCGCATCGAGTTCTGTGCATGTGAGTCGTGGGGCGGACAGGGGACGGATCGTGCCATCCTGGATTTGTATGCGTGCTTGTAGTTCTACATTGCTAGCCTGGACTTCAGGGTGTCGCAGTTGTCGACTGCTCAGATGTAGGTCGATGATTTGATCCTGTGTATCGGTGGATGTGTATGTGAACGCGACTGTTGGGGCTTTGAAGTAACTGATGCGCTTCTTGTATTGTGAGAATTGGGCGACTTGGCTGTAGAAATTTTGAGTCCATTCGCTGATGTTTGCTTCATTGAGATTCAAATTTTTGTAGCTCGCTTTGGCTTTGGCTGAGGCGCTTTGGGGTGATTGAAAATGGAAGCTGCCTCTCAGTCGAATGTCATCATTGAGTGCTGCAAAGCGCTCGACATTCCAATTGCCTGCATCGGGTGCGATGCGGAAGGCGATACGTTCCAATATGGCACGCCGGTATCCGTCAGGCGAATACACTGATGGAATGTACAAAGTGCCAGCTGTGAGCACCAGGCCAGCGGGGCTGGGCAGCTGGTTAAAACCTTGCCATGCGAGTTGGACTTCCAGGGCATCGGCTTCTAGCAGATTTTGCTGAATTTCGCTGGAGCGTAGTTTGACGCCGACGAGGGTTACTGAGCCGTCCAGTTGAAGGCGAAATTCATCGGCCGTGAAGATGATGCCGGGCGGTAATTTTTGGGCGATGACTTGGTGGCTCCAACCGGTGGGAAGTGGCAGGTAGCCATAGATGAGTATGCAGCCGATGACTAGGGCTTGCGTGATAAAGATCAGGAGCAGGCTGGCATCCCAAAATAGCTCCAGCAATGTGCTGAGGCGAAGCTTTTTAAGGAGGGCCATGGTGCACGCTGTGACTTACTCGCTGATCTTTGAATCGATCACTCCGGGGGCGGCGACGGGGGCGATGGTCTCGGGGGCGGGCACTGGGTTGCCTGCTTGGGCTTCAGGCGGAGTTTCCATATCGTCCGTTAGTTCATAGAGCGCGTCCAACAATGGCTGTGGGATCTCGAAAATGGCATTGTGCTGTTTAGAGCCGGCAACTTGAATGGTGCCGGATAGCCGCTTGGTGAACACGTATTCGCGTTTTTCTGTTCGGTAGGTGCCGCCGCCGGGGAGCTGTATGGTCGCGCTGAGTTTGAAGATCCAAGGAAGTGTTTTCTCCGAGTCGACGGGGTAGGCATCCGCGTAGTTGTCGAGCAGATAGCTCTTTACTTTAAAGTCGCGAATGGCGTCGATTAAGACGCGAATGTGTGGGCCACGTTGGCCTTCGAGCTGTTCCAGTAGATTGTCCCAACGAATACTGTCCTTGGGGAGCGTGTAGTCAAAGATTGTCTCTCCGGTCTCTAGTTGTGTTAGTTGCAAGGAGCTAATACGTGCAGAGGAGGGCAGTGTGTCGAGTGTGCGATTGCGGTAGTAGGAGGTGTTGAGTGGCACTATTTGTAGGGTCGGGCGCCGTTCGACCTGAAAGATGAAGTCGGCTTGATTGGTTTTCGCGTAGAGTGCCTCGTTGTCCTCCTCGGGGTGAGCGAGAGTCAGGACGAGGGGATCGCCTTGAACGAAACTGAGTGTGACGACGCGGCGCGGCTTATTGAAGCCTAGGCGTTCTGTATCGGTGGGGGAGGGGGCATCGACGGCGAAGCCGCTGGCACGCAAGTTGGAAAGTTCGTCCATCAGCTGCTGGATGATTGCCGGGTCTGCGCGGTGAGGTTGGATCTCATCTTCGCCCTTGCTTTCAAGCACCTGCCAGTCGCCTGTTTCCAGCTTTTGTAGTCGGATCTTGCGTCCGTTTTCAGAAATGTTGATTGCGGAGAGCGTCGCGTGATTAAAGTTTATGAAATTACGTTCGCGCAGAGCTTCCTGTGCTTCGCGCAGTGCATCGAAAGGGCGAGCCATTAGCGTAAACACTGCAGGGTTGTCTTCGAGTTTTGCGAAGTATTGAGGGGGGCCTTTTGCGTTGGGATCGAGGTTGCCGATGATCAGGGTCTGGCGGCGCTTGTTACCGTGGATGGTCACCTGCATGAAGGGAGTCTCTAGACCTTGTAGGATCGGATCGGCTTCGTTGCCTTCAATGAAGCGGACGACTTTGGCCGCGGTGAGTGTGTTGATGGTATTGTCCACGAGTGCGGGATCGGCCTTGGCAGCGAGCGGAGCTTCGAAACGCCATGTGCCATTATTGCGGGCCAGACGCACTTTGAGCGAGCTGCCATCTGCGGTGCTTTCGGAGCGAATTTGTAAGCCGAGTGCATCGACTTCGAAGACCGGAATGTCAAAAATCTCGCGAGTGCGCAGGTCATTGAGGTCGACCAGTAGACCGTCGATGACTTGACGATTAACAACAAATATCTCGCGTCCGTCAGGGCCGAGTAGATAGACGTTGTTTCCGATTTCAGTCAGTGTGCCGATGCTGAGCGATATGGTTTGCTCGCCCTCGGCGATTACCAGCCTGAGCAAAGGGTCGTCCAGACCGTAGTCTGCCAGAGTTTGCCCGGATTTTTCGATTTCATCGACGGGGAAGGAGGCGTCTTCTTCTAGAAACTGCAGTTGGTTGAGAATGCGGTTGATGGCAAAGTAGTTGGCCGACCATTGCATGGGCTGGGTGATGGTCCAGGTAGAGCCTTTCCGCTCCAGAATACGCGGGCTTTCCAGGCCGCGGCCGTGTAGTTCGATGCGGTCCGCATCGAGCAGTTCGCGGCCGATCTGTCCAGACAGGCCGCCGAGCTCGGGCTGCACCTGATTGGCCTGTTTGTTGAGGTAGGCGATGAGGCCGAAGGTAATGACGTTGAGCGCGAGTAGAAAGACTGTGAATTTGAAGCGCATGTTCTTAGCGGCGGCGGATGAGATAGATGAGCAAACCCAGCAGCGCGGTGGCTCCCGGTAGAATTGCAAAGTAAATGAGTATGCGGTTGAGGTCCCGCTCGCTCATGACGACTTGATAGCTTTCGAGTGGACGGGTAGCGATCTTGAGCAGGCTGTTTTTGGAGAGCGCCCAATTGATGGAATTGAAAAACAGGGTGCGGTTACCAAAGGCGCGTAGGCGGTTGTTGGTAATGAAGTCAGAATTACCAAAGGCGACAAAGCGGCCACCGGGGATGTTGATGCCGAGTTCAGTGCCTGCGGTGCGTGTGGATACCGTGGCGATGGTGATGGGGCCTTTGAGGTCGCGCCCCGCGTCGAATTGAATCGGGTCCTGCGTGCGGTAGTCGCGCTCGCCCCAGCTCTGATCGGAGGTGCCGATGATTTGAGTCACTTTGAGGCGGGGGTCTTTGAGCGAGCCGGGATCGGTGCGCATGGGGCGAGGTTGCCCGAAGAGCGCGGTGATCTGGTAGTCGACCAGTAGATTTGTAATGGGGTGTTCGGCGAAGCGACGGATGATGAGGTCGCCCCCTTGTGAGCGAAAGTCGGGGCCGTCGTCCACCACGACCATGTCGTCGGCGAGTACGCCCCAGTCGTAAAAGAGCTCTTCCATGCCATGGCGACGGCCGGGATCAATGAGCACGATCATGCGGCCATTACGCTCGTTCATGTAGCGGCGTAGTTTTTCCACTTCCTCGGGGAGTAGGCTGGCTTGTGGCGAGGGCACGACGATGAGGTCGGCGTCGGCGGGCACATTTTCATCCACTGCGAGGTCGATGGTGGCGAGGGTGTAGTTACGCTCACGCAGAAAGGCTTCGAGCTGCGAGAGTCCACGTAGTGGGTCGACGTCGTCCAGTCGCATTTCGCCGTGGCCGACGAGGAAATAGATTTTGTCCTCATCCTTGGAGGAGACGTCGATGATGGCGGAGGTAATCGCTTTTTCGCCACGGAAGCCGGCGATTTGATTGTTCTCGACCTCATATAGATCCGCTTGGCGGATCTCACGAGTGCGTTCGCCCATGGCGACTAGGATTATGTTTTCTTGGGTGAGGTTGTATTTGTTGGCGAGTTCCTGTGCGCGCTTGCGCTGCCGGTAGATGTCGACGAATTCGATATTGATGTAGGCTTTGCCTTCGTGCATGCCTGCGGCTTCGTACTCGCGAAAGATTTTGCGCAAATGCTGATGGATTTGCTGTTGCTCGGCGACATCGGGGTCGTTGGGAATCGTGACGATAATGTCGACGGGCTCCTCCAGCTCACGAATGTAGGCTTTGGACTCGGGGGCGAGGGTATAGCTACCGGACTGGGTGAGGTCGATGCGGCCGTAGTATTTGGCTGCCAGATAATTGAGTGAGGCGATCAGGCATAGCCCGAGGACGATTTGCACCGATCGGTTGACGATGCGAAAACGCCGTGCGACGCGATATTCGTTGAAACGGTTGATTTGCATTGGGCAGTTTAGGCTTTCGCTTCGATCACTAGGGTGGAGAGGCCCAACAATAGAAAAGTTGTGCTGGCGTAATAAAAGAAGGGCCGTGTATCTATGATTCCGCGTGAGAAATCGTCCAGGTGTTCAAAGATCTGGAGGTAATTGACCGTAGCGACGACCCAGGATGAAAGTTCGCCACCGGCGTCGGCAAGGTTGGCCATCTGTTGGCCACCGATAATGACGACAAATAGGGTCGTGAAGCTGAGCATGCCTGCCACTAATTGGCTGCGGGTGACGCTGCTGGCAAAAATCCCGATTGAGATGAAGAGCATGCCACTGGTCGCGAGAAAAAGAAAACTGCCCGCGAGGGGGGCGAGATCGAGGAGTGCGCCACTTTCTGCGGCGTGCGGGTAGAGTTTTTGAGTGATAAATGGGAAGCCGATGGTGAGCACCCATAGTAGCATGTAAAAGAGATAGGCGCCGGCGAATTTACTGAGAATGACGGCTACACGTGATGTGGGCGTGGTCATGAGCGTGTCTAGAGTGCCAATGCTGCGCTCGCCGGCAATGCTGCGCATCGTCAGGAGCGGCACGACAAAGAACACCGGGATCCAGAAGATGCTGAAGAATTGCACTGTGGGGAGCACTTCTGAGGGAGTATTGATCATTCCGCGCAAGATGGCCCAATACAGGAAGCCCATTAAGCTGAGGAACAGCACCGCCGCGATGTAGGTGGGCGGGCTGATGAACAACATACGTAGCTCGTGTTTAAGTAGTATGAAAAAATGGCGCATGATCTAAATGACTGCTGGCAATGGCAAATGAACGGGGGAGCTAGGTGGAAATTTTAGGCTTGGTCTCGATGGTTTCTTCCCAAGAGCGCTTGGTGGCTGCGAGAAAGATCTCTTCGAGATTGGGCTCGCGGGGGGCGAGGCTGTGCAAGGTGAAGCCAGCTTGATTACTGAGGGCTTGAATCAGTTGCGGGCCGATTTCACCTTCTTTTTCAATGCGTAGAGTGAGCTTGCAGTGGTTCTCGGCCTGTGGGGTGTTTTCGAGTATGCTCGCTTCGAGTCCGTTTTGAGCCAGGCAAGGGAGCACTGCCTCGCTGTCGCCATCGATGAGTAAGCTGAAGCGGTTGCCAGGGAGAAATTCCTCTCGTAGCTCAGTGCTCGTGCCGGAAGCGACGATGCGGCCGCGATTGATAATGATCACTCGGTCGCAAGAGCGCTCGATTTCGGGCAAGATGTGACTCGATAGAATGACGGTGTGCTTGCCGCGCAGGTTGTTGATCAGCTTGCGGATGCCTTGGATTTGGTGGGGGTCCAAGCCGATCGTCGGCTCGTCCATGATGATCACTTCGGGATCGCCGAGCAGGGCATCCGCGATGCCGACGCGTTGGCGGAATCCCTTCGAGAGTGTGCCAATGATCTTGCGACGTGCGGTGCGGGCGAGGTCGCAGATCTCCATGGCTTCTTGCACGGTCGCACGCAGCTTACGGCTGGGCACTTCTTTTAAACGGGCGCGGAAGCGTAGATACTCGACGACTCGCATGTCGTCGGGGAGTGGGTTGTTTTCCGGCATGTAGCCGATCTTGCGTTTCACCTCGTGCGGGTTCTGAGCCACACAGATGCCGCCGACCCAGGCCGAGCCTGAAGTGGCTGACATGATGCCTGAGAGAATGCGCATGGTCGTGCTTTTTCCGGCTCCGTTGGGGCCGAGGAAGCCAACAACTTCACCCGGATTGACGGTAAAGTTGACTTTATGGATCGCGGTCAACGCGCCATATTGGCGGGTGAGATCTTTGACGCGTATGCTGGGGGTGGACTCCATAGTTCAGTGCTTGTTTGAGTGAATCCTGCATGCTAAAGGAAAAAATAGACAGCATCAAGGCTCTGTAAGGGGTATTTTACAGGAGTTCCATTCATCAAGCCACTACTCGCCCGCGGGGGGCTGTGCGCTTTTGCCTGTGAAGTAGTCTTTGTATTCAGCGAGGCCGTCTTCGATCGCATCTGCGACGACGATGGATGCCGCGAAAAACATGATAATGGCATTCGATGCGGCATCGCTCTCTTCCAGCACTTGTATACGCTCAGAAAACGCGCGGTTTAACGTTTCCAGCTCCTGATAATACATCTTTAGGCCATCGAGATCCCAGTCGGCTTCGCCGCCTTCTTTGTAAATAAAAAATTGCTGTGTGAGGTAGGCGCTGACGGTGCGATGCAGTGTTTCGCCAAAGGAGCAGAAGGGCATGTGGAAGTTCGCCATGATGCGCAGCTTTTCCAGGATGGGGCAGCCACTGGTCGCCATTTGTAAGCCGAGCATCGAATTCAGTGCGCTTTGTAGATCGCATTGCTGCTTAAATATGCGTCTGTGAGTGACTACGCTGAGGTCGATCTGCTCGACCGAAGCTGAATTTTTAAAGGTTTCGAGCACTTCGTGCACGCGCACCGCGGCAGGACAATGTAGGCAAGAGGGGCTTGTGAGCGGGCAGTTGGGACACTGCTTGGTTTCCAGCTTGGTCCACTCGGGGTAGGGCTGTGGGATGGGGATCGGTGGGCGAGTGTGCGTGGAGCTTTTACCGATGCCGATTGTAAATATCAGTTCTTCCGCTCCAAGTCCGAAGACATATTTGATCGTATCGGGGGCAGTCAGGTTCACAAAGACATATCAAACGGAAAATATGCCACTTGGCAAGACGCTTAGTAGCTCGGCTGTCGGGGCATATTAGGGGGAGGTTTTCGGGCGTGCTCAGATGGCTAATGACAGTCGCTGGCTTCTGAATTAAGGTTTATCGAACTTCGGTGGAGGAGGCCGGTGTCGGCAATTTATCGCCGCATACCTTACAATAGGTGGCGTCATGATCATGGCTTTCCCATCCACAAGCAGGGCAGATGGGGTCGCTGTCGGATGAGGGCGTGGCGGGATGTGTCATTTCCGCAGTCACGATCGCGGTGGGGACTGCAATGATTCCGTAGCCTATAATCATGATGATCGAGGCCACAAACTGGCCCAAAGGCGTCTGCGGGGAAATATCGCCGTAGCCGACCGTCGTCAGTGTCACGATCGCCCAGTAGACACTTTTGGGGATGCTGGTGAAGCCGTACTCGGCGCCTTCGATCAGATACATGAGTGAGCCGAGGATGAGCACTAGAATCAGTACAGCAAAGATGAACACGGCGATCTTACGGGCAGAGGAGCGCATTGCTCGCATCAGGGTGTTGGCTTCGCCAATATATTTGGCCAGCTTGAGCACACGGAAGATGCGTAATACCCTCAAGACGCGCAGTAGCATTAGATAGTGTGCGCCTGGGATCAGTAGGTCGATGTAGGTCGGTAAGATGGCGAGTAGGTCGACCACACCAAAAAAGCTGCGACTGTAGCGTGCAGGTTTATCTGAAACGTACAGTCGCAGAATGTATTCTGCGGTGAATAGGCCCGTGATGATCCATTCCAGGATGTAGAGTAGTTGACGTGTCTGCGGTGCGATCGAGGGGACGCTTTCCCACATCACCAGTGCGACGCTCAATAGGATCGCCAATATGAGGATGACATCAAAGGCCTTCTCATCCCATCGGGTGGATTGGAAAATGATGCGTCGGCACTCGGTTCTGAATCGTCCTGACATGGAGCGTTATGGAAGCTGCGAAGTGCGGCCTTGGCAAGTTGGTAAATGGAGGTGTCGGAGCCGTGCACTAGGGAGCGCTGTGGCTGGAGGCTTTGGGGGCTGGTGTTATCTTGTGCGCGGACATCGGTGACTCGAGCGCATTAGTTTATTTATAAAACCCGCCGCCGAGTAGTTTGTCGCCGTCGTAGAGGGCTAGTATTTGCCCCGGGGAGAGGGCGCGTTGGGGCTGGTCGAAGCTGACTTTGGCCCGGTTGTCACCTAGTGGTGTGTAGTGGATGGCTTGTGAGGGATCACGGTAGCGAGGCTTGGCTAATAAGCGGCAGGGTTTGGTGATCGTTTGATTGACGAAGCTGAGGCCGTAGACTTCGACCTCGGTGGTGAAGAGGCCGGGGGAGTCGGGCTTGTCGAAAGCGACGATGAGTTCGTTGCGCTCCATGTCGAGGCCGGTGACAACGTAGAATTCGTTGTCGGTGTTGGAGGGCACGCCTATGCCGCGGCGCTGGCCGGTGGTGTAGCGGTGCAGGCCGCGGTGTCGGCCGAGCACTTTGCCTTCAGGGTTGACGATGTTGCCAGGCTTGTCGTCGATGTAGTGTTCGAGGAAGCGACTGATGTTCATGTCGCCGAGAAAGCAGATGCCTTGGCTGTCTTTTTTGGTGGCGTTGGGCAGTTTGTTCTCCATTGCGAGTTCGCGCACGCGTGGCTTTTCCAGTTCGCCGACGGGGAAGAGGGCGTGTCGAATTTGCTCTTGGCGTAGCAGGGCGAGGAAATAGGTCTGGTCTTTGTTTTTGTCGAGGCCTTCGAGTAGGTCTTGGCTGCCGTCGTCGTTGGTGAATTTACGTACGTAGTGGCCGGTGGCGATGCCTTCGAAGCCTGCTTTGAGGGCATAGTCTTGAAAGATGCCGAATTTCATTTCTCGGTTGCACATGATATCCGGGTTGGGGGTGATGCCGCGTTGGTAGCCGTCGACGAGGTAGTTCACGACGTGTTCGCGGTATTCGTTGACGAGGTTCACGATTTCATAGTCAATGCCTAGGTGTGCGGCGACGGCCCGGGAGTCTTCGATGTCTTGCTGCGCAGGGCAATCTGCCAGAGGCATTTCTTCGTTCATCCAGGTGCGGATGTAGGCACCTGAAATATCGTAGCCTTGCTCTTTGAGGAGCCAGGCTGCTACGGCGCTGTCGACGCCGCCCGAGAGCGCTACCAGGATTTTCTTCATAAGCGGTCAAAGTTAAGTACTAGGATGGGATGGCGTCAATTACTGAGGGTGGGGTGAATCGGCTGATTTCTGCTGCTAGCTAGTGAATGGGTATTGCGCTTGCTAGCGTCTATTGCAGACAATAGAGCTGCTATGGGTAAGAAGACGCAAAAGATCGCGAATGCATTTTGGGAATCACGGGATGCCGGGTTAATCATCCTTTCGGCTAATTGGCCGAGCACGACGACCTTGCCGCCGCTTTTGCTGGGACCGAAGGAGCAACCGTTTGCCAAGGTCGAGCGTTTGTCGCCAGAGGAATGTGGGCACTATTGTCGTTACTATCGTCGTAAGAATAGTTGGGTCTTTACGCTGCGTTCGAATCGCTATCCGCAGCTGCTGGATCGCAAAGTGCGTGTGTTTTTGGGGGGAGATTTTAATAAGTGGGGCAAGGCGATTGGCCAGTCGCAGTGGGAGTTGAAGCCAGTGGATGACGCCGCGGAAACGGTTTATGAGCTTCGGGTGCCGCTGAAGTTAATTCCATCGGGTCGGGTCTTTGCTTTTAAGTTTGTGACGGATCAGGAGGTGTGGCTGGACGTGCCAGATAGCGCGCCGAATCGTGTGGAGCGGGATGGAGTGTCGAATTTCTTATTTCAACCAGAGCAAACCGGGAGCCATATCTTTCGCTTTCATACGCCGGAGGGCTATGAACCTATGGGGAATGAGAAGATTATCTGGCGTTCGGCGGAAGTGGAGGAAGTGCATGAATTGCCGCATACCCAGTTTCTGACCTCTGCTAAGAGCGATCTTGAGTTGGGAGCGATTGTGGCGAATGGGCAGACGACTTTTCGGCTGTTTGCGCCGCGGGCGACTGCGGTCAAGGTGTGCTATGGTCAGTTGGCTGACGGCAGTGATGCGCGCACGTTTTCGATGGGCTGTTTGGATGGGTGCACGTGGTCGCTTCTCGTGGATCAGGATCTGGATGGCTATTATTACACCTATCGAGTCGAGGGCCTGAGTGTGGAGGGGACTTCGCATTTTGATCCTAATTTTGCCGTGCTGGACCCTTATGCCAAGGCATGTCTGGGGCGGCGGGGGCCGGGAATCGTGGTGGCGTCGGATCGTATGCCTAAAGTGAAGCAGAGCTATACGCCGCCGGCTTGGCACGATTTGGTGATCTTGGAGGCGCACGTGCGTGATCTGGCGGCGCACGCACCGATTGAGCTGACAGCTCAAGAGCGCTCAGGCTACGCGGGGCTGCGTAAGTGGCTTAAGGCTGAAGGTTCATACTTGAGGGAGATCGGGGTCAATGCGGTGGAGCTGCAGCCGATTCAAGAATTTGATAATGAGCGGCCTGAGGATTATCACTGGGGCTACATGACGGTGAACTATTTTTCTCCCGAAAGCAGTTACGCTGCGGAGCCTGAAAAGGCCTCGCAAATCGAAGAGTTCCGTGCCTTGGTGGAGGACTTCCATCAGCAGGATATGGCGGTGATTCTTGATGTGGTCTATAATCATGTCGGGGAGCCGAATCACCTGCTCTTTATCGATAAATTTTATTACTTCCACCTGGATAAGGGGAATGACCTCATGAACTGGAGTGGTTGCGGCAACAACTTGCGCTGTGACACGGCGATGGGGCGGCGCTTGATTATTGATAGTTTGAAGCATCTGGTTGAGACCTATGACGTGGACGGTTTCCGCTTTGACTTGGCGGAGCTGATTGGGATTGAGGTCTTGCGGGAAATTGAGATCGAACTTAAAAAGGTGAAGCCATCGTTGATTCTGATTGCAGAGCCGTGGAGTTTTCGTGGTCACATTCAAGAGGAACTGAAGGAGACGGGCTTTGCTTCCTGGAATGACGGTTTTCGCGAGTGCATCGCCAAGTATGTGAAGGGGGAGGGCAGCCAGGATATTATTCGTCACTTCGTGGCGGGCTCACCAGGCACGACGCGCTTTGTGGCGCAGACTATTAATTATACTGAGTCGCATGATGACCACTGCTGGATTGATCGCATCACCGAGCGTCCGAAGGGTGATGGCACGGACCCGACGCTTTTGGATCGTCGCCGGACCCATTTGATGGCGTCGTTGCTCTTTGCTTCACTGGGGGTGCCCATGCTAGCTGAGGGGCAGGACTTTATGCGCTCGAAGCGTGGGATTGAGAATACCTATCAGCGTGGCGATATTAATGCCTTGGATTATAACCGCCGCTATGTGTATTCGGGCACGCATGGATATTTTCGCGATTGGATTCGCTTCCGTTTATCAGATTTGGGCAAGGCCTTGCGCTATGATGGCGGCATGAGTGAGGACTACGTAAAGTTTTTCTTTGCGGAGGGATCGAGTGCCGCGGTGGTGTTGTTTAATGCAGATAAGTCGGTCGATACGCCTCAACTGGTTTATGCGATCAATCCGCATTTGGTTTATGCGGATATTGAGTGTGCTGCGTTGAAGCCGGACACGCTCAAGCAAATCGCGGATCAGGAGCGCTTCTGTTTGCAGGGGATTGATTCGGCACGTATCCCATTGGATTCGAAGCGTATCTATCTACCGCCGCTGACCTGCGGTTTGTGGTTGGTGTCAGCTGCGGTTTAGTGCGCGAACTCGTATTGCTTGGCAGCGTTACGGGTGACTTCGACCCATTCGTCCCACGTTTCTTTGAGGGAGGCGCGGAGTGACTTGATCTCTTGTTGGAGGTGCACTTTTTGATCGTCGCTGGCCTTTTTTAGCTCGCGGGCTTTGGCCATGAGCGCGGCTGCTTTTTCTTCGAAGGTGGCGGAGAGCTCTTCGAGTTTTGCTTTGAGTTCGGTCGCGCAGTCGTCCATCTCGTGGCTGATGTGGTCCAGGATCATTTTCTTGTCCTTGGACACGAGCGATTTTTGCACGGTGATTTCGTTGATCACGCGTAGGTTTTTAACTAGGCCGAGCTTGGAGGCGAGCCAGATGGTCCACTTGGAGGGGTCGAAGTGATACCAGCGGATGCCGTTGCGGTAGTCAGCTGCAAAGGCGTGGTGGTAGTTGTGGTAGCCTTCGCCAAAAGTGAGTGTAGCTAGGATCGCGTTGTCTACGGCGCTGAGTTCGCGGGCATAGGTTTTGGAGCCGTAGGTATGGCAGAGTGAATTGATGAACCATGTGCAGTGGTGGATCATCGCCATGCGCATGAGAAAGCCCATGTAGAAGGAGGCCAGCGCGCTGCCGGTAATTGCCCATCCGAGTAGGAAGACTGCGAAGTTTACCCCCAGCAGGAATTTGCCGTAGTGCTTGTCCTGTAGCATCACGCGTGGGTTCTTCATTAAGTCGGCTACCAGGCTCTTGTCGAAGTCGCGCTTATAGTCGAATAGCCACAGAATGTGGGCATACCAGAAGCCCTTTTTGATCGAGTAGGGGTCCTTGTCGGTATCTACGTGATTGTGGTGGACGCGGTGGTCGTGTGACCATTTGAGCGCCGACATTTCAAAGGCCAATGCGGAGCTGAGTAATACGCACCATTCGAAGAACGCGTTGGCGGAGTAGGCTTTGTGTGAATACATGCGGTGATAGCCCACTGTGATCGACATCCCGCCCATAATGTAAGTGATCAGAAAGAGCGCGATAGCACTCCACGAAAATACGCTGATGAAGGCCGGCAGTAGCGCGATCAGCGCAATGTGGTAGGCGACGACAAATGCGAACATGTCCCAGTTTTTAATTTTCATAAATAAATCTTAAGTTGTGATGGCGAAGCTGCTTTTCGGGCTAGCAGGCTTGGCCTGTGTAAGTGCCTCATTTAGAGAGGATCGCAGCGCTGAATATGTTGTTGGCGCCACTCTGAGTAGTGGCGCGTAGTCATCGCATTACTCGCGCTAATGTCAAGCGCATTCGGGTAGTCCTCACTGCCCCGTGAAGTGCAGTTTGATTAATTAAACTTATAGCTTGACGGATCTGGATTAGCTGCGATGTTCGCTTTGGTTCAATTCAACTGAATCCGTGGAATAACACTTGCCATGGCAAAGTACCTGCATACAAGTGCCAGTTTTACGGATTTTATCTCAACCTGAAAACAAACACATATATCATATGGCTACTAAAATTGGAATTAACGGATTCGGTCGCATCGGCCGCCTAGTCTTTCGCTCTCTTGTCGAAAAAGGGCTTCTTGGCTCAGAAATCGAAGTGGTTGCTATCAATGACCTCGTTCCTGCTGAAAACCTCGCTTACTTGCTCAAGTATGACACGACACAGGGTCGCTTTAAGGGCACTGTGACTACAGAGGGTGATGACACGCTCGTAGTGAACGGCAACAAGATCAAGACTCTTGCGCTTCGTGAAGGTCCTGCAGCCCTTCCTTGGAAAGAGCTTGGCGTGGACATCGTGATCGAATCGACTGGTCTTTTCGTACAAGACGAAAAGGCAGCGGGTCACCTTGAAGCAGGTGCTAAGAAGGTCATCATCTCCGCTCCTGGTAAGGGTGACGGTGTGAAGACTGTTGTTCTTGGTGTTAACGACGAAGAGCTTACAGCAGAGCACAACATCATCTCCAACGCATCTTGCACCACTAATTGCTTGGCTCCGATCACTAAGGTGATTCTTGAGAACTACGGCATTGCTGAAGGTTTGATGACAACAGTTCACTCTTACACTGCGACACAAAAGACTGTCGATGGTCCTTCTCCTAAGGACATGAAGGGTGGCCGCACTGCTGCGTTGAACATCATTCCTTCCACTACAGGTGCTGCGAAGGCTGTTGGCCTCGTGCTTCCTGCGGTTCAAGGTAAGTTGACTGGTATGTCTTTCCGCGTTCCTACTCCAACTGTTTCGGTAGTTGACCTCACCGTTAAGACTGAGAAGAGCACAACTTACGAAGACATCTGCGCGAAGATGAAGGAAGCTTCCGAAGGTTCGCTCAAGGGTATCCTTGGTTACACTGAAGACGAAGTGGCTTCTTCTGACTTCATCCACGAAGAGTTGAGCTCCGTATTCGATGCGGGCAGCGGCATGGGGCTGAACGACACATTCTTCAAGCTCGTTTCTTGGTATGATAACGAGTGGGGTTATTCTAACCGCGTCGTTGAGCTGGTTCAAAAAGTTTCCAAGTTCCTTTAAACTGGATCTCTGGTAACCATTGATTGATTTTCTGGCCGCCGCGGCAGGTATCCCATCCGGATTCTTGATTGCGGCGGCCTTTTTCTTTTTCTCGACGCTTTCGCGGCGCTAAGAAAAAGAGCCCTCCGAAGCTCGTAAGAGTGTAAGACGGTTTTTTTTTTTAACACTTTCGCGGCCTGAGCTTGTCAAGGGTAGCGTCAAAGCAAGAGCTTCTCTCCTTCGTTCAATGGCGAAAGGGCAGGCTAGTGATTTCTTAATTCCTAATTTTAATTCCTAATTCTAAAGACATGGCCACTAAAACAATTAATGACGTCAATCTCTCTGGCAAACGCGTGTTCGTTCGCTGCGATTTCAATGTGCCGATCAAAGACGGTGTGATCAACGATGACTCTCGTATCGTTGCGGCGCTGCCGACTATTCAGCTCCTGGTCAAGCAGGGGGCTAAGGTGATTCTCGCGTCGCACCTCGGCCGTCCTAAGGGTGAGAAGAACGCAGAGTTTACGCTCGCACCTGTCGCTGAAGAGTTGGCAACACAGCTGGGGCAGCCAGTGACTTTTGTCGAAGACTGCATCGGTGAAGAGGTTGAAGCCGAGGTCGCCAAAATGGGCGATGGCGATGTGATGTTGCTGGAAAACGTCCGCTTCTATGCCGGTGAAGAAAAGAATGATCCGGAATTTGCTGCAGGGCTGGCTAAGTTGGCTGATGCCTTTGTGAACGACGCATTTGGTACTGCGCACCGCGCACACGCCTCCACTGCGGGAGTTGCCAAGCACCTCTCACCGTGCGTGTGCGGTCTGCTAATCGAGAAAGAGCTCGCTTACTTGGGGGACAAGACGGCTAATCCCGAGCGTCCGTTGACAGTGATTCTTGGGGGCGCGAAGGTCTCTGATAAGATCAAAGTGATCGATGCGCTCTTGGAAAAGGCCGATACCATCATTATTGGTGGCGCCATGGCATATACATTTGCACTCGCCGAAGGTCGTAAAGTTGGCGAATCGCTTAGTGAGCCTGATTTCATTGAGACTGCTAAGTCCGCTTTGGCTAAGGCTAAGGAAAAGGGCGTGAAGTTCTTGCTGCCAGTGGATAACCTCGCGGTGAAGGACCTCGACTTTGGTGCGGGTACCGTAGGTGAAACTCAGTTCTTCGAAGGTAATATCGAAGACGGCTGGGAAGGTGTTGATATTGGTCCTAAGAGTATTGAACTCTTTAGTAACGAAGTAAAGAACGCCAAGACTGTTCTCTGGAACGGGCCGATGGGTATCTTCGAAATCGACGCCTGCAATAAGGGCACTTTCGCAGTGGCCAAGACGATTGCTGAGTCCGATGCCTGCTCTATTATTGGTGGTGGCGATTCCGTGAAGGCGATCAAGATGGCTGGATACGGCGACCAAGTTACATTCATGAGCACCGGTGGCGGTGCTTCGCTCGAATTCCTCGAAGGCAAGGAGCTCCCCGGCGTAACCGCCTTGGACCAAGCCTAGAGTATTCTCTTTTCTAAATCTTAATTCTTAATTTTAAAATATTATGAGCAAATCAGCACGCAAATACCTGATCGCAGGTAACTGGAAAATGAACTTGAACTCTGCCGAAGGTGCAGAGCTCGCTAAGGACGTGGTCAGCCTCGTTGGCGCACAGACGGATGTCGCTGTCTGTGTCTGCCCTACGTTTACTGTTTTGGAGTCTGTCTCTAAGGTAGTCAGTGGCTCCAATGTTCAACTCGGTGCGCAAAACATGCACTTCGAAGCTTCCGGTGCTTATACTGGAGAGATCTCTGCGGAAATGTTGCGCCACCTATTCGCCAACTTCGTGATCCTTGGGCACTCCGAGCGTCGTGAGGACTTTGGTGAGACGGATGCGATCGTGAATAAGAAGACTCTGGCTGCTTTGGCTGCGAACCTTAAGCCTATCGTTTGTATCGGCGAGACTTTGGAAGAGCGCGAAGCAGGTAAGGTTAAAGAAGTGATCAAAACTCAGTTGGAAGGTGCCCTTGTCGGTGTCACCGCAGCTGCAGCCGATGCACTTGTGATTGCATACGAGCCAGTCTGGGCGATCGGTACCGGTAAGACTGCAACTCCGGAAATGGCTGAAGAGGTGCACGCGGAAATCCGCTGCCTACTAGCGGGCCTGATTGGAGCTGAAGCTGCTGAGAAGGTGCGTATCCTCTATGGTGGCTCCATGAAGCCAGAAAATGCAGACGAGTTGCTTGCGCAAAAGAACATCGACGGTGGGCTCATCGGCGGTGCTGCGCTTAAGGCGAGCTCTTTTGCGGCTCTGGTTGAGAGCGCTCAGAAGTTATCTAAGTAAGTTACGTATTCAGATTTTAAAGACAAAGCCGGAGGGGAGCCCCCTCCGGCTTTTTTTATTGCCGGGATTATTCTTCAGCAGTCGAGGCCAGGAAACAGAAGCCAGCCGCTGTTAATCAGTTACTTACGAAAATGACGACATCGACATTCTTAGCGAGACGGGAAGTGGCATAACTCCTTCGAAGAATCTTTGATCTGCAGCTAATGGCGCCGTGAAACGAGAGGGCTAGTTCCTTCTTTTAGCTGTGTGATTTGATTTTAGGCTCGACATTTTGCTCCTTAGTGCCCATTAATCAAAGGTTTATGCCGCCTCGGGCGGTTTTATCCACAGAAGACACATACTCATTAAATGAGAAAAAAGATCATTAGCTCGCGCAAATTCATCAAGCCTTCTTTCAGCTATTTAGTTGAAAAGAAGCGTGACGGTGGCGAATTCTCCGACGAAGAAATCCGTTTCATAGTCGATTCAATTTTAGACGAAGAAATGCCGAAATTTCAGCAGGCTGCCTTCGCTATGGCAGTCTTTTTCCAAGGCATGTCCGCACAAGAGACGGCTGTCTTTGCTGAAGAAATGATGCTTTCCGGTGAGGTCATCGACCTCACCAAGATCACACGCCCAAAGATCGACAAGTATTCGACAGGTGGCGTTGGTGACAAAACCACCTTGGTTTTGGCTCCATTGGCGGCTGCCTGTGGCGTGGTGATGCCCACTATGAACGGTGTGGACGAAGAGTACATTATCAGCAATCTGGATAAGCTTTCATCGATTCCCGGCTTTAATCCTGTCTTGGACTTAAAGGGCTTTCATTCGCAACTGAAGAAGGTCGGTTGCACCTTCATTCAGCAGGATCCGGAAATTGCACCCGTGGATAGCATTCTATATCAGATGCGCACGGAAACGGGCACGATTCCAAGTTTACCTTTAATTACCGGCAGTGTGCTTAGCCGTAAGCTGGCTGAAGGTGCTGAAGGTCTGGTGATTGACGTCAAGTGGGGGAACGGCTCTTTTATTAAGGATGTCGAGCAAGCGAAGCAACTTGCACGCTCCATCACACGTGTCGGTCGCTCCATGAAGCGTCGTTGTGTGGCCTTGGTTACGGATATGAATCAGCCGTTGGGCGATACTGTGGGCACTGGGCTTGAAATTAAAGAAGCAATCCAGCTGCTCAAGGGCGAAGGTCCAGAAGACTTGCAAGAGTTGGTGCTCAAGCTCGGCATGGAAATCGTGCGTCTGGCAGGAGTTGCCGGCTCGACGCTTTCCGCAAAGCAAACTGTGCAACGTCACTTGAAGGATGGTTCTGCGCTGCAGAAGTTTAAGGATATGATTGCGGCGCAAGGGGGCGATATTTCTGTGATCGATGATCCGGAGAAATTCCCGACTGCGAAGCACGTTCGCAAGTTGCCTGCGCCCAAGCGTGGTTATGTGCACACGATTAATGCGGGGCTGATCGCTGAAGGGGTCGCGAAACTCGCCAAGAAGAAGAATGGTAGCTACGATCCTGCTGTCGGAGTTTCTGAAATCAAAAAGGTCGGCACGCAGGTGAAGCAAGGTGAGCCACTTATGATGATTCATTACAACGACGAAGCGAAGATGGAAGAAGCGCTGGAGTATCTTAAGACTGCTTATCGTCTCGCGCCCAAGCGCCCGAATCCACCAGAATTGATCGTCGAGCGCGTCGCATAGGCGAGCTGTCGAGTTATTTTATCAAAGCCCTGTCGTTGCGTCGGCAGGGCTTTTTATGCTCCAGAGCTTAGGCTCGTTTCGAAGTGCGAGGAGCTGTTGCGCGCCATTCCAGTATGCGCCGGTAGAGGTGCCAGCGGGCGTAGGCGCTGACGGCCACAATTGCGCCTAAGGTGTCGGCGATCCAGTCGGCGACCTCGACGCTACGCCCCGGCGTGAGTGATTGGCGAAACTCGTCGCAGCAACCGTAGGCAGAGGTGATGACCACCGCGGTGATGAGGTCGCGGCAGCGCCGTCTCCTCAACCAGGGAGTGCGAAGGATGGCTGTAGCGACGAGTCCGAAGACTAAGAAGTGCGCGAGCTTGTCTTTTGAGAATTGAAAGCCGAGGTCGGGCGTGGCGAGGCGCGGAGTGCTTGAGGCTGCGAAAATCGCTAGAATTAGTAGGGCGGGCCACCAGTAAGCGCGCGGGATTTTTAAAAGACGAGTCGGCATTATAAACGCTTCATGTATTTTTTGCCGTTGTTGTCGATGAAGAGTACGCGTTCTTGCTGGATCACCATCACTTTGAGCCCGAGTTTATAATTTACAAAGTCGCCGACGCTATAGGCTTCGCCATTTATAATAACTTTGCTAGCTGTATCGGATAGTTTTACGCCAGTGATTTTTGCCTGTCCCAGCCATTGGATGCTGTCTTGGCTTGGTTTGGCGTCAGCTCGTGCCTGGGCTTCGGCGGCGGCTTGAGCTTCTTCCTCGGCGGCTTGAGCTTCGGCAATGGCTTTAGCCTCCGCGGCCTCGCGCGCTTTGCGTAATTCGTCGACCACGCTGGGCATGGGTGTGGCTTCTCTGCTGACCTGTGGTGAACTGTGAGTGCTGGCTTGTGGAATGACGATGCTCGTAGGTGCAGGCTCGGCTGCAGCCGGTGTTGGAGTGGGCGCTGGAGTGGGCGCTGAGCGGGGCACAGTTGATTGTGTCGTGTGTGCGATTGCTTGTGGTTGGGAGTCGCCCTTGAAAATGACGATGCTCAGGCCCACGACCAGGCCGATGAGTACTGCGACGGCGATGACCAAGCCGATCACCAGCACCGGGCTCATGCCGCGAGCAGCGGTGCTCGCGTAGGCGGCTGAACTTTGCTCGCCAGGTTGTGCCATGCGGTTGGGGCTGCGGTCACGTTGGGCTTTGCGAAGGGCTTGGTTGATTAGGCTCATGATCGATGTAAGCGGTTGATGTCCTTTAGGGCGCGGCGCACGTCCCAGTAGTTGACCTCATTGCCGTTGCGGATGAAGGTGGAGAGTAGTGATTTATCGCAGATATTATTAATCATGCGCGGGATGCCCAAGCTGCTGCTTGCGATTTTTTTGATCGCGCGGGGCGTAAATTGTGGCTGTCCGTTGCTACCGACCAGAGAGAGGCGGTGTAGCACATAGAGTTGCACTTCTGTCTGGTTGAGTGGTTTCAGATCGTAGTGTACGAGTACGCGCTGTCGAAATTGACGCAGGCGATCCTCTTTGAGTTTTTCATTCAGTTCGGGTTGCCCCATCAAGATGATCTGTAGCAGCTTTTGGTCGTAAGTCTCTAGGTTGGAGAGCATGCGTAGCATCTCCATCACTTCGAAGGAAAGGTTCTGCGCCTCATCGATGATGACTACGATCTCGCGTCCGGCATGGATGCGTTCCAGCAATACGTCATTTATCTTATCGAGTAGGTCGTTGCTGGAGCGTGCTTTGACGTCTTCGCCGAGCTCTTTCATGATGCCGCGCAAGAGTTGTGTCTCTGATACGCGTGGGTTCAGTAGTAGTGCCGTGTCGATCTCTTTGCGGGAATCCAGCTCTTCTAGCAGTTTTCGGCAGAGGGTGGTTTTGCCGCAGCCGACTTCGCCTGTGAGTACGATAAAACCTTTTTTGTCCTCAATTCCATAGCGTAAGTGCTGTAGCGCCTCTTCGTGGGTGGGGCTGAGAAAGAGGAAACGCGGGTTAGGCGTTACGTGAAAAGGCATTTCCTTAAATCCGAAGTATTCGAGATACATAGTGCTTAGGTTAAATTACCCTTTCCAAGTGCCGGAAAATGGCCTTCTTTGTCGTTTCTGATGTCAAAAAATTCTGCCCAGCGAAAGGAACGTGCTTTAGTGCTCATGTTGATGGGCATGTTATGCGTGTTGGTCGTGTTTTTTGGCGGGCTCGTAATGAAGACGCATCGTGAGTATATGAACTTCAAAGCCCGCGAAAATAGAATCGAGGCCAAGCTCATACAAGCTCGAAAAGAGTTTGAGCAAAAGGAGTCTTATATGGCGCGCTTGATTGAAGATCCCGAATTTCTAGAGCGAGTGGTCCGCGAGCGGCTTGGTTATGCGCGTCCCGACGAATTACTCTTTCGTTTTTCGGATGAGCCCTAGCGCTTCGCTGCGTTGGGAGTGGATGCAATTTAACGTCTTTTTATCGCTTTGCGTGCCACTTTTTTGATGGTTTGGCCTTGAGATTGCAGGGCTAGCTCTTGAGCGACAGGACTGGTGGCGATGTCGGCGACGGAGCGAGTGACACTGGCGATTCCGCTGGCGGTGCTGCCGACCGCTCCCGCGACTTCTCCCGTCATTTCACAGGCGGAAGAGGCGACCTGACCTGTTGTTTTTACAGTTGTTGTGGCTAGGTCAATGGGTGCTTTAACTACGGAGCACCCCGTCAAAAGTAATGGGATGGCGAGCCGGGAAAGCACATTTGGTAGAGAGCGCATGATCAGGGAGCATTTCGTTCAGTAGGTGGGCTGTCAATGCGAGGGGCTTCAGGCGCGGCATCCATTTTTTGCTCCCTACACGTTCCGTGTTTGCAATTTTATTTGGAGCTTTTATCTCCAGAGCTCATGGCTAATTCTACAAATTCACTGATTGAGTCCTTTAAGCAGGCTGGCCAAGGCCAAGTCTTTCAATTTTTCGACGATTTGGATGCAGATTTGCAAGCAAGTTTGATTGCCCAGGCCGAGACGATCGACCTCGCTGAGGTGAATTCCCTGGTGGAGGAGCATGTTAAAGGGGCGCACGATAGTTCGCTTAATCTGGATGGCTTAGAGCCTGCGCCGTATGAGGCGCTTCCTATCAACGGTGGCGATTCCGCAAAGTGGAAAGCTGCCTGGGATACCGGTTCGGCAGCCTTGCAGGCGGGACGCGTCGCGGCTTTCACTGTTGCCGGAGGGCAAGGCACACGGCTTGGTTATGATGGCCCGAAAGGCACTTATCCGGTGACACCATTGACCGAGAAAACTCTCTTTCAGGTCTTTGCAGAGAAGATCGCACGCTCTGGGGAGCGTTTCGGAGTGAGTATTCCTTGGTTTATTTTGACCAGTGAGATCAATAACGATGCCACGGTGGCTGCTTTTGAGGCGGCGGATTTCTTTGGCTTGGATCGCGACTCGGTACACTTCATAGTGCAAGGCTTGGTGCCTGCGGTCGATTACGAGGGCAAGATTCTCTTGGCTGAAAAGGGCAAAATCGCAATGACGCCCGACGGGCACGGTGGCTCGCTACGTGCATTGGTTCGCAGTGGGGCAATTGATGTGATGAAGGCGCAAGGGATCGACATCATCAGTTACTTCCAAGTGGATAATCCGATTGTGCAGTGCATTGATCCGGCCTTTATTGGATTCCATGTGCTGGGGCAGTCTGAGCTTTCCAGTAAAATGGTGCCCAAGGCATATGCTTTGGAGAAAGTGGGCCACTTCTGTATGCAAAATGGGCAGGCCTTGGTAGTTGAATATAGTGACATGCCAGATGCGATGCAGCAGGAAACGACGCCTGAGGGTGGAATCCGTTTCAATGGAGGCAGCGTCGCCATCCATATTTTTGATCGTGATTTCATCGAGCGTGCGGGTGGTTCCGGGGAAGGGGCTAAGCTTCCTTTCCACCGTGCTGATAAAAAGATTCCATTTGTCAATGCGTCTGGAGAGGCGATTAAGCCAGATGCGCCGAATGGTGTGAAGTTTGAGATGTTTGTTTTTGATGCACTTCCCCTGGCAAAGAACCCCGTCATTATCGAAGCGGCTCGTGCAGATGATTTTAGCCCGGTTAAAAATGCCGAGGGCGTGGATTCGCCCAAGAGTTGTAAGGAGGATCAGTTGCGTATGTTTGCTCGCTGGTTGAAAGCAGCTGGCGAAGCGATCGAGACCGACGAGACCGGGCTGCCTGCCATCACTTTTGAAATCAGTCCGCGCTTCGCTGCGGATGAAGCTGACTTCGTCGCTCAATGGGCCGCCTTGGAGGCTAAGCCAGAGCTTAAAGACGGTGTGGTCATTGCGTAACTATTGCTATCCATTGCTAAATTTTAATTCAACTACTTGAAATCATCATGAGCCTAATCGAAAAAATTGAATCCGCTGGAGCCGCAGGCTCCATTCTTGAAAGCACAGTTGCCAATCTGAAGATTTGGGCCAATGCGGACTTTCTGCCCGAGTGGGTGGGAGCCAGTATCGCCGAACTCGTTGAACGAGAAGAGTGGGATGAACTAAATGATCGTTTCTACCAAAATATGGCTTTTGGTACGGGCGGCATTCGCGGGCGCACCATCGCCAAAGTGCCCGCAGCTGCCGAAACGGGCACGCTCTCGCCACAAGGCACCCCGGAGCACGCTGCAGTCGGCACCAATGTGCTCAATGATTTTAACTTGATCCGTGCCACGATCGGTATGTTCCGCTACGTCGAGAAATATCTCAAGGAGAGCGGTCGGCACGATATGCCGCGGTTTGTGATCGCACATGACGTACGTCATTTTTCACGTCACTTCTGTGAGCTTGCTGCTTCGACTTGGTGCAAGCTTGGTGGACAGGCGCTGATTTTTGAAGGCCCTCGCTCGACGCCACAGCTGAGCTTTGCGGTGCGTCAGTTTAAGGCCACCTGTGGTGCCGTCATTACCGCCAGCCATAATCCGCCGCATGATAACGGGTTTAAGGCTTATTTCGAAGATGGTGCACAAGTTGTTTCGCCCCATGCGGAAGGGATTGTCAATTTAGTCAATGAAGTGGAGCTTGAAGAGCTGACACAATTTCTGGATGTTGATTTGACTCCAGTCACCGTATTGGGTGCTGAGGCGGATCAGCCCTATCTGGATTTGTTGCAGGAAATGGTCGTGGACACCGAGGTCATGCAGAAAATGGCCCCCAAGGTTGTCTTCACGCCGATCCATGGTTGTGGCGCAATTAGTTCTTTGCCTGCATTGAAGCAATTGGGGGTGGAAGTGATCGAAGTGCCTGAACAAATGGAGCCGGACGGCCGTTTCCCGACAGTTAAGTCGCCTAATCCTGAGAATGCCGAAGCACTGTCTATGGCGATCGCTAAAGCCAACGAGACTGAGGCTGATGTGGTGATCGCGACCGATCCTGATGCCGACCGTATGGGAGTGGCTGTGCGTGATCGTTCTGGTGAAATGGTGCTATTGACTGGCAATCAAATCGGCACTTTATTGGCCGAATATCGTATCTCGACATTGAAGGATGCAGAGATCTTGCCTGAAGACGGTTCGGAGAATGCAGTGTTGATCAAGACCTTCGTCACTAGCCCGATGCAAGAAGCTGTCGCTACCTGGCACGGTCTGAAAACTGTGAATACTTTGACTGGTTTCAAGTGGCTTGGTGAGAAACTCGCCGGCTATGAAGCTGAGATGAAGGCCAAGCTCTTTGAGAAAGAGGGATTGGCGGTCGACTATGATGCCTGCGATGTTTGGACGCGTGCAGACCTGATGCTCGATTATTCGACTTTCTTTGTTTTCGGTGGTGAGGAGAGTTACGGTTACCTTGCTACGGACAAGCTGCGCGATAAAGATGCGAATGCCGCGGTTGTGATGTTCTGCGAACTCGCTGCCTACTTGAAAGCACAAGAGATGACTTTTCCTGAGTATTTGGACGCTCTGTATTTGCAGCACGGATACTACGAAGAGAAGACGATCAATATATATTACGAAGGCGCGGCTGGTTCGCAGAAGATTAAGAATATCCTCGATTCCTACCGCAGTCATCCGCCCAAAGCATTTGGTGATGTGACTGTGAGTGGCTTTACCGATTTCGGTCGTGACGAAATTATCGACGCCGACGGCAAGCGCATTCCGCCACAAGATTTCTACTTCTTGGAATTGAGTAATGGTTACAGCTTTGCTGTGCGTGGTTCTGGCACAGAGCCTAAGATTAAGTTCTATGTCTTTGGTCGTTCTGATGTGATGGAGCCTGAAGAATTACCGCAGGTTAAAGCCGCCGCTAGCGAAGTCATGCAAGCTATGCTTGCCGCTATCGATGCGGACGCTCGTGAGCGCGCTGAAGCCTAGGCGCACGCGATCCGTTTGAGACTTTTGTAATCGTCGCACGTGGTGCCTCGGCAGGCTTGATTCTTTCTGCCGACGGCATCGTTGTGCGTCGCTATTTGCTGGAGTGGGGCGTTCGCTCGAGTTCTTGCTCGAGTCGCTTGATCAACGCTATCAGATCTTCCTTGGGGGCCGCTTGTTTGGACTGCTCGGAAATTTTTTCGACTAGTTGACTAATCCTTTCACAAGCCTGCACCCGACATAGGCCTAAGAGTTTGTGAATGATCTCTTCTTGCTCAGTCTTTTTGTTTAGAGCATAGGCGGTCCTAAGCTTATCAAGTTCTTCTTTAAAGGATTGATTGTATTCAGCTTGTAATTCTTGCAAGCTCATCGGGCCGTTCTTCGAGAGATACGCGAGTAAATCGCTTCCAGTATTGTTGCGACTTTTACGATGGTGGCATTTTAGTAATTTCTTAAGCTTTTCGGGATCGAGTGGTTTTTCGATGAAATGATTGAAGCCCGCAGCGATGCATTTTTCTTCGATATCGACACTGTTGTAAGCGCTGAGTGCGATGAACTTTGGATTGTTCTCACCTTGGTGCTTTTTGAAGTAGGCTTCGACGACTTCGATGCCGCTCATTTGCGGCATGTTGATGTCTAAAATCACAATTTCGTAGCTGAAGCTGTTGAGCTTGATCAGCGCGTTACGACCATTCTCTGCGACGTCGATCTCCGCTCCCATACTGTTCAACACGGCGGCACTGATATAGCGATTGAAGCCCATGTCGTCGGCTATCAATACACGTTTACCTTTTAGAATTTCTGAGAGTTTGGATTCCTGATTGGATTTGATTTTGCGTCGGAATAGCTCCAGCTCGAATTCTAGGTTCAGCACAAAACGAGCGCCCCCTTGATACTCTGTGTCGAGCTTGAGGCTGCCTCCCATGAGTCGAGCCATTTCGGCGGAGATGGTGAGCCCTAGTCCAGTGCCCGGGATATGGCTCATCTCACTTTCCGGTAGACGTGTGAATTCTTCAAAAATTAAATTTTCATGTTCTTTGGGCACTCCAGGGCCAGAGTCGATGACTTCGAAGCAGGCTTGTACGGATTCTTCTTTCGTTTCATAGCTTAGGATTAGCCGGACTGATCCCTGCTTTGCATACTTGATCCCATTGGAAACTAGATTGATGAGGATCTGACGCAGCAGAACTGGATCGCCCTTCCAGTTGTGTTTTATTTCGGGCTTTTCAAGTTCAAGTACGATGCCTTTCTCTTGTGCCATCGCAGATTGGATTTGGATGACTTCTTGCAGGAGTTCGCATGGGGCAAAGCTTTCGACGCGCGTTCTCAATTTGCCAGCTTCCAGACTGGAGTAATCGAGAGTTTGACTGAGCAGTTGGTTTAAATGCTGGCTGCAGCTATATAGGTGGGTGATTTCTTCGGACTCCATGCCCTGCTCTTTTTCTTGCAGCCTGAGGAGTTGCGAAATGCCGATGATTCCGTTGAGAGGATTCCGAATCTCGTGGCTCATGCTTGCGAGGAAGTTTTGTTTCGCTTTATTGGCCTGTTGTAATTTTAGCTTTTGTGCTTCGAGCTCGCGGGTTCGTTGTTGAATGATCGCTGTGAGACGTTCATTTCGTATGCGAAGACTTTTGTTTTTTAAGTAGTTAAGTCCAAAGAGGATCGATAGGCCAAATGCTATGTAAGAAACATAGGCATAGGGGGTTTGATACCAAGGGGACGCGATGTTTAGTTTAAGCGTCGCTATTGTTCCCTTGCGGCCAAATTCGTCAATCGCTCTGACTTCGAATGTATACGAGCCGCTGGATAGATTTGTAAATTTACGGTGTGTGTATGTATGTGGCTCTGACCAGGATTCATTAAAGCCTTCGAGTCGTGTTTGATATTGGATGACTCTGAGTGGGGTGGGTGTAGCTGCGTATTCGATAAGAAGAGATTTCTGGGGGAATCCTAAGTCTACATTCAGGGGAGCGGGGCCTGCTCCATCATAGTAGAGTTGTTGCGTGTCCAGTTCGCTGATACGGGTGATGTGGGTTGTGGGAGTCACATAGGAGGGCATCTGCGAGAGATTGTAACGTAGGATCTTTTTGCTGCCGCCTACCCACAATATCTCATTCGAGTTTTGATCGATTTCTTGAAATAGAGCTCTGACTTTACCTGCCAGATCGAGCGAGGGTAAGTGGTATGGGCTCCAGCTATATTGCCCCTCGTGCCAGATGAGTTTTCCTACTGGGTTATTCGAGTCGCTTCCATTGGGGAGGTAAATGATCCAGCCTGTTTGCTCGGGAACCGCGGAGTAGGCTAATCCGTAAGCATCATTGCCCAAATCGTCGCCTAAGATCGGATTGTAATCAAACATTTCCGTGTTATTATCATAGGTATAGAGGCCCTGATTGCTTATAATTATGATATGTTCTCCCTGCTGTAGAATATGCGACCAAGTGAATTTTTCAGGTAGTCCGACTTCCTCGCCGAGTGGATGTATGGGGTTTACTTGTTCCCAATCCGTTAACAGCACAGGAGCATTTTCGCTGGAAATGAGTAGTTTCGAGTTCGGCAGCTGAGCTAGCGAGAGTGCGCCTGAGTTAAATTCTTTCAGGGAATCGATGTAATGCCAGCCGGTCTCATCTTTCTGCCAACGACTGACTTTGGGAGGATCTGCTGTATATAGGATGTTTGAGTCGGTATAGCTGGGGTATATGGAGCCAATTTGTCGGGGTGTTTGGATTCGTTGTGGAGTTTCTGAATGGCGTATTGAATTGAAGCCATTAATGTCTCCGTAGATTAAGTCGCTGCCAACGTTTTGTATCGTCCAGATACTAGTGCCGCGGTCGATCACTTGAGGACTGCTTGTTTGACTGGGTGTATTGAGCAGCTTTTTTAAACTGTTGCCGTTCGTGTAGTAGAGCTGCCCGTTGTATCTTGAAATTTCATAGGCAGAGTCTGAAAAGTAACTAAGCGGTAGTCGGGGTAGTTTGAATATGGAGCCAATGCCTGCGCTCCAGATCGTCCCGTAGCGATCCGTCATGCTGTAGTAGATGGGCTTCTTGCTTGGAATCTGACGGGTGGTTTCTCCTCTGGCGTTTATGACTATGACTCCGTTATGGCTTGTGCTGAGTATGATACTATTATTCGGACATGTGAATGCATGTAGAATTTGATAGTCTGCGAGTGTGGGGTGTGTCGGGAAGGCGCGTTGGTATTTTCCGTCTTTTAAGTAGAAGAATCCGTTCCCGACGGTGGCACAGAGCAGGCCATTCTTAGTGTGGCCTAATACGGCAATAATACCAGATGCGACGGCTTCCGTGTCTTCTGCGATTTGTTCGAAGTCCTCACCCGCTAGGTGAAATAGACCAGAACCTCTGGCGTGAATGTAGAGGCCGTCCTTTATCCAGCTGGGCAGGATTCTTCTTTCGTCTTCGAATTTCCACGAACGCTTTTCATCTTGATTCCATTTTAATACATATTCGGAGGTGATTAAGTAGATGGAGTCGTCGCGTGCGTATAGCTTCCAAAACGTACCCAAGTCTTTCCCTTTAAAGGCCGAAGTGAGCTGACTGGTCATGTCGTTAAATTGATACTCTCCAGCTGGGGTGACTGTATAATAACCGACTGACTTTAAGGCCGCTACCCAGATGTTGTTGGCGCTATCAATCACGGTCGACATGACATAGCTGGAATGCCCCGTCTCGGGCATGAGCGACCAGTTTACCCCGTCAAATTTTAGTAGGCCGTTTTCGTTGCCTACGAATAGGTGGCCTTGTGCGTCTTCTATAATCGATGATGAAATTTCGCCAGCTTTATGATCATCTGTGGTGTAGACGGAAAACAGGTGATCGCCAGTTTCGCGATTGTAGGCTTGGGCGCATGGTATGTGTGCGAGCAGCACGAGCACGAGAGAGAGCATGCATAAAGCGAATTGAGAAGGACTGTGGCGATGGCTGTTCATGTGGCGAGAGGTGCACTGGTTCTCGTTTGATGCTAGGCGGCTCTGGACGGGAATGAGGTTCCGTATGTCTGCAATTTAGATGCAGGCCTGAAAAGATCAGTAAAATACGACAAGATTATTTAACTGTCATCGTTTGGGGAGGCGGATCATGCATGGTTTATTAAATATAGGGGTATATTTCTTGCCGCGTTTGTTGCACACTCCTTTACTTCTTGGTGATGAAAGCCTTAATTATTGAAGATGAGAAATTCGTGCGCGAGTATCTCTCGAGCTTGTTGCAGAATGAGTTTGATTTTGATGAGATCGTGCAGGCTGTGGATGGCGAAGTTGGCTGGGAGCTTTTTGAGCAGCAGCCATTTCAATTTATCATTTTAGACTTGTTGTTGCCTAAATTGGATGGAATTCAGTTGGCCAAGCGCATTTTGGCACGCGGGCGAGGGCATCGTATTTTGGCCATATCCAGTGAGTGTGATGACTTTACAGTGCGTGAAGTCTCGCGGAGCGGTATTCTCGGCTTTGTCAGTAAAAAGGACATGTCGCAAGATATTATGAACGAGGCCTTTGCGGAAATATTTGATGGTCACGTTTACTATTCCGCGAGTGTCGTGGAGGTCTTGGAGCGTGTACGTAATGACCCGGATGCATATTTTAAGGTGCTCTCGCAACGTGAACTGCAAGTACTACGATATATCGCTCAGCGTAAGTCCCATGAAGAGATCGCCTCTGAATTGGGCTTGAGCGACTATACGATTAAGCGGCATCGTCATAATGCGATGAAAAAGTTAAACTTGAAGAATGAATCCAGTCTGCTTCATTTCGCTTTGGACAAGGGGATTTTGAAGCATAAGAGTGGCTTGGACTGGAGCGCTTGAGGACTGATTATAGCGGCGCTCAATTTCTTTCACTGCAATTGGTATTTTGAGACCAGTTTTAAGTAATATCCGATTTTTTTCGATTTTTTACCGATTAGTTCCGCTGCAACATGTCGTTCTGTGTAAGTGGACGATTGAAACTGGATGGTGATTTGTTTGACTCCACTTGTGTCGAGAAACTGGTTCATTTTTAGTAGGTAATTCGTGCCAGACTTATTGCTTCGGTGTTTGCCCGAGGCACTTGTGAATGTGGTGACATTTGTGGGCTATTTTATGAGCCAGTTTCTTGACGCTTCTTTGGCTGTGGGCCGTCTTGGTTGTATGCTGAGTTGGAAGTTTTGAGCTGGAAGCTTTTGAGTTAAGAAGTGCTGTCTGCTGTCGACCCCACTTAGAATTCACGTTGAATGCTGATACGATAGCTTCGCCCTGTCAGGCTGTAGAGTGATGTGTCGTAACCGTCTGCGAAAGCACCTGCTGCAAATGGCGGAGGCGTATTGCAGACATTATCTACGCCGAGCACCAGTTTTGTATTGTGGAGCCATGTTTGAGCGCTGCCGGTCCACTGGTAACTGGCAACGAGGTCGAGTGTAGTCCAAGCCTTCACCTTGCGAGGCTGGCTATCTGTGGTAAATGCTGGATTGTCGTCGAGAGAGTCGATGTAGTTTAACGTGCCGCCCAAGGTGAGGGATTGATGCTGCCATAAAAGTCCGAGGTAGCCTTTGTATTCGGGGATCGAGCCGCGGCCTATGATGTTTCCACCGCTTGCGCGAGGGTCGATTAGTGTGCCGAGGTAGGATTCGTAGGAGGAGTCTTTAGAGGCTTTCAATTTATAGCGAAGTACCTGATTTAGCCCGAGTGTGGCCTGCCAGTGCCCCGTGCGGGTCGGGGCTTTGTAGCGCACTTTGTAGTCGATGCCATCGGTTATAGATTCGGAGGCGTTGAACCAGTTGGCAAATACGCCGCGGAGGGCTTGGGTAGTGGGATCGCGGATCACCGCGGCGCTTCCGATGTCGTTGCCTAGTGCTGCTTGGTCGATAAAGTATTGAGCGCCGTTGACGATTACATCTTTGGTATCGATTCTGTAGTAATCGAGCGAGAGCAGCCAACCTGGGTGGCTCTCGGGCTCGAAGCGAATGCCAAGGTTGAAATGGGTGGACTGCTCAGGCTCTAGTTCAGGATTACCGCTGACGATTGTATCGATGCGTGAACTTTCGGGGGTGAAGCCGAGTGGATCGTGGTAAATGGGGAATGTGGAAATGCCTCCGCCGTAACTTTCGCTGAGTGTGGGGGCTCTAAAGGAGGTGCCAGTGGTGGCGTGCAATTGAATGGCTTCTTGTGGACGATAGAAGACAGATGCCTTATACACGAAGGTGTCGTAAGTGTTGGCGCTTTGGGCGCTGTTGTCGGGCTTATCGCTATAGTTCTCGTAGCGTGCGGAGAGGTTGATGGCGAGCTCCTGTTCTGTATGAGAAAATACAGGTACCCAAGTTTCCGCAAATACTGAGCTCACTTTGCGTTGAGCCGCGTATGAACTCTCACTCGCGCCGCCTAGATTTGCGCCGGATTCGAATAAAGGATCGATGGCGACATCAATTTTTTCTTGGCGTAGTTCGAGTCCCGTCGCGAGTTGTACTGTGCCGCTCGAAAGTTCGAATATAGGTGCATTGGCTTTGAAGTCGTAGCTCCAGAATTCTTCCTGGTAATGGTTGTTGGGGCTGCGTGCTGCAGCTTGTAAGGCGGCCGTATTGTCGTAGCCTGCGCCGATGGCTCCGGCAGCTGCGAATGGGTTGAATGCGCCAGAGTCGATGAGGTCGACTAGCGTGGATTCGTCTGCGATGCCTGTATATTGCGCTTCAAGATCTGTTTCAATGTAAAGGGCGGCGCTTTCCCAGTCCCAAATTCCAAGTTCACCGCGAATGCCGAGCAGTCCACGCAGGGCAGATTTCTCCTGGTCGATCTCGAGTCTGCCGAGCTCGAAGCTGCGGTAGTTGATCTGATCCAAGTCGTCTGGGTTGATACCTACTGGCAGATGTGGACTGTTTTTGGCTGCATCCAAGAGTGCCGAATGTACCGGGAACTTGAAGCCAGCAAAAGGAAATGTGCCTCCAAACCACGGTGCCGGAGCCAGTCCGTTCTGAAACTGACTATGTGTGTAAAGCAATTCGCTCCAGACCTGTAATTGGGGGCTGATTCTATGGCTGAAGTTGGCCATTACGCTGCTGCGCTGAACTTCAGGGATCGCGACGGCCTGTTGGCTGAAATTATATAGGTCTTCATTGGAGTCCCATAGTCGATAGTCAGTTAGATTACTGGGGCTTGAGATGCCGTCTTTTAACACATACTCTGACCATCAACTTGTATGCGGCCAGGGTAAGTGGGGCTTCCTTGGTTTTGGCCACCTTGCGAGCGTCGGTCGGCATCCTTGGATATCTCGCGGTCGCGTGCTTCGATGGAGTTGCGCTGATACCAACTGCCGAGTAATGCGAGGTGGGTGGATTCGCTAAGCGCTTGGCCGCTCAAAAATGAAAATGTTTTTTCTGAGGCGTCTCCGTCCGAGGTGTTGCTAAAGCTAGCGTCCATGCGGTTTCCTTCGAAGTTGTCGTGTAGCAGCAGGTTTACTGTGCCCGCGACTGCGTCGGACCCGTAGGCAACGGAACTGCCGTCGGTGGCAACTTCGATCTCCTTGATGGCGGCCGTAGGGATCAAGGTGAGGTCGGCGAATCCACCGTGTTGAAAACCGACGGCACTGTTGCCGCCTGAGCGACGTCCATTGATTAAGGTCAGTGTCGATAGATTGCCTAAGCCACGTATGTTGGCTCCCGCCGAGCCCGTGCCGCCGTTGCTGTCATTTTCGGTATTACTACTTCCGAAAGAAAAGGCTTGTGTGCGCAAAGCGCTGCTGGCGGTGTGATCGCCCCAGAGCTTGAGCTCTTCCTGATCGATCCAGGTTACAGGCACTGACGGTATTTCTTGAGCGAACGTTAATTGACTGCCCGTGATTACATGTGCTTCCAGTTCGACCCAATCATCTTCAGGCGCTCCTTGGCAGGGGGGGAGGGAGCACGATATGATTGAGCCCCATGTTACCAGCAAAAGTGACGTGCCTTTCATTTGGGAAGTTGTGTGGTCATGTGTTGATTCGATTGCGCCGAGGATGAATCGTGGTACGAGTGACCTTATATATAGGGACTAGTTTTCAGTAGGCTAGGTTATAGTGCAGTGCTGAACACTTGTTATAATTATAGCTAATGCTAATTTGGATTGTTATTGGAAATGGCATTTGTGGCACTGCTGTTGATTTACACGCAAAAAAACGGCGTCGATTGCTCGGCGCCGTTCGTAGTAAAATCGTTGCAATCAGGAGGGCTTAGGCGCGTCCACCATAGGAGCGATCGGCGGTGTTTACTTTGATGACTTCACCCTCTTTGATGAACAGAGGTACTTGCACGGTGAGACCCGTCTCTAGCGTGGCTGGCTTTTGCACATTGCTGGCAGTGTCGCCTTTAACGCCTTCTGCAGATTCGATGACCTTCATTTCCAGTGAGGCGGGCAAGTCGATTGAAATAGGTTTGTCGTCGACATGGAGAACGCTGTAGGCTTGGGTTTCTACTAGGAAGTCCTTGGCGTCTTCGACGAGATTTTCGTCGAGAATCACATCCTCGAATGTTTCTGGGTCCATGAAATGGTAGCCATCCGCATCGATGTAGCTGAACTCCAACTTTATCATGTCGGTATGCATGATTTCGACACTGTCGGTGGTGCGGATCTTGGTATTCGTGCTCGCGCCAGTATTTAGATTGCGCATGGTGACTTGCATGAAGCCAGCTTGCCGACCTTGAGTTCGGTGCTGCACGTCGAGTACGAGGTGCGGATTGCCTTGATAATTGAGGACTTTGCCTTTGCGGACGTCTGTAGGTGATGCCATGGGTATGATTGGTTAAAAAAATGTCTGATTTGGCAGCGCGAAGCTCAAGTGTCAAGGATGCCCTCTCGCTGTTGCAGGGGCATCTCTGAATGAGGAATGCCAGCACTTAGATGGCGGATGCTGTCTACGGTCAGTCGTGGCTTGGCTTCCGGTTGATGAAGCAACTTTTGCTTTATGCGTATTTTCAATCCTGTCAGACCTCCTCGCAGCGATCAAAATTGTATTTTGAGAGGATCGGGATTTTGGGCAGTTAAAATAGGATCGCTTTATCTTGGGATATCGCTACGTGTATAGCTTATGTCTAAGGAAGTGTTTGAGTCGATTCTGCGCTTGGTTGAAGCAATCTTTGGCTATTCCGTAGGCGAGCCGGACTTCAATATCGTGTTCGGTGTATGTCTTTTTGCCTGGGTGCTGGCGGCGCGTGTATTTATGGCCATTTTCTCTAGTAAGCGTGGGATTATTGCCGCTTTTTTCGCCTTTGCGCTGCCGTTGGGGATTGGCTTACTTGGCTATGCGATGGCGGAGCGCTTTGTCGTGCCTCAGGTGAGTCAAGTAGGTGGTTGGACGGTGTATGCGATTCCCAGTGTGATTTGCGCCTTATTTGTTTTTCTTTCTGTCTTGGTGATTGCGAAGCGTATTTGGGCACTCTCTGCGGGCGTCAGCATTTTTATCTATATTGTTGCAACGGCAGCTGCGATCGGTGTTTATTTCGGTGCTCAAGTCACCTTGGGCGTGATCGAATACGGAGAAGAACAAATGGAGCAACGGGAACGTCGAGTGAACAGTGAGCTTGATTCTTTGTTGTAGCTGAAGTTTGGAGGGGAGTGTTTTTCGCAGCGCTCGGACTTTGACAAAGCTTCATCCCCAGCGCTTAAGTGTGCCTTGCGCATGTCAACTCTATTACCACCTCCACATAAATCTTCCAGCTCAGGGCTTAGCCTTTTGTTGGGCTGTGGGATGGCATTGTTCATTATGATGTTGGTGCCTTTGACTCAGCTCACGCAACCGTCACGTGAGCGAGTGGATACACTTGAGGCGGTGGACTTGGCGGTGCCGCCGCCACCCCCTCGATTAGAAGAGCCACCCCCTCCGCCTCAGATGGAAGAGAAGGAGCCGCCACCCGAATTGAAACAGCCCCCTCCGATGCCTACCTTGGAGCAATTGGAAGTCGCGCTCAATCCCGGCACCGGAGGGGACATGAGTTTAGACATTGGTCTCGGAGTCGACTTGACCACCGAGTCCACGGATCAGTTGGAGAAACTATTTGGTTTTGGCGAGCTAGACGAAGTGCCGCATCTTGTGCGTGAGGGGCGTTTTCGATATCCGCCCAATTCGCCGCGGGGCCGAGGTGAGGCCTTGGTTCGTCTTTTAATCTATGTGGAAGCCGATGGACGCATCTCAGTGCAGCGAGTGATTGATTACTCGCATCAAGAATTCATCGAGGCCGCAAGGCGGATGGCGGAAGGTTCACGTTTTTCGCCACCGATGCGTAACGGTCAAGCCGTGCGTTCTAAATACGAATGGCCGATCCGAATACCTTTAAGGTGAGCTCTGCGAGCATTGTTTTTAGCTTTGGAACCTCTTGTCCAAGAAACAGCACATTTTAATAATAACCAGGCTATAAGAATTAGGTTGACTTAATTGAGAGAATGTCGATGTTGTTGGAAGTATGAAGGTTCGTCGCACAAAGGTTCATGGTCGGGATGCGGTTTATCATTGCATGACGCGGGTGGTGAATGGGGAGCGCTTGTTCCAGGGGCGTGAGAAGGAGATGCTGCGTAAGATGATCTGGCAGGTGGCTGATTTTTGCGGGGTGCAGGTGCTGACTTATTGTGTGATGTCGAATCACTTTCACGTGCTTTTGCGTGTGCCGGATCGTCAGCAGGTGGATGATGCTGAGTTGATGCGCCGCTATCAGGTGCTGTACCCGAAACCTACCAAGTATCAGGCGGCTTCGGTCAAGGTGCTGCGCTCTCAGTTGGAGGCTGACTCTGAGGAGGCGCAGCTGTTGCGCGCGAAACTGTTGGCGCGGATGGGCGATGTCTCTGAATATATGAAGGCGGTGAAGCAGCGTTTTTCAGTCTGGTTTAATCGTAATCATAAGCGCTATGGCACTCTGTGGGCGGACCGTTTTAAGTCGGTCTTGGTCGAGGGGCATGGCAATCCGCTGCAAACGATGGCGGCTTATATTGATCTGAATCCGGTGCGTGCGGGGCTGGTGGAGGATCCTAAGGATTATCGTTTCTGCGGCTACGCGGAGGCGGTGGCGTCGCTTGGCTTAATGAGCTCAGGGGGCACAGAAGACTCCAAGTCGAAGGTGGACGCTCGGATGGGATGTCGAGCTGGTTTGTTACATGTTTGGGGTGACCACTTGTCGTCGGGGGCTGGTTTGGCAGAGGCCTTGATGCAGCATCGTCAGTTGATCTTTGGCAAGCGTGCGGCGGATGCTGACCTGTCTGAGGTGGAGCGTGCGGCTGCTTTGAAGGTGCTAAATGAAGAGGGCGGTCAATTGCCGAAGTCGGTGATGCTGCGCTGCCGGGTGCGTTATTTTACCGACGGTGCCATTCTGGGGTCGGCTGAGTTTGTGCGTGGCTTTACGGGTGCGTGGCAAATGGAGCGTGGGCGAAAGCACCCTCCGAAGGTGAATGCGATGCGTGGTGATTGGGGTGGCTTGGCTGTGATTCAGGGGCTGCGTAGGCAGGTGTTTGGATAAGTGGTCAAGTAGGGAACGACTTCTGTTGATCTTTGTCGCTGCCTTTAATCCGCAATTGATTTCAATTCCAGTGGCACGATTTCGATTGTGCTGTTTTCCTTAGCTTCCGTAATCGAAAGATTGAAGATGATTTGAAAATCGTTGAGCTCTTCGGGATCGATTAGGGTTTGTTCGATGAGCCAGCTTGTGCGGTCTTCGGATTCGGTGATCTTGGTGTTGGCTTTATTGCGCGCGCCGGGATCGAGGCGGATCCATTCGTGGCTTTCGTAGTAGGCTTCCATCGCGTTGCTGAGTGCGGTGTATTTCCAGCGGGCTTCGGGGAACATCTGGTCGAGTGGAAAGTGTTCGTCGATCTCTTGATATTCCTTGTTGGCTAGCATGCGTAGAAAGCGGAAGACTTCGTTGCGCACGAGGCGGGTGAAGGCTTCACGGTCGTGAGTGATATCGCTCGGGCCGGTGGGCGCGGGGAGGGCTTCGTCGCTATTGGGCTTATAGTCGGGGTCTTTGAGTGTCTCCCATTCATCCAATAGGCTGGAATCGGTGATGCGTAGCAATGTCTCGATATAAGTGACGACTTCGTTCACGGCTTCGGTTTTGAAGGCGGGAGGAATGGTGTTGGTGAGCACGCGGTAGACATTAGTCAGATGGCGCAGTAGCAGGCCTTCCGCGCGAGTGAGCCCGTAGAGTTTGACATAGTCGGCGAAACTGCTGTAGCGCTCAAACATCTCGCGGGCAATTGATTTGGGGCGAATGTTCTCGCCGCCGACCCAAGGGTGTAGGGCGGAAAAGCGGTTGAATGTTTCGTAAATGAATTCGCTTTCGGGCTTGGGATATTCGAGTTTTTCCAGCTCTTCCATACGGTCGTCGTATTCGATGCCGGCGGCTTTCATTTCGGCGACTTTGTCACCTTTTAGCTTGTCGAGCTGCTTGCGCAGAATGATGTCGGGGTTTTCTAAAATAGATTCCACTAGACTGAGCAGCTTGAGCTCATACTCGGGCGCGGTGGTGTCGAGCAGGCCGATTGTGTCGATGCAATAGAGCGCGAGTGTTTGATTGAGCGAAAAGTCGTCTTGAAGTTCCAGGTTGACGCGTAGTTTCGGTTCGCTGCCCTTAGGCATGATCTCGATGATGTTGCGGTCGGTGAGGGCGCGGAATAGCTGAAAGGCTTGTTTGCGCATACTCTTCTTGGACTGTTCGGAATTGTGGCAGTCGCGGATGAGTTGGCGCATGGCGGCGCAGCCGTCGTTCTGGCGGCTGAGCACATTGAGTAGCATGCTGTGGGATACCTGAAAGCTGGAAGTAAGTGGTTCCGCGGGAGCGCTTTGCAGGCGTTGGTAAGTTTGCTCGTCCCAGTGCACGAAGCCGCGTTCGGGTGGCTTGCGCTTGACTAGCTTTTTCTTCTTTTTCGGGTCAGCGGCTGCTTTGGCCTCCAAGCGCTTGTTTTCAATTACGTGCTCGGGTGCCATGGCGACGACGTAGCCGTGGTCGTCGAAGCCCTTGCGGCCTGCACGTCCACTGATTTGGTGGAAGTCGCGTGCGGTCAGAATGCTGGTTTTGACGCCTCCATATTTGCAGAGTTGGGTGAATAGCACAGTGCGAATCGGGACATTCACCCCTACGCCCAAGGTGTCGGTGCCGCAAATGATTTTGAGTAGGCCTTTCTGTGCCAGCTTTTCAATCAGCACCCGGTATTTGGGAAGTAGGCCGGCGTGGTGGAGACCGATGCCACTGCGAAGTAGTTTCTTGATCTCTTTGCCAAAGGGGCTGCTGAAGGAGGCGCCTTGTAACTCCTTTGTGATAATCGCTTTTTCCTCTTTGCTGCAGACGTTAATGCTGAGCAAGCTTTGTGCGGTTTCGGATGCCGCTCGTTGGGTGAAATGCACAATGTAGACCGGAAACTTGTTGGCCGCCTGCAGTTTCTCCAGCGTCTCTGTGAGCGGGTCTTCGACGTAGGTGAATTCCAATGGCACGGGGCGCTCGGTGCTGGATACGGTGACGCACTCGTTGCCGGTAACGCGCTCGAGTTCGCGTTCAAAGAAGCGCGTTTCACCCAATGTGGCCGAAATTAGCAAAAAACGTGATTGAGGCAAAGTGAGTAGGGGAGCTTGCCAAGCGCCACCGCGCTCCCCGTCGGAATAGTAATGAAACTCGTCCATGATCACATCATGGACTTTTGCCTGATCGCCGTCACGTAGCGCGATATTGGCCAAGATCTCGGCGGTGCAGCAGAGGATGGGGGCTCCGCGGTTGACGCTGGCGTCGCCGGTCATCATGCCGACATTTTCGGGACCAAAGTCGCGACAGAGGGCAAGGAACTTTTCATTGACCAATGCCTTGATTGGACATGTGTAGACAGATTGACGCCCCAGTGATGCAGATAGGAAGTGTAGTGCCGCCGCCACCAACGATTTTCCCGAGCCAGTGGGGGTGTTGAGGATGACGTTCTTGCCAGAGAAAATCTCAAGAATTGCTTCTTCCTGGGCAGGGTAGAGTTCGATGCCTTTGATTGCGGCATATTCCAAGAAATGCTCCATGAGTGCATCAGGATCGGTGACGTTACGAAGTGGCTTGAGTGGGAAATCCATGTAATTGTAGCATCTGTAATGCGAGGAGTGAGTGCAAGACTGCTTCGAAATGATCACTCTTGCTGCGGTTGTTACGTAAACTTTTGCTCACTTTAGCGATGAGTAGCCCTTTATGTGGGTGCATTTTGTACATTCTTAGGATCGCTGCTGTAAAAAATATATGTTTCTTGCTGATTGCTGGAATACGCTAGTCCGGAATGTTCAAATTTCGATCTTGTTTGCGTTATTTTGTTGGGGCGGGAATGTTTGAGATGAGGTTTATACTGGGATGGAGGCGATTTGAAGCTAGTTATTCTGTTATGATTATAGTGCGCTTTAGAAATTGATCAGGGATGAGTCTGATTCGATTCGGGTGTTCTCGTAGATGAATTATATTAATCCTATCGGTTCTTTATAAGTTAAAATAATATATTTTTTAAAAGTTGGCATCGGTTTAGCTAAGTAACGTTTGTGCGAAAAAATAGCACAACAACAACAACAACACAGTTAAACTAATCAGAATATGAAATTACAAAAACAACTTGTTGCATCGCTTGCGGGCGCTGCATTTTTTGGCTCCGTCGTGAACGCGGAGATTCCACTTACGGATGATCTGAGCGCTTATGGTTACATCGACCTGGCGTATACAGATTTAGATGATGATAGCAATCTCGAGGGCGGTGCTGCTGAATTCGAGTTGGGCTTTGCTTTTTCTCCTGTAGATAGCCCATGGTCAGCAGTTGCTGAACTATCGTTCTTGGGGACAGGTAATTTTGCTGGCGGTGAGGATGTCGAAACTCAGTGGGAAACTTTGACGATTACCTATGCGGCTTCGGATGAGCTGTCCTTCACTCTTGGTAATATCCTCAGCTACCAAGGCTTCGAAACGTATGATGCTACTGGCTTGTTCCAGTACTCCGCTCAAGGGTGGGATGGCACAGGGCACGCTTACGTTTATTCAGCTGCTTACGCTTATGGTGCATCTGCTGACTATGTGACAGACGACTTTGCCGCAGGTCTTTGGATTGGCGAAAGTGATGACTCTCTTAGCTATGAAGTCTTGTTGGCTTACACCGGTATTGATGGTTTAACTGCCAAGGCGATCTATGCGGACGATCCTGGTTATGAGACGATCAACTTGTGGGCAAGCTATGATATCGATGCTTTCACATTCGCTGTAGAATACACAGGAACTGATTACACCGGTGGTGCTGAGTTGGATGCTTATATGGCGCTCGCTTATTATGCATTTGGTGATGCTGGCGTAACAGTGCGTTACTCAGATGTCGATGATGGCGGATATGAGTATGAGAAGTACACATTCTCTCCTAGCTACGCTTTCTCGGATAGTGTGTTTGGTCTGCTAGAGGTCAGCTACATCGAAGATAACGCTGACGAAGACTTTACCACATTTGCTGCAGAGCTGATCTTTTCGTTCTAATTGCTGACGATTATCACCCTGTATCAATGATATTTAGCAGGGGCCTCATCCATTAAAAATGGGGCCCCTTTTTAATATGAAAAATCACAAAAATTATCTACTGTTACTACTCTTTAATGTCTTTCTCTTGAACCTTGGCGCTTCGGAAGTGACTAAGGAAGAGTTCATGGCTTTGGCTCAGCGTGTTGAGCAATTGGAGGCTGCTTTGCGTGTTTCGCGAGATGCTCAGGTCTCGTCGATCGCAACTGAAGCGTTTGCTGCGATGCCTATGTCGGCAGCGGATCGGGAGTCCTTGGTTGAGAGCGTTGTGAAGACGATTCAGACGCGTGAGGAGGATGCTAATTATCCTTGGATGGATGCAGCGAAGTGGGCCAAGCTGCACGAAGGGATGACTCCGGAGGATGTTCTTCTTGAGCTTGGTCGTCCCACCTTGAATGAGCCCTCGTTGCACCGGAGAATTGACAAGGTATATACTTATAAGGGCAAGCGTGTGGCTACGGCTCAGAAGGTCGAGGGTATCATACGTTTTTATAAGGGGAAGGTTGTCGAGATTGAGGTTCCAAGTTTGTAGATCGCCTGTTTTGGCATGTTTTATAATTTGTGATTATAGTTGTAAGTATGAATTTCTTGGCATGGCTAATGCTAAAAATAAATAGCCTGCCGAAGTCGGTGAGCGAACTCAAAATAACTAACTAAAAGTATATAAGTATGAAAAAAATATTTGGAAATATATCCAAGCTTGTGGCAACGAGTGCGATTGCTTTGTCTGCAATTTCTAGCGTGCAGGCAGAGGAAACTGTAAAAGTTGGCGTGCTTCACTCATTGAGTGGCACGATGGCGATCTCTGAAACATCGTTGCGCGATATCCTGCTCTTCACTTTTGATGAGATTAATGCGAACGGTGGTGTGCTGGGTAAAATGATTGAGCCAGTTGTTGCCGACGGTGCCTCCGATTGGCCGGTTTTCGCTGAAAAAGCCGAACAACTATTGGCACAGGATAAAGTTGCGGCGACTTTCGGTTGCTGGACTTCTGTGAGTCGTAAATTCGTGTTGCCTGTTTTTGAGAAATACAACGGTTTGCTCTTTTACCCGGTTCAATATGAGGGTGAAGAAGAATCGCCAAATATCATTTACACAGCTGAGGCAGTTGGCCAGCAAGCGATCCCTGCGGTGGATTACTTGCTTGAAGAAGGTTATACTAAGTTCTATTTGATCGGCACAGACTATGTGTATCCGCAAACCACTAACATTGTGCTTTTCGAATACTTGCTCTCGAAGGGAATTCCTGTTGAGAACATCGGTGGTGGTATTCGCTACGAAGGCGATGTTGCTGTATCGGCTGGAAACTACACTCCCTTTGGTCACACCGACTTCCAGCAAATCGTTGCTGAGATTAAAGACTTCGCCGCTTCAGGTGATGCTTGCGTGATCAACACCATTAATGGTGATGCGAATGTTCCTTTCTTTAAGGAAATTGCAGCCTCAGGAATTACTTCGGATGACTGCCCAATTGTTTCCTTCTCGCTTTCGGAAGATGAGTTTCGTGGTCTTCCTGCCAAAGACTTGGTGGGGCATCTTGGTTGCTGGACATACTTCATGTCTATTGATTCTGAGGCCAATGAGAGTTTTAAGGCCAACTTCCAGGAGTGGTTGGCGACTAAGGCACCTGATTCGGTGCAGAAGGAAGGTCGTGTAACTTGCTCACCTATGGTTCTTTCATACAATGGTGTCTATCTATGGAAGGCAGCTGTCGAGAAAGCTGGCACATTTGAGCCTGAGGCAGTGATTAAGGCGCTCGAAGGTGGTATTTCCTTTGATGGTCCTGGTGGTACTGTAACCAGTCAGGAGAATCATCACGTTACCAAAACGGTATACATCGGTGAGACTTTGGAGAATGGTCAGTTCGAAATTCTCGAAACGATTCCTGATGTCTATGGTGAGCCATGGTTGAAAGGCTCGTTTAAGTAAGTTAGTATTTTTGTTTGTAGTATTGTTTTGTTAGGCGGGGCCTGTGGGATTTTTCCTGCAGGCCCTAGCTTTTTATTACAAAGTTTCAGGATTGTGCGCGAAACTTGCTAGTAACGTTTGTATATGATATCCGTATTAAGATTTTCTCACCATAGTCTGATTCGAAGACTATTTGGGTTTTCGTTTTGCTTTTTGTTTGTGTGCGGTATTTTGACTGCTGAGGAGCGAAGCGCTCGGTTAGTTATGTCCGAGCTGATTTTGGCTACCGGAGATGAACAGGCGGCATTGATTGAAGAGATTGCAAATTATGGAGATCCGGTGATTGCGGAGATCTACGAGGCCTGGAGGACCGGTGGCGTTTATACTTTTGAGTCGGATACCGGTCTACAATTGCTGCAGTTTACTGAACTTCAGGAGTGGGTCTTGGTCTCTACGGGGGAGGTAGTTCCTCTTTCAGAGGCAGATGCCGATCGTGTCGAGAAGGAGCGCGCGTCGAGATCGGTGCGTAAATCGATGAAGAGTATTATCGATACTCTGGGGCTAAAGGCCGAGGATGCGAATGTCCGTATCGACTCCGCGATTAAAATGGGGCGAAGTCAGAAAATGGAATTTGTGCCTGCTTTAGAGGCACGTCTCTTGGTAGAGCCTTCTAAAGAGGTGAAACAGGCGATCGAGGAAGCGTTGGCGATTAGCCTATTGGAAAATGGGGATGCGGAGCAAAAACTCGCTGCAGTTAAAGATTTGACGAAAATGAAGTCGATTGCTGCGCGCGGATTTATTGAGAAGGTGCTACAGGCGGAGCGTGATGCAGCCCGTGCTCAGGGGCCACTGGCGCTGGCATCCGCCAATGCATTGTTGGTAATTGAGGAGCACGTTAAGATCATGGAGTTTCTGGGGAGCTTCTTTCGAGGTTTTAGCACTGGGTCAGTTCTATTGATCGTTTCTTTTGGCTTGGCGATTACCTTTGGCCTGATGGGGATTATCAATATGGCTCATGGAGAGTTTGTTGCGATTGGTGGCTACACGACCTACATGGTGCAGACATTTTTTATGAACCAATGGGGGCTGAGTAGTGAGGCATTTGGTTGGTATTTTGTGGTTTCCTTGCCCTTGAGCTTTTTAATGGCTGCAGGGATTGGACTTTTACTCGAGAAAACGATTATACGGTTTTTATATCGTCGGCCTTTGGAGTCTTTGCTGTGCACCTGGGGGATCTCGATGGTCATGCAGCAGGGCTTTCGTCTCATTTTTGGAGCGGCCAATGTGCAGGTCAATAATCCTACCTGGCTGATGGGGAATTTGAGTGTGGGTGGATTCAGTATGAGTTATACTCGCCTGTTTATCATGTTTGTTGCCTTGTTGGTGGTCTTGCTCACATGGTTGCTCTTGCGCAAAACGAATTTGGGCCTGCATATTCGTGCCGTGATGCAGAACCGGAGCATGGCTAGTAGCTTGGGGATACCAGTGGCTCGTGTGAACTCGATGACCTTTGCGCTCGGTTGCGGTCTTGCTGCCTTGGGCGGTTCGGTGCTTTCACAGATCGGTAATGTGGGACCTTTGATGGGACAACAATATATCGTCGATAGTTTTATGGTCGTGGTGATCGGCAGTGTGGGCAATCTCCTTGGTGCGGGCATTTCGGCGATGGGCATCGGCTTTGTGGATCAGTTGCTTCAACCCTCACTAGGGCCGGTGATGGGGAAGATTACCGTCTTCTTTGTTATCATTCTTTTCCTTCAGTGGCGGCCCGGCGGTCTATTCCCTACGCGTTCCCGCAGCCTTGATGATTAATTCAATTTTCTACGTATAATGATACTTTCTGCTGAAAATAAAAAAGAGATCGGAATCTTCTGCCTCGTGGCAGGTTTACTGATGCTGATTCCGAGCTTAAATGCTTGGGGGCCTGATTCCGGCTTCTTATCGATGAGTTCCTTCCAGGTTTCGCTTTGGGGTAAATATCTTACCTATGCGATCTTGGCTATGAGCTTGAATTTACTCTGGGGTTATACGGGTTTGTTATGTCTGTGTCAGAGTCTCTTCTTTGCCTTGGGCGGATACGCGATGGGGATGTATCTGATGCTGATGATTGGAGAGCGTGGAGCTTATAAAAGCCCATTGCCCGACTTTATGGTTTTCCTTGGTTATCAGGAGTTGCCGATCCACTGGCAGCCCTTCTACAGCTTCTGGTTTACTGCTGGCGCCGTGTTGTGGGTGCCGGGCTTGGTGGCCATGATCTTTGGCTTTCTCGCCTTTCGCTCGAGGATCAAGGGAGTCTATTTTTCAATCCTGACACAGGCGCTGACGTATGCGGTTTGTTTGTTGTTCTTCCGCAATGATTTTACTTTTGGGGGCAACAATGGCTTTACCGACTTTAAGGACATTCTTGGAGCGAGCATTAATGATGCGAGCACCACGCGCTGGCTCTACATTGCCTCGGCGCTCTTATTATTGATTACCTATTTAATTACATCGGGGCTGCTGGCTTCGAAACTAGGTAAGGTGCAGCAAGCGATTCGTGATTCTGAGAATCGAGTGCTTTTTTCGGGGTATTCCACGACAAGTTTCAAACTCGTGATCTTTGTGCTCTCTGCTATGATTGCAGGTGCCGCGGGTGCGCTCTATGTGCCGCAAGTCGGTGGGATTAATCCGAGTGCCATGGAAGCGGCAAAGTCGCTGGAGGTTGTAGTCTGGGTTGCTGTTGGGGGCCGTGGCACCAAGTGGGGGCCAGTCATTGGAGCGATCCTCGTGAACTTATTTAAGAGTTATACCACCCAGGCCTTTCCGGACTACTGGCTGATCATTATGGGCGGCATGTTTGTTTGTGTGGTTCTGTTTATGCCGGATGGGATTGTTGGGATCTACCAACAAATAAAAAGTAAGATCGCGCAGCAACGTTCACTACAAACTACGGAGGCTTAATTACGATGACGACTCATCACCACGATCCACTTTACCGGGATACGCCGCTCATTCTCTCTGTCTCGGGCGTGAATAAAGCCTTCGATGGCTTTAAGGCGATCAACGATCTAAACTTTTACCTAGAAGAGGGCGAGCTACGCACCGTCATCGGCCCCAATGGCGCGGGTAAGAGCACTTTTATGGACATCATTACCGGGCGCACGCGTCCGGATTCGGGCTCTGTCACGATGCACGGAAATGATGGACACGATATCAACCTCGCGAAGTTAAAGGAGTTTGAAATTAACCGTCTTGGTATCGGCCGCAAGTTCCAGACGCCCAGTGTGTATAAATCGCACACGGTGTATGATAACTTGGTGTTGTCGCTCAATCGTCCACGCGGGGTGCTAAAGACCTTATTCTACAAGGAAAGTGCTGAGGACCGTGATCGTATCATGGAGGTTTTGAAAACGATCCGCCTCGAGTCGAGAGTCAATGATTTGGCGGGTATGCTTTCGCACGGTCAAAAGCAATGGTTGGAGATTGGCATGTTGCTGTCGCAAGATCCGCGCATTTTATTGATCGATGAACCCGCAGCGGGTATGAGCGACGAGGAGACTGAGCGCACGGGGGAGCTTTTATTGAGCCTAGAGAAGAAGCATAGCCTGATCGTGATCGAGCACGATATGGAGTTCATCCGGCAGATCGCTCGTAAGGTGACAGTGCTGCATCAGGGCCACGTGCTTAAGGACGGCAGCTTTGACCATGTTAAATCCGATCCGCAGGTGATCGAAGTCTACCTTGGGCGCCAAGGCAAGAAGGACGAAAATAAATAATTGAACGACTCTATGATTTCTGAATCTGAAACTCCCGCGGTCACGCCTCTTCTCACAGTGGAGGGCTTGAAGGCCAGTTATGATGAATCGATTATTTTGCGTGGTATCGATATGGTCGTAAAACCCAATTCTGTTGTGGCACTGTTGGGGCGCAATGGAGTCGGTAAGACTTCGCTGCTCCGTAGCATCATGGGACTGATGCCTAAGACGGAAGGTGATATTACGTTTGAGGGACAGTCGATCCGCTCCTTGCGCTCGGATCAGCGCGCACGCATGGGCTTGGGCTATGTGCCGCAGGGGCGGGACATCTTTCCCAATCTCACCGTGCAGGAAAATTTGGAGGTGAGTATCAGTATCTCTGGCAAGGCCGGGCGCGAGCGTTTGGATGAGGTGTATGAATTGTTTCCAGTGGTCAAAGAGATGCTGGGGCGCAAGGGCGGGGTGCTTTCTGGCGGACAGCAACAACAGCTCGCGATTGGACGTGCCATCCTGACGAATCCGAAACTATTGATTCTGGATGAACCGACTGAAGGGATTCAGCCGTCAATTATCGATCAGATTGAGGATGCTATCCACCTGCTCAAGAAACGGGGCAATTTAAGTATTATTTTAGTCGAACAGTACCTCGATTTCGCTAAAGCTGCCAGTGATGAATTTTACATTCTCGATCGTGGCAACGTGGTTCTTTCGGGCGAGTCCGAAGAACTGACAGCTGATGTGATCGGTAAATACCTGACTGTTTAATTTTCTAATTATCTATGCACCTCACACCCCGAGAACAAGAAAAGCTAATGATCGTCGTGGCGGCGGATCTGGCGCGACGCCGGCAAGCGCGTGGTTTAAAGCTTAATTATCCAGAATCGATCGCAGTCATTACTTACGAGATACTCGAAGGGATACGCGATGGTAAGACGGTCGCAGATCTGATGAGTTACGGCACGACAATTCTTACGCGTGCGGATGTGATGGAAGGCGTGCCTGAAATGATCCATGAAGTTCAGGTCGAAGGCACTTTTCCTGATGGCACTAAACTAGTCACTGTTCACAATCCGATCCGATGATTCCTGGCGAATATAAATACTCCGACCCTGAGGCCTTACTGACTGGTAATGTGGGCCTGAAAACCCTCGCTCTCGAAGTGTCCAATGTGGGGGATCGCCCCGTGCAGATTGGGAGTCATTTTCATTTTTATGAGGTCAATGAATCGCTCGAGTTTGATCGCGAGGCGGCCAAGGGCTTCCGTTTAAACATCGCCGCTGGCACCGCGGTGCGTTTTGAGCCGGGCGATATCCGCGAAGTCGAGTTGGTTGCCCTCGCCGGAGAACGTATTGTTTATGGATTGAATAACAAGGTCGATGCACCGCTCGACGCTTAGCTTTCGCCCTCAATGATCCGTCCTCATTTATTAGTCATCAGTCATTCATTCTTATGAGTCTTGAATTTACCCGCCGCCAATATGCCGAAATGTTTGGTCCTACCGTAGGGGACCAAGTCCGTCTTGCAGATACGGAACTGTTCATCGAAGTTGAAAAGGATTTGATCGCCGAAGCCGGTGGCTATGGCAATGAAGTTAAGTTCGGTGGCGGCAAAGTTATCCGTGACGGCATGGGACAATCGCCGCTGGCCACGGGGGCTGATTGCCTCGACTTAGTGCTGACAAACGCCACCATTGTGGACCCAATCTTGGGAGTGATCAAAGCCGATATCGGCGTCAAAGCAGGTCGCATCGCAGGCATCGGGCATGCGGGCAATCCCCTCATTCAGACTGGTGTGAGCGAGGGCATGGTGATTGGTGCCAGCACTGAGGTGATCGCCGCAGAAGGGCATATCGTGACTGCAGGTGGATTTGATTCACACATTCATTTTATCTGTCCGCAGCAAATCAATGAAGCCTTGACCAGTGGTGTCACCACGATGATCGGCGGTGGCACGGGGCCCGCCACAGGCACCAACGCCACGACTTGCACACCCGGCGCTTGGAATATTCATAAAATGCTAGAGTCCGCCGAAGCCTTTCCGATGAATCTTGGCTTTATGGGGAAGGGCAACGCCTCTAACCACGAAGCCTTACGCGAGCAAGTGCAGGCTGGCGCGATGGGGCTGAAGCTGCACGAAGATTGGGGCACCACTCCGAGCTCGATTGATCATTGTTTGAGCGTTGCCGATGAACTTGATGTGCAAGTGGCGATCCATACCGATACACTCAACGAGTCCGGCTTCGTCGAAACCACCATCGGCGCATTTAAGGATCGTGTCATCCATACCTTCCACTCGGAGGGTGCGGGCGGTGGGCATGCACCGGATATTTTAAAAGTATGTGGCCTGCCTAATGTTTTGCCCTCGTCCACTAATCCGACTCGTCCCTATACCGTCAACACCATCGACGAGCACCTCGACATGCTGATGGTCTGCCACCACCTCGACTCAAAGATTCCCGAGGATGTGGCCTTTGCTGAGTCACGGATTCGCCCGCAGACCATTGCCGCCGAGGATATTTTGCACGATCGCGGCGCCATTTCCATTATGTCCAGTGACAGTCAGGCGATGGGGCGTGTCGGCGAAGTGATCATTCGCACCTGGCAGACCGCGGATAAGATGAAGAAGCAGTTTGGCAAACTAGAGTCCGAGACCCACCCTGCCGCGGACAATTTCCGCGCGTTGCGTTACATCGCTAAATACACCATCAATCCCGCCATCGCTTGTGGTTGTGCGGCCGATGTTGGTAGCTTGGAGGTGGGCAAACTGGCAGACATCGTTCTGTTTAAGCCCGCTTTTTTTGGCGTGAAGCCAGAGCTAGTGCTTAAGGGCGGTTTGATCGCGACAGCAAATATGGGGGACCCCAATGCATCGATTCCCACGCCCCAGCCCATGTATTACCGGCCACAGTTTGCCGCCTTTGGCAAAGCAGTCTCGAGCACTTCCATCACCTTCTTGAGCCAATCGGCGATCGACGCTGGGGTGCCTGATCAGCTCGACTTGAAGAAGCTCGTTCGCCCCGTCGCCAATACGCGTCAGATCTCAAAGCACGACATGGTGCTCAACGATTACTTGCCCGATATCGAAATCGATCCAGAGACCTACACCGTGACGGCAGATGGCGAAGTTTTGAGCTGCGAGCCCGCAAATTTGTTGCCTATGGCCCAGCGCTATTTCTTATTCTAGCCATGCATTTAATTACCCAGGCACTCCCTTCGATCCCCGAGGGTCTAGTCAACGTTCCGCTAGTTGTCGATCGTCATAAATTAGCGCGCCGCCGCTGGCGTGGTGCGGCCGCCGATGGTACTGATTTCGGCTTCGATGTGAACGAATCACTTACGCACGGAGACTGTATTTGGACTACGGATACGGTCGCCTATGTGATCGAGCAAAGCGCGGAGGACTGTTTTCTGATCGCGCTTAAAGAAGCCAAAGAGGCCGCGTGGATTGGCTGGATGATTGGTAACCTACATTTTAAGGCTGCTTTCAGCGAAGAGGGCGTGCTGGTGCAAGACGATTTGGCCGTTGAGCAAATGCTAGAGCGCGAGCATATTCACTATCACCGCGTGCAACGAGTGTTTCAACCCAGCAAACAAGGGGGGCACTCACACGATCATGACCATAGTCACGAGCACGGACATAGTCACGGGCACGGGCATAGCCATTGATGACGTCTAATCATCAAGAACAAGAGTGTTGCGATCGCGCTGCGTGGGTGCCGGCACTTTTACAAGTTTCGGATCCGTTGTTTCCGACCGGGGCCTATGCGCACTCAATGGGGCTGGAGCAGTGGGCGGCGACTTGTCAGTTTAAGAGTGGTGATGACTTGGTGCAGTTTTTTCAGGAGCATGCGGGCCCCGCTTTGGCGCGTTTGGAATTGCCTTATTTACGCTACGTGCGCGACGCAATCGTCGCTGAAGATTGGGCGACTGTCTTGGAATTGGATGCAGAAATTGACGCTTGGAAGTGGGCGAGCGAAATTCGTGAAGCCAGCATCTCACAGGGCCGCGGGCGTTTACGACTTTTAAAGAAACTATGGCAGGCATCACCTGAGATCGAAACCTATTCGGCTGCTTTTGCCACTGGGCGCGCTCGCGGGCATCATCTAGTGGTCGCTGCCTTACAATTCGAACTTTTAAACGTGCCTAATGAGGCAGGGTTAATGACCTATGCGTATCAAAGCCTCGCAAATTTTGTGTCCGCTTCGATTAAGTTGCTACGCATCAGTCCCGAGTCGGCACAGTTGGCACTGGCGGCAGGGCTGGAGCAATTGCCTGACTGGGTGGCAGCCTCTAAGCAAGTCGAACGCGAGGCTGCCGGATGGTTTGCCCCAGCCTTTGACATCGCTTCAGCTCGTCATGCCACCGCTTTTTCCAGACTTTTTATTTCTTAATACGATTTAATATGACAGATTCAAATCCCACACGCCCTGTTCGTATCGGTATTGGTGGCCCTGTTGGCTCCGGTAAGACGATGTTACTCCTACGGCTGATCGAAAAACTGCATCAGCGCTACTCGCTGGTCGCGATTACCAACGATATCTATACTAAAGAAGATGAGCAGTTTTTAGTGGCCAACAGTCCCCTGGAAGCCAGCCGTATTTTGGGGGTGGAGACCGGGGGCTGTCCGCACACTGCGATTCGTGATGACACGAGTATGAATGAGGTCGCGATCGAGAATCTCATCCTGCGGCATCCGGACACCCAAGTTGTGCTGATGGAGAGCGGTGGCGATAATTTGTCGGCAACCTTTTCACCCGATTTGGTCGATGCCTTTATCTATGTGATCGATGTGGCGGAGGGCGATAAGATCCCGCGTAAGGGTGGCCCTGCGATTCGTTATTCCGACCTCATGATCATTAACAAAACAGAGCTCGCACCCTATGTGGGTGCCGACCTTGATGTGATGGCGCGCGATTCAAAAATCCAGCGCGACGAGCGTCCCTTTGTTTTCTGCGACCTGAAGAGTTATCAGGGGTTGGATGCCGTCATTGCCTGGCTGGAGCAAGAGTGCTTTTTTGCCATTAAAGCTTAATGTCGACAACAGTTACAGAGAATGCTTCGACCCGCACAGGTGTGTTGGGAGGCGCGCGTTTGCGGTATACCTGGGCGCCCGAGTTGGGAACACGATTGACGGGGCAATGGGTGCGGCCGCCGCTGCATCTGGCTAAGGCCTATCATGCCGATGATTGGGAGATCAGTATTCTGACCAGCCCCACCGCCGGACTGCTGGATAATGATCAGCTCGAAGTCGAAGTGACAGTGGCGGCTGGTGCCAAGGCTGCTTTAATCAGTCCCGCTGCTTGTCGCGTGCATACCATGCATGCGGGGTATGCTACAGTGCGACAGCACTATACTGTAGAGGCGGGAGCCACGCTTGATGTTTGGCCCGCGCCTTTGATATTACAGAAAGGTGCGGCGCTGCGACAGGTGACGCGACTGGACGTGGCTGCAGATGCGACCGTGCTGCTCTGCGAGGTGGTGACTCCTGGACGTGCCGCCTTTGGCGAAGCCTTCGAGTTTACCGAATGGCGTTCACAATTACGGATTTATCGCGAAGGCAGCTTGCTTGCTTACGAGAATTTCAGTTGTCAACCAGACCGGGGCGACTTATCCGATTGGCAGGCAATGTATCCTAGTGGCAGCTACGCTAGTTTTTATTTTTTAAGTCCGGAAGTCTTGGGCGATGTGGTTCAGACTTTGCATGAGTTAGAGACGCCGGATGCGACCATCGGAGCTAGCCCCTTGCGTGTCGGAGGGCTCGGGATTAAAATTCTTGCTGCAGATGGGATTAGTCTGCGCAAAACAGTTTTCTTGGTTCGAAATCTGCTTATCAAACAAACGCAGCAAAAATTTCCTCACGCGTTATTGCGCGCACAGACTTATTTTAACTAAATACCCACTGACTATGCATTTAACTCAAGGCACACTGGATACATCGACGACTTTATTAACGAGCGCTGGGGGCGCGATTGCGTTGGCGGCGGCGTTTTATGGCGCACGCAAGCAGTTGCCGGCAAAGAAAGTGCCGGCTTTGCTGGGGATGAGTGCTTTCGTCTTTTTGGCGCAGATGGTGAATTGCTCGATCGGATTTGGTTTCTCCGGCCATTTGGTGGGGGCGTCTTTACTCGCTATTTTTTTTGGTCCCTCAGTGACAATGTTGTCGATGGCAGCGATCCTGGCCTTGCAGGTCGGTTTCTTGGGTGATGGCTCCTGGAGCACCTTGGGAGCCAATTTTCTAAATATGGGGGTGGTCGCGCCTTGGGTGGCATATGGCTGTTTCCGTTTACTGCAAGGGCGTCGTGCGCCTCAACTCGATGTCGCTCAGGTGGGCACTTTGGCCTTCGCATCTTTTATCTCTATCATGGCTGCGTCGTTGAGTGTCAGTGTGATGCTGGGCGGTTCAATCGCGCATCTGCTTTTTGCTGGGACTGTTTGGGGCCTGCTAGAGTCTGCGATCGCAGTCGCTGTGTTTGCTCTTTGCGTGCGCAGTCAGAGTCGTAACTATGTTGAGACTGGGCGTTTGGCGCTACGCCCCTTGGTCGCGCTTGCTTGTGTCACGCTATGTTTACTTCCTTTTAGTTCACAGCAGCCGGATGGTTTGGAACACGCGCTCGAAGTGGCTCAACTGTCTGATTAGGTTCAGCTAAAGTAAATGGCCTTGTGTGTTCTCATGCTCGGCGCATGAGTTCCCGGCGGCGGAGCTGCAGCCAGAGGTTCCATGCGTGCTTTTTTAGGATTTCGCGGGCGTTATCGATCTCGGCTTTGCGGGCGGTTAGGTTTTCGTTGGCGATGGTGGATAGGTCGTCGAGATTGTAGAGGTAGACATTTTCAATGTCTTCGACGGCGGGATCGATGTCGCGGGGGAGGGCCAGGTCGATGAGGAAGCAAGGGCGCTCGGGGCGGCGTTTCATGCTCTGCGCAATGATGCTGCGATCCAGTATGGTGCCGGGTGCGGCGGTGGAGCAGATGACAATGTCGAAGTGTTCCAGTTGCGCTTTGAAATCTTCAAAATCAATCGCAGAGCCGCCGAGTTCGTGTGCCAGTTTGTGAGCATTCTCGAAGGTGCGGCTGCTGACTGCGATGTCGTCGGCGCCGCGACTCTTGAGCGCTTGCGCGGTCTTTTCGCCCACTTCACCGCTACCGAGTAGCAGTACGCGGCTTTTGGATAGCTGGCCGAAGATACGGCTGGCTAGATCGACAGCGACGTTGCCGATGCTGATTTGGCCGCGGGTAATGCCGGTCTGCGAGCGGGCGGCTTTGGCGGCTTGAAAGCTCTTTTCAAAGAGGCGGTTGAGCACATTGCCCGTGCACTTGGCGTCGCGTGCTTTGGTGTAGGCCTGCTTGAGTTGGCCGAGGATTTCGGTCTCGCCGACCATTTGCGAGTCGAGGCCGGTGGACACCTCGAGCACGTGTTGCAGCGCTTCGAGGTTATTATGGCTGTAGGCGTATTGCTGGAAGAGTTCGATCGGCACGTTTTGCTTTTCGCAAAACAGTTCACGAATTTCATCCACGCGTTCGATTCGGTCGGCCAGCCCGTAGATTTCGAGGCGATTGCAGGTATTGAGCACTAAGCACTCACGAATACCTTCGTGTGCGTGCAGTCGTTGTTGTAGTTCGAGTGCCTGTGGCTGTGTGAGTGCAAAGCGCTCACGCACATCCAGTGGCGTCGCGTGATGCGAGGTGCCCAGCACAAACAGAGATTGCAATACGTCGCTCATGACCAATACGAAATGTGCTTAACGCTCGACGCGGAGGGGCGCTCCAGTCGCTTGAGGTTCGGAATCGCGGGCAGATTGCACCGGCCAGAGTGAGGCGATTGCTAACACGAAGAGTATGATCGTAGCTATCGCGTGGCGTCGTGTGACGAGTTTCTTTTGAATGCGTAGCACGAAAACGGTGAGATAGCCGAGCCAGATTAGGCAAGTCGCGGTGAGTTTAAATACAGGTACCAGTTCGTGGTTATTGACCCAAAATATGGAGCCAAAGATCAGTGAGGCACTGAGGACAATTACACCAGTGATCAGTAGGCGTTTGGCCATGAGATCCAATTGTTGCACGGAGGGCAGGTATTGGTAGAGGCCTTTGAATTGCTTCTTTTTGAGCCCGTGTTGCTGGATCAGAAACATGATAGATACCAGCGATAGGATGGCGAAAACACCGTAGCTAAAGATGGCGAGTGCGGCGTGGAGTTCGATCCAAGGGTTGCCACCGAAGATGCCGGGCGGGTAGGCGCGATCCCATGCGGGCACTGCAAATACGCCGGCCGCGAGCAGAGCGGCTAGGCCGGCGGTGAAAAAGCCGAGTAGGCGCAAGCGGAAGGCGGGACCGATGATGAAAAAGAGCAAGACCAGCGACCAGGCGATGAATTGCGCCACTTCAAAGATGTTGCCCAGTGGGCAGGCCTTGATTTCGGCGCCACGCAGGTTGAGCCCCAGTGTTTGAATTAGAAAGCCGCCCACCAATAAAGCGAACATGACCGCGCGCGGGTAGACGTGCCGCATCAGCAGAGTGACCAGCCCAAAGGTAAACGCGCCGCCGTAGATGGCGGCGGCCACCGCGAAGGCGTTTTTATCGGTCATGGCGATTTCGTTGAGCATGGTTGTAAGTTAATTCTTAAAGGTTTTGCTCAGGTCGATATAGTTTACTTGGAGCCCCGTCTGCTCCGCGAGCTGTGCCTGGCGTTTGTCGCAAGTAACAAAAGTTGTGATTTTGCTAACTATGGCTGTGGCAACGTGGAGGATGTCGAGCGTACGACAAAAATTTTCAGCAGAATAGCAGCGTGAGAGTTCGAAACTCTCATTCTCAATTAGTAAGGGATCGGGGCGCAACCGTAGCAGTCGGCCATTTGCGATATCTTCGTCTATGTAGAGGAGTGCTTGCTCTAGTTCTTCGGCGTGTATTCGCTTGCGGCCATAAAGTACCCGCAGAGAGTTTCTGAGTTCCATTTCCCCAATAAAGCTGAGTGGAAGTATCGCTTGCGATTGAGCGATCGCGACAGTTTCTCGGCTTCCATTTTCTTTGTTGTAGAGCTTTAAGAGGGAACTGGTATCAAAGTAGTGGCTAATATTCACCGCGTCCTTCACTTACAATGTCGGACCCCATGTTATCCATCGGTCTTGGACGGTCTCCGTAAATGCTCTTGAGCCGTGCCATCAAATCTGGCCATGGCTTTGGCTCTTTCGTTTCTTGGGCGGGTGTGATGTAGGCCACGGTGTCTTCACCCATGACCCAGCGCAGTGACTCGCCCGCGACGACGCGTTCACGCACCTCTCGGGTGTGCTTCTGCAGCTCGCGCGTGTTGATTGATTTCATGGTAGACATTGTGTCTGACATCGGATTTGGGTCAACTTTATTTACTCTTTCGCGCTTTAGAGCGAAGCCTATTGAGAATCAGAGCTTAATTAACGCAGGCGTCATAAATGAAGCCTCTACAGTAGGATTATTATTTTTGTGCCACGTAGGCGGGCGGTGTCGCGTGGGCAGTCTCGTAGGCGCCGTTCTGCCAGTCTTTGACCTTACTTGCTAGGAAATCGATAAATGCGGGCAATTCGTTGAGGCAGGGGATCTGCTCGAACGCTTCGCCGCCGGATTCGAGGAAGCTCTCGCGTCCGCGCATGGCGATTTCCTCCAGTGTTTCGAGGCAGTCAGCGGTGAAGGCCGGACACATTACTTTGACCTTTTTATGGCCGTCTTTCGGTAATTGCTCCAATGCCTTGTCAGTGTAAGGGTGCAGCCAAGGCTCGCGGCCGAGGCGGCTTTGGAAGGTGATCATGTACTTGTCCTTCGGGATCTTGGCGGCTGCGACGAACTTTTCGACAGTCATCGCGCACTGGTGGCGGTAGCAAGTGGCATGCGCCGGGTGGCAGGTATTGCAGCAGTCGTGGGTGGTCAGGCAATGACTGTGGGAAGGGTCACCTTTGACGAGATGACGTTGTGGGATGCCGTGGAAGGAAAAGACCAATTTGTCAAAGTCGCCGTCTTTCAGCGAGGGCATGGCGCGCTCCACCATGGCATCGATGTAGCCCGGCTCTTGGTAGAAGGGCGGCAGCAGTGTCGTTTTCAGGTCAGGCTTCATCTCGCGCGCGGCGTCCATTAGTGCCACCACTGCGGTCTCGTAGCTGGACATCGCATAGTGCGGATACATCGGGATGATGAAGAGGTCGTCGACGCCTTGATCCAGTAGCTCTTTTAGAGCATCGGGCGTCGATGGGTTGCCATAGCGCATGCCGAGGCCGACCGGGATGTCGATTTTTTCGGCGAGGGCGGCCTGTTGCTGGCGCGAGGTGACGATCAGTGGCGAGCCTTCGTCCAGCCAGACTTCAGAATAGGCTTCAGCAGATTCCCGCGGGCGTGTTGGTAGGATGAGGCAGTTGACCAGGAACCAGCGAATGGGGTAGGGGGCATCGAGCACGCGCCCATCCATGAGGAATTCGCGCAGATACTTCCGCACATCGCTGACTTCGGTGGAATCGGGCGAGCCGAGATTGAGGAGAATGACGCCTTGTTTGGACATAGGCTAAGAGAAGGTCGCCTAGCGCCATTTTGTCAAACCGAAGTGAAAAATCACTCAAGTCAGGCAACTTGCGCAAGCGTGCGGATGTCTACCATGCGTACTTTTAAGATGGCGACTGCAGATTCTCCATTGGGTTTGCTTGCTCGGATGGCGACACGCGTGTGATCGCCATGTACGGAGTATGCGCCGGGAGTGATGCTGAGCAGACCCTCCGGATTGATGGTGTCTAGGCTGATGATTCCATAAGATTCGGCTTCTGCGGTGTATTGGAGGTTTATGGCTCCAAACAGTGCATCCAAATCGATGATCTGGGGCGCGCCATCGTCTGTGATGGCGACTTCGATTGTTTCCAGTACTGAGTGGATGGTCTCGTTTTGGTAGGTTTTCATAATTTTGGTAGTTCGGGTGAAGTATGTGCCTAATTTACCATGTGGAACCTGAATCGTAGATGAATGGTGGAGCATTTTTCTAAATTTCCTGCCTCCTCATCACTCTATTCCGCCTGTGTTTTTAGGGGAATGGCTGTTTTAGATAAATTTTAACAGGCTCATTCATCTTTTGTTCATAGTGATTCAGGTAGAGTGGCCCCATGTTCATTAAACGCTATTCAATACACTCCAGGTGCCACGGATTTACCCTCGTCGAAGTCGTCGTCGCCTTGTCGATTATGGCGATCGCGTTGAGCTCGTCTGCGCTTTGTCTGCGAATGGGGATGATTCAATACGACAGCGCTCGATCTGCCAGCTATGCCACGCAGATACTACAAGACGAGGCTGAGAGTCTTAGACTTGAGAACTGGACATTCGTAGAGTCGTTGCCGACTCAGGCCAGTTTCGCGCAGTCCTTAAGCCAGGATTCCAAGTTTAGTTTTTATCGACAAGTCGCTCAGGCGGGGCCGGACGATGAAATCGTGAACGTATGGCTCATTGCCAACTGGACAGGTCTGAAGGGCGAAATGCACGAAATCAAGTTGCTCATGAAATACGCAAAGAACGGAACCTACGATTATCTATATGGCATCAACAGCTAAATACACATTTTATAACCAGCCGGGCGGCATTCGAGGCGCGTCTGGTTTTACCTTGGCCGAATTGCTGGTCTCGATCTCGATTACGCTTTTAGTTTCGACTGCAGTTTTAACTTTCTTTGTCTCCTTTGCAAAAGCGAGTCTCGCGATGTCCAGCTATTCGGAATTCGAACAGGATAACCGGAAGCTGCTGCAATATTTCTCACAGGATGTGAGGGATGCCGAGGCCGTTCTCTGGACGAGTGATCAGTGCTTAACTCTGATTAGCAAAGGCGTTCAGACGAGTTACGTCTACGACGCTTTACTGCAAACGGTTGTTCGAACTACACCGGGCGAGCCTTCACAGGAGATGGCGCAGAACTTATCGACGCTTACATTTTGTGCCTATGATAAGGATGGGGAATCAATACGTATCGCATCGAATACGAGCGCAGCTAATTCGGAGACAAAAATGATACAAGTTATCGGACGCTCAAGCAGGACTCTGAGCTCTGGCGCTAACACTAGTGCCGATCTAATCTCAGCGCGCTATATGATGCGTAATAAAGTGATTTTAACTCCTTAAAAACATGCACACATTTAGAATAAATCGACCCCGCCCATTACGTCAGCAAGGGAGCGCGCTTCTGCTTGCGATGATCTTTTCAAGTATTTTGGCGGTCGTCGCGATTCCGACCTATCTGAAGCTCAGCCAAAACACGGTGGCATTGGCCTATCGGGCGCATTATAATGTGGCCGCCGTGAATTTAGCGGAATCAGGGATCGAGTATGCCGTACACACGATCAGCGAGGTCGTTGCAGGGCGTTCTGATTGGGATGACTGGACAGTTGTTGGGAATGATGCTTCTATCGCGCTCGACTCATATACCTATGTCGGGGATATCACGGGAACACTCTCGATTTACATAATCGGGTATCAGTCCGAAGCACCAGAAGTCCTTTCGAAGGCGACGATTGAGTTTCCAAATCAGGCGGATATCGAAAAATACATGTATGCACAAATTTCGAGTTCGAGCAGTCGAGGTTTGTTTGCCTATGGAATGTTGACCAAGAATTCTATCAATGCGGGTGGAGGAGTTGTGTTTGACAGTTGGATTTCCGGGGCAGATCAGGATTCGAGTGCCGCATTTCAATTCTACGATGCCAGCTTGTCGCGCGACTCCGCCTCGATTGCGACGGCTTCGACTGCCGCAGGTGCCATTGATCTGGGCAGCTCAGATGTGTATGGCACCGCTGCGGTCGGCAGTTCGGAGAATTCAGGATTAACGATGGGATGGGGCGGACATGTAGGGCCGAGAGATGCGAGCCTGTGGCACCCCAGCGATTCTGAGCATCTGGAGTTGAAAGACCCCAAAGGCTGGAAAGTCTCGCTTGAAACCGGAGCTTTGAAGACGGGATTTTCCGCAAGCTTTGAAGACATTACAGCGCCTGACCTGGAACTGACAGATTTACGTTACACGTATCAACTGCCCTACACGGATCGTCAGAAGAAAAGCAACGCATCGTCCACCTGGTATGAAAATGTGTATGTCAATCAGGAGACGATTGGGAGCCCGGGGAGAGCACGGTGCTTGAGCTTGATACACTTGTCGTCAAATCGGATGCAGTTTTGCGAATCGAAGGCGACGTGATGATCCATTTTCCTGCCGAGAACCAAACGAGCATCGAAGTCATTGAGAGCGGTAAGATTAAGCTCGCCCCTGATGCGACTCTCACGATCTATGTCGCAGGTGACACAAAAGTGACTGGAGGTGGTATTTTTAATGAAATTGCGCCCCAGCAATTTCAGATCTGGGGCACTGCGACCAACAGTCAGCGAATTGATTTCCTGAATAATGGGCAGTTTAGCGGCGTGATTTATGCGCCCAATGCCTCTGTGAAAATTAAAGGTGATTCTGATCTGTATGGTTCGATCGTGTGTGCGGATATCACCCTGACTGGCAGCGGATCTTTTCGTTATGATGAGTCACTTGCGAATTATGCCGGAGACACAACTAGTTCAGGACCACCTGAAGTTACTTTCGTTGAAGAGTTGTCAGGTGACGAGCGGGCTCCTTATCTTGCGTATTTTAATCTTTAAGTCGCTTCAACTGTAAGTAGTCCGCACATGATTCGCTACCGTCCCCGCTTTACTATACCATTCATAAGTTGGTTTTCGTTTTTGCTATGCACCTCGTCGCTTCATGGCGTTGAAGAGATTCTGCAATTAGAAGAATATACAGTCTCAGCCAGTGACAATTCTCCCATGCTCCGTAGTGAGAGTGGACTGATCGAATGGTATGAGGGCGAGGCATGGGCCGCCTGGAACCCCGATGACGCGGTGAACTTGTTGGAGTATTTCCCCAATATTACGATCAACGAATTGAACCCCGGCTCTGACGAGTCGTTGATCTCTATTCGTGATAATAGTCAGCTGGCAAATGGTAGAACCTGGGTACTACTCGACGGCTTTCCACTCTCCAATCTGGTGAATGCAGGCGCGCAAGGTGCGTCGCGACTAAACGTTGTGGACCCACAAAGTATATCCAGTGTGGAGGTGCTGTATGGCTCCTATTCCGCGGAGTATGGCGGGTATGCGCTCGGGGGCGTGGTGAGCTACGAAACCAAACCTATTGAAGAGCGCTCTGCTAGATTTGCTGTGCGTTACATGCAACAGGACTTTGATCTATATGGTACGTCCGAAAGTTTATTAGGCTATCGTGCTGAAGTATTGCTGCAGGAGCGTATCGACAAATGGGGCATTGCGATCTCCGCCAGCCGATTTGAAAATGAGGGGCAGCCTGATCGCTACCTCCAAACCACTAATATCCGGACCACTCCGCCGCCGCCAACGTCGACGCTTGTTAAGGGTGCCTATGTGGACAGCGACCCTGAGGGGGAGGCGCGTATGACTTACGGCTCCGCAGGTGTCAGCACCACGATTCAAGATAATTTCGGAATCAAGGCCACTTACGACCTGAGTGCGCACACGACTTTACGATTCACCAGTCGCTATTCTTCCAGAGACACCGATCTCGATGCGGTCGAAAATTACCTTCGTGATGCCAGCGGCGATCCGATCTGGGGCGGCAATGTCACTCAGGATGGCAAAACTGTTATGCTCTCTTCGCGAGCTTTTGGCGAACAGAAGCTTGTGCGTGATGAAATTCTAAACGGTATCGGCGTGCGTGGTGAACTTCCTTCCGATTGGAAGTACGATCTGGTCTTGAGTGCCTTTCATACTTTAGATGAGCGTCGTTTGCGCTCCAATCAAAACTCAGCCGACCCTAGCTACGACGGGAGCGGCAGTGTCACGGAGACACCACACAAATACTGGCTGTACGGTAAAGCCAAAGTCATGCGAGACGACTTTCTCGGGCATGCGTCGCTTGCCTTCCTTGCTGGCTACGAATGGAATCAGGCCGGCTTTGAGGATCGTGAATATGCGTCGACTGATTGGAAGCAGGGGGATCATGCCGCCTTGAGTTCGAAGCGGGGCGGTGAGACTGAACTCCACTCCGCTTTTGGTGAATTAAGCTGGCAGATCGGGCCTTCCTTACAGCTCACCGGAGGACTGCGGGTCGACGATTGGTCTGCCTCGGACGGCTTCAGTGAAAGCCCGTCGGCTCGCAATGATTTCGATGGGCGTTCTGTGACTGAGTGGTCCCCGAAACTTAGCCTCCATATTCAGATTGATGATACAAACTCACTTCAGCTCAATGCCGCCCGGGCCTATCGCTTCCCGCTCGTTCTTGAATTATTTCAAACTACTCGTGATGAACTCACGGATGAAATTATCCTGAGCAACCCCGAGCTCGCACCCGAGCGCAGCGACAGCGTCGAGCTCTCTTGGATACGTGAAATAGAGCATGGGAATGTGCGTGGCACGGTGTTTTACAACGAAGTGTCCGATGCCATCTTATCGCAGTTTATCGAAGCCATGCCGCCTCCACCGGGACCACCTCCACCGGGCGGGGCACCACCTCCGCCGAGTAGCCGCTCCTACAATAATATTGATCGTGTCGAAACGATTGGTGTCGAGCTTTCGATTCAACGCCGTCATCTCTTCATTCGAGAGCTGTCAGGTGCTTTTAGTCTCAGTTATATGGATTCTAAGATCCGTGATTATGCGGCAGATCCCACTGTTGTAGGGAATCGTTATCCCGGGGTGCCCGAATGGCGTGCCAGCGGCAATCTGCGATATCGGATTCACCCATCACTGGAAGCCGCTCTGGGGGCTCGTTATCAGAGCCATGTATTTGAACGGATTGATAACGCTGATACGCGCGATACCATCCAAACCATCTCAGAACAACTCGTATTCGACTTGAGTATGCGCTATCGCATTATGGATGGATTGAATCTCAATGCACGAATCGACAATTTGTTGAATGAAGTCTACTTCACCAATCGCCCCGAACGGCAACGTAGCTTCACAGTAGGCTTGGACTATCGGTTCTGAAAACTCAGCTCGCACGTAATTTTATTTCACGCGTGATTCGAACTTTGGACCGCTCCAATTGATTCATCTCATGTTCATGTTGGATTCGCTATGATTCGCTCTATGTTAAAAGATTTCCTACAACTTTGCTCGATTGCGTGTGCCGTGCCGCTGTTGCTGTGGGGCGAATGGCCGCCGTCGCCTGTCGTCGATACGGGGCAAAACCTTTGCTATGACATCGGCGAGCCGATTCGTGCGCCCCGTGAGGGAGCTGCTTACTTTGGGCAGGATGCGCAGTATCAAGGCGTGCAGCCAAGTTATCGGGATAACGGCGATGGCACGGTCACGGATTTGGTGACGGGGCTGATGTGGTCTCAAGCCACGGATCCGAATAAGCTGAGTTTGGATGAAGCGAAGCAAGTCGCGAAAGATATGACGCTCGGTGGGCATGATGACTGGCGCGTGCCCAATGTGAAGGAGCTGTATAGTCTGATCGATTTTCGGGGTGTGACAGGATTGATGATGCGTGGCGGTATGAGTGAAGTGCCTGCGACATCGATCCCCTATATTAATACGGACTATTTTGAATTTCGTTATGGTGATGTCGCGCAGGGTGAGCGGTTTATTGATGCGCAGTGGTTGAGTGCGACAGTCAACGTAAGCCCGATCTTTGGTCGTCAAGCGGGCTTGTTCGGTGTGAATTTTGCAGATGGGCGGATCAAATGCTACCCGCTCAACGATCCACGACGGGGCAGCGCTAAGAAATTTTACGTGCGCTATGTGCGAGGGCGTGCGGATTATACAAAGAATGATTTTGTTGAGAATGACGACGGCACGGTCACGGATCGTGCCACAGGGTTAACATGGATGCAGGCCGATAGTGGGCGAGGCATGAACTGGGAGGATGCTCTGGAATATGCAGATCGCCTGCAAGCGGGTGGACATTCGGACTGGCGGGTTCCCAACGCGAAGGAGTTACTCTCGATCGTGGACTATCGTCGCTCGCCGGATACTACGAATTCCGCGGCGATTGATCCGATCTTTGAAGTCACTGCCATTCGCAATGAAGCCGGGGAGACGGACTATCCGTTTTTCTGGACGTCGACCACTCATCTGGACGGTCCCAACGCGCGGCAAGCCGTGTATGTTTGTTTCGGTCGCGGTATCGGCCAGATGCATGGGCGCACTCTGGATGTGCATGGCGCAGGCGCGCAGCGCAGCGACCCCAAGCTGGGCACGGGCGGACTGGGGCATGGCCCGGGATGCGCAACGCGTCGAAAATTATCTGCGTTGCGTGCGTGGCGGTGCGGTGTTGCGGGCGAATGCCGTGGAGTCGGCCCGCGATGCCTATCCAAACTTAGTGTCTGCAGATGGCCGTCGCTATCGTCCTGAGCCGATGAGCTTCGAAGAGCCTCCGCTGCGACGATCCGGGGAGCCTGGACGCGAGGGGCCGCACCCGCCCGGACCGGGGCACTCTCAAGGCATGCACCCTGCCCCTATGTTTTAACGATTTGTTTGCTATGTTACAGATTGCCAAATTCTTGAGAGAAGACATTAATGTCGATCGTATGCGTGTATTAGTCATAGAAGACGAAGCGGAGTTGTGCGAAACGATCGTAGAGACCCTGCGTGAAGAAGGCTACGCAGTCGATTCAAGTGCGGACGGCGAAGAGGGCCTCTATAAGGCGCTTCACTGGGACTATGATGCGGTCTTACTCGATATTATGTTGCCTAAGTTGGATGGCTGGCAGGTGTTGCAGGTGATCCGTAAGCACAAACAGGTGCCCGTTATGATGCTGACTGCGCGCGATGGTGTCGAAGACCGCATTAAAGGTCTGGACCATGGTGCGGACGACTACCTGCCCAAGCCTTTTGACCTAGCCGAGATGCTGGCACGCACGCGGGCGATCGCTCGCCGTAGTGTGGGGCAGAGTAGCAGCCAGTTGAAGATTGGAGCGATCTCGATCGACACAGCCGCACGTGAGGTGCGGAAAGAGGGGGAGCTGGTCGAGTTGACGGCTCGTGAGTATGCGCTCGTCGAGCTATTCTTTCGCAAAGTTGGTGAGGTGGTGACGCGCCAGTACATTTACGATCACCTCTTCGATGAGAATGAGGATAGTCTGTCAAATATGCTCGATGTGTATATTTACAAACTACGTCAGAAGCTTGGTAAGGACTTTATACGGACCATGCGTGGACACGGTTATATTGTAAAGAACGAGTCCGCTGCATGATTCTGCATTCCATACGCAGCCGTATTCAGGTCTGGCATACGTTATTATTGTCATTACTCATGTTAGGGCTTTTGACGGCATTTTATGTGCACGAAAAAGAGATTTTCGTGCGAGAATTTGACGCGAACTTGATGCAGTCGATCACTTCGCTGATGCCACGCTATGGCACTGGGGGGCCGGGGAGTAGCATACGACGAGGGCCGCCTCCGGGTGAAAATGGGAGGGACTCCTATGGTCCGGGGCCGCATGGTTATGCGCCCTCTGACGATGATCCGGAAGCACTGTGGGCTTGGCGCGATCGTGCCTCTGAGGGCATCATCGCCCAAGGGTGGTATGTGGTGTCGATGAGCCGGGATGGTTCGATCGTTTATAAGACGCCGAATGCGCCCGAGTCGGTGGAGTATCCAGAGCCGACGACGCGCACTCGTATGCTGAATTCTGCGATCCGTGTGGTGGGGACGAATCGAGAGTGTGTTCACTATGGCCCGCGTCGCGATGTGGTGATTTTGGGAGCTTCTGCGAGTCAGATTGATGAGCGTTTAGCTGTATTGCGCTGGCAGTTGGTGGGTGGTGGTGTGATCGTCGTCGTGCTTGGTTTTGTAATTGGTTGGTTTTTAGTCGGGCGCTCTCTAGAGCCCATCAACTCTGTAACCCGGACGGCTGCGGGGATTTCCCAGGGGGATTTGTCGCAGCGTATTGATGCGAGTGATATGGACTCCGAGCTTGGGCAGATGGTGGCTGTGCTGAATGAGACTTTTGCTAAGTTGGAATCTTCTTTTGATCAACAGGTGCGCTTTACGGCCGATGCCTCGCACGAGTTGCGCACGCCGATTTCGGTGATTTTGGCGAAGTGTCAGTTTGCGCTCATGCGCGAACGTAGTCCTGAGAAATACCGGGAAGCATTGAAGACTTGTGAGGCATCGGCGCAGCATGTTCGCCGCTTGGTGGAGTCCTTGCTGGAGTTGGCACGCATGGATTCGGGCGAGTTTAGGGTGATCCGAAGTCCCGGAGATCTTGCAGCTGTGGCTGAAAGCTGTGTGCAATTACTCAGTGCATTGGCGGAGGAGAAACAGATCGAGCTCGATGTGGACTTGCAGCCTGCAAGAGTGGACATGGACTTTGATCGGATGCATCAGGTCGGGATCAATTTGATCAGTAATGCGATCAAGTATGTGAACGCCGGCGGCTATGTGTATGTCAGGACCTATTCCGAACCTGGAGCTGCGGTGTTTGAGGTTCGTGATACAGGCATGGGCATTCGGCGGGAGAAATTGCCGCACCTGTTTGACCGCTTTTATCGCGTCAGCAAAGAACGCTCGGATGAGCAGAATAGCACTGGGCTCGGGCTTGCGATCACGAAGGCCATAGTCGATGCGCATGGTGCGGAAATTGATGTCGTGAGTGAATGGGGGAATGGCTCGACTTTTACCATCCGCTTTCCGCTGTAAGTTTACGACCCGCTTAGAGCGGTTGCCATGGCGCTTTGGGGCTCAGCCTTAATTCAGAAGTCAGAGGCCGAACAGCATCATCAGGCCGGCGAAGGAGAGCCACATCAATGCGATCGAGATGGAGCGGGCCAGCACGGCAATGCGGATAGCGGTGGCCCATTCACGCACATCGGTGAGTTGCCGTATGAGAATGAGTAGTAGCAGGAAGCTGAGGCCGATGCGGATGGGGTTCAATAGGCCGATGTAGAGTAAGTATTCCAGGCCTGCGCCTATGACTGCCACCGCTAAGCTGAGTGAAGCAATTTGGTAAAATAGGCAGGGGAAACCGCTCAGGCTGAAGGCGATCTGTAGCACAATGCAGGTGAGCACGACTTCCAGTATGAAACCAATCAGTACGTCACGCATGTGGTCGCGTGCTTGATTCCCGTGCCGCGTGTGTGATGCGTGCTCGTAGTTCTCGAGAGCTGCGTCGAGACTGTCATTGATTTCGTTGAAGTTATAGAGCTCGTTGAGTTTCTCTGCGTTATTTTCTTCGACTTGAATGCTTTCCGTTATGGTCATGTCGTTGCGAATGACAGGAATGTCGATTTTCAGCTCAGCGGTGCTTTGGGTGTTGAGTAGACTGGCGGCAGGGGCCTTGAGCTCGACTCCGTTTTCGCTAACTAGTTTGCCGGCCTTGAACTCTAGTTTGCGCTGGTCTGCGTATATGAGGATCGATCGATCTGCGATCTCCATACTAGAGATGGGTTTGCCGATTTCTGCTTCGACTGCTTGGACGCTCATGCCTTTGCTTAATGCGTGTGCGCTGAGGCCGAGTGCTAGACAGTTCAGGCAGATTAAAAAGAAATACTTCATGTAGGTAGCTATGGTTATTTGGGGGGGCAGTGATGATTATTAACCGCTATGTGTCGGGACGCACAATGGCAAATTTCAATCAGGTATGATTAGGTCCGTATGGTGTCGCATCCATAAGCTGAGGTGTTGTTCGATACGTTCGCAGACTTTTTTCGCCGTTGGTTCGAGGCGGGCGGGTGCGGGCTGGCTCAGGAGTGTGCGAGCGGACTGCCGTAAGTCGGCGTGGAGGGTGGGCCACCAGGATTCGCGTACGGGGTAGCCCTCGTCTTTGAGTAGTAGGTAGAGGCTTTTCAGTAGCACGACTTCGGGGGCTTTGTCTTGAGCAAATGCGTCTAAGGCGCGCGCGGTTAATACAAATAATCGCTCAGACTCTGGCATGTGGGAGGCGTTCGCGACGAGCAATTGGCTCAGGCGCGATGCATTGCGCAGGCTGTGGTAGCTTTGTCCGATCTGTTCGCGTCGCTGTGTGAGTTGATACTCCTTTACGAAGCGCATGGTGCCCTGTTGCGAGCTTTCCAGTATGATGGCTGCTTGATCGAAGAGATCCGGGGTGGTGGATGTGTGCTTCTTCTTGGAGAGTCGTTTCAGGCACAGAAAGACCCCGCTCTCCGCAGTCAGTAGATGGAGTTTGAGAAAGGATTCGCCGGAGGGCTCCGTTTTGAGCACCAGAGCTTCTTCATGTTCAGCCATGGTCGACCGGGGCTTGGCCCTTCACCTGTCTGGGGTTTTCGATTTGGACGCTCTCGCCCGTTTTGGGGTTGGGGACCAGTGCGCCGCCGGAGATGATCAGTTTCATGCCGTCGGTAATGCTCATGCTCAGATGGATGACATCTTCTTCCGGTAACATTAGTAGGAAGCCGCTGGTCGGGTTGGGGGTGGTGGGCACGAATATATTGACGATGTGTTCCCCGGTGACTTCCTGGGTTTCACCTCGGGCGGAGCTGGTGAGGAAGCCCAGCACATAGCAACGCTTGCGCGGGTATTCGATTAAGACCACCTCTTGGAAGACGGCTTTTTTCTGCTGCCCGAAAGTGTCGACGATCTGCTTGACCGTACGATAGACTGCATTGATGAAGGGCACCTGATCCAGTAGGCGCTCAAGGCCGCTTAGGATGATGCGCCCGATCACGAAACGAGAGCCGTAGCCCAGCAGGGTGATCAATAAAAACACGACTAGGACCGAGATGGCTTCAAGGCCAAACTCGATGATCGGCTTACTGCGCCACTCTGGATCCAGGTACCAAAAGAAGAAATTACTCGCTGGGGTGCCGAGACGTTCGAGGAGGAAGTTAATGACGATAATCGTGACGCCCAGTGGGAGGACGACGATGATGCCAGTAATAAATGCGTTACGAAGTGAGCGAAGCATGGTGGGTCGGTGGTAAATGGAAGCCTAGTTGCTAGGATTTCGAAGTCAGTGGAGGCCGCAACGTTAAATAGCCGGATTCGCAGACGCTCCATCGGACGTTGACTGACTGGCGGCTCCAGTCTTCTGTGCTGGGGCAAACACTTTTCCGGGAGATAATATGATCAATTTACACGATAACTACGACGGCCTCGTTTTCGATATGGATGGCACGCTGGCGGATACGATGCCTACGCACTTCACCGCCTGGTCGCGCTCGATGGCTATGCACGGCATTGTTTTCCCAGAAGAGCGCTTTTATGCCCTCGGCGGGGTGCCTGCCGGGGTGATTGTCGATATGCTGGCCAAGGAGCAGGGCAAGACAGTGGATGCGGATGCGGTCGCAGAGGCCAAAGAAGAGCTTTTTCTGGAGCTGCTGAAAGACGTGCAGCCGATATTGCCGGTTAAAGCGATCGCGGAGTTTCATCGCGAGCACATCCCCATGGCGATTGCCACTGGCAGCCCGAAGTGGGTGGCGGAGAAGATCCTTAAGGCGCTCGGTATTTACGATTGGTTTGGAGCTGTGGTGGGGGCGGATGATGTGGAGTACCCCAAGCCTGCCCCCGATACCTACCTGAGAGCGGCCGAGTTGATCGGGGTCGATCCGAAGCGGTGCCATGCATTTGAAGACACTGAGTTGGGCATGCAAGCCGCTCGTAATGCGGGCATGACCGTGATCAACATCAATACACTCCTCTAGCTCCGAAAACCCAAGCTTTACATAATTGTCACCGAGCTTAGGCTCACACGTTTTTTACAGACCAGCGGTTTGACTGCTTGGCACTCCGAATAATCCATTTTTTATGAAACAACGCACCATACTGAGGGAAGTTTCCATCAAGGGCAAATCTCTGCATACAGGCGAAGAAGTCAACTTGACGCTCAAACCAGCTCCAGAAAATACTGGCGTGGTCTTTCGCCGGATCGACCTCTTCGGCAAACCGGAACTTAAGCCACTCATTGACCTCGTGGACGATCTTGTGCGCAGCACCACCATCGCGGATGGTCACGCCAAAGTGCACACCATCGAGCATGTGCTCAGCGCGTTAAGCGGTTGT